>JBHLRP010000001.1:0-345465 GCA_048882485.1 Candidatus Thorarchaeota archaeon
TTTTGGAGTCAACAGTGCTCTTCTTCCAGTCCAATCGCCTATCCATGACCAGCTTTTCAGGTCCATAATGATTCAGATTGACAACATTGTATAGTATTAGTCTTGCTGAAGAAATGGCTAGAGTTTACCATGAAATCCAAAAGGTATATTATTCGCCAGAATTGGGTTCCCTAGGGATATCCCATTTCAGATATCTAGATGTCACGTCAGGAGGAGGTTGAATTTGTCCTCAAAGAGTGAATTCATCCTGAGCACGAGCGGATTGACAAAGAGATTTGATGGACTAACCGCTGTCAAAGATGTTAGCCTTAATGTTGAAAGAGGTTCGATAAAAGCTATCATCGGGCCAAATGGTTCTGGAAAAACGACCTTCTTCAATCTAATCACAGGAGTCTTTCCACCCTCATCCGGAAATATCTATTTTGAGGGTCGAGACATAACGCGATATTCAATGCATCAACGAACACGACAGGGTATTTCACGATCCTATCAGATTACTAACATATTTCCATATCAAACAACCTTCGAGAATATTCGACTTGCTGCGCAGGGCTGCAGTGGTGCAAGAGTTAACTTCTTGGGGATGCTAAAGAAGGCAGGCTCCTATACCGATTTCCATGAAAAAGTTCTGGACATTGCTATGATTGTGGGTCTAGACCCTGCTAGACTCTATGTCCCAGCTGCGTTGATACCACACGCTGAGCAAAGAAAGCTTGAGATCGCTATGGCTCTCGCGACTGAGCCGCGACTACTCCTTCTTGATGAGCCTGCTGCTGGAATGGCTATTGAAGAGATACCAGATGTGATTGATGCCATCCTACGCGTCAAGCAATCCTATGGCGATCAACTAACGTTGCTAGTTGTTGAACACAAAATGGACATTGTAATGAGCCTTAGCGAGGAGGTCGTTGTTCTGTCAGAAGGAAGAATGATTGCTAAAGGGCCTCCAAAAGAGATCAAAGAGAATGAAGAAGTCTTGAAAGCTTATCTAGGTGGTACAGATGCAGAACTTGCTTGAAATACAAAATGCTCACGTGTACATCGGTTCCTTCTATGTCCTGCAAGGAATCTCATTGGTCGTTCCAAAAGGAGAGGTCACTCTATTATTGGGTAGAAATGGAGCTGGGAAGACTACGACAATGAAATCAATACTCGGAATATATCCACCTAAAGAAGGAAAGATTGTCTTCAAAGGGGAGGAGATATCGAATCTTCCCATGCATCAAATAGTCAGCAAAGGCATGGGATATGTTCCTGACACCAGAAGAATATTCGGGTCACTGACAGTTGAACAGAATCTAATCGTTTCAATGCGGAAAGGAGGCCTGCAGGGAGATGTAGAGGAACGGATGGATTTCATATTCGACCTTTTCCCTGACATGAAGGGGTTCATGAAGCAGAGAGCTGGAACTCTCTCAGGCGGCCAGCAGCAAATGCTGGCTGTGGCTCGTGCATTGATGAATGACAATGATCTGTTGCTTATCGATGAACCTACAGAGGGCTTGAGTCCTCTCTTGGCTAGGAATCTTATCGATGCTCTTGACAGGCTGAAGGAATTTGCAACCATCCTGCTAGTTGAACAAAACTTTCGAACTGTGTCCAAACTCGGTGACAATTATTACATCTTCGACAATGGCAAAATTGTCCATGAAGGCAATAACATGTCTGAGCTAATAGCTGACAAAAAGCTGGTTGCACAATACTTGGGGGTAAGCATATGAATACAGCAATGCAGAAGCGACGCTTTTCACCTAGGGACTACCTCGAAGAGAACCCTCAAGCTCGCAGAATGTTGAGAATTGCTATGGCAATTGCATTGGTCATCATTGGAGGATTACTGGTTGTAGCCGCGATAAGCTTCTATACATGGGATCAATTCGTTCTAAGGGCTAGCAAATCATTGGTTGATGGACTTGCAATTAGCATGTTGCTCTTCTTGATGGTTTCTGGTTTCTTCTTGATTTTCGGACTTTGTGATGTCATCAATTTCGCACATGGTGCTTTCTTCATGTTGGGAGGTTTCATGGGATTCATAATCTACCTCGGGACAGAATCTGTTCTCCTAGATCCTGCATTACCATTCACCTTAATCTTCGGAGGCAACCCATTTGCCATTTCAATTGCAGCTTTTATTGTGAGTGCTGTTGGAGCTACAGCTGTTCTGGCTCTAATAGGTGGAGGGATAGAATACTTCACAATTCGAAGATTGTATGGTAATGCCATTGCTCAGATACTGCTGACAGTTGGCTTTATGTTTATTATCACCCAGCTTAGCGAGATTGTCTGGGGTAGTTCAGTAAGAACATACTTCATTATACCCAATTCACAATTGAGTTACTTCTTTATCAGCGGCGTTCTTGATTTTGGAGGAGGACTCATATTCGAGCTTTATCGTATCTTCTTGATCTTTCTGGGATTGGCAGTTGCTTCGATAATGTTTGTAGCTTTTCGCAGAACACGCATTGGTCTTCAGATACAAGCGGGAATAGAAGATTCAGAGATGGTTGAAGCATTAGGGACGAATATCAGAAAGTTGTTTACGCTCGTTTTCATGTTGGGTGCTGGCCTTGCAGGATTATCTGGTGCCGTCTTAGTCCCTTGGATTGGAGCCAATACAGGTCATGGTCTGACTTATCTCATATTCGCATTTGTTATAGTTGTTGTTGGAGGCGCTCATTATGGTCGTTTTGAAGGAACATTCTTTGGATCTTTAATAGTTGGCCTATCAATGCAATTCACAGCATACTTCATCCCCGTGCTTCAGAACATCATCGTTTTCATTATTATGGCGATTATTCTAATACTAAGACCAGGAGGGCTGACAGGTCATGCTTAACGTAGGTGATCTTGTGGGACGAATGAGAGAAGTTATAGCTAGTATACCCACCATATTATCGAACAATAGAATCCCTGTAAGCATTGTAGCATTTCTGTATATGCTTCCATTGGTTACAACAGCAGAAACATCTCCCGTTCGAGCTTTACTCAACCTTATAACCCAGATAATGATTTTCGGCCTTTTGGCAGCTTCCTTTGATCTGCAACTGGGACGAGCTGCCCTCTTAAATTTCGGGCATGTTGCACTTTTTGGAGTGGGAGCCTATGTGATGGCCTTTAGTTTAGACGCATCTATACTTCCCCCTCCCCTAAATGCAATTGCGATTATTCCATATCCGCTTTCTATTGTTTTGGCCATTATGATTGGCGGCGGACTGGGGCTTATAATGGGACTTACTACAAGCCGAATGAGAGGTACTGCGTTTGCGTTTATCGCTTTAGCAATTGCAATGTTTCTCTATAATTTCTTCTCTGAAAATCCAGGTCTTTCTGGTGGAGAAACAGGACTCAGAGTAGCGAATCCAGCTATTATTAGGACTGCGCCTTTCTATCTGCTCTTTATCACACTTGCATTTGTATTCTTTGCAGCCTTTCTTGGAGTGATCATCCTTTACTTAAAGAAACGAACGGCTTCTATTGGACTCATCCTATTCATTCCAGTCATGATAGCCATTACGAGCTTCCTTTTCATGTTTGGCACAAACATCTATGGACCTGTACTAGTATTTTATGCCTTTCTTGGGATGATACTTATCTTTTGGATGGAACGAAAGAGATCCATATCCGACCCACTGCAGTTTTCTGAGGGGCTGCAAACTTTCGCAAGTGAGATGAATACCACCAATAGAATGAAGTCCTTCATAATACCAATCATTATCTTGATATTAGCACTAGTTGGCCTGGCTGCTACTTTTGGAGAAAACATCGCTCAGATGGTATCACTGTGGATTGAACAAAGATCTACTTTCTATTTCACTATTCCAGTGCAATACTATCTTGTATTAACATGTGTAGTTGCAACCTATGTCTTCATAAAACGATTAGTGGCATCTCCGTTTGGGAGAATGGTTGCTGCTGTAGCTCAAAATGAAGAACGCGCTGAAGCATTAGGATACAACAGCTATCGGGCTAAGATAGTGATGATGATGATAAGCGGTGCCATAGCTGGACTTGCAGGGGGATTGTATGCACCCTTCAATAGGGTTATTGATCCGTCAACAGCTTTGGGAGTCGAAGTGACCATAAATGCAATGTTGTATACCATCATTGGAGGCATTGGCACTCTATTTGGTCCATTACTAGGAGCTGGAGTAGTTGAGTACTCAGATCTCTATTTGGTGAACTTCATGGGGGAATTAGGCCTACCGGGAGAATTATGGTTGGTAGCGTTAGGGTTGATGTATATTTTCATTGTCCTATTTATGCCTCTTGGAATCGTAGGGTCTATTGGGAGGAGGGTCAATTCAGCTTCGGAAAAAATGCGTCAAATTAAGTTGGGTCGATTTGAATTTGGAATAAAGGCTTCTGATTATTGGGTATTCGGTTTCTTGGGCACACTAGGTTTATTCCTATTCTTGATTGAGGATGCTAGGTCTTTCCCTATTGTCTTCGGTGTATTTGGATTTCTCGGGATATTTGGATTTCTACTATTATGGCTATATAGAAAGGAAATTGCATCAAGAATAAGACGTCTTCCAAAAGCTATCGCCGCAAGGATTCGAGCTATCTTCGCAAGGATAGCTGTAAGGAGTTGATTGCTTGCCATTTGAAACTGTAGGGGACATCGATATCTATTATGAGATTCATGGACCACCTGAGGCTCCGCCTCTTGTGCTCATTGGAGGATGGGCGAGCTATCGCTGGATTTGGTTTCGACAGATTCCTGCCTTCAAAGAGAAACTCAGATGCATTGTATTCGATAATCGAGGAGCAGGGAGAAGTTCCAAGCCTGACTATCCATATTCAATTCAGATGTTCGTTGATGATACGGTTGGGCTGATAGAAGCTCTCGGCATTGATAAGGCTCATATTCTAGGTATTTCAATGGGCGGATTGATTGCTCAGCAAATTGCCATATCCTATCCTGAAAAGGTACGAAGTTTGATTGTTGTATCTAGCCATTTTGGGGGGCCAAACTCTATTCCGATGGATGATAGAACAATGGCCCTGCTAGTCGCTCTTCCAACTGAAACAATCTCAAAAGAGCAAGCTAGGGAAATGCGCTACAGGGCTACTTTCAGCCCAGAATTCATTCAAGAGAATGAGTCGGTGATAGAGCAAATAGACCAATGGGCAGAAATGCATCCCACTCCGCTTTTTGCGCAAATTCGTCAAAGTGCAGCAGTGGGTGATTTCAATTCTGAATCTGAATTAAAGCAGATATCAGTCCCAACATTGGTCATACATGGAGATGCAGATCTAGCAGTCCCCCCCAAAAATGGGGAGATGCTAGCTAACAAAATACCCAATTCACAATTGGTGCTTATTGAAGGAGGGTCTCATTTCAGCATCATCGAGAAATATAGCGAATTCAATGATGCGGTCATGAGTTTCATAGACGAGTTAGAGCAGAAATAACTCACTTTTGATTTCGAAAAGAAGGTGATATAGGCAGGGAAGTGCTACAGCCCCCAAAATCAAACTCAGAGGATGATGTGGATGGTTCGTTCAGCTGTGGTTGCAGGTCTGGGAATGTATGTTCCTGACAAGATGTTGACGAATGAAGAAATAGAGGAGATGCTCAACCGTCCAGGTACTGCAGATTGGCTAGTCGAAAATGTTGGCATCAGACAACGCCACATCATGGCTGAAGATGAGGTGACATCAGATCTCGCTTTTCATGCAAGTCGTGAAGCATTAGAAAATGCGGGAATGGATGCAAACGAGCTCGATTTGATTATTCTAAGCACTGATACTCCAGACTATCTATCTCCAGCAACATCAGTTGTTGTTCAACATAAACTCGGTGCGAATAAGGCAGGCACGTTTGATGTCAATTGCGCATGCGCAGGTTTAGTCACTTCTTTGGATGTTGCTTCTCGATATATCAAAACAGATGCCGAGATTAATTCCGTCTTGGTGATTGGTGCATATGGAATGACAAAATTTGTAGATTGGACTGATCACTATACCTGTACGTTATTTGCTGATGCTGCAGGAGCCATTGTCATGAGAGCCAGTGAAGAGGAGGAAGGATTCATTGCTTCAAAATTGATGGCAGATGGCTCATTTCATGATCATCTAGGAGTTTTCGTCGGAGGAACAGCTGAACCGCCAACAGTTGAAGCGATTCAGAATCATAGGCATCACCTTGCTTTTCGCAAACGTTTTCCTTCAGACACAAATCTCCAACACTGGCCAATTCTAACCCGGGATTGCGTGGCGAAAGCAAATCTATCCATGGACGACATAGACTGGATTTTCTTCACTCAGGTAAACCTTCGAACCATTGAGGCGGTAATGAAAGAATTGGAGCTGCCTCTTGAGAAGACCCATAATGTGATGGATAAATGGGGGTATACTGGTTCGGCGTGCATTGCTTTAGCAATGTACGACGCAATTGACAAAGGAAAGCTTCCCCCTCCGGAACATGGTAATGGAGAATATATTGCCCTCTGCTCATCAGGAGGAGGATTCAATATGGCGGCTGCAGCACTAAGATGGTGGTGAGATACCGCCAATTGCGAGGCTGCAATAATGGTAAATCAGTTTGATTATTTATCCAAGAGAGAGGTCTTCTCACCTGATGTAGAAGCTCTAGTTGATGTTGCGACAGGGAAACGATATACCTATAGCACATTCAATAAGCGAGCGAATCAGGTCGCGAATCTCCTTCAGGGGAGTTTCAAGTTTGAGAAAGGGGATCGCCTGTGTATTCTCGCTTACAATAGTCTTGAATACTGGGAAGCGTTCTTTGGATGCCAAAAGAGTGGAGGTATCTTCAGCCCACTGAATTTCCGTTTGGTCGTGAGAGAACTGGTGGGTTTGGTTGATGACCTAACCCCCTCCGTCTTTCTTTATGATGAGAGCTTTGCGTCTGTCGCATCTGAGCTGAAGGAAGAAACATCAGTCGACCATTGGATTGCACTGGGCCAAGAAGGAGAGGGGCCAGTAGGCTCATTGAATTATGAAGAAGTAGTCAGTAAAGCCTCATCTACTCCTCCCGTGCCGGCTGCCCTCTCGTACGAAGATCCTATGGGTATTGTCTTTACAGGTGGGACAACAGGTCTTCCAAAAGGCGCAATGATAACCTACAAACAGGTTGCCTTCAATACACTAAGTACTATTCGAGACATTCTTCCTGGCGATGTCTACATAAATCATCTACCGCTGTTTCATGTAGGCGGACTCTACGTGTATGCCATTCCACTATTGATTTTGGGCGGAAAAGTAATCCAAATGCAGGGATGGGATTTGGAGATACTAATTCATCTAATCAACAAGGAGCGACCCAATTTCTTCTTCGCAGTTCCTACACAATACCGGATGTTGATGAATCATCCTGACTTCAAATCAATTGACTTCAGCAATGTCCGCTTTCTAACTTCGGGAGGAGAACCATTGCCTTTGGAAATCATCAAGACATTCAAAAAAACACATGGGGTCAAATTCAAACAAGGATTTGGTATGACTGAAGTCGGACCTGGTTGCTTTGCTCTTGACCCATGGGATGCTGAACGAAAGATTGGAAGTATTGGAACTCCCAACTTCTTTATAGATGCCAAAGTTGTTGACCCAGAAACCGAGAAAGAGTGCGGCTCAAATGAGGTTGGCGAGCTTCTATTCAAGGGTCCAACAGTCACCAAGGGATATTGGAATCGTCCAGAATTGAACAAGACTCTCTTGGACGCCGATGGGTGGTTTCGAACTGGGGACATGGTCTACTATGATGATGAAGGATACTTCTTTGTGGTTGATCGAGTCAAAGACATGTTCATCAGTGGCGGCGAAAATGTGTACCCCAGAGAGATTGAGAAGCTTCTGGAACAACATCCCAAGATTGCACAGGTACAAGTAATCGGGGTTTCTGATTCTAAGTGGGGTGAGGTTGGTCGCGCTGTTGTTGTCTTAAAAACCGGAGCAGAAGCTACTGAAGAAGAGATAATCAGCTTCTGTGAAGGGAAATTAGCCAAATTTAAAACTCCCAAATCTGTGGTGTTTATCGATGGCTTTGCTTCTTACATTTCTGGAGCTGGGAAGATTCTGAAACGAAGATTGAAGGAAGACTTCGGTCAATAGGAGGTTTAGTCTTGCCATTATGTGAAGTGAATGGTATCAAAATCTACTATGAGATACATGGCGAAGGTGAACCAGTTATCTTTGGCAATGGTGTCTTCTCAAATACTCTAGGATGGGTCAATCAACTTCCTGCTTTTTCCAAAGAGTATCAAGTCATCCTTTATGACATGCGTGGTCAAGGACAAAGCGATAAGCCAGATAGTCCATATTCCTTCGATATCCATGCTGAGGATCAAAAAGCACTTCTCGATGAAATTGGTATCTCCAAGGTTCATCATGTCGGAATCAGCTATGGCGCCGAGCTTGGACTGGTCTTTGCTTTGAAATATCCAAACATGCTGAATAGCCTGGTTGCATGCAGCGCTGTGTCGTATGTGGGGTCTCTGCTCAGTGAGATGGTGCAGTTATGGAGATATGCTTGTAATCTCGGGGATCCCGAGCTATTTTATCATGCTACTATCCCGCTAAATTTCGGAGAAGCTTTCATTCAAAAGAATACTATCATCTTGGAACAAGCAAAGGAACGATATGCTCAACTAGACTATCCTCCGCTTGTGAGATTATGCGACTCCTTTCTCATGCTAAATGTCACAGACCAATTGCCAGAGATCAAGACGCCCACTTGTATCATTGGCGGGGAGAAGGACATAATCAAGCCGGTCTATCCCTACTCTCACGTCATTCATGATGCATTGCCTAATTCAGAAATGGTCATTGTTGAAGATTCAGGACATGCTGTAACATTTGAGAAACCTGAAGAGTTTAACAGCATAGTTCTTGAATTCTTGCACAAGCAAACTCAAAAACGCATATCATAAAAAAAATAATTGCATAAATTCAACTCATCGTTTTCTCTTATTCCGAGTTCCTTAACAGATATATAGCAGGGAACTAGTGCTTCAGGAAGGCTATCGTTCAAGCTGTGTCTTCTACTCAATCATCGAGTAGGAGCAAAGGAGGATAGAAGATGAAAAAGACGAGATGGATATCTCTATCTCTTGCTGGTATATTAGTTGCATCTGTTTTCCTACCTTACTTTGCTGTTATGCCCACTGTCGCAACAATCCAAGAACCAATAAAAATAGGAGTCTTTGCTCCCTTTACAACCTCGGGTCTTGCACACTATGCGCCATGGACACAGCAAGGCTTTGAGCTAGGATTAATTTATGCAACCACGGAGATGGGGTACAATAATGAGAACATGACCGAAGCAGGCAGACCCTATGAGATTCATTATTACGATACCAAAGGCGACCCAACTTCGGTAGGAGCTCTAGTTACAGACGCAATTGAAATAGACAATATTGATATTCTTGTAGGAGGGACACATAGCAATCTTGCCGCAGTAATTGCACCAATTGCTGAAGAATATGAAAAGCTGTACTTTATTACACCAGCTGCTGACTCTCAGCTGACGGCATCGCTCTTTAATCCATATGTATTCCGCTTAGCAAGAAATAGCTGGCACGATGCCTATGCTGGCGTCACATATGCTATGGACACTCTCAATTACACCAAATTTGGATTTCTCGCCATTGACTATTCCTTTGGATATAGTGGCGTTGACGCGATGAGGGAAGTAATTGAATCCAAAGGCGGAGTGGTGAATAGCTTTCAGTATGCACCTTTCGGTACAACTGATTTTAGTCCATATATTACCAATCTCATAACAGCCAACTTTCTCTTCGGAATTGATTATCTCTTTGTTGTTTGGGCAGGATCCTTCGTAGACATCATCAATGATTTCTGGACCTATGATATCTTTTCCCACATGGATGCAGCCGGAGTCGTTGTTGATATACTCTCTGGGACCGATCTCGAAGAAAGTTTGACACCCCCAGCAACCATTGTAGGTTCTAGAGGGCTATGCGTATATGGCTATGAACTACCAAATAACACTGTGAATGACTGGATGGTGGCTCAACACGATGCCAGAAACATTGCACCCGGTGCTCCGACCTACTCATATCAAGTGCCTGAACTCTTCACTGCAAGTGCATTTGCTACAGCTCAATTCTTGGTGGCAGCTACAAATGCCGTCCCGGACCTAGATAGTGGTCTAATGATTAACTATCTGGAAAGTGGCATTACCATAGATTGCCCGAAGGGAGCAACGTACTTGAGACCAGAAGACCATCAAGGGCTTGCACCTATGTTTATTGCAGAAGCTTGGAATGATACGAGATCTGGATCCCAAACAGAGAATCTCATCATTGCAAAATTGATTGACACCCTTGACCGTGACACCGTTGCGCCTCCAGTCGCATCTGTCTGGAAAGGCGAGCCATATGTCCCAGGTGGATTCGCACCACCGACATCCACTACTCCGACTACAACTACTCCCACAACGACACCTGAACCACCTCCACCGCCTCCCCCGATTGATCCGATTCTGCTACTTGCACTAGGTGGTGGAGCACTTGTGGTGATTGTCCTAATCGTAGTATTCGCAAGGAAGCAGTAGATCTAGTATAGATGTAGTCTGGAACTCATCCAGACTACTCCCTCTCTTTTTTTGATATTGCAGGAGCAGATGAAGTCATTCCCACTCAAGGAGCCTTTTCTCGCCCTCCAGACTTCGAATCTCTGTCACATCCTGCGTGACCTCCAAGGTCCCAACGAATTCTCCCTTGTCACCTCTAACGGCGTAATACGATATGAGGATAAACTTGTCATCTAGTTGAATCCAGAATATTGCCTTGTCCTGAGTCCCGTCTTTGAATGCATCCATTATTCTCTGAACCTTATCATAGCTCTTCTGGGGGTGACAATTAATGACGCCTCTTCCAATAACCCCGGGACTCCTTGGGAAAATTCGGTCATCTGTGGCAGAGTAGTACTTGACTCTCTCATCAAGTCCAACAAATGAAAGATCAACAGGAATATGTCTTAGCAGCAAGTCAATCTCCTTCAGCGTCAGATTACCGGTGTTCAGCTTGATTTCAGGTGATTCAGGTTCTTGGTCCGCTTGATGAACATCCAAGGGAGTAATTGGCTTCCATTCAGTGCTGGGTGTAAGATCGAAGGCATATCCGATTTCTTCCTCTCCTACTCGCACCTTCACCCAATCATATTCTGAAAGATTCTCCAGAGCCATCGGGTAGAGAATATTCTCCTCTTTGTATATCATATCTTCAACCGCGGCAAGCACCTCATTAAGATTCGATTCATCTGCTTTGCTGAGCATTTCACGGATTTCATCCTGCTTGGCCCACATCACTGTTGAAGGACCAGTTATCCCAGCCTTCTCAAGAATCGGAAACAGCTGATTTTGCAGCCGCGTATAATGGGTCACTATTTTCCTCAAATCCTCCAAGGCACTCGAATCTTCAGGGTTCTCCTTGAGTAAGTTAACCAATCTCTGTGCTTCCTTGTTCTCACTCATGTATGTGTGGACTGGGTGTCCAGGAATTGACTCGGGTTTCTCTTGTATATCCAGCGATTCCTTGAAGACTTGCACATGTAAATCACACAATGCAGTAACCTGCTGCGCTGTGAGCTCGCCCGAGGAAATCAATGATTGCTCCATCTCAGCTATCTCTGTTGCGCTGACATCACCAAGTATCTGCTTGAATTGACCCTGGAGCTTCTCCAATTCCTCTCCTTCATGAAGCCCTAAAATGAGATCCTTCAATTTCGTCTGGCGCTTCTCAAGTTCCTCCTGCCATTCGCCTCTCGCTTCGTCTTCCTTATCTATAGCAACTGTTTCGTTGGCATTCTTAGAAATCGACTCGGACAATATGGCGAATATTCTATTCAAAGGAACCTTAGACAACTTCGAAACATCTGTTAGAGTAGCTCTTTTTCCGATTGTCCGCTGCATAATTGGATTCTGCAGACGCTTCAGCTTTGGAGATATCTCAACCAGAGTATCAAAGAGAAACGGGTACACCTTTGCCAAATCCAGAATCTTTGTGGTTGCCTTCAGAGTAGTAGCCATAGTAGACCCTCAGTCCTCCCAATGATGAACGATTGTTAATAAGCGGTGTGGTTAGTGAGACAAGAGATTCGGCACGACAAAAGCCTTGCAGAAATGCTGAAACCACAATCTGAATAGGACAACTGTAGCCAATCCTGAATCATGCCTCTCGTTGAAACCGAAGCATCTGTCTTATCGGAACTTGAGGAAATGATTGGCGAACATATTCCCCCGGTAAAGAGATTTGGCGGACCAGGAACTTCAACTTTCTATAGAACAGCATATACTGAGGTAGATGGTCATATCGAGTATTTGAGCATCAACAAGAAAGGGCTAACCGATCTACCTGATAGTCTGTCTGATCTTGAAGCGATTCAGTATCTCTATCTTCGTGACAATCATTTAGAGACAATCCCACCTTGTGTCTGCAGATTGGATACTCTTCTAGACATCGATGTCTTCAATAATGAGATAGTTGAGATACCAAGGGAAATTGGTGACATGACAAACCTCCAGAGGGCTGACCTTTCAAGAAACCAGTTTAGGTATTTGCCCAATTCAATCGGTCACTTGTCAAGCCTTCGAAGACTAGGCTTGATGAATGTCCAACTCATGGAGCTGCCAGAAACTGTAGAGGAGCTAGGTAATCTCTGGGACCTTGCTATATTCATTAACAATCTTGTTGCCTTGCCGGAGAGCATTGGCAAAATGACAAACCTCGAGAAACTCACAGCTCACAAGAATGAACTCGTATCTCTTCCGGACAGCCTTGGGAAGATTCCTAACCTCAAACAACTTAGTCTGAGTGATAATCGTCTCGTATCTTTACCTGACAACATTGGCAGCCTTACAAGTCTAACGAGCCTGAACATTGACGGCAATCAGCTAACTTCACTTCCGAAAAGCATCATCAACCTGGATGGTCTACAAGGCATCAATTTGAGAGGGAACAGGTTCAGAACATTTCCAGAGGAAACGGTTGAATGGCTTCAGAAATTGCAATCAAAGGGATGCAGAATAAGAATAGATGAGAAAGATCGTATCCTCGCGACCTGAAGAGCGATCTCCTTGCCGTTACCGAATTACATTGGCAATCCATTCTTTGAGCGCTTTCCGAGCAGGCATCTTGCTTTTCCATTCAGGATCCTTATGGAATCCCTCATGTCTTATTGTTACGCATTCTTCAAGATATTCAGGCCGATTATTCGTGATGTCCTCAAAATAGAGGTTCAGTGGGTAGTTGTATTTTGCAGGCAGTTCCTCGATTTCATCATGCTCTGTTTTCGCTAGTATCACACCTGTGAGAATCGCTTGATGCACAAAAATCGCATACCGGTCGTCTTCCCGATATAGCCTATTAAAAACTGGTTCCCGGTATACCCTTACAAAGACATCACGCCAAGTCTGGAGAAGGGTCCTATCTGGTCTCACAACTAGACAGCCTGCATTGAAGTATGGTCGAATTGACAATTCCTCAACTTGGGTCTTCATGGCGAAGACACTCTCCTCAGATACCCCACAGAACTCGTACACAGCAGACCAGAATGTGTCGAGAGGGTCATCATAATTCAGCCCGAGGAGCTTGTGGTGAACAGGGCGATAGCCCACGCTGATGTGTCTTTCAAGAATGAACTTACTCGGCTCTTGAAGCACTAATGTGTTTGGAGCAAGCCATGCAACCAACTCGAAACTTCCTTTGGATCTTGATTCTGCAATGGTTGCTGCATGAGCATGTTTCATGAATGGAAATGAGCTTATTTCTGAATCCATATCAAATGGAATCAGTTCAACCCCCATTTCGTCAATTCTAGTCCGAATCTTTGAAGAGATTTCATCTTCGGACTCAGGTGTATAGCACCAGATCTCTACCTCGGAGAGAGAACCAGCGAACGCACGAATGCTTTCGAGTAGCAGCAGGACATTAGTTTCGGATGAGTCATCAGGGAAGACAATCGTGGCAATTACAAGACTGCTCTTTGAAGGCATATTGGAATTCGAGAGTCTAGCATTACTTAATCCTACGCTCAACGCAGGCTACCGCTTAAGGCGGTGCCTCGCTCTGAACCGAGCAAGGGCTTGAGGACCATCCCTCCCGAACCGTTTGTCAAGCTCCTGTCTTGTGAGCTTGATCATTGAGGGTCTGCCATGAGCACAATTGTATCTGTTCGGTGCTTTGACAAGATCTACCAGAAGGGACGCAATTTCCTTGTGACTGAGAGTTTCTCCGGCTCTGATGGCCGAATGACAAGCAACGACTCTAAGGACATTGTCCATGAATTCATCTTTCGCGGCTCGAACACCAAGCTCAACAATCCTATCTACAAGTGAAATCAGCTCGTCTTCATTTGCTCGATGACCGAACACATCAGGTAGTGTAGAAACAAGAACTTCACTTCCTCCAAAAGAATCGATTGAATATCCAAGCGAATTAAGAACTTCTTGAGCATCAAGAATTGCATCCTTATCGGCCGCGCTGAGTCGGAGAACGATTGGCTCCAGCAGTTCCTGAGTAGCAATGCTCTCGTTTTTCATCTTGGCTTTTAGTTGCTCATAGATGATCCTCTCATGTGCAGCATGTTGATCCACGATGACGAGTCCATCATCGAACTCGAGAAGGATATAGAGGTCCTGAATCTGTCCCACGATCTTGAAAGCTCCTCTAAGGGGAATCTCCTGAGGTTCTATTTCCTTATCTGTAACCAGTTCTTCGAGTGTGACTCTCTCAAAAAGCAGCGGCTCTTCTGCCAAGGTCCGGGCTGAAAATGTCATGTCTTCCTCACCTTGGGAACTGAGGGTTTCAGAAAGTGGCACATCCACAAAGTCCTGGAGTGGCAGAGGTGCCGCCTTTGGCCTATCCTTGTCCAATGCCTCCCGAACAGCAATCCTTAGGGTTTCTATGAGAGAATCGAAATCCTGAATTCTGACCTCTCTTTTTGTTGGGTGGACATTTGCATCAACCTTTTCCACGTCAACATCTATCTTGATGGAGCAGATAGGATATCTCCCCTTCATCAATAGTGATGAGTACGCTGATTCAACGGCTTGATTGAGTTTTTCGTCATATATTGGACGGTTTCTGACAGAGAAATACTGTCTTCCTCTGTTGCCTCTTGAAACAGAAGGAAGAGCTATGAATCCTGAGACCAAGGTGCCAACGGTCTTATGCTGGAACTTGACCAGACTTGCGGCAACATCAGGTCCCCACAAATGGAGTACTCGATCTCTCTCCGTTTGACCCGGTGGACAGTCTAGTACTGCACGTTCGTCTCTGATGACTCTAAATCCCACATCATTCCTGACGATTGCATGCCTCATAGTGACATCTAGAACTCTTTGGCTCTCAACTCTTGGATAGGATAGATGTTTTCTTCGGGCAGGGATATTCTTGAATAGATTTGCAATCTCAACAGTGGTCCCCCTAGGTCTTGAAGCATCTTCAATGCTAGGTATTTCTCCTGCTCGAGATGAAATCCTCGTTCCAAGTTCATCGTCTTTGTGCTTTGTAACTATCACCACATCAGCTACTGCAGCAATGCTAGCTAGAGCTTCACCTCTGAAACCATATGTGAGAATCGATTCGATGTCTTCCCTTGTGCTAATCTTGCTTGTTGAGTAGCGCAATGTGCATACTGGACAGTCTTCTTTCAAGATGCCAATCCCATTGTCTGAAACAGCGATTGATCCAATACCACCATCAGTGATTGATATCTCAATATTGGTAGCCTCTGCGTCAAGTGAGTTCTCGATTAGCTCCTTGACAATTGACGAGGGATTCTCTATGACTTCGCCAGCAGAAATTAGAGAAACAAGTTCTTCGCTAAGAACACGAATATTGCCCACGGGGACCACCTCAGGACCCGAGCGCAGTGTATTCCACAATCCCACCAACAATTGTCAGCTCAACACTGATATCCTTTATTTTCTCTGGTGGAACTTTTAGAATATCATCTGAAAGGACCGCAAAGTCAGCTCTTTTGCCCACAGCAAGGCTTCCGACGGTTCTATCCATGTAGGAAGCATAAGCTGCTTCTAGGGTGTAGCACCTAAGCGCCTCTTCTACAGTAAGTCTGACTCTTTCATTCGGATGTGTCGTGGCAGCCCAGATTCCATAGAGTGGTCCATACGGCATACCGTCGCTGCCGAATGCAAGACGTGCTCCGTTGTCAAGTGCCACCCTGAACATATTCATTCCTCGGAATGTTTCGCCATCCACTCTGCTCTCATAGAGTCCTCCCTGGAATTGCCATTTGCCGACGAAATTAGGCTGCATTGAAAGAATCAGCCCAAGGCTAACAGCTCGGCGTATTTGCCACTCACTAATCATCTCAGCATGCTCAATTCGATGCCTCTGCTCTCTAATCATTGATTTATCCTTCAGGTCTTCAAAGGCAGTTATTACCATCTCAATGGCGGCATCACCAATGGCATGCGTCACAGTCTGTATGTTACTCTTGATTGCTCTCTTGATAATCTTCGAGTATTCTTTCTTATCCATCACCAACCTGCCTTTGTTACCCTTGTCACCCTTATACTCCCTAGACATGTAAGCAGTTGCTGCTCCAATTGAGCCATCCGTGAATATTTTGACTCCCCCTATTCTCACCATTGGACTCCCCATTCCAGATGAAAGCCCCAACTTAATCATGTGATTCATCTGATCGACTGGCGGATTGAAGACGGTGCGCACTGTGAGGTTGTCATTTCGTTCAACTTCGCGGAGATGACGAAGTGTACCAGCTGCGGCGTTGTCTACTACTGTGGTAATTCCAAGCTGATTTGCAATCTTGTTTCCAGCAATGATGCCCTGTTGAATCTCCTCATCGGTTTTCGGGATCTTCCCATGAATCCCCTCAATGTCCTTGAGGACTCCATTTGGATTTCCCTTGGTATCCTTCATGACCCCCTCTTGATCTACTGGAATCCTCAGCTTCTCGAGACCAATAGTATTGGTTGAAACAAGATGCCCGTCGATTCTGGTGGCAAAAATAGGGTGTGTTTTGGATACCTTGTCCAAGTCTTTGGCATTGAGGTACCGCTTCTTAGGCCATTGGCTCTCGTCCCATCCGAATGCAATTACCCAGTTTCCTTCCTTATAGACGGGCAGTGCATCCTTCAATATCTGGATGGCTTCTTCCAAGGAAGTTGCATCATGAAGATGGACGTGATTTGATTTGTACCCATCTCCAGTAAAATGAGTATGTGCATCAACAAATCCTGGAACTACCGTCTTTCCTCCAAGATCGATGACTCTTCTCGCACTTGGCACCAAATCGGCAATCAAATCATCGTCGCCAATCGCCAGTATCTTGTAGCTCTTCACAGCCAGAGCTGTTGCCTTCGGATTGTGTGGGTCCATCGTTATGATATTGCCGTTGAATACGACAAGGTCTGCCTCTAGTTCCAAAGATTGGTGCCTCCGATTGATGAAGGATTTCGGGATACTGATATATCCTCCTTCTTGTGGTGCGCCCGCCCTGATTTACATGCGATTGTTGATTACTCTTTGCCCTACATCTACTTCTTGGGAACCTTATCCCAATCAGCTAGGAATCTCTTAATGCCGATGTCTGTCAAAGGATGTTTCACCATCTTGTCGAGAACCGCAGGAGGAATGGTTGCTATATCGGCTCCCAGCAGTGCAGCCTCATAGACATGGATTGGGTGCCTGATGCTGGCGACTATGATCTCTGTGTCAAAGGCGTAGTTTGAGTAGATTTGCACGATGGCTTCAATGAGTTCCATTCCGGTGTGACCTATATCGTCTAATCTACCAATGAAGGGTGAAACAAATGCTGCACCTGCCTTGGCAGCTAGAATGGCCTGGTTTGCGCTGAAGCACAGAGTGACATTGGTCTTGATACCTTCATCTGCGCATACCTTGGTAGCCTTGAGTCCTTCCCATGTGAGAGGCACCTTGATTGCGGCATTGTCAATCCAGCTATTAAGCTCTCTAGCCTCTTTGAGCATGCCCTCCGCATCTTCACTAACGACTTCCAAGCTTATGGGGCCTTCAACAAAAGAAGCTATCTCGTCAACGATTTTTCTAAAGTCTTTCCCTTCTTTTGCGACTAGAGATGGATTTGTAGTCACACCATCCACCATGCCGCGTTCGTGTGCCTTTCGTATTGCATCGACATTCGCAGTGTCAATAAAGAACTTCAACTTGTAATCATCTCCCGTCTATGGAGTTGTTGCTGGGATGAACAGCTATATTCGATTAAAACGGTTCGGTTAGGCAGTATCGAGCAGTGCTTTGAGCTTTCTGACTTCTTGCTCTATGTTATCAGCTTTGAATACTGCTGAACCGGCAATGAAGAAGTCGGCACCTGCCCTGCGAATACTTGCTATGTTATCTCTCTTCACCCCTCCATCAATTGCAATGCGAACCTCCGGCTTATGTTCATCAAGCAAAGCTCTCAGTTCAGTTATCTTCCCTGTGACCGGCTCGATGTAGGATTGTCCTCCAAATCCGGGACACACACTCATTAGTAAAACTGAATCGAGTAGGTCCAGAAGCGGCATGACGTGGGAGATTGGAGTACCAGGGTTCAGAGTGATACCTGCCTCACCTCCTAGGTCTTTGATCAGCTGCACCGTTCTATATACATCATAAGAGGCTTCGATGTGAGGATAGATGAGTTCCACACCTGCATCTATGAACTTAGGAATATACTCGCGTGGCTTTGTGATCATAAGATGGGCATCTAGCGGCACATCCGTGATACGTTTCATTGTCTTCGCTATCATTGGACCATATGAGATGTTGGGGACAAAATGCCCGTCCATTATATCCAAATGGAAGTAATCTGCCCCTCCCTTCTCAGCGGACTTGATATCCCTCTCCAAGTTCGCGAAGTTCGCAGATAGGATTGACGGTGCTAGCAGCGGTTTCATAGTCAAACCAACCAGAGATGACTGGCGCGGCATAAATGCAACGCCAATGGACAGGCCTGAGTCCGCGTATTTTAAGCTTCTCCAAGTGCAGCTAGGCCAATCAGTCTTTCAATAGCTTGGGAACTTGGCTTCGAACCAAGGCTAGCTCTACTATCATCACTAGAAACTGGGTGCTCAGACTGACAACGTGATTACCTGTAAGAATAATTGCAGCTCCATATCCTATCAGTGGCATAATGCCGACTAATGCTCCTACTATTGCAGCAAGAAAGGTCATGCCAGAGTCTGCCACTACGCTAATGGACACAGCGCGACCATCACCTCGCTTCCAATACGTGAAAGCGCCTACAGCTAGCGCTATGGTATATCCACAAGGAATTTGAACCAATGAAATAAGAGGTATCAAAGGCGATGTCAATGGAAATATTGACAGGAGAAAGGAGACCAAAATCATTGATCCCACGTAAGGAATCATAGCCATAGCAACTTTGGCATTCAGCATCTTTCTTGATTTGATTGGAAGTCCAGCCTGAATTGACGCCCCTTGAGTGTCAAACATCATCACCGAGATAATCGTAATTCCTGCAAAGAAGTTGCCATATTCAACGGAAACGAGAGCCGTGAGACTTCGTAATGCCTCCGACTCAGACCAGCCTGCCATCATTGGATAGAGGAAGACGGCAAGGAATAGCGGGATGATGAACACAAATGAAGACCCGATATTTCGTGTTGCCAGTTTGAGATCCTTATTGATGATTGACTTAAGAACCGACTTCGTCTTTAGAGTGATTTCACGCAGCTCTAGGGGCTTTTTCGTTGATACTCCTCCTACAGAGATTTGCTGGAGTGCATTACCAGTTCGCCGATAAGACATGATTGCCAGCCCTGCATAGAGGCCTGACGCAATAATGGCGGTTAGAGTAGTTGCATAAGGGAGCTCAAGCCCAAACTGTACCGCTGATGCCAAGAAACCAAATGAGAATGGAAAAAGCATGGCTAGAAATGAGCTTCCTTGAGTTCCCATTCCCGTGGATAGATCAGCAATGAAATGGATCAATGATGGCAGCCAACTGCCCATGCTAAATGCTACGACCATCCCAAGTGCTAATCCCAAGGATGCTGATACTCTGACAACCGTGTTCATTCTAGAGCCGTCGACCTGATGAGACTTCTTTCTAAACCAAATGGACATCCTAGTCAAGGCACCAATCGAGAGCGATACTGTTGCAGCGCAACCCATTAGTGCCACAAGAGCAGGACCCGGTCCCATTGCAATAAGAGTGATGATTGGAAAGATTGTGAGAATCAATATTGTTGGTGCAATGAATACTCTGATGAACGCAAGTAATGATAACTCATCAAGATTCCTTCTACTCAGTGGGAGAGTTGAGGGGAAACTTAAGACATCAGCGGTGAAGAAGCCAGTTGTCACAGACAGATTGAGAAATATCAGCAAAGCAAAGCTGAGGACTAGGAAGATAGAGAGTCCCACAGCCAACCGTGTCTGGGGAACACCGATGCTCTCATCTACAAAGGCCATAGCTGCAGTTAGGACTGCAAGTGAGAATATGAGAGCAGTTGTTATGAACGTGCTGAATCGGCTGTTCGACTTGATACTTCGAGCGATTTTCTGAGGATTCTCTTTCACCCTCGCAAGATTTGATGGATTCATCTCTAGATAGCCCTTGAACCTCACCTCTCCTGATATGATTCCCGCCAGTTTCCATCGTTCAGAGAATTTCACTACGCGAGTGCCTCCCTGAGCTGGTCGATGTTTTCCCGTACTTCATCCTCTTGTTCAGTCAGCGCCAGGAATACTTTCTCTAGGGTTGCTCCTTCTCTCTTTGAAATACTTCGCAGTTCATCAAGTGTACCAATGGCAACTAGCTCGCCTTCATCGAGGATACCCACACGGTCACACATGGCTTCAGCTACTTCCATTATGTGTGTGCTCAACAAGACGGAGCCACCATTCTCAGTGTGGATTTTGATAACGTCCTTCATAATCGAAGCCGTTCGGACATCAAGCCCAGAGAAAGGCTCGTCCAGAATCAGAAGCTTGGGCTTGTGGATGAGCGCTGCAACCAGCAGTGCCTTCTGCTTATTGCCCTGTGACAGCGTCACGACCATTGAATCATAGTATTTCTCAAAATCAAGAGCACGAACGAACTCTTCTATACGCTTGCTGGTCTTTTCTTCAGGTAGCTCTCTCACGGAAGCTATGAAGTCGAAAATCTCTCTGGGCGTTAGGGATTCGTAGAGCTGCTGTTCCTCAGGCACATATCCGACGATGCGCTTTACACCAATAGGATCTTCGCTGGAACTGACACCGAAGACTTCTGCTGAGCCTGAGTCTGCATCCAAAAGCCCCATAAGGACTTTGATAGCTGTTGTCTTCCCTGCTCCATTCGGTCCAAGGATTCCAAATATCTCACCCTCTCGAACCTCAAACGACACGTCATTTACAGCGACAAGGTCGCCGTATGATTTAACCAAATTCTCAATCATTACTGCTTTTGGCAATATTATCTCTCCAGGTTAGCTCTTGACCTACTATTCTCTCTTAGTCTGACTCTTCTTTTGACAAATGTCCAATAGCTATAGAAGACAATCCATGCAGTCCAGATTCCAAACACTATGAGCACAGCCCAGTGCTGAACTGCGATGAATAGGTACATATTCATCACAATGTACATTCCCACATTGATGAAGTACGCCCTACGCTGCCATCCGTACTTTGCTACAACATCCACCGCTTGAATGGCCGCATATCCTCGATCATTCAGAATGTATGAACCATTTTCATTGGTTGTAACAATGCTTGACATCTTCTTCAGGTGGAAATCTAGCAGGCCACTGCTGCTTATTTTCAGCTTTCGCTTCAGGTCGGCAAATCCCCTTGGACCCTTGGCTAGTTCCTTTAGGATCTCTACTCTCATCGGGTGGGATATTGCATCAAACACTTCATCCGAGTTCATTTATCATCACATATGACTTGACCAAGATGCATATTATTCTATCAACCTTGACCAGCAAGTCAAGAAGCATTGACCACGCTTGTGACATTTCTCTTTTGAGGATATAACCCAATGCACCAACGCAAGTGATTGCGTAGATTGAATCGGGGCTTACTTCTCAGATCGTTTGACCACAGATGCCACGATGCCAAGTAGGCAATATAGTATCATGACTATCACAGGTACAATTTCATCAAGAATGGATGCATTATAGAAAGCTACTGCTCTCGCTGCCTCCACATAATACGTGAGAGGAAAGATATAGGGGAGCATGGCGATATACGATGGCATTTGACTCAGGGGGAACAAGAGTCCGGATAGGAACATCTGGGGGAGGATGAATACGAGCATGAGTTGTATCACTTGCAGTTCATTCTTCATCCGAACAGAAATCGCAAGTGCAAGTGTGACAGATCCTATGGCTAAGAGCACAACTAACGGAATCAACAATAAGATGGATGAAAGTATTCGTGGAGCGATGTAGATTATTACAAAGCTAATGACCATAGTCTGAACTAGAAGAACTCCAATGAACGCAACTGAGTACCCGAGTACAATCTCGAGATCCGTCAGAGGCGTGCTTTGCATTCTCTCCAAAGTGCCTTGTTGCCTTTCTCGTAAGAAGAAAATCCCTGGTATCAGGAAACCGAAGAATACACTCATGAAGCCGATAATCGCTGGACCCATGATCTCTATCATTGACATTCCAGCTTCTCCATAGACGTATGTAAGGTCTATATTGGTTTCACTCTCTCGTCCGAAGGCTTGTGAGATTGATTCAGAGAGAGAAATCTGAATTGCTGTTAGTGCTGAAGCAGCTTCTGCAGTCTGTATGCCATTTACGAATAGCTCAACGGGTTGGTCTTCACCATTGATCGTGGCTTGTGTGAACCTAGAACCCACATATATTCCTGCTACTACTGATCTGCTTTCGAGTGACTCAATGACTTCCTCGCGGCTATCGCATATGGTGATAGACACATTACCATTTTCAAGCAAATTCTCTTCGAAGATTTCACCAATGATAGATGTGAATCCGACATCTTCATTGACAAGAGAGAGGTTGAATGAGAGGTCAACAGGACTTGGAGGTAGTGGAACTGAGAATGTTATGTTACGTTGTATCTCAACACCTGTACTTCCGAATACTTCACTGGCAGCCTTTGTAGTGACATTTCCTATCACAGCCAGAATATAGTTTGCTTCCACCTCGCTAGTCACATTGACATGCAATTCGAGTGTGACATTTGCACCCGTTAGAAGACCCTCTGTGAAATCGAGGGGCAATAAGAGAACTGCTTGTATCGATTCTCCAAGATCAGCAAAAGCATCAGCACGAGCCCTTTCAAAGACGGTCACATTCTCATTTTCTTCGAATAGAGTCGATACAGTGGCTCCGAGACTCTCTTCAAGAGGGGCATCTTGAATGCACACAGCTGTTGGGACATTCACGACCTCTCCTGAAAGAATGAATGACCACAGGAATGTGACTAGCAGTGGTGCAAGAACCATTAGAACAAGAGTTGGTCGGTCTCGACGAATTTGACGGAAGATTCTCCGTATCATTGAACCAATACGGTGAGAGCTGATATTATGACTCATTGTCGGGCCCTCCTGACATAATGGGCGAAGGCCTCCTCAAGTCCAGGTTGTTTCACGACAAGATCCTTTACCTGAATTCTCGCTTGTGTTAAAATCTGAAATACTCTGAACTTGATATCACTGTTTGCTGATTTCACTGTGAATCGTTTCCCTCTGATTTCAATTGGAGCTATACTCTCCAGGATATTCTTGAGTTGAGTAGAGTCGCTCGGATCAATAGTCCCGGTAATTGTGCTTTCCAGAGGGAGCGAACCAATCAGGTCGTCTGGATGACCATGGGCAATTAATATTCCTTCAAAGATCATAGCAACATTGTCACATCTCGTTGCTTCATCGAGATAGTGTGTTGTCATAGCAATCGTCTTGCCTGCATTAGCAAGACTGTGGAAGTGATCCCAGAATTCCAATCTCAATTCTGGACTAATCCCGACTGTGGGCTCGTCAAGGAATATTACTTCGGGATCATGAGCTATTGCACAGGCAAGACTCACCCGTTGAATTGTTCCACCACTGAGCACATCCACAGTGCGGTCTAGTGATTCAGTGATTCGAGTAAGTCTGGCAGCCTGCTCCACTAACTCCTTTCTTCTTTGAGAATCCTTGACTCCATAGCTTGCTACAAAGAAATCGAGATTCTCTCGTGCCGTTAAATCTGGGTAGAGTGATTTGAGCTGGGTCATGTATCCTATGCGGGCACGTTCTCCTGTGGAAAGACGATTCGACTGTGTTTCTCCAATGTAACAATTTCCACTTGTCGGAGCTAGAATACCAATCATCATGCGCACAAGAGTTGTCTTTCCTGCACCATTCGGTCCCACCATGCCTAGAATCGTTCCTTTGGGAACATCAAGAGAAATATTGTCAATAGCAACGATATCCTCGAATCGTTTTGTCACATTTACAGCCCGAATCACCTTCTGATCCTCCAGATGTCCTTCTCATCGATTCTTAGATATGCAATCTCTCTTATTGATTTTTTGTAAGTGATTACTAACATAAATTTTAAACAAACTCGGTCAATTATCTTGGTGGTCACAATCATGCCAAAGGTACTCGATGACGAACAAATTTACCGTGCTGTGATTCAAACTGTATCAGAAAACGGTTATACCGGATCTACAACCAAAGAAATGGCTGCTGCTGCTGGTATAAGCGAAGTGACTCTGTTCAGAAAGTATGGAAGCAAAGAAGAATTGGTTAAAGCATCAATTTCATTTATTGTTGGACAAGTGGATCTGAAATCTGCCAGCCAATACACTGGTGATGTTCATGCTGATTTGACTAGAATGGTGAAGATATACCATGATTTCGCTAATGAATACGGGGATTTCTTTTCGGTTAT
Organism: Candidatus Thorarchaeota archaeon; assembly: GCA_048882485.1. GTDB lineage: Archaea > Asgardarchaeota > Thorarchaeia > Thorarchaeales > Thorarchaeaceae > SMTZ1-83. The sequence goes on from JBHLRP010000001.1 coordinate 24,851, forward strand.
GATTTTTGAATTGCAGCGTCATCTAGATTTACTTGAAATAGTCAATGAGCCATTTGATATCGTCCTATCTTTTGTAGAATTGATGGCCCGTTATCAGAACGAAGGATTACTGGCAAAAGAACATCCCTTAATTGCATGGGCTTCCTTGGTGAGTCCGATACTCATCGCTTTCAATATGAAGAAAGTTGTTCCAGATTTTGAGTTAGGAGCGGAAGCTTTTGGAGATCATGTCGCCAATTTCCTGGCTGGACGCCTTAGGAAGACCAGCAAAACCTGATGAGAGACTTGGCATTTTAGGTTCGCGCAAATCTCCAATTGCATATTCTAACCAAGCGAAGTGGGAATTAGTTCATCCTGTTGATATTGGAAGCATAGAGAGTACATGATTTCATCATGAGGCACTAAGATTCAGACAATATTCTCTTTGATACAAGACATACAGGACAGCTATCCATATCGGATTAATGGGGTCTAGACCTAGGACAAAGAAATCAAGGACAATGCCTATTGAGAAGAATGCTAGAAGATTGTTCGAACCTGACCATAGTAGATCAAGACGACGAGTTTCACCCTCATTGCCTTCGCATGTGTGGTAAAGCTGAAGCATAGATGGTGCGAGAAACGCATACAATACTGCTAGAAAGAGAAACCAAGAATCGGTATATACCAGGAGAAATAGGAATATCATATCAGCGAAGTGATGAAGATAATTCTTCTCAGAGGAAGGTGTTCTAACGAATCTGATGTAACTTCGCAGGAAAATGAAGGCTCCAATAATCAACATTATTGTCAACACGATGACACTGTCACTACCCAAGTCCAGAACATCAATGATAAGCTGCGTGATACTTGTACTATGCTGATAGGGTAGGCCACCTGAAAAGTTCACCTGGATAAATTCGCTAATCGCACTCGGATATACAATGAAGTAGAGCATGTTTGGCAACATTGTGGCTAGAAATCCCAATGCTGCTCCTATAAAAGGTCTTAGCGGTATGCTGAGACTGAATCTATCTGTGAGTGAAATTGGAATCACAAAAGAATAGAGAACAATAAAGAAAGGCTTGAGGATTGATGCAATGCCAATCAGCGCCCCAATCCAGAAGAATCTACGAACAGATTGATGCTGATTGTCCTGAAGTAGATGTAGCGCAATCAGAACGAGGAATATTGCTAGATGTGTTATTTGTCCTAGAACTAAGTTGATGATATGAGGCGGAGTGATAGCGAGAATTGCCAGTGTTTTCTCGAAGTTCTTTGTGGAAGTTGTCACTCCCATTTGCTGACTAATTGAGAAGACAAGAAACACAATTCCAAAGCTGATCACCATCATGAAGGAGATATTGATAATGTATAATGGTATGAGGGGAATAAATGAGAGTATAGCCATGAAAGCGGCAAACGACGGAAAATATCTGAAAGGCAAGTCATTTGGAGCAACAGCGTAGATAGCTCCAGGAGAGTCTCGAAACACTATTCCTGATTCATAGAAAACCTGAAAGTCCATTGTGAAGATTGTGTCCGCTAATGCTCCCTGAGTCAGGTAGAATGCAAAAAGTATCACTATAGCAAGGTAATAGATTAGACTGAAAGCAAATCCGAATTTAAGCAGACGAGATTCCCGAAGATAATTCCAGAATGACTTGAATGATGATGCTAATTCTCTCACCAAATCGGAACCCCCCAAAGGATAGCCTCTGCAAGAATCAATGATAATCCTGAACTTACTATTAAGCCAATTACAATCAATGCCTCTGGCCACTTGTACCGGCTTCTCCACCTTTCATCAAATATGAAAAAGGGAATGAAGAGCGTGAAAATCGTCACAAACATTATGATTAGATTGGGAGCCTGAATATACTTCCTTGCTCCATCAAGAATCATTAAGACGGATACCAGAACCACTGGTGGGTGCATTGTGATCCTTTCGATCAGACCCCAGTGCCTATTCTTTTTCCAATAGGTCTGGGATTTGAACCTTCGAAAGAAGTTAATGTCCCATATCGATGTTACTACCAGAATTGGAAAAGCTACCATTACCATGATATTGAACGGGTACACGCCAAGTCCGAGTAATAGTGCTATCCCCAAATAATAGGAGAAGAACCTGCTGAAGTATCTTCGTCGAAAAAGGAGCTCATCTTTAAGCTTGAATTCATCTAGCCAGATTCGAAAAGGTAGATAGATGACCCCTGTAACAATGATTATCTCAGTCGTACCCACTTCTTCAAACCTCGTTACTTCAGTCTTCTCTTGAACGAGCCTCGTCCTGAAGTTCCTTTAGCTTGACAAGGGCGTCAACAGGGGTCGTTCGATCTAGGTCCATGTGCCTAATACGCTCAACAATTGGGTCTTCAATGGTTAGCGCTTCTAGGCTTGTCTGGACAGGCTCATAGGCTTCGCCATTTTCTCTTAGATTTACTGCACTCTGCTTCTCCAAGCTTGCTAGCATTGAGCGTGCTCTCTTCACAACCTCGTCAGGGATGCCTGCCAAAGCCGCTACTTGGACACCATAGCTCTTGTCGGTTCCTCCATCGACCACTTTGTGCAGAAACACAATAGTATCACCAGACTCTCTAGCCAATGTATGAACGTTTTTGACGCCATGATGAGTACTTGCCATTTCAGTCAATTGGTGGAAGTGAGTTGCGAACATGGCACGTGACTTCATCTGCACTATCCGTTCAGCCACTGCCCAAGCAAGTGCCATGCCGTCATATGTTGATGTTCCTCTCCCAATCTCATCAAGGATGACTAAGCTCTTCTCAGTCGCATTGTTGAGGATGTTGGCAGTTTCAATCATTTCAACCATGAAGGTCGACTGGCGAGCTGTGAGATCATCAAAGGCTCCAACTCTTGTGAAGATTCTGTCTACCAAGCCAATCTCTGCAGACTTCGCCGGCACAAAGGAACCCATCTGCGCGAGGAGCACTATCAACGCGCACTGGCGCATAAATGTCGATTTACCAGCCATATTTGGACCTGTGACAATAATGAGCGAACTTCCACCGTCGCCTATCTCAACATTGTTTGGAACGAACTCATTTGCTCCGAGTATCATCTCGAGAGAAGGATGTCTACCTTCAGCAATCTTTATTCTGGTTCCATCTGTTAGTTTGGGTCTGATGTATCTCCGGTTCACTGCCACTTCTGCTAATGATGCCAGGACATCAGCAGTCGCGATAGCCTCTGAATTGGCCCGTAGTTCTTCTATTGCATCTCTGACCTGGTTTCTAAGGTTCTCATATATCTCAAATTCGAGAGCGTTTATCTTATCCTCTCCTGCTAGAACAGCAGCTTCTTTCTCCTTTAATTCCGGAGTGATATATCTCTCCGCATTGGTCAGTGTTTGCTTCCTATCGTAGTCATCTGGAACCAGGCTTAGGTTCGACTTCGAGACCTCGATGTAATATCCAAAGACCTTATTGTACCCAACTTTCAGCGACTTGATGCCCGTCCTTCTTCTCTCCCTCGCTTGCAGTGATGCGATCCACTTTTTATCAGATGATATTGATCCCTTCAGCCCATCAAGCTCTTCGTCAAAGCCCTCCCGAATCATTCCTCCATCACGGACACTCACAGGCGGATCATCGACGATTGCAGCTTTCAAGGTCTTTGTCAGATTCTTCAAGGGGTCAATGGACTTGGTAGAAGATTGAAGGAGTTCTGCTTTGCATTCTTCCAGCGTTTTGCGAATCCGGGGCAGTTTCTCAAGTGCAATTCTGAGACCAAGAAGGTCTCTTGCACCCGCAACCCCAAACACGATTCTGCTGGTGATTCTCTCAAGGTCTCCAAGGTTCCTTAGACTATCTGAAACCGCCTTTCGCGTGAGTGCGGTCCTTGCCAACTCATCGACTGCATCAAGTCTTCTCTCGATTGAAGGAATATCTGTGAGTGGCTGGAGAATCCATTGTTTGAGTTTTCGCTTGCCCATTGGGGTGACGGTTTTGGATAAGACGCTAAGGAGCGTTCCGCGAGGAGTTCCATCCCTGGCATTTCGTATGAGCTCCAAGTTTCTTTGTGTAGTACTATCGACTACCATATGAGAGTCAATCGTGTAAGTCTGGACTCCAGTAAGCGTTACTACATTTGCCTTATGCACTTCCTGTAGGTAGGCCATTACAGCACCTGCGGCACCAAGAGCAACATCCTTCTCCCCCAAACCGTAGCCCTCAATCGTACTCACGCCAAATTGGTCCTTGAGTCTTTGTTCCGCATCTCTTGCTGAGAAATCCATATCGTTTCGAAATGTCAGCGGTACTCCCAGTTCCTCAAGAGTCAATCGGATAGTCTGATTCTTCGATGTGGATTCGGGGAGTAGTATTTCTGAAGGCTTTATCCTCCCAATCTCATTCAGTGTGCTTTCGCCTAGGTAGTTACCCTCAAACTCTGTTGCGACAAACTCTCCAGTAGAAACATCAACTGCAGCCATGCCGATTGTATCCGAGTCCTCAATGATTGCGAGCAAGTAATTATTGGTGGCATCTTCCAACATGCCTGTTTCTAGGACTGTACCGGGAGTCACTACACGAACGACATCTCTCTTCACAAGGCCCTTGGCTTGGGAAGCATCTTCAACCTGATCGGCGATAGCAACAGTGTGACCAGATGCAAGGAGTTTGGCAACATAGCCATCTACTGCATGATGAGGAACTCCGCACATTGGCCACTTTGCGACTCCCTCCCCTCTGGAGGTCAATACGATGTCGAGATTCTCACTCGCCACCTTTGCATCTTCATTAAACATCTCATAGAAATCGCCTAGTCTGAATAGCAGAACACAGTCTGGATATTGCTTTTTCAGTTCGAGATATTGCCTTTGCATAGGTGTGAGCTTCTTCACTTCGCCTCCCTACTGCAGACTTCATTCTCAGCTTCTGACTAATAATGCCACCGCTGTGCAATATTCAGAGTTGGTGGCAAGCCTCATCCTCACTGTGCTTTCATACTAATTTTCGCCAATTATGTCATCGACTCACTCCTACGTCAACATCGACATATATCAATGGTCACAAATACAATCAATCCAAAAAAGTTTCATTCGGTAACCGGAACCAATCATAACGATTCCAGTAGTGTCCGATTTCAATAATGTTACCTTACATCCTGTATCTATTTCAATCAAATTACAATTCGTAATAAAACTCACTTCACAATAGCTTAAGGAACGAACAACTTTTTATGCTGGGGCCGTGGCTGGTTACAATACATCCATGGAGAATGGAGAATCTCAAATATGGTATACTATAAAGAGGTTCCAGAAGTCAACAAGCGGATGGTTGGAGGTTACTACCTCTTCCTGTGCTTGATTGGGTTCGCTATACTCCTTGGACCAACGGGTTCTGGCATACCAATCACTTTAGTTGGTACGTCAGATAGAGATAAGCATGAAGCGTTGATTGCAGAACCTGACTGGGCTACAGACCCAGCTGGGTGTGCTGCAAATCCATCATGCCATGTTGACAGATACGGTAATTGGTCAATATCATACCATGCAAGAGCCGCCGTCTTTAATGGTACTCACGTACTAATTGGAGGATTCCTAGCGAGAGATCCAGTAGATTTCAACGCAACCTGTGCTGAATGTCACACAACTAACTACAGTGCAGTGGATCAATCCTTCGACTTCTACGGCGTCAACTGCTTTGCGTGTCACAATGTAAGTGCAGCGGAATGGGTTGCCTACGATGGCGCACCATGCCTTACCTGTCACACTGGTGACCCAATGACTGATCATCCATACCAAGGTGGCTGGTGGTCAACGTCCGCGCATGCTATGTCTCTAGATGATTTAAGGGCTAGTGGCCATCCAAGAAGCAGCTGCTTGCATTGCATGACAGCTGAGGGTACTATCTTCGGAACGAACCCAGATGAGTTGGCTACTAAATCTCCTGACGTAGACGAAACATTTGCTAACCCAGAAACGGGTAACTACAATCCCATTTCATGTCCGGCATGCCACGCAGTCCACTCAAACTGGACCGAAGCATACGAAACCACCAAGGGTGGTGCCGATGTGGTTGCTCCAGGTTACATCAGGGCTGTCAATGCTACAGAGCTCTGCGGGCTCTGTCACATTGAGCTCAGGCATCCAATGTATGAAGTCTACAAGGGAGGTCCTCATGACCTAGCTGGCGTTGAGTGTATTTCCTGTCACGGATACTCCCTCACCAGAGAGAGTGGCAATCCGTTCATAAACCACAGCTTTGCACTCAATCTCACCGCCGCTTGCGGCCAGAGTGATACTTGCCACATGGACACTGAGGACTGGGCATTTGGTCAGCTTGAAATGATTCAGGACGCCTTTGCGGCGCTCTCTACTGAGTTCTACGCTGAAGCAGATGCCTTGAGAGCCCTTATTGTTGCCTACAATGACACAGAAGGAGCTGACCAGACTCTTGCCGCCGATCTCGTAGCTGAGATTGATGATGCAGAGTATGTGTTCGACCTTCTAGGCTACGACAGATCGCAAGGATTCCATAATCCTGGAACTATCTTCGAGGAAATGAACGCTGCCTACAGAGATTTGCTGGAGGCGAAAGCGACTTTCTATGAGAGTGTTCCTGAAGAGGTCATTGTGACTGTCACTACCACTCACACCGTCGAAGTGGTGGGAGGCGATATGCTTCTTACCATTGCAGGCAGTGTTGGCGGTATCGTCATTGGTTTGGTTCTAGGAATTCTCGTCGGACGTCGACGATAGGGCGAACAAGGTTGGAATAAGCTCATGGGCGACTACGGATGCAAATGCATCCGTTTCCCCTATTTTTTCACCTATGAGTTCCGCGTGCGTTCATGACGCTCGCAGTATGCCGTTCGGATAACTTCAAAAGGTCCATGACTTGGACCGCAAACTTGTCTTAGGAGATATTGATTCAATGCAACGACAATTGATAGTTGCTACGATTCTGGTAACAATCGTGGCTTCGAGCACAATGAGTGCAGAACCAGTTTCCATTCAAAATGGTTCAGCATTCCTTCTAGAGGATGTGCCGTATCCTGCACAAGAAGAAGCTCAATACAATGTGAGTTCCTACTATGACTTTGCCTTGGCAACCTCAGATATTATGATTCAGAATCTAGTTGATGCAGAATATGGAACGGTGTTCCATTTGGGTCTACCTGACTGGAGCGCCACAGCATGGACTGCTTTGGGTGGCTCCATTCCAGTGCAAAGTCTAGTAGACTATTATTGGGCCATCGCATCTATGAGCAGAGTCTACAATATGACTGGAAGCACAAACACAACGCTCTCCGAGATTATTTCAAGAGTAGCGTTCACAATGAATGAGCTTTTCTTGGACTCATCTTATCCTGGTTACTTTGTGTATAGGGCTATAGGTTCAGCACATCTTTCCCCCGCTGTCATCGACCTATTAGAATCAAAAAGAGCCGGAATACAAGCCTATGCGTATTTCGCTCTTTCAATGGCTGAAGATGTTAACTCGACTTTGGATTTCACAGCTGAGAAGGCATCCGCTATCAGTGCATTGACGGACATCCTATATGATGAAACATATGGAGGTCTTTCATTCATTGCATATCGGAATGGCACAATAACTGATGAGGCTATTGAAACATATCCAAATAGCGGCAAACGGCTTGATCATCTTGCACTCGGCGCCTTTGCTCTCTATGATGCAGGTGTGGAATACTCCAACTCAACAATGACAGCCATGGCGGCAAATTCTGTTGACTTCATGATTAGCCATATGAGCCGATACAATGAGAGCATCTATCAGGGCCTCAAGATCGCAACAAACAGCTCTGGAGGCGAGCCAAGTGTTGGTGCGCTTTCCAGACCTCCATCGGTTGTCATAACTGACTTGAATGCAATGGCGATTCGCACTCTCCTAAGAGGCTACCAAATATCGGGCAATAGCACGCTTCTGGAGTGGGCTGAAAAGACGCATGATGCACTGCTTTCCTATAACTGGGATCAGGACTTTGGTGCATGGTATGCAGAAACATTGAACGGAATCCCCTACGCCCCTGCGGATTACGAAGGTACAGAGTATTACAAAACAACTGAGATTCAATTCCAGATGGTTCGTGCAGAGGAAGAGCTATACGAAGCGACCTTGAATACATTCTATATCCAGCTAATCATTGATACATTGGATATCGTGCTTTCAAAACTTTGGGACAAAATCTATGAAGGATTCTATTTCAACGGAGATCGAGAGTTCAATGTCTTCGACGAGGAATGGCAATATCACTATACTGGAGTCCAAGCTTTGGGAATGCTTGCCTTGGAGCGAGTCTGGAGCTATGGTCTCCCGGTCATTTCCTATGTTCGAGTTACTCCCACAAATCCTCGTCCTATAGATGAAATTACATTCTTGGCAACAGTGCTAGATGCAGATGGTGTTGACACAGTCATCGCCAATTGTAGTGTGGCCTCTGGAGGAGTGACCAATACTACAATAATTGAGCTAGATCCGAGTCCTGGTTTCGGCGGAGTATATAACAGCACAATCAATAGCATGCCGGATGGCACTCAGGTCAATTTTGTGATAATAGCCAATGATACCTTAGGCAAGGTCTTTGTTGCCGGTTCGTACTATTTTGCGGTTCGTGAAGATATCTGGGAGCCTGTTGTTCTGCTAAGAACTGTATATCCATCCAATGAGGTTAGGGTTGGTGACAATGTCATCGTGGAATTTGGAACGTATGAGTTCCCGACCCATTGCTTCCTTGAGTCGCTCCAGTTATACTGGAAAGTCAATGACGGATTATATGAGCCGAAGAATCTCACATTATTTGGTGCTGATGAGCAATATCTGGTCTGGCAGGCGGAGCTTGGAAGGTTTGCCGAGGGAGATGTGGTTTCATACTATTGTGTTGCCGAGGATGAATCAGGCAACGTTGGGGAGAGCGCTTTCTATCGATTAACAATACTTGGGCCTCCAATATTCGTAACACCTTGGTCTCAATGGCAGACATTTGCTGCTATTGGTCTAGTTGTAGCTCCTGGTATCGGCTACGGCATCACAAGAATTCGAAGAGAACGGGCACAGTCCACTCAGCGGGAATTGAAAAAAGAAGCTCGAAAGAAGTCTACCAAGAAAAGACCAAGGCGAAGAAGGTCAACAAGAGGAGGCTAACAAAGGAGAGATACTAAGATGGAAATTGGAACGATATTACTCATTGCAGCAATAGTAGCTGGCGCAGCTGATATAGTAGTCCTACTTCTGGGGCCCAGAATAAGAAACTATGATACAATCTCTATGATGATGGTATCAATAGGCACTCTATCTGCTCTCGGTGCAGTAATCTATATGCTGAGCCTCATCTTTGGAAATCAGTTTCAGTTCGAGTATGTGTATCTGACAACGGATTCTGCGGCTGTCTGGTGGTTGAAGATATCATCGCTCTGGGCGGGGCAACAGGGCTCTCTACTATTCTGGACTGCCATTTCATTTCTTTTGGTGATGACTTACCGAGTTGTAACTCGAGGATATGAAGATGATACAATTGTATACAGAGGAGCAATTCTTGTAGCGTTACAGACTGTTTTAATTGCAGTGAATGCATGGGCATCAGATCCATTCAGATTAGTCGAAGGAAGCATTCCTGCCGAAGGCTTGGGACTTAACCCACTTCTAAGCACATTTTGGAATGCAATCCATCCACCAATTGTCTTCATTGCCTATGCAATTGCTGTCATACCATTCTCTGTCAAGCTCGCAGGCTTTACTGTACGCTCTGAAGAGCGAAATGCAGAGCCTATACCTGTTCTGGAGTCTCTTACTCGATTCATGACAGTGGCCTCGTGGCTTATACTCTCACTAGGAATTGCCATCGGAGCATTCTGGGCTTACACAGTTCTCGGTTGGGGTGGATATTGGGCATGGGATCCCGTGGAAACAACTTCACTTGTTCCATGGTTGCTTCTTACTGCATACTACCATGCTAACGCGGTCTTCAAAGAGAATGATGTTTTGCGAGACTCCTTCTTGGTATTCACTTATGTGACAGTGATATACGCCACTTGGGTGACTAGGAGTGGGGTGCTCAATTCGGTACATGGATTCTCAATCACCTTAGTCAGCTGGACTATGCTTGCAACCGTTCTATTCAATTTCTTGCTGGCCACCTTACTCACCATCAGAGCAGGTTATGTGGATATGCAGGATGAAGACGATGATCAGGGTTGGAGATTCTTCTCACTATCCAACCTTAGGGATTTTTCGCTAAAAGTCGCCTTGATTGGCATCCTAGTGATTCTCACCACATCAGTAGCTGGAGTTGTATTGCCGGCGGCAATCAATCTTGGCGAAGCCATTATTGATCCTCTTGGGTTTACCGAGAATATGGTTTCGGTGGGATTAGAGTTCTTTAGGGCTGGGTTCTATCTAGGCTCACTGTTTCTAATTGCCTCAGCATTCTATTGTATGAGAAGCACAATCTTTCGTGCAAGGTTGAAATCGATATTGGTCTTAGCTCTAATTGGTGTGGGAGCAATACTAGCCATCCTAACGGTCACTACCGAACAAGCTCTACCTACACTTTATTGGCCAGCTAATGCACTGATTCCGTTGGGAATTGGAGGAGTAGCATATCTTGTCATTGCTTTTGCTCGTACAATGGCTGGGAGAGAAGGTGGCGCTTTCACAATGAGGCGCATGGGTCGACTTATGCTCCATTTAGGGCTCGTGGTTCTATTACTCGGTGTCTTTCTGAGTGAGAATGTGGTGATTGATCAGCGCAATTCCTACCTAGAGGGTGACTCTGCACAACTTGGTGCTTCAGGTATTGAAGTGGGAGTATCTGACATCAATCTAATCTATTGGAACAATCAATACGATTTTGAAATGCGTGTTCTGGTGCAGATTTTAGACGGTGGATTTGCTTGGCTCGGAATAGTAGTAGTTAAGGGTAATCCAGAATGGCAACAGGTGTCCCAAGAAGTATTTGTGCAATCCACAGCCTTCAGAGACGTGTTCATATCAGTCCGCACGTTCAACGACCTAGGTGGTGGCACTTTTACTGTGGACCTTGAAGCAAGGGTTCTTCCTTTGGTTTCATTCGTATGGCTTGGCACTTTCCTAATGATAATGGCCCTGCTACCTTTGAGTGCCATGGAGTTGTCTAACCTGCGAAGGGCTATTAAAGGGAGACAAGAAGACCTCTATGGTCCCACGGAGGATGACACCGAAGAGGAACTCCTAATATCTGCTGAAAATGAATGATAAAGGCCATTTTATCTAAGTCTATGCCACTAAAGTGTCTATTTTAGTGGCACACACTTTCTTTTCTATTATAGGGAAATTTATGAACTAGGTTACTAATTGTATCCTACGTCGGCATTCTAGTGCTTTGAAGGTTTCAGAATGGCAAGGGTCCTAGGCATTTCTGGCAGCAATAGGCAAGGTGGCAACACATCAATTCTTGTTGAAACCGCCCTTGATGCCGCAGAGGAGTATGGTGCTAGTATCGAGTTCATTGAGCTTGCTGATTTTGACATCAATCCGTGCAAACATTATTTGAAATGCTATGAACTTGGGCGCTGTAGTCAAGATGATGACTTGAATTCTATAATTGAAAAGATGTACAATGCCCATGGCATCATATTTGGCTCTCCTGTGCATTATGCAAGCGTTACATCTCAAATGAAGAGCTTTCTGGATCGTGTTGGCCGTTTCGCTCACCTTGAGGGTAAGATTGGCGCGGCATTTGCGGTAGCAAGAAAGTCTGGAGCGGACATTGCCCTTAATCAAATGCTTTTCTTCATGCTTGTAAAGGAGATGATTGTTCCTGGGGGGGTTTCTTGGCCAATAGGATTTGCCATGAATGTAGGCGATATCAGAAACGATATGGAAGCCATGCGAATGGCTCGCCAGATGGGCAGACGCGTGGCAATTCTTTCGGACCTAGTGGCCAAAGTTCCCGTTCCTTGGTATTATGAGCCCCGACCTGTTGATGAGAAGGCGAGGTTTGGGGACGAATGGCGGACAGCTAACTAGATGCTTGTAGTATCAGTTTCATGTTTCATATTTGCTTGGACATTGTGCAAGGATCTGAGAGGCACGTATTACTAGCTCTTCGCCATCCTCGAGAATTCCTATTGCCACCATGTCTTGACCGTCAGTCAATGTCGGCAGGTCTCCTTCAACAATAATCAATATGCTATTGCTGTCTCCATCCAGTACCAGCGTTACATTTCCAGGATCAATCGAGATAGAGCCCGGTTGAAGAGTTCCCTTTACTTGAATCAATCGTCCAGTGTATGCATCAGGATTCTCAACCACAGCGTCAACACTGATGTAGGGGTCAACAAAGAAGTTTAGCATTCCATATGCGACGACACCTACTACTACAACAAGGACACCTGCAATCAATAGCATGCGCGTCTTTTTCTTCATCGATTCTCACTCCTGATTTGTATTGCTAACAAGCAATGCCAGGGACTCTTCAATGCCCGCTATCCCATACATCTGCCAGAGGAGCATAATAAACACTCCCGCCCAGACAACTATCGCCATTGGAAATAGTGGAATTAGTATCCACACAAATAGACCCGCCAGTAGAACTAGCACACCAACCAATTCAAGGATGAGAGCGACATAGACAATCAATTTGCTTGGCATCTTAGGCAGTCCCACACTCTGCCCACTTGCGGAGGAAAGTATCGCTATTGTCTTGTTGAGTCCATTAATTCTGATGAATAGCCAGAAAAGCAAGGAAAAGGTTCCTACCCATAGAAAGACTGCAACTGTGAAGAGTTCATTAGAAAGCACGACTTCTGGTGATTGCATTTCACTCACTCCTCCTCATTCGTTGCTCCATCAGTCTTTCACTGACTGAATCTATTCTGTACGTTATATCAAGGATCAATGCGTAGACTAGACCGATGGCAATGAGGCTCACCATCAGAGTCATTCCATGTTCTATCCCCATCTGCAGCCCTTCTCCAGTTATAACAATTGGATGCAGAGTTTCCCATACTCGAATTGAGATATAGCTAAGGATGACTGCGGGAAAAGCTATGATTCCGAAGATTGAGCCGTATTGTGCTCGTACATCTCGGTCATTGACTGATTCTCGATAGGCAATCAAACATGCATAAGCAATCCATAGAATCAATGTAGTCGTTTCCCTTGGATCCCAGTTCCAAAATACGCCCCAAGTCGCATTGGCCCATACCATACCACTCAACAAGGTGATGGAAGTGAAGACGAGGCCAATCTTGATTGATGCGGCACCGACCAGGTCGTAGCGTAAGTCTTGCTTCCAGAGATACGTGACTCCGCAGATTAGCGTCACGCCAAATGCAAGATAGCCAATAAGTGCAGGAGCCACATGCTGAAAGAAGATTCTAATCTTCTCTCCAAGCTCCACTTCAGGCGGTGCGAATATCCATACCATGTAGAGGTAAAGGAAGGTGATTGCCAAGGATAGAATATACATCACCATTCGTTTTGTATTCACTTCTTCACGTCCCTTGCTCGGCCGGTTCGAAGAAACAACTCAATATGAACATTATGATTGGAGTTCTTTTTCAAGCTGTAAGTGTGAATTGAAATACAGCAGCCGATAGCATCACCATTGCAAAGGCATGTCCGGATAGCAGGAATAGTAACTCAGCAATTCCAGGACCGACGATTGGAATCCCGATTGCCAGCATTCGTGTAATCTCCACAAGCAGAATCAGGGCTGTTGTTGCAGTTGGAAAGTAGACTATGGGGTACACGGTTGCTTTCGATTCAGCCGGCATTGTCAGTGCAGAAGCCATAGCTCCAACTGCGGCCAAGTCCAATGTTCCCAAAATGAATGTGACTAGGACAAAGAGCGGTGACATCCCTGGGGCAAATGAGAAGCCTAGTAGACCCATGGCGATTGGAACCAAGAATACCTCAACAAGACCCATAAGCACGAACCCGTAGATGACTTTCCCTAGATATACTGACCATCCCGGAATTGGAGCGAGAGATAATCCCTTCAGAGTTCCAGTCTCTGACTCAGAGATGAATACTGGCGAGAAGCCAAACATTCCAGTGAAGAACACCACAACCCATAGCATTCCACTCCCTATCTCCGTCATTACTTGGAGCCTAGCAGAAGGATCTGGTATGATAAATGTTGAAGAACTGAGCACGAGACCCAACACAAAGACGGCGATGATGGCGAACAGAAACATCGAAAACGCTTCAAATCGTTTTCTCAATTGAGTGACCAAATCTTTCTTCGCGATTGCCAGTGCATATGATAGACCAGAACTCATCTCATTCACCTCATATGTTTCCATCAAACTCTGAGATAGGCCCGTGACCTATGATCTCTCCTTTTCTCAAGGTGATGAAATCATCACACATGTCTGACCCTAAAGCTAGGTTGTGTGTTGTAAGAACTGCAGTTCTGTCTTGCCGCTTTGCATCAATGTAGTTTCTGAACACCTCAGTAGAGTCTTTGTCGAGACCTGAGAAGGGTTCATCAAGCAAGAACAAATTGGGATCATGCAATAGACTTCTGATTATATCGAATCTCTTTCTCAGTCCAGTTGAAAGAATCTTGGTTGGTTCATCCAACCACTGCCTCACGTCAAATTGCTCTGCCAAGTCCTCTATAGCGGCATTAGCTGAGTCATCGTCTAGATCAAAGAGGTCAGCATAGAATCTGAGATTCTCTCTGCCAGTCAACTCACCGTATAATAGAGGCTTGTCTCCGACAACACCAATCCGCTTTCTAACCTCGATAGGCTCTTCCTCGGTATCAAATCCGAAGACCTCTACCCTTCCTGCATGTGGCTGAAGGAGGGTTGAAATGATTCGCATTAGCGTGGTCTTGCCTGCACCATTGCTTCCGAATAGAGCATGAACGCCGCCAATTGGAACTTTGAAAGATATATCCTTCAATGCTACTCTATAGCCATAGCGTCGAGTCAGTCCCTCAACTTGTATAGATACCATTTGAAATGCCTCACACAGGTCATTGTGGGAGCACCCAACCCTTTTTTTAGTTTGACGGATGCGCCGTAGGGCATGGCTGAGAACTCCTATGATGCAATTGTCGTAGGTGCAGGTCCTGCTGGCTGCACAGCTGCTAGAGTGATAGCCGCTGCAGGCTTTAAGACTTTGATAGTTGATAGAAGGAGAGAGATAGGAGTTCCAATCCATTGCGGTGAATTCCTACCAAGTCCCAGAGAGATGCGTGATCTATTGCGTGATTCTCCTAGAGCATCACGGCTTGTTGACATCCCTAATCATCTCATTACAAATAGGACAAAGAGACTGATGCTCGCTTCCCCATTGAGCAACAAGTTCTACTTCAAACTTGATGCCCGAGTGATTGACCGAACAAGATTCGATCAGTACATTGCAGGCAAAGCGCGGGGTGCGGGTGCCGAGATCGTTTTGGAGTCGACAGCCATTGAGCGCACAAGAACGAATCGACTCATCATTAGGCAAAAAGGTCAGAATGTTGAGTTGAATGCTCGGGTAATAATAGGTGCAGATGGACCGAGTTCTCTCATTGCTAAATCCATGGGCAATCACTACCACAATCCTGGAAGAGACCTTTGTCCTTCCCTGAATTATGTTGTCACTGGTATTGAGTGTGATTCGAAAACCACTGAGATGTACTTCGGAAACAATGTTGCTCCAGGAGGATATTCATGGATTATTCCCAAAGGAGCTGCCATGGCTAATGTAGGCTTTGGGATGCGACGACCTTTCGGAGCATCCGAAGTGTCATTAAAGCAGTATCTTCGACGATTCATGACGACTCATCCACTCGTTTCTTCACGCACCAAAAACTCCAAGATCGTTTCTAGAGTAGGAGCCATCATTCCTGTCGGAGGACCAGTTGATAGGACGTTCTCTGAAAATGCAGTTCTTGTTGGGGATGCTGCAGGTCACGTCATGGCGTCAAATGGTGGAGGTATTCCAACTGCTCTAGTAGGCGGTGAGATAGCAGGAGAGTCGGTTGTTAGCTATTTGACAGTTGGTACTCCGTTGTCATCCTATGAGAAGCAGTGGCGGAAGGAGATAGGGAATGAGCTCTATACTGCACTGAGAATTCTCCGAATCGCTGACCAAGTGATGCCCTCTGACAGGATAACCGACCAATGCATGCGTCTTGCTGGTCCCAGATATCTTAAGCATCTGATAAGATGTAGATTGCCATTACCAGTTGATTTTGCATCAAAGACGCTAGTGAAGCTCCTGAGATACTTGGAGCAGTAACGCCGCATCATAGATATGGATTTCTTATGGATGGCATACCATTCATTCGCACGTTTATCTCAATGAATTCGTTCAAGGACGAAGTCTGCAATCTCGCTGAGCATATTCTCAGTTTGAAATGCATGCCCTTCAAGAGCGGCTTTTGCTCTTTCAACATATGTCTTGGTGAGTTCAATGGCATGATGCACAGCTTGTGTTTCTTCGATTAGTTCCAACACAACATCAAGATTATCATTCTCGATTGCCTTAATGCATCGCTCTCGGTCATCTTCAGAGCATGTTTCCAATGCATGAATCAAGGGAAAATTGCATCTTCTGCCTCTTAAATCTGAATGCGCAGATTTTCCCATCATTTGTTGGGTTGCTATAACATCCAGAATATCATCTCTGATCTGAAATGCAAAACCGAGCATCTCACCATATCGACTCAATGCATCCCTCTGCTGTATCGAACCCTTGCCCACAATTGCGCCGATGCGTGCGGCTTCCTTTATGAATGTGGCTGTCTTATGGGCAATGACACTAAGATACCTCTGTCTATTGTATGAATCAGGCTGGTCAATAGCCATCAGGAAATCTTCAGCCTGGCCCTCGCACATTCTAACTCCGCTCCCTCCTAGGAAGACGAGCAGATCTGGAGTCGCAGTGTTGCCTATGAGTCGAATGGCTTGAGCAACAAGGAGATCGCCTGCCAAAACCGCCATAGTAACTCCAAACTTCTGATGTGTGGTTTTTACGCCGCGGCGGACATTATCTTCATCAATAATGTCATCATGGATGAGGCTTGCTGTTTGTAGAAGTTCAGTTGCAACAGCATACGGCAAAATGTCTTCAATATTACCACCTACAGCTTCACAACAAAGCAATGTGATTAATGATCGCAATCGTTTCCCGCCGGCAAGGAGAAGGTGATGGGCCGCATCATATAGCGCAGAGGGCGCGCCTCTCTCCGTATCAAGGAATTTCTTCATCTCCTCATTGATGATATTCATCCGATGTTGAAGGCCTTCGTTCCCCAAGAGAGTAGAGATGGTTGAGCTCAGATGAGTTTCTTGGTCTTGGATTGAAGAGTCTAGCATTTTAGAGGCTTCAGGGCTTGGAGTCGAACGTCGCTTTCGCATTTCACACAAATCTCCGGCTGGAGGCGGACAAACTTCAGATACGCGATGGGAAAATGCAATCCTTAAACCTTTCGAGATACGCTATTAATACCAGCAAGAAAAGCTTGATGAAGAATGTTGACGTTTCGTCACTTACCATGAATAAATCATGCTCAAACTCCTCTTTAGAGAGTGTGGTTGCTAATTAGCAACCTAACAGGTCAAAGCGCTTCATGTGGACTTATCTAATATGAAAAGAGAAACGGACTCAAAGAGAATCTCTCAGAATGTTGAGAGTCACCTCCTGCCATCAATAATATAATCGGCAAACCACATTAACAATTCTGGCTTCGTAAATTCCCCTTTCACAATCGCTGCTTTTGCGTTGGCGATATGTATCTCCAATTCATTGTGGTTGTCCAAAGAGATTTGATTGCTCAACTGCACGGCAAGATTCAATCGCTTCACATATTGAATAAGCGGTTTTGCTTGTGCATCAGTTGCACCAGCTAGCTTTGCTCCTATTAATGCAGATTCGTACAATAAGGATGTTGGCTTCGAATAATCGCCTGGAGAATCTTCAGATTCACTCTGTGCTCTGGAATTCAGGCTGAGTATTTTCAAGGCTTCGCCTTCACATGTCCGGATTGCACCTATACCAAGTATCTGCAGCAATTCTGGCTCTCCTAGTTCACCGATGATTCGAATTGCTAATGCAAGTAAAAGGTCTCCCGCCAAGAGTGTGATTTTATCTCCGTAGACTCTTCGATTCTGGTTAATACACTTTTGCGTGTTGCCAATCATGTTATTATGGATGAGATTTGCGGCATTCATGAATTCAATCGCAGCTGCAATAGGTAGTGAATATCCTATATCGCCTCCAATAGCTTGGTGACATAATAAGGTCAACACACCCCTAATTGGTGCGCCTTTTGCATTCATTACTTGAAGCGCTGCGTTGTATAAGAATTGATTACGATCACTATTTGTTTGAAGTTGCTTTTGTATCTCTTGGATTGTCAAAGAAAAGAGAGAATCCAACTCAATGGCCTGTAGAAAATCTTCCCCCTGATCACTATCTCCTCCAGAACTGCGAATCCAAGGGCCATTCCCATCAGAATGCTTTCCTCCTTGTATGGAGGAGTAGTCATCCGCCATTAAATCCACCAAGTTTCAAACAATTGATTCTGATTCCGGATAATTAGACCCTTAAAGCCCTTCCTTTATGAAGATTACAAATTGAAACGAATCTTCTTCCTTTCTCATTGACAGACATAGGACAAGGTTTTAGAATAGGAGTTGCTCGTCAAGTGGTTGAGCTGTGATGGGTGTAGATGCTGACACACCGAGTTCTCCCAAAGTGGAGATTCCTGAGGGGAAGCTAAGAATCTGGTTGGCCGAATTGCGAGCTCCTTTCTTAACTGGCTCCATAATCCCAGTTGTTGTAGGGGCATCAATTGCATGGGGATTATACGGCGTTTTCTATTGGGATTTATTCCTTCTCACACTCGTTGTTGGTGCCTTCATCCATCTTGGAGCCAATGTTTCCAATGACTACTTTGACCACAAATCCAGTGCTGATGACATCAATGTAGAGTTCATCCGCCCATTTACAGGAGGCGCTAGAATGATACAGCTTGGCTTGCTCACCCCCAGTGAAGTTCTCGTGGGTTCCTTTGTGTTCTTTGCGATAGCTGGTGCAATTGGTGTATACTTGGCTTTAACTCGAGGCCTTATTCTGCTAGTAATCGGTGTTATTGGAGCTGGTTCTGCATTCTTCTATACTGCCCCTCCGTTGAGATTCGTTCATCGAGGGATCGGAGAGATTTTCATTGGGCTCGACTTTGGTGTCCTATTGGTACTCGCCGCGTATTTTGTTCAAGTTCAATTGTTCGATATTGAATCCCTCATTTCATCCCTACCTATTGCCATCCTCATCTCTGCTATTCTGTACATCAATGAATTTCCTGATGCTAAAGCTGATGAGGCGGCCGGGAAGAGAACGATAGTTGTGCGATTGGGAAAATCTCGAGCTGCATTGGGATACGTCGCTCTAATATCAAGTGTCTATTTTGTGATTCTTATTGGGATTCTACTAGATTGGATAAGATGGACAACTATTCTCGTATTCACAACTCTTCCTCTGAGTATCTATGCTATGCGCCATACACTGAGAACATATGATCGGGGATTTGAGCTAGCTCCAGCAAATGCATCGACCATTATGATTCATCTTTTTACAGGCGTCTTTCTTATTCTTGCATATGTTCTATACGGCCTATCTGCTCATGCGTTTGCGGTAGCTGCAATGAGCCTGATATGTTTGGCCATAGTGTTAGTCGCATACCGTAAAGTCAGCGCGCCCCCACCGCAGCCAGGCGTCAATGGGAGCTTGCCTGACAAGTGACAGTTTAAGACAACTCCATTAGGTCGATGAACAGGTCTTCTATATTCACGACGTTAATATCGACGTCCCTCTTTTTAACAGCATCCAGGAAGTTCAACTTACAGAATACGCATGCTGATACAAGCGTGGTTGCACCTGCATCTAGCGCTTCTCTTCCGCGTCGAGCCGCCATATTCATTGCCTCTTCACCAAATCCCGCCTTGAATCCGCCTCCTGCACCGCAGCATTTTGAGTTGTTTCCAAAGCGATCCATCTCGACCAATTTCAATCCGGGAATGCTCCTGAGGATTTCCCTTGGTTCTTCGAAAATACCTACGTGCCTTCCCAAATGGCATGGGTCATGATAGGCAACCGTTTCATTAAATCCCTTTTTCCACTTCAGTTCTCCTGTCTTGACCTTGCCAGCTAGAAATTGGGTGAGGTGTTGAGTTGTGAATGGAAGAATAGCACCACGCACACGATAGAAACTTGGCCAATCAAGCGTAACTGTGCGATAACATCCTGAGCAAGAGAAAATGACATGCTTTATGCCTCTGCTTTCCATCCTCTCGATATTATGGCCTACGACTCGTTCAACATCAAGCTCGCCAATATATTGGGTTGTGCCGTCTTCTTCCTCTTCATAGACTTTCCTTCTTACTTGTCCTGTTCTTAGGAGTGGACTGGTGCAGCAATATTCATCAGCTCCAAGCACCTGCGGCTCAATGGAGAAGTAGTTTAGCATTTTCAATGTTGCTTGGGCAATTTCCGGACGTCTGTATGAGGCCGTGCACCCAACATAGTATGCCCACTCAGAGTCATCTGAAACACGACCATCCTCAGGAATCCAATCTGCTCGTGTTTCAGGACGTTCGCCAAAGACATTATTGTATTTGAGGACCATGTCACCCATGTGTGCCTGTCGACCGTAGGGTCCAATACCAAGGTCCACCAGCTTATGTCGAACATCCTCGATGATTTGAACATAAGGCAACTTGATGGGGCATCTTTCCACGCACTGTTGACATGTTGTGCAAGCATGAACAACTCTCATGAACTCTTCATCTATCTCCAAATTTCTCTCCACATATGAACGGAGAAGTCTAAGCCTACCCCCAGCAAACATGGCTTCAGTCCCAAACTCCTCATAGCTCGTGCAGGTCCATCTGCAAGTGGAGCAATTGCTGCAAAGCACAATCTTGTCCGGATCGAAATCGAATTCCTTGGTGAATAATCGTCTCATTGCTTCTTCTCCTCCATCTTTCTGGCTGGTACTTCCAGTATTCTTCTCGCTATTCGGAATATAGCTTGCAGTCGCCGAAGATATCCATTCAACGTAAACATGATATTCATTCTAAGGTATGTCATGTTGGAGTGTGTGAGCTTGTCCGGATTCATTATGTCATAAGGATCCCAATGACTCCTGATTTCTTGGAAACTCTGATAAAGCTCCGGTTCGAACTTCTTCAAGTATACAGTATTTTGGAGACCCAATGTATAGAGCACGCCTCCCTGTTTGTATGACAATTTCGTCAGTCGATGGAGCATCGACTTTCCTGACATGAAGTGCATCCAATGCCTATGATCAGAAGGCGCAAAGACACACAGTCGTACCAGATTGTCATGTCCCAGAACTAGATAGAAGCAGGAGTTTATGCGGTATCTCCTGCCGATGTCATACATCTTCTCAACTACAGGGACGGCATCATCAACGTCAATCCAATAGTTCTGCATAGAAAGGGTTGGGACCTCCAGCTTCAGCTTCATTTCCACGATAAATCTGTCTTCCCAGCTTCTGTCATAGAATTTCTTTGGTAGGATTTCACCATTGCCTTCATCCACGATGTTTTGAGCCTCGACAAGCGCATTTTCAACTTCGGACGTTGAGCCTTCATATGTCACAACAATATAGTATTTGCCCTTGATGTTGGCTGGCAAGCCTCCCTGTATCCGCCACTCATATTCCGGATCTGCAAGTCGCAAATAGAATGGTTTTGCTTCTGATTCTGCGAGAGTCTTTACAGCAGCAAGAGACTCACTCACACTGTTAAATCCTGCCATCAACCCGTCAGTAGCCTCGGGAATCAGCCTAATCTTGAGTTTCATCGATGTCACAAGACCGGCAATTCCAGCCGTCCCGAAGAAGATTTTCATATCCTCTCCGCTGATTGTTTCTAATTCGCCATTTGGCCTAATGACTGTGAGCTCCACCAAATTATCCAGCATCGATCCATACTTGGGAGTTCCAATACCAGCCTTGCCTCCTATTGCCAGCCAGCCGGCTAGAGTTGAAGCTATTCCACTCTGAGGCCACACGCGTAATGCATACCCATGCTTGGCCAATTTGCGGTCCGTCACTTCCCAAACTGATCCAGCCTGCACGTGGACCCACTCCTCTTCAGGATTTACCTCAATGATTTCAGCTAGCCTTTTCGTATCGATTATGATTCCTCCTCTTGTAGGGCTTCCAGAACCAAAATAGCAAGTGCCGCCACCTCTTGGTACTACGGGAATTCTATGTTTGAAAGCGTATTTGAGAATGGCAGATACCTCCTCCTCAGAAGTAGGCCATGCTACATAATCAGCCAACCACTTTTTCTTCCATCGGTAATGGTAATAGGGAATTCCAGTCGTATCACCGCTAGCAGAGAGTCTCTCCGTCACGCTGGAGCTTATCCATGAGAGTTCCGAAATGTCCTTTGCTTGTTCCAAATCTTGTACTGCGTTCTCCATCACATTCGCCTCACAAAAGGAACTGAATATACCCCATAAGAAATACAGTTGTCCAGCAACCAAGAGCCACTAACCCAGGTATTTTTGTGCGAACACCTGAGATTCCGGTAATGAATGCACCAATGCCAAATGCATATCCTACTGCACCAATGATGATGTGTAGCAAGTGGAACAGGTCAATTGTGGGCAGGGCAAGAATAACACCTGTTGTCGGGAGTATGGTAACAATATTGATTGTAGTCAACAGCAGTGAGAGACCTGCCAAAACTCCATGAGTAAAAGTGTACTTCTCCTTTGATAGTTGATACAATCCTGTTGCCAAAGCCAGAAGTATTATTGCAGGCAATCCCAGATAAATCGTCATATGCCAATCTGGCATTTCTTGTAGTGGATTAAACCAGTACGCTTTCGATCCCAAGGTCATATCTCCTTCTCTTTCTCAGCTAGCTATGATTCCAAACTCCTCAAGAGTATATGAGCACGTCTTCGTGACGCCGCAGTCCTCCATATAAGGATTATTTCAAGTTGTTATATCCTTCTGAATGATAGTTACGAATGTTATCTTGCTATGGCCCTCTCTAAGCGAATGTCGTTTCATAGTTAAGATTCATGAAGCATAGGAGTTAAAACAGGAAGATTCCTTGCATAGTCAGAGATTGTTCGCCTTGGGTGGGGTCCGACGAACGAATTGAGAAGAATCGGACCGCGGTTGAGAAGCTCATGCGAACCCAAGATCTGAAGAAAACCATCCTCTATCTATTTGGCCGTCGCAGATTTTATGGATATGAAGCACACAAAGAGCTCGAGGAAAATGGTATCAGGATTGGAATTGGTAGACTCTACGGCATTCTTGGCGAGATGTTGATTGAAGGACTATTGTTAGACGAATGGAAGCGGAGTCAATCTGGGCCCAGGAAGAGAGTCTACTGGCTATCTGACCGGGGTCACGAGCTTAGGAAACATATCCTATCGGAAGCAATTGAAATCGTGCATAAGTTCTATATTGAATATCTCAACGATTTGCCCTCGGAAATAAGTCCATTCATGGAATTGGCTGACTTAATCATGACTTTCCTTCAGGACAAGGGGATCCTGCTCTTTATCGCTCCTGAGTTTACAGCTGCGGTTATGGAGCTTTCTTCTCTGCTGGCTGAGCGAATTCAAGATGGTAGGCGTTTTTTGGTTCTTCCGGGCAGGACAGTTGGGGATATGGCTGCTAGCGATTGGCAAGTCATAGAGGGCGCCTACAATAAGATTCCGCTGAAGGCGAGTTCCGTCAATTTCATTCTAGTTGTTGGATATCGCCCTGAGTATTCAGAAAAACGGACTTTACAGGAATGGGTTCGACTGCTGAGGAAGGATGGGTCTATCGCAATAGTAGCCCCAAGTGTTCTTATCGAAGACAGGGGCTCTCCTATGACAATTGATGCATTCATTGAGAAGCATGAGCATGAAACTATGCATCTAACTGTGGATTGGAACGGCTTCAAATCAATGCTAGAAGACGCATTTAAGAGAGTGAAACAGAGGTCGATAGCCAATCTAACTACCCTACTTGCATCAGGGATAAGAGATGGCATGAAGAGAGCATAAAACTCCATGCTGCATGCTCTCACTATATACATTTTGAAACTATAGCAAAATCATGATAGGTGCTTAATAAGATATAGCGGAGGGTTTGATGCGCAAGTCATTATCCTAGCCGCTTCTGAATTGCGTTCGGAATGTGCTGGGAGGAAGAGGATGAGCTATGATGAAAGCTAATGAGATTAGAAAGGCTGGGCTAGCTTTGACAATTGCTTTTGTTATTACAATTGTTCTAGCCCACCCAGTCGCTGCTGATGTGAATCTCACAGCTCCCAAGTATAGTGGAATCGTTGTGGACGGTTTGGCAGACGACTGGGCTGGAGTAGATGGCATAGACCTGACACTCATTCGACCAATGGCAAGCAGCGAACGTCTAGAGGATGGACTCACCCTAAAAGTTGCCTATGATGATGCCAACATCTACGTTCTAGCCATGATTCATGACGATTATGATTTCAATGAAACTGATCCTCATGATTCAGGGTCTTTGGCTGTATTGTTTCAGATTGATGATGCCGCAAGAGTAGACATGGGTGGTGGTCTGGGAAACGTTGACATCTGGCATTGGGAGCTCGAAACTCCACCTGGAGTGCCTGCTGGAGGACCTGATTTTGAGAGTGGGAATGATCCTGAAGGCAACTTTGACGACGAATGGGCTTTTGATGTTGAAGACCGACATGATGATACAATGGCAAATGAGCTCTATGGTGTCTGGTCACATACTGGCAACTTGTCACTCCGCGGTTCGGATGGGACCTGGATCTTTGAGATGAGAAGGAGCTTGACAACTAGTGACACTATGGACGAAGATGCCCAGTTTTCCGCCGGAGGCACCTTTGGGATGGCAATTGCCTATTGGGACGCAGACCAAACAGCTACAGGTTGGGAGCACGATGGGCACTATGCAAGTTGTAGGGACCCAGCTACACTTGACTTCTCGTGGATTCAAGTGAGCCTCGCGGCAGCAGGTGGCGGTGATGGAGCCCTCCTTCCCGCTTATTCAGGGCTGGGGCTTGGTGGTATTGCTCTAGTCATTGCTTTGGTCTCTCTCCTTCGCCCAAGAAAAGCTGCAGAGTAGAGGATTAAATCCAATCGCACCTCGTATCGTACTCTCTGTATTGATGCGAGGTGTACATTCTATTTGGAGGCATGTTAATGATCCAGAAAGTTTCAAGAATAAACAATTCCAAGAGCACTTTACTTCTCTATGGTTTGATCGCCTTTACCGTTATATTGGTCGCATATCCATTAATTGCACGTGCGCAAATGGCCGCTCCAACCGATAGAGAAGTAACAATTGTTGCTCATCAATTCGAATTCAATCCCTCTATCATAAGGGTCAACGTTGGCGATAATGTTACTATTCACCTAAGAGTCGCAGATGTGCCTCATGGCCTTTACATAGATGGGTATGAGCTAAATGTCCATTTCATTCCCCTCGATGATGGACCTAATGAGGAAACACTGAATTTCATTGCAGACAAACCTGGCGTGTTCAGGTACCGCTGCTCAGTACCATGTGGCAACTTCCATCCATTCATGGTGGGAAAACTCGTGGTGGAACCAGCGTACGAATTTCCCATTGCATCAATTCTCGCCATACTCTTCTCCGCTGGGATGGTTGGATTTATGTGGCGAAGCAAGCCATCAACTCCGAAACCACCAAAAAGAATCAATATCCTCGGCAACTCGCTTGTGAGGCGACTTCTGCGCAGCAGATACTTCCAGTTTACAGCTATGTTCATCAGCTCAATTTTCTTCCTGCTAGTCATACTCACTGGTTTGTTTGGCACACCAGTGGGCAACGAGAATTTCTCGATTATTGTTGTCTGGATCATTTGGTGGGGTGCACTCATGCTCTTCCTCGTTCCCTTTGGAGGACGACTCTGGTGTACAATATGCCCGTTGCCATCATATGGAGAGTGGGCTCAGAGAGGAGCTTTGACTCAAAAAAGTGAGTCAAGACATGGGTTACTTCGCAAATGGCCAAAGAGACTCAATAACATCTGGCTTCAGAATTTCGGCTTTCTAAGTATGTCCATGTTCATTGGTGTTTTCATTACAATCCCGATGGCAACAGCATGGTTGATGATCTTGCTGATAGCTATGCCATTAGTTTTGTCTTTGGTGTTCAAGGATAGGGTGTTCTGCAGATACCTATGCCCGGTTTCTGGATTCATCGGACTCTATTCCATGGCTGGTGCTCTCGAACTGCGGGTGAAGGACAGACAGGTTTGTAGGGAACATATCGAGAATGACTGTATAAGAGGAAACGAGCGAGGATATCCCTGTCCATGGTTCGAATTCCCTCAGAACCTTGATAGGAATGCATACTGTGGCCTATGCACCGAGTGCATCAAAACATGCCCCAAGGACAACGTTGCGGTGAACATAAGGTTTGGTGGAGAGGATTTGGAGATCGAACCATGGGGTGGCAGAAAGAAGCGCGGCCTCGACGAGCCCTGGAAAGCGTTCATTATGCTGACGCTATCCTTCCTCTATGGACTTGTGTTCATGGGACCTTATGGCTGGCTTAAGAACATGGCTGGAATGAAAACCGTTGGGGAATGGGTGATCTTCGCTGGCTTGGTATGGGGAACGACTCTCTTGGTAACGCCAGCTATATTCTATGCGTTTGCGGCCATATCGAAGAGAGTGTCTGGAGCCACAGAAATCTCCAGACGAGATGTGTTCAAGAGCTATTCCTATGCATTGGTTCCTCTTGGACTTCTGGCATGGATTGCGTTCAGTGTGGCCATCGTGTTGATTAACGGGTCATACTTCATCTCAGTTCTCTCCGATCCCTTTGGATGGGGATGGGATCTTTTTGGAACAACAAGCTATCCATGGACACCATACTTCTCTCTCTTTGTCCCCTATGCACAGATAGTATTGCTGCTGTTGGGACTTGTTTTAGCAATAAGAACGACGTACAAGATATCTATGAGACTATATCCCAATAGGCAGAGTGCAAGAAGAGGCTCAATTCCAATCATAATCTTCTTCATTCTGTTCACAATGCTGCTCCTGTGGCTCTGGGTGGGGTGGTAGCATCATGAAGAAAATAGAAATTCTAGCGCTACTCTTGGTATTATCTGTACCTGTGGGAATGCCAATGAGCGTATTCTTCTATCAGGAAAATATCTTTCGCCAACCTGGGGTGATACAAGTTGTTGCGCGGCAGTGGGAATTTGAACCTAGTACTATTACTGTGGAATTGGGCAGCACAGTGAGTTTGTTGCTAACAAGTGCTGATGTTGTTCATAACTTCGTAATCCTCAATTATAGTATTGATGTAACCCTTTACCCCGGGAAATTCACTGAGTTAGAGTTTCAAGCAGACCTGGAAGGACAATTCGAGATTGACTGCACAATCTTTTGTGGATCTGGACACTATGAGATGAGCGGGTTGCTCATAGTCACGGCCTAGAATGGTAGGCTATACACGGGACCCTCAGAGCGAGTCGGACCTCCCCCACTCAAGGAAGCGCGAACTCTCTCTGTGGTCCCACCCACGCCCTAATATTCTAGGAGAATATTCTTCTGAAGAACCTTAGAAATGGACGACCTATTGATAGAACAGTCGATATCGGTATCACGTTGACAAACTCAACTAACACCTCTCCTACTACAAGCCCCACGGCGCCAGCAAGAAGTAGGCTAATCTCATCCGTTATAATTAGCCACGGCACGTAGGCTTCCATCAATGTTGGAACAAGTAACCATGCTAGCCATATGAAAACTGGAAACGCAATAGCCGCGGCAAGCAATATGAGAAGATTGAACCGAATAGACATCACCAATGGTCCAGGAAAGACCTTGTGGGGATTGAGACTTCCTTTGGGATCAGTTGTCCGTTTGAGCTTCGCCATTTGTCCTAGATACCGCTTTCTAAAGAATGAACGCGAATGCGCGACATTCCACATTCCAATGGAATATGCCCGTCCTCCAGCATTGACTCCGATATCAATGAAATCAAGCGATCTGTACCATCCCATAAGAAATGATATCTTGCGACGCTCATCATCCAAGAACCAAGCAAGGACTGCTACCTCTCCATTCACACTGACTGCGCCCTCAGCCGCCCATTTTTCACGCTTGAAATGCTTTTCGGCTCTATCAAAAAACTCATCCAGACGTTTGATGGGTACGAAAACCTCTGAGGGTGCCAGACTTGGCCCAAGCCTTTTAATTCTCATAGGATAGAAGCGCTCATCCCATTCATGTTGGGCAATCTCATCATCCTCGACGATTCCATTATGTCGCTTCACGAAATGCCTGAATTTCTCAGCTTCAGCTTCATTTTCCTGTTCGGTTCCCTCGTATGCGCTCAGGACCACCCATTGGCCACTAGTTGGAGGCGCTTT
The DNA here is from genome assembly GCA_048882485.1 of Candidatus Thorarchaeota archaeon. GTDB lineage: Archaea > Asgardarchaeota > Thorarchaeia > Thorarchaeales > Thorarchaeaceae > SMTZ1-83. The sequence continues at coordinate 53,211 of JBHLRP010000001.1, forward strand.
TTCTAACTCTTCAAGCATTTGATGGAAGCTGTCAGTAATAAAATGCAAATAATATGGGCGAGTGGCCTGAAGAATCTCATTCAAAGCGTCCAACATGGTTCTTCTGCTTCTGAATGAGGCAACAAGTGGTTTCAATTCTCTTAGAGGTATTAATTTCAGCACCACTTTCGTGATTATGCCTAATGCACCATTGCTATCAACAAAGAGAGGAGTCAAGTTATCGAGATCCATTCTTTCTCCATCTGGTGTGTAGTGATAATCATCTGCCCCGAGGTAGTAAGAGTAATCGCTCTTTGCAGTCTGACCGAGCATTCGTGGAGGTTTTCTGGTCCGTATGATAGTGCCATCAGCAAGTACAACCTCCAAATCTACAACCTGATTCCGAATCCCGCCGTACTTTGTGCTTCCTATTCCTGTGCCTCCTGCAGCAACCCAACCGCCTACTGTGCTGGAGGGGGCACTTGATGGGTATGCAGTTAAAGTCAGGCCTTGCTCCTCAAGCCGTTCCAGTAAATTGCCCCAAATGATACCAGCTCCGACTTCAACTGTCATAAGGTCTCTGTCGATATGAAGAATCTCATTCATCCGGGTCATTTCAACAACAAGGCCGCCTTTTGTTGGAAGGGCGCCACCATAGCCGCTCGTACCATGCCCTCGAGGAACAACTGGTATACCTTGTTCACCACAATACTTGAGGAGGTTGGAAACAACCTGAGTGCTCGTCGGTTGCGCAACTGCATCTGCCTCTGTGTTCAAGATGTCCTTGACAAGACCAGGTAGAGCTGCAATGTCGTGAGAATATAGCTTCCTCATATACTCCTCCGATGAAAAGAAGTCTTCACCAACAATATCTGCAAGTTCCTGTAGCTGCTTTTTTCTCAGCATAGTATCACTCTCTATAGTTTCAATGCTTCAGCAACAATCTGTGAAAGATCCTTGAATTTGATATCAGAGGACCTGTGTTCAATTCCGTCATGGAATGACATAGTGCATGATGGACACTCACTCGAGAGAATTTCTGCACCAGTTGCTTCCGCCATTTCAACGCGTCGTGCGGAGATGCGTACTGACATGAGCGCTTCGGTGCCCTTCAGCAAGCCACCACCCCCGCAGCACCGGGCCTTATTCTTCGTGTACTTCATTTCTTTGAGTGTCAAGCCAGGTATCGATTTCAAGACCTCTCTAGCTGGCTCATAGATATTCTGATGACGCCCCAGCTCGCATGGGTCATGCCAGACAACTTCGTGAGGATATGTGTGTGGAAATGTGAGTTTACCTTCCTGTATCATACGCAATACAAATTGCGAATAAGTCAGGAATTCCATCCCTGCAGTGGCCTCGCGACCCAAAAGGTGTGGATATTCCTCCGAAAAGGAACGATGGCATCCTGGACAATTGAAGACGACCGTGCTCACTCCAAGACGCTTCAGCACTGAGAGATTATGTTCAGCTAACCTTCCACCTCTCTCAAAGTCCCCGGCTACAAAGTAAGGATTTCCGCAGCAGAACTCATCTTCACCCATCAAGGTGTAATTAATTCCGAGGCGCTCGAAGAGCTTGACTGTGTTTTCGCCTATGTGAGCTAGTGTTCCCTTAAAAGAAATATTGCATCCCGCGAAGTAAGCGACGCTCGCCTCCCTCTGGAATCTATTCTCAACAAGATCATCGACCATGTCCGTCCAGAGTATTCGGTCGACTTGATCTATGTCCATTATATTGTCACTATTCTGGATTGATTTATCAAGATATTTCACTATTTCAGGCCATTCGCCCAATTCGGATACTTCGCCTCGTATAAGCTGCCAGAATCGCAACAGCGGAATATTAGTTTGACAAATCTCTTGACAGGCACCACAAAGAGTACACTGAAAGATTCGACTTGCAAAATCAGGTGGGATTGGCTTCCCTTTCTTGATAAGATCTCTCAATTGGTAGAGTTTTCCTCTCGGGGACAATGAGTCCCAAAGAGTATCAAGGTAAGTTGGGCAAACAAACGTGCAAAAGCCGCATCTCGCGCAGATTGTTGGCTCAACATCCAGTTGTTCTGCCTTGAGAGACTCAAACCTCTTTGTTCCCATTATCAATCACCTTTAGGGCCATGGCATTCCTAGCCAATCTAGGAATGGTGACAATATTGATGTGCCGTAAACTGCAATTCCTCCCATCGCTCCGATGAGGACCACAAGAAGGCCGCCCCAGATTGTGAGAAAACCGTAGCTAATGAAGCTAGACCGAATCAGCCAGACTCTATCGCCAAGTTTCGCCCTCAGCAGAACAAGGAAAGCGAAGACTTCCATGGCAACAGTTGACCACAGAATCTTGTACCTCATGTATTTATTCAATACCAGTGCTTCCATGGGCCAATCCATGAAGCCAGTCACAGCACCTGCACCTAGTCCCAGAAGTCCAATGATATTGCCCCAATAGATATAGGCGTCGAATTCATGGAACAGTCTAGCAAGTCTAGTACCAGGTGTCTGAATCGAATCTCTATAAGCAATCCTCAGAAACATGTTCACTATTGACAAGGCCACTGTAGTTGTTAGAATGCCCGTGTGGAAATGAACGAATACAGGATGAATAGCCATTTTTAGATCACCTATTTGGCAAACGCCTCATTACTATCACCCAGATGATTGCCATTCCAATAGCAAAACCTGGCACGATAATGGAGAAGAGATTCCACCAAGTTTCGATCAGTACCTGTTCAGGGTCTGTGGTTGGAGTGGATGGCGTTGTGGGTATCGTAGTGGTGGTAGAGTTTGTTCCAGTATCCCTTGGATGCACCTCAACTGGTACATCAAGGCTTGTCGAATAGAGGCCCGTTGATGCAGCCCATATTCGAATCGTAAAGTTCCCGGATCTTCGCCCAGTGAAGTCAACGGCAAATGATATCTCTCCAACATTGCCATTCGTATCGGTCCCGTCATCATCTTCTACGAGTTCAATTGCGTATATGAACTGTGTATTATCAGCCCACCCACTTCTAATGCTAATTGCACCGACACCATTATCTGCATCCAAAAGCAAAGTAAAGGAATCTCCAACAGTTGTGTTCACTGTTTCTGTGGCATTGGATGTCAATCCTATAACGCCAGTGTTTGTATGGCATAGACCGCATTCTTCCGTATTGTTTGGGAACGCGATTGCGCTGGAAGCGGCACCAAACGTAATTGCAATCATAAGCATAATAGCAGAAATCTTCAGGAGAGGTTTCTTTTTCACAGTGGCACTCCCTTTATTACATTGATATCGGGGATGATTCATTTGTTGCTGAGGGGGTATTCCCTCTGGTTTCGTTGGGGAACTTATTGACCAGTATTTTAGCGTATCGCTACAAACCACCGTCAACTACCGTCGAAAGTATTACATGGTGTATATAATCCTTCTTGACGAGTTACATGCCGTTACCTTGGAATTATTAATATTCGCTAGATTCTTTGAATTGGTAATCAAACTGGATTCCTTTTCTTCGGAATGGAATCTTGTTGAATCTCGTTTCTTTTTTCACGATTCATGCTATAATTGGCATATGTTCTAATTATGGCGGAAGTTTCGATTCGATATGTTTCTCATTTACCTATTCAGAAGCTTATCGAGGAATCTCAGCAAGGGAATTCCCATTGCTAGTGCTTGGTTCAGGGTCATCATCTTTATGACCAGTAGGCCTGCCACTCCGCCAAGAAGTGATAGCATCCAAATCAGCTGAATAGCTAGAAATGACACTGGATATGATGATAATACATCAATAACCCAAGTGAGCCCAAGAAGGCCGGGCCCATAGGAGATTAAACCGAAAGTGAGAGCAAACCCCAAGACAAAACCAAAGATTTGCGAGTGCCAAGCTGCTCGTGCTCTTCCACCAAAGACCTTCAGAGGGTTTAGCATACCTTTTGGATCCACCTCCTTCTTCAGGAGTTTCAGACTTTCCATTTTCTCCTCGCCATAGAATTCCTTTGCATGCCTGGTGTTCCAGAGTGCAACAGCGTAAGGACGACCCTCATGTCTTCTAGCCAATGCTGCTATGTCAAAAGATTTGTGCCAACCTATCGTATATCTGAGCTTCTTCCTCTCATCGTCCAGTATCCATACTAGATATGAGGCTGCTCCATCAGCTCCAATTGTTCCCTCAACTGCGAATTTGGAGCTGCCTAATCGACTCAATGTATCACGATGAAGGCCAGGGAGATTATCCACGGAAGTTGTGACCTCAGCTGGGACGAGACTTGGGCCTTGCCTCTTGAATCGCAAAGGGTACAGACGTTCGTCCCAATAAAACTCTGCACGCTTCTCATTCAGCATTGAACCACTATTCTCTTCCACAAACTTCTCAATCGCTTCCATTCCCTCGTCATTATCAAAAATCGTCCCATGTAAAGCTCCAGATAAAATGAACTTGTTCCATTCCATAGGAAAACCAATCAAGGCTGTCAGTTTGGAAGTATGGTTGCTGTCAAGATATCGAAGATGATATGGCACTGCACTATCAATCATCAGCTGGGTTGCTGCGGAGAGGGCTTCCATTGATTCAAAAGAACAAGCAAATGGACGTAATTGTAGTTTGGGCACAGTCCGAAGAGTAACCTTTGTGATGATTCCAAACGTTCCATAAGTTCCTGAAAGCACTTCATTCAATCTGAGATTGCTAGCCAACTTTCCTTTGAGCCACTCTGTCCCCTCATTTGCTTCTTCCTTCTGATTATCAATATGTGGACCTAAAATCAAGTTTCCAACCCTTACCAATTTGCCATTAGCTAGGACTGCTTCAATACCCACAACCTGGTCGCCTATCTCACCATGTTTTGCTGAACCAATACCAAGGCCACCGCTTGCTACAAAGCCCCCAACTGTCGCGGCAGTTGCACTCGAAGGGTAGATGGGTAGAGTTGTTCCCATGCGTTCAAGAATCATCAGCAATTCCCGCCATGTTATGCCAGCTTCAACAGTGACAGTGCAGGCATAGTCATCGAGATGAACTATCTGATTCATCTGGGTCAAACTCACGCAGAGTCCCTTTCTCACTGGAATTGCTCCTCCCCAGCCAGACGTTCCATTCCCTCTTGGGACAATAGGCATGTCATTCTCTTTTGCATATCTCATGAGATTCTGAAGAGATTCGACGGTAATTGGCTGGGCTACTACGTCGAACTGATTGTCAATTATCTGACTAGCTAATGCTGGAAGGTTGGCAGCATCCTCAGAGTATATGCGACAAGTTTCCTCGTCTGCAGTAATGTTGTCTGCACCAACAATATCCTCAAGTTCTTGTGGAATTGTTCTCAATCTATTTTCTCACCCCCCTCACTTTTTGAACTCAGTGAGTTTGCCACAAGCTGCGCTATATCAAGTATCTCAATACTATAGCCTAGAGTTATCGTTGCTAAATCAAATGCCATCTCGCAACGAGGACATTCTGTGACCAGCAGTGATGCAGGTGTGACTGATGCATCTCTCAGACGCATTTCAGCAATCTGTGCAGAAAGGTGAGGATCAATCATGTTAAGGAGTGCATGTGAACCACAACACCTTGTATCCTCCTCTGAAGAAACCATTTCCACCCTGTAGACACCAGGAATCCTCTCTATTACATTGCGGGGTTCTTTGGCCACTCCAAGAACCCTAGCTGATATGCAAGGGTCATGATACGTGGCTGTAATCATTGGCTGTTCCTCAAAGGTCAGGCGCCCTTTTTGGATAAGCTGGTTGATGAACTGCGAAGCTGTAAGAAGTTCCATCTTCCTTGCAGCTGATGTTCCGGCGCTTTTATGCATTGAACTAATCCATGTGCTGGCGCAAGACGGACAACTAAACACAACCTTCCTCACTCCAAGGTCAGCTAATGCTTGAGCATTCATCTCGACCATTGTTGGCGTTCCTTCAGGCTCGCCTGCCCACAATAAAGGAGCTCCACAGCAAGCCTCATCGTTTCCGAGGAGGGTATAGTTAACACTCGCATGTTCCATAATTCTAATCATGGACCTAGCAACACCATGCAGTTGATGTTTGAGAGATACATTGCACCCTAGAAAGAAAGCAGTTTCGGCCTTTGCTTTGATTCTTGGCCTAATGATGTCTTCCATGCCCTCCGTCCAGAGAAGTCGGCTTGAACGACCAATCGAGAAGGGGTCTCCCATTTTCTTGACAGATTCACTTGCAAATTCAACTGGAGCGGGAGTGAGGTTTCTTACCATGGCTTCCTCTCGCATTAGCTCCCAAAATCGATCGAGTCTGATGCTAGTTGTGCATACACTCGTACAATGCTCGCAAAGTGTGCATAGATAGAGTTTCCTTGTAAAATCTCGATTAAATTCCGACTCTCCTTGATAGATAGACTTCGTTATACTAAGTTTACCTCTTGGGCCGTAGGGCTCCCATCTCATCTGCCGGAAGACAGGACATACAAGTGTGCAGTTGCCACAGGATGCACAAACATATGGGTCATTCTTCTGACCGCTTTGATCTATCGGTCCTGGTTTAGTCATTCCAAAAGACTCTCGATATTTCCGCCTTAAGACTGTTCGGCTAATAGCCAAAAATGAAATGACGCCGGAGTACCAATATAATACTCCGGAATCACTAAGCAATTACTAGGACAGGTCCTGAATCATCTCCCCCGCACACGCTATGCCCGACCTTGATGCTGCTTCCATACTAGCGTAATACAGTCCGCAGTTGGCAAAAGCGCCTGCAACATAGAGTCCATCGATGCCTGTCCTATTTGTCTTTAATCGGTCTTCCATAATGCCAGGCGGTTGTGACAATACTGATCTCCAAATCTTCCAGCTCTTCTTCCAAGTGACCTTAGCTTCCACACCCGGGATGAGTTCTTTCAACTCGTCTAGAAGGATTTCAGTCGCTTCATCATCACTGACCTTGAGGAGTTCTTTGTCAATGCTAGTGACAGTGAGCAATGATTCTCCTATCGGAGCTAGCACTCCCGAAACTCGTTTCGCTTCAGCAACGATGTTGATTTTCTTGCCTGGTACAAATGCACCTACATTGAAATCAAGGACTCTTGAGGAGAGACCAAAGTAAGCAACTGTCGAAGGGGCATAAGTGAACTTTCCTACTGAGTCACTGAAGTCCTTCGGAAGTTTATTCATGTTGACGAGATTCGGCAACAGATCAATTGGAGTCGTTACGACAACAGCATCTGCATCTGCATGTTGATCCTTGCCATCTTGTTCATAATCTACCCCCTGGACCTTGTTGTCTTCAATGATGATTTGCTTTACAGTGCAGTTCACTTTCGGTTCAACAGCAAAGTTGCGAGCTTGAAGCATCAGTGTATATGGTACACTTCCAAGCCCTCCGCGTTCAGGATACATCGCCTTGAACCCATCCTCATATGCAAACCTCTGTTTCTCTGAGTATAGGTACTGTCCTGCTGATACTTCATCTGGTGTCATGAAAGTGACGGTTCGAATTAGTGGGTCATAGAAATCTTCCTGGACGGATTCAGGAATTCCTTTCTCCTCTGCATATTGAGCAAATGTCATTTTATCTAGCTCTATAAACTCGTCATCAGCTCGGCCTATGCTCTCCTGAACAATCATCCCTAGGCGAGCCCTGTCAGCTACGGGCAATAGTCCAAATTTCGCAAGATCCACAGCAGATTTCCGAACTATGTGTCTGTCCCCGCCCTTGAGCCAGACAGCTCCTTCTCCCACTGTAGTCATTCGTATTCCACTTCGTTCTAGAATAGGAATCAGCGATTTGAAACCGCCCACAAAGAAGTGAAGCCCTTGATCGAACACATACCCTGACTCGGTAAACGATCTAGCACGCCCGCCAACAGTCTTCTCTTTCTCAAGGATTGTACATCGTGCTTTTAGACCTTTGAGTTCTAATGCACAACTGAATCCAGCAATTCCCGCACCCACTACAATGACTTTCGTCCCCTTTCTTGGTTCACTCATTTCTTTCTCACTCCTCCACTAGAGATGACTGCGCAAGATCCAAGATGACCTCGTCAAGTTGAATGACCTCTAGGTCTGTTTCACGTGCACAGTAGCTCAAGTTCTTGAAACAAGATACACATTCAGTAATCATTCCGTCAACACCAAGCTCAACAGCTTCATTAACTCTTCTCTTTCCGACGGATTCGGATAAATTCGGGTCTAGAACTGTCAGGAAACCTCCACAGCAATTTGAGTTCTCCTTATTGTTTGGAAGCTCGACGAATTCTAAATCTGGAATCGCTCTGATTATTTCTCTTGGTGGCTCATAGATACCCAACGCCCTACCGAGATGGCAGCTATCATGGAATGTGTAGGTGCCTTCTTTCCCCTTGAAGGTCAGGACACCATTCCGAACCATGTCGGATAGCACATCAACAGTGTGATGGATCTCCACGTCAAATCCTGGAACAAGATGCTCATAATGTTCAGCCAATGTCCCATAGCACCCGCCGCATCCTGTGACTATGTGCTGAATTCCTGCCTTCTTGAACATCTCATAGTTCTGCTGTGCAATTTTCTTGAAGCCTTCATCGTCGCCTGCCCAGTAGGACATCAAGCCACAACAGACCTCGCTGGGAACATATCCTGCGTCGACCTTTAGTTTCTGAAGCATGTCTACAACCATCTCTGGTTGGTCTGGGAACCAGAAGCTCCCCATGCATCCGCTGAATATAGCAGTGTTCGATCTTTCAGGAAGCTCCAAGTCTTCAGCCCAGATGGTTCGATCATCGGATTCGTATCCTATGAACGGCGTTCCTTCCTTATCAAGCCAATCAATGACTTTCATTAGGCTCTCTGACATTTCTCCCCCACTATTGAGGAGAGTCGCCTTAGCGTCATGCCATATGTGTGTCACAGGCACTCCCGCAGGACAAATCGCTTCGCACCTTCTGCAGTCTGCGCAATAGAGCCTTTCAAGCAGTTCCTGAGGTGGCTTTCTCATCTTTTCACCGTACGCTCTGAGCGCCCTGATTTTTCCTCCCGGACTGTCAAGTTCAGAACCCAATTCTATATACATTGGGCATGTATCGCGACAGTAATTGCAGGAGCCACAATGACGCATTACTTTCTTATCAATGTCAACTCTCATTGTCTAGTCACCTCATCTCCCCACATATCTTGATAGCCGCCTGATTCCAGCTGCCATCGCAAACAACACATTAATCCTGAAGAATGATGTCATGCACGATGTCACCCGATCTGGATTCATGATGTTGTTCCGGTCCCATTTTTCCTTTGCTATCTTCATCATTTCGAATCTCTGTGGATAGGCATACTTCATATAGATTGAATTTTGAAGGCCGATTGTGTAGGGGCCTCCGCCTAGCGAAATGCCCTTCTTCACCATTTTGTGAAGAATACCCTTGCTGGCAATAAACTTGAGGTATTGGTCCGGACTAAGCATTGCCATAAGTTCAGCCCTAACCCATCCAGGATTACCTAGCATTGCAAACCAAATTGCAGGGACTTTGTGAGACTTTTTGTACGCCTCGTATTTCTTGAGCAAGTCGTAGAGCTTGTCAACTTCAATCAAGACCTCTTGAAACATTAGTGTGTCACAATGCTCCTTTGGATTGAATTCGCAGTCATAACGAAGAGTCCACTCATGAGCTGCGTATTCAACTCCAAGTTCCATGCCTCCATTATCAGCAATTGCTCTTTTGAGGTCATCAATTGGTACCTTATCCGGTTGATTTGGATATACGACGGTCAAAACGTAATTGCCCTTTTCAAGAGGATTGCTATAGCTCTGGAAGTCCTTGTCTGCAATCTTCAAATGGATGGGTTTCCTTTCGATGGAGGCAATATGTCGCATTGCATTGCACAAGTTCTCCAATAGGTCGAATCCATAGCTGAATGGGATGAAGTCTTCAGGCTTGTCGTGAATCTTCATTTTCACTTCGACTATGACACCAAGTATGCCATACGAACCAACGAAGAGATCGATGTCATCTCCGCTGACCTCGACCAATTCACCATCTGGATTTACCACATTTATTTCGAGAATGTTGTCTTTCAGGGCTCCATAATAGGGAGTCCCTATGCCAGCCGCTCCTCCACAGCCAATCCATCCTCCTATGACAGCTGATTTCGCACTAGTAGGATATATCCCGATGGTCTTGCCAACCTTTGCTAGTTCAATATCCAGCCTCTCAAAAGGAACACCTGGTTCAATCCTCACGTATCCCTCTTTGGTATTGATTTCCAGTATCGCATCCATGCGTTTCATGTCAAGTGATATCCCGCCTCTTGTAGGACTTGAAGAACCTAGGCAGCTTGATGCTCCGCCTCTTGGAATGACAGGAATATTGTGTGCCGCGGCAGTCGCTAGAACCTCCTTAACCTCGTCAACGTTTTCAACTCTTACAACATAATCGACAAGGTATTTTCCTTTCCATCTATAGTGAAATTGTGGAAGTGCTGCTGGATCGCCGCTGTATACAATTCTCTCCAATAGCATGTCCGAGACTCTATCTGGACTCACAGCTGCCGCAAGGTCTCTCATGACTGCGTCTTCTTGATTCTGCGTTACTGTTTCAACTTGTTCAACTTGTTCTTCAGCCATAGTCATCACATCATGAATCCAACTGCGTTGAGGTAAAATCCTGTCAGCCCGAGTATTGTCCACATCAATACTGCTGGTAGGCCGAGATTACATGTTTTCCACCCAGCGACATGGGTGATGAGGGCAAGCGTTCCAAGAATCATACTGATTATTCCGATCCAAATATGCCAAGAGTGAATAAAGAGCATTAGCTCTGCGGGATTAATCAGGTAAGATGGATTTAATGCTGTCCAAGCCCCTGGATCCTCCTGAAACAGCCAGAGTACATTGATCAAAGTCAAAAAGTATGCCAATGTTAACATATAGCCATGTATTCTGGTAAATCTTTCCTCGTCATAGTACTCAAGCGCGGTACCCAGATACGCTAGGATCAATGCAGGAGCTCCCAAGTAGAATCCATAGTGCATTTGAATGGGCGGAATAGCCTGCACAGTGTATTGTAATGGTGGATCTGTGACAACCTCGAAGCCATCTCCGTCTCTAGCGACGATTCGATATTCAATTGTTGTGCCAGGAGGGAAATTGGGAATTGTTGCTTGGTAGAATCCTCCAACTAGCTCCATGGTGACATTTGTCCATTCTATTGTCCAGTTGTCTCTGTATTGGAGTATCGCTGAAACAATTCCCGCCTCTGAACTCACATTAGCAGAAACCAAGACGCTCTGATTGCTTAAGGGTGATGCTGGGGTCTGACTAAAACTAGAGATAGCTGGTCCCTCGCCCACATGAATGACATTGATGGTGATTGACGTAACATCGCCATGTCCATTATTGCCCGCGGCCCATATCTCAAGAGTATAGGAGCCTGCCAGACCAGGTGCAGTCAAAGTGTAATTTACTTCGAGTTCAAGAGGATCTGGGTCCAAGTCTGGTGTTTCTCCATCGCGGACCAATCCATCATTTGGGATATTGAAGAGCGCATTTTGCTCCTCATTTCTTGGAAACTTCAGAACCAGTGTTGTTGGTCCTGTTGTGGCTGTCGCTCGCACTATGAATGAGAACTCAGCTCCCTCTTCAACATCTACCGATGCATCTGTGCTCACAGTTATTGCAGTTGCTGTAGTATGACATCCTGCTAATGAATCACAAGCTCTCTGTTCACTAACGAATGCAGTGGTGTACTGAGACGCTATGATGATGGCAAAAGCAACAGCTAACACAACTATAATAGCATATCTTGATTTTCGTTTCAATGCTGTCACCAGAGGCTGTGCAGTAATTGCAGTGCGGCATTGGCCCCATTAAAAATCTTACCTGATGTGACGCACTGGACAAACGAGCGATCGAGAATCTTAACGAAATGCAACCTCTTCCATTCATCTAGTTTCCTATCGTAACCTTAGGAGCTTCAGAATTCTGGATTTGTCCACTTGTAGAATTCGGGTCCTTTCCAGAATGAAAGTGTTTTGGGGATGACTTTTATTCCAATCCGGTTTCCAATAGGATAGCCAGTGCCTAGAAATCTCGCATACTTGGAAAGATAATTCAAAGAAACCTTTTCGTCTACAAGCTCCATTTCAACTAGCATTGCACGACCACGGATCATCACGCCTTGGTTGTATGCTGGTGAAAGCGCACTCCGCATATCTACTGTTACACAGACCTTAGTGTTTCTTCTGATATTGCTTATCTTTTGACTGCGCTTTGTGGTTATCAGGAATATTGTATTCGTAGCTTGATCCCACATATAGAACATCGCTGTCAAGTGGGGCAAGCATCCTGGCTCAGATGTCCCGAAATATGCAAAGAACCCATTCCTGAGAATATACAATGCGCGCTCGGGAATCCTTCCAGCATGTATTACTTGGCTTTTTTCGGGCTTGATGAGTATCATTGTATCACACTCTCAGCGAAGTTGGCTTTGCTTCTCTCCAATATGTCATCCTCACTGGATCTACTCTTACAAGAACTCTAGAGAGGAAGGGCTTGATTTGCCAGACTATTGGCAATTCATCCGACTTTTTGTCATAGTATCTCATATATCGAGGATATTTCGTTCGGAACCTCAGCCAAACTCTGATCATCCAGAGTCCATTGACGAAGATTTTCAGAATTCCTATCGGTGTGATTTTTCCCAACACTTCAGCATGTCCCCGAATCAATACCGCACGATTGTTCACAGGGTTGCGTCTGTCTCTCATGTCTACTAATACTGCAACGTTTCTATTCTTGTGAATTATCCTATATTTCGCTGACGCTATTGAAATCGCAAAATAGAGCGCTTTTCCATCATAGTTGAAAATCACTGGAGTCACGTGAGATTGGTTCTTCAAACACAGTGCAACATACGCGAAACGTTCATTCAACAGCACGCTTTCGACATCTGGGGGAAGCCATGGCACAGTTTCCATTGCCATCAGGGAGAGAGCTGATAGCCCAAGGATTGCCCCGAGAAATCCTAGTAGCCCGTAAAAGATCAGTGTATCAGCAGCAGCAATAGGGAGTACAAGTATAGCAGTTGCCCCCCAGTAGAGATTTACCGAATCAAGGAACTTCAGAGTTCTAACCTCGGAGTATGCCGTGTATTGCAGTCTTCGTCGTCGTCGAGCCGCGAGGCTAAGCCTTATTGATCGATTTGCTGCGAGCAATGTCGCGACGAACGATAAGCCAAGTCTGTAGCAAACATCCCACGCTAAAACCCCAATCAATATGAATAGTAGCGGATTCCCGAAACCTGCCCCCAAAAAATCTTGTAGAATATGTTGATTATAGTAGACGTATGTCACAAAGAATACAAAGAAAGATACTCCACCAATCAGCTCGTAACCTCGATTCAACAGCAAGCGGCTTCTATACGCCTCAAGCACTTTTAGCTCAGCTTTATTGGTTGGATTCCTTAAGCGGCGAAGCAATGGCGCAATAAAAAGACATCCAGCAGACCAGACCACTGTATAGAGAATGGCTAAAGAACCGAAGATGGCTGTTTCAATGGGCATCTGCCAATAGAAAAAAGCTAAAATCCCAAGTCCCTCGACAAGCACTAATTGTGCGACCACGTCGAGGGTTGGTGGGAGCCAACTGAATGGGGGCACATGTTCTACTATTTCTTCGTATATCCACTTTCTATCCCTGACACGTTTTTTCTGGTATCCCGAAGTCATTCGTCACCATCATGCATCAGTACTTATGTTACTATCGAATTTCCCAAAAGCAATCCATGCTATTGGTCACTATTCGTATATCTCTTCAAGCCCATCCCAGGTGAATCCTAATGCCTCTGCGACTAGAACTGCTAGGTCCTTGACAATCTTGTTGGACCCAGACAGCGGGAGTTGATCTTGCATGAAGTCCACACATGATGGACACGAAGCGGCGACGACTGAAGCACTAGTCTGTTCAATATCCTTCGCTTTCAGTTTGCTTATTTGATTAGCAAATTCTGCATCTACTGCTCTGAGTACACCACCTGAACCACAGCAGTAACAGTTATTCTTGTTGTGCGGTAGCTCTTCAAACGTGACGCCGGGCAGATGTTCAAGAACTTTTCTTGGCTGCTCATAGAATCCCGAATTTCTCCCTGCATCACACCCATCATGGAATGTCACAGTCAGGTCTAGTGGGTTCGTAAACTCAAGCATGTTCCTATCTATTAGATCCTCAAAATACTCAGGACCGTACATGATCTGAAAAGGCGGATCGATGTCAAGAAACGCGTGGTATTCATGTGCCCACATCTTATAGCAGCCCGGGCAATTTGTGATAACTCGTTCCACACCGAGTTCCTTGTACTTCTCAATATTATGCTCAGCAAATTGGCGAGCGGTTTCGAAGTCGCCTGTCATGATCATAGGCGCTCCACAACAGGCCTCGTCTTCGCCAAGAAAGGTGTACGACTCGCCAGCCTTGTCCATGATTAGCGTGGTGGCGATTGTCGCCTGAATGGAAACCCCTCGGAACGATGAAGCACATCCAAAGAAGAAGGCAGTCTTGGCCTCTTGACCCATCGTATCTAGAAGAGTGTCTTCATCTGGATGCCAATATGACCATCCCTCGACTCTATCCATCTGTGATTGTCCTTGAATGTTCTGGCTGTCAAGTAGAGTCTTCTTTGCCATCTCAAGTTGCTCAGGCCATAGGCCCATCTTCTGAAAGTCTGACCTCATTAATTGGTAGACCTGAACAAAAGGAATGTCCACTTGACATATCTCTTCACATCCTCCGCAGAGAGTGCATCCAAAGACAGCATCGCGGAGACCTTCCAGACCTTCCGAAGCCCTCAGGCTTCCCTGAGCAAGCGACCGTGCAATGATCATCTTACCCTTTCCAGAGTAGCTATCTCGACGCTTCACTTTGTAAGTTGGACAAGCGCCGTTACCGACTTGGCAAAAGCTACATTGAGCACACATATACGGCATGTCTTGAAGACCATACTTCTCCAGACTTTGGAATTTCATACGGCAATACCTCTTCTGTGGGTTCCTTTGAACGATGAGGTCCGATGCAAACGGGCACTAATACTTTTGCTCTTGTGAGTTCTTGGAAGCTATCGATGTTTGACAATGAGATGAGGCGAATCGATTATCTTCTCCTCCTCAACCAAATCTCAGATATTAGCAGAATCACCAATACTGTTCCAGTCCATGAGAGAATTATGGTGAGGATTTGAGTTACAGGCAATGGAGGTGGTGGAACAGTGGGTTCTGTTGTAGTATCTGTGGTCGTGGAGGTCGTTGAGGTTGTGGTGGTAGCCGCCGCCAGCACGGTCACAATGACTTCATCCGAGGCAAAATTGCCTCCAATGTCCCAGACGACTATGGTGCAATTGTAATCACCCACGGCCAGGCCATCAGCTGAAATGGAAATTGATTCTGCAGTGTCATTCCAGAGTCCCGTCTTTATCTCGATTTCATCTAGATAGATCTTGTAGCCTACTGGATGAAGATCTGAGGGGTTCCAAACAATTGCGTTTCCAGTTTCCCCCTCAGTATATGTCACATTGGGTGGTGAGTCTATTGTTGGGGGTGTTCCATCCACGACAGTGACATACACCGTGTCATTCGCCCAGTTTGCGTCGATGTCAAACACAACTATGGTGAAATTATGAACACCCAGGGCTAGTCCATCCAAACTTTGCACAATGGTTTCAGAGGACGAGTTCCAAGTTCCGGACCTAAGAACAAGCTCGTTAAGATAGATGATGTAGCTCGCGGGATTGAGGTCTGTTGGATCCCAGCTGATTGCCAATCCCGGAGATCCTTCATCTATCAACATATCACTTGGAGCATCGATTACTGGTAGAGTCGCATCCGAAACAAAGACATCCACTGAGTCAGAAGCTGAATTCCCGTCAAGATCATAGACCGCAAGAGTGAAGTTGTGTGTTCCTCGAGGTTGACCTGTAACTGAAATGGTGATAGTTTCCAGACTGGAATTCCACAACCCTGATTTGATAAGTACGTCGTTCAGATAGATCTCATATGATGATGGGTATGAGTCTGTAGGATTCCAGATAATGCTACCACCTGCATCGCCCTCATTGTAGTTGATATCTGGAGGAGTGTCTATTGTCGGGGGAGTGCCATCACTTACATAGACCATCACAGTGTCACTTCCTCTATTCCCTCCGATATCAAAGACCACCAATGTGAAGTTGTAGCTTCCTCTCAGCAGATTATCAACATTGATGGTCAATGTTTCCGAAGTTGAATTCCAAACTCCAGATTGGAGTAGCACTTCGTCCTTGTAGATTACAAAGTTGAACGGGTTCGTGTCGGTGGGATCCCAAGTAATGCTGCTACCGGGGTTTCCTTCATCATAATAGACATCTCCAGGGTTATCCACATTGGGCGGAGTGCCATCATAAACGGTGACCCATAGCATATCAGTCGCAGTATTTACGTCTTGGTCAGTCACGACTATAGTGAAATTATGTCGACCTAAGGCGAGTCCATCAATTAGTACTTGAATTAGCTCTGCACTTGAATTCCAGGCACCAGACTTGTAGAGTGTTCCGTTCCTGTAGACAGCATAGCTCTGGGGGTTAAGGTCGAGGGGGTTCCAAATCAGATAATTGCCTATTGACTCCTGCACGACTTCTGTATCCTGCAAATCATTGATGGTGGGGACATCGGCGCTAAAGATGGTCACCCACACCTCATCAGATACAGTATTTCCTCCAATGTCAGTTACGACCAGGGTGAAGTTGTGGAGTCCAATAGCCAGACCATCAAGGAATACAACAATAGTTTCCCCAGTCGAGTTCCAGATTCCTGACATTATCGGGGTTTCATTCTTGTAGACAACATAGCTGACTGGATGAAGGTCTGATGGAGTCCATGTGATATTGTGACCTCCTTCTCCTTCAGGGTAGAACGCATCCGCAGGTTCATCGATTGAGGGAAGCGTTCCATCTACCACTGTCACATCAAGCATATCAACTGCGGTGAACCCAGCTGAATCGTAAACGACTATTGTCAGATTATAAACACCAAGGCCTAGACCATCGACGGAGACTGTGATGGATTCCGAGCTCGAGTTCCATAATCCGGACTTGAAGAGAACTTCTTCTAGGTAAATTTCATAATGCGAAGGATGCAGATCAAAGGGATTCCACGTAACATTATTCCCGGGTGTGCCTTCGGATACCTGAGCATCGCTTGGCTGGTCAATAGTAGGTGCAGTCCCATCATACACCTCTACCCACACCGTGTCGTTCGCAGTGTTTAATCCAATATCGGCGACTAGTATTGTGAAATTATATAGCCCTAGACCCAATCCGCTTACTGAAATCGAGATTGTTTCGGAGGTATCATTCCACGTCCCTGATTTGACCTGAACGCTATTTCTGTAGATGATATAGTTCAGAGGATAGCTGTCTGTTGGATCCCAGGTAACTGACTGAAGAGGTGTGCCTTCAGCGTATGTCACATTCAGGGGACTATCAATATTCGGCGGAGTACCATCGCCTACTGTAACCCGGACCACATCATTTGCTGGGTTCCCTCCTATATCGAAAACCTCCAGCATATAATCATATACCCCCAGTGATAGCCCTTCGACTGAAACCGCGATTGTTTCCACACTCGAGTTCCAAGTTCCAGATTTGATTGGAACTCCATCTCTATAAATGGTGTAATTCAAGGGATGAAGGTCTGTTGGATCCCAAGTTATGCCAATGCCAGTTTCTCCTTCGTTATAGCTGACATCCGTTGGACTATCGATTGTTGGTGGAGTGCCATCGGAAACAATCACCCAGACCGTGTCCGTGACCGCATTAGAGCCAACATCAGTGACTTCAATTGTATAGTTATACTCCCCAAGGCTCTCTCCTTCAACCAATATTGAAATCGTTTCAGCTGAGCTATTCCAAGCGCCTGATTTGATTGGTGCGCTCTCCCTATAGATTACGTAGCTAGAGGGATGGAGATCTGTTGGGTCCCAGACGATTGTGCTTCCGCTTGCCCCTTCATCATATGTGACATTAGCGGGGCTGTCGACCAACGGAGCGGTGCCATCATAGACTGTCACTCCAACCTGATCAGAAGCATTATTGCTTGCTGCATCAAAAACTGTAATAGTAAGAGTGTGAGCACCAAGATTGAGGGACCCAAGCATTGCAGTGATTGGAGAGCCATCCCATGAACCACTCTGGAATGCGGCGCCATTATCCAGAATCTCATAACTGCTGGGATTCGCATCATTGGGGGTCCAAGTCACACTTGCACTGCCATTCCCTTCAGCAATTATCTGGTCAGCTGGACTGTCAATCGTTGGGGGTGTTGAGTCAGACGAGGTCACCGACACTGTAACATCAAGACTAGCAGAATGCCCTCCTTTGGCTGCTGCCCAAATTCTCAATATCCAGGTTCCTACTGCTATTGGGGTGAACGCAAACGTAACAGTCATCTGGCCAATATTCGAATTTGTGTCCCCTGGGTCGTTGTCAAGAATTGACTGGTCTGTGAACGAGAACTGATTGTTGTCCGCCCATCCACTCAAAACAGCAGTTGCTGTGTCACCAGCTTTTGTGGCAGCGCTTGATGATGATACAACAAGCGAGAATGGTGAGCCTAAATCTGCGTCTACTGTACCTGTCGCATTTGATGAAATAGTCACATCGGAGGGACTAGTAGTGTGGCAGGTTCCGCATTCAGCTGTAGAGTCAGGCTTTCCTAATGCCGTATAGGCGCCGACTAGGCTAATTGCCAGAACGCAGAAAGCAATGATTATTGCTGTTTTCTTAATGGACTTCAATGGAATGCCGCCTGCGTGTCTTCTTTGTTGAAGCTTCTAAGCACGCTGCCCCTCCAATGATTCATTTATATTACAATTGGTAATTTATATCCACCTTTTTGTTTCTTTTATTATTTTTGTGAAATTATCGAATTCATGGTGCTATGAGCTAGATAATTGGCAACCCGATAAAGCATGGAATTGATAGCTAAGCCTTCTCGCTAGGTTTTTATGGAGCATGATTCCACGACCGTGACCTGAGAGCAGCTTCGTCTCTTGGAGAGAGTCCACATGACACTGAAGCCAAAGCTAGTGACGGAACTCGCTGAGGTCTATGAAGACCGCGTGATCACAGAGAAGCATGAGCTCGTAATCCATGGCATGGATGTTGGTTCTTTGCCCAAACAAGTGGGCTGGTTGATGAACGTCAAGCCTGACGCGATTGTGCAACCCACAACCCCTGAAGAGATTAAGTACCTGTACGAGTTTGCAAACAAGTACAAGGTGCCTCTTGTGCCCCGGGGCGCCGGAACCTCAGGCTATGGTGGTGCTATTCCTCGTAAGGGTGGCATCATTGTCGATATGCGCATCATGAATAAGATCGTGGAAATTGACGAGGAGAATATGACCGTCACCGTTGAACCCGGACTCTCTTGGGCGAACCTGCAATTCGAGCTAAACCGCAAGAACTTCGATTTGCGCTGCTATCCCTCCTCTGGACTCTCAGCAACCATCGGTGGATGGGTTGCACAGGGCGGCGATGGAATTGGCTCTCTCAAATATGGAAACATCAACAAGAACGTTGTCGCTTTTGAGGTAGTCTTGCCTAATGGCAAGGTCGTCAAGAGCAAGGACTGTGACCTGTTCTGCGACACCGAGGGCATACTCGGAATAATCACAAAGGTCACCCTGAAGATTAAGCCTCTCACACCGATTAAGGTAATTGTGTCAAGTTTCCCTGAGAATTATCTGATGGTCCATGCCATTGAGAAGATACTCGAAGATGGCCCTCTTCCATTCACGATTAAGTTTGAAGAGTCCAAATACACTGACTTGAAGAAGAAGATCTGGGACAGTGAAGAGAGGTTCCCATTCCCTGTTCATCACGGCAGCATTATGGTTGCATACGATGGAGATGAAGAGGAGATTGCAGAAGGCTTCAGAGTTGTTGAAGAAGTCACGGAGATGTACAAGGGAACTGTCTACGATGAGCATGTCGCTGCTCACGAGTGGCATGACCGCTTCTATCCAATGCGAGTCAAGAAGGCTGGTCCCACCCTCGTCGTTGGCCAAGCATTTGCTCCCCTCGAGAACCTCACAGCAATACTGGATGATTGGCAATTTGAACAGGGATCTGCGCAAGCTGGCATTGACGGCTATGTTAACTCACCAAATGCCGTCACTATGATGGGCTATTTCCTCGAAGATGAGCGCCGTAGGTTCTTCATGTTATCATGGGCTCAGAGCTTTGTTGTTTTCAAGATTGCACAAAGGCACGGCGGCCACGCACACTCAACGGGAATCTGGTTTGCTAACCAAGCTAGTCAATACTTTGGAAAACAGCGATTGGCAAAGATTCGTGCAGCCAAGCTCAAGTACGACAAAAAGGAGATATCAAACCCTGGGAAAGTGTTCGCCTACTGGCTACCCCTCATTCTCAAGTTTGGTAAGTATTTCCTATGGATATTCTATGACCTATTCAGGAATGGATTTGGCAGAATCGCTCCAATACTTCTAAAGTGGCTCCAGAACCTCCCACCACTCAAGTGGATGCTGCGGTGGGGCCGAGCGCATAGTCCCTGGCCAGTGCAATATGGATTAGGATGTTGCATGGTCGATGGTGCAGCTGGAATCGCGTCACGATGGGACTTTGAACGATTCGGGATGCTCCCGCTCTTTGGGCCGAGACAGTGTGATGTGCTATGGATATCTGGGTCTCTAACAAAGAAGATGGCTCCGCGACTGCGAAGAGTCTATGAGATGATGCCAGACCCCAAGTTCGTCATCGCCTTCGGACAGTGTGCAGCCAGTGGGGGAGTCTTTTGGGACGGATACTCCTTGCAGGTACCACCTGAGTCTGTAGTCCCTGTCGACGTTTACCTGCCCGGCTGTCCTCCGAAGCCATCTGACTTCATCAGGGCTCATCTGATACTTCAGAACAAGATTCGTGCAGGCACGACACACTGGCAGCTGAAGTATGAGAACCAGGACGCAATGGGGATGATCCAATGAAATTGCGTGAAGACAGTGACCAGTACTGCATGCTGCTGATTGGCACAATTATTCTGAGTGCTTATGTCTTCGACCTCCTGCTAGCTTCCATTGCAGATACTGCAATGGCGCTGCACTTCCCATTCATGGCTGGCGGTCCGCTGATAATGGTGTTCTTTCTCGTTGGATACTTCAGGCCGAAGCGAGGCAGGATAAAGGTCAACATGCTCTCGATGGCAATTGTCATTGGAGTTCTCTACACAATCTACGCCTTGGTCTACTTTGGCAGTGACATCATCTATGCATCCTGGGGAATGGGCGGCGCAATCCTTCTCGCAGGTGGCTTCTCAATGCTGGATCCAATGGAGGTAAGCGTGACTCCAGGAATTATGGAAGTCAGCGACTACAAATACAAGCCGCTACCAGAGCCTGAGCCCGTGGGAGAAGAAGCCAGCGAAGGTGAAGCTGAGTCAGAAGCGGCACCTGAACCAGAATCTAGTGACGCAGCTGAGGAATCAACTGAATCACCCGAGGAAGCTCCAACTGAATAGGGGATCAACTCAGCGTCTACAATTCTCAAATGTCTAGTTATGTCTAGTTCATTCTAAAATGGGAAGGCTTGCGATGAGAGCATGGGCTCTCATTCACGAAGCCAAGCAAACGCAGCAAAGGCTAGAAGCAGACCAAAGGCAACCCATGCAAAGAGGAGAATACCTGCTAGGTCCGTGTACTGAGTTATATCCAAATAGGCATGTACGCCACCGAAGATACCGGAAGCCATCGTGGCACCTATTCGTCCATTGCGTGTTGCTGCATATGCAATACTAAGAGTCGCTACTACGAAGAACAGCCCACTCAAGAAGATGAAGTATTGGAAGTTGAGATCTATCGGTGCCACAGTCAAGATGATCCAGAAGTATGCTCCAATGAATCCCATTCCGATTAGAAGCGCGAGGTAATAGAAGAATGTACCCTCTTCTTTGTATGACAATTGTATCACCTGTACCTTGTCGGTAAACTGTTTCCATCTGGAATATGTGCTCTATTTAAGCCCTTTGAGGGAAACTGGTCGAAGCCTTTTTATCATGCTACTTTGTACGCCGACCTCCGCAGCACAAGGTAGTCCACACCCTAAGGCAACCAGCCTTAATGGTTTTGGACATTATCTTGGCTGTCGTGTACACGATTGGACCTGGAATACGTCACCTAAGAAGGGTTGGAGCTTGACTGCTATGGACAAAGGATTCCGGAAGAATGTGTTTGGAATGGTTCCATTCATTCTAGGTGGCTCGAAGGTTTTTCATTCTAGAACGGACCTAGGAGGGTCTTGAGGATTGCAGACAGATAGGCTGTTTCTCCAATTCATCCCAGTCTTAGTGTGGGCCATTCTTGTAATTGTCCTAATTGTGATCATGCTGTTGGCATCATGGGTTCTGCGGCCCCATATACTGCAGAACTCTGAGAAGACATCTACATATGAATGTGGAGAGGAGCCAATAGGGCCAGCAAGAATGTCATTTCCCTATAGTTACATCATCTACACAGTTCTCTTCGTCATCATAGATGTAATGGGCGCATTTCTCTGGCTGCTTTCTGTATCCCCGCTACGGTTGAACCCAGTAGTCGCTTGGCAGACATTCATCTTTGTAGTGATTATCATGGGTGCAATTGGATACGCAATGAGATATCTGCCTCAAGCCTCACTTGATGGTAAGGAAACTCTGGAGGCATATCGCGCTGCGAAAGCGAGACATCTTGAGAAACCACGCCACCCAGGGAGGGAGCATAACTAATGCAAGGATTTGAGTCCACTTTCGAGTCAGTGGAGTTTCTGTTGATTGCAGGAATTGTAATTGTTCTAGCTTACCTCGCTCTGGAACATAGAGAGATCGTCTATGCTGCATTCTTCTTTGGATTCATGGCGTCGTTTGTAGCAGGATTCTTCCTTTTGTTGGAAGCGCCTTTTGTTGCTGGTATGCAGATTGCGGTGTATACTGGAGGCATAAGTGCGTTGATCATATTTGGTGTGCTCCTACTACCAAGAGCACAAGACTCCACACTCGAGTCAATTGAGTCGCCCCGTGCAAAGAAGGTTGGCATCCTTGTATCTAGCTCCATAATGTTTCTCTCTGCAATTCTAGCTCTGACCTTCCCATGGAGTGAAACAATTCCAGAAGGCACAATAGACGCTTCAAACAACGTTGCTCTTCTCGCTGAGTGGCTCTGGGGTGATCACGGAATCTACGTTCAGATCATTGCACTCATCATTGTGACATCTCTCGTGGGTGTCATCGTACTCATGAAGATGGATAAGGCAGAACTGATGAAGGGTATAGTTGCTGAGTTTGGCATCGAAGCAGCACCAGAACCTAAAGAGCCTGAGCCTGAGCCAGAAGAGTCTCCGGAGCCTGAGGAGACCCCGGAAGTAACTCCTGAGGCGGAAGTCAGTGAGGAGGTGACTGACTAATGGTCCCGCTTTCTTGGTATCTTGCTGTTGCATTCATCCTAATTGGCCTAGGAGCCTATGGAATGATGGTGAAGAGGAACCTCATTAGAATCCTGATCGGGGCGGAAATTATGGGGAACGGAGTTAGCATCGCTATAGCTGCTTTTGCGGTCTACAGCCCTACCTTTACGCTGACAGGACAGGCTCTCATCATTCTCATGATATCAGTTGCCGCAGCTCACACTGCTTTAGCCTTGGTTTTGATGCTTGCTTACAATAGGCGGCATGGAACAGTGGACCTGGGAAGACCAATCTCACAGGAGGATAAGATCGATGTCTGAAGGTGCTCCGATGTCTGGTGCCACATTTGGTAGGCAGATTGTCAGCAAGTTTCCTGGTGTTGAATGTACTCCAAAGGAAGATGGTATCCTTGAGTGCATGGTACCAGCGGACAAAATCAGAGATGTTGTTGGGATGATTGACGAGCAGATTGATGATGCATTTCCAGAGAGCGTTTTTGGAGTTGACCTTCAAGAAGACAAGTATGAGGTCATCTACATTTTCTGGTCGCGAGCCAATAGAACTCAATATCACCTTCGAGTTTCACTTGAGGGTACCAATCCCGAGGTGGATACAATCTGTGATATTTTCCCAGGCATGGAGTGGCATGAGAGAGAAACCTGGGAGATGTTTGGAATCACCTTCAAAGGACATCCTGACCTCCGGCTTTTGTTGCTTCCTGAGGAGCTCGAAGGGAAATATCCTCTGAGGAAGAGCTTCGTGACAGATAGGGCACGGCTCGAGGAGGCCGACAGAACGCCTCCAAAGACGCCAGAAGGAGGTGCGACTGAATGAGCCCTGACATTCTAGACGAAACAACCGAGGTCTGGTTCGGACCTCAGCACGTATCCGCACACGGATGGGCAGCTAGGCTTACACTCGTTGGAGACTTTGTAGTAGAATGCGATCCTAACGCAGGATATTTCCATCGATCAGCTGAGAAGTGCTTGGAGTTCAGGAACTTTAGGCAAGGGTCTCTCATCATGGAACGGCTCTGCATGCTTGAGGCATTTCTGGCTGAGTATCCTTACATCATGGCGGTTGAGAAGATTGCAGGACTAGAGGTACCTGAACGAGCTAAGGTCATGCGAACCATCATGATGGAGGCTAGCCGAATACATTCATTGCAGTTCTGGTGGGGTCAGTTCTCAGCTGAACTTGGGCTTTTTGCGATGTTGCTATGGCCCTGGGTCGACCGAGAGTTCTTCCTCGATACTTTCGAGGAACTCAGCGGGTCCCGTCATGCTGTCTCCTATAGTACACCCGGCGGTGTGAAGTACGACTTCACAGACAAGGTGCTCAAGAAGCTCGACATTGCCTTGGAGCGGTTTGAAGACCGAATGCCTACAATGCGTGATATGCTCATGGGCAGTCCCACTTTCCGAGCAAGGACAGAGAGCATTGGTCAATACACCTTGAAGCAAGGTCTGAAGTTTGGTCTAAGCGGTCCGCCAATCAAGGCATGTGGTCTGCCAATGGATCTACGAAAAGATGCCCCTGACCCGAATCTTGCCTACGATATGATTGATTGGGAAGTTCCAATTACTGAGAGCGAAGAACACCCCGGAGAGAGTGATGCCTACGACAGAATGGTCCAGCGATTCAAGGAGATGGAGACCTCAGTAGAGATAATTCGGAAATTGCTACCTTTAGTTCCTGACGGCCCCATTGTTGATCCTAAGGCTCGAGCCAAGGCCAATAGGCTTCCAGAGGGTGAAGCCTACGGCCGTGTTGAGGGGACAAGAGGAATCTCAACCCTCTGGCTTAAGACTACTGAAAAGGCGCAGACTCCTTACAGGGCCAAGATACGTGGTCCCTGTTTCAATTCTTACTACTCACTGAAGCATTTGGTTCCGGGTGCGAAGTTTGCAGACTTCATTGTCGTTTTCGGATCGCTTGATCCGTATCCAGGGTGGTGGGATCGCTGATGGGAGGTGTCATGTTGCAGATAGATTTCTTTGCATGGCTTCAAGGAATCCCTCAATGGCTATATGGAGTCATTCAGTGGTTGTTCGACATTGTCAGTGGAATCTTCTACTGGATATGGGGCATCTTCACATGGATTTGGGCAGCTCTATTCGATGTAGCCAACTTCTTCTTCCTAATTCGAGCAGTGCTATTCCCAGGTCTTGTCTTCATTCTCATGACAATCATCTTTGCTGTTTGGTATACGCGCAAGCTCTGGGGCAGAATTCAAGACAGGCGTGGTCCATTTCACTTGGGTAAGTACGGAGGACTTCAACTCTTCGCTGATGCGATTAAGCTCGTAGGAAAGGAAACCATAATCCCTGACAAGGCGAAACGCTGGATGTATCGGTTCCTTCCATCACTATTGCTGTTGGTTGTCTTAATCCCATTTGCGTTCATCCCATGGGATCCAATTTGGTACATTGCTGATTTATCGGTCGGTCTAGTGCTAGTCTTCGCATTTCTAACTGCAGTGCCCATAGTAGCATTGCTATCTGGTTGGATAAGTGGGTCCAAGTATACACTCATAGGTGGTTTCAGAGCAGCTAATAATCAGTTTGCTTGTGAGATTCCATTAATCATCTCATCAGTAGGCCCGGCGATGCTGGCTGGTTCTTTGAGTGTGATGGGAATCGCAATGGCTCAAACAAATGTCTGGTTCATATTCCTTCTACCAATCAATGTAGCCACATTCCTTGTGGCCGCGATAGGCTCTGTGGGAACCTTTCCATTTGATGCTCCTGTGGCTGACTCGGAGGTTATCTTTGGCTGGAGGACAGAGTTCAGTGGCATCTACTTCACACTAACCTATTTCGCAGAGTTTGCTGAGCAGGCTCTCTATTCAGCACTCATTGTTGCACTGTTCCTTGGTGGGTTCCATGGACCGGCTTTCTTGCCAGGAAGCGTGATATTCATCATCAAGTTCCTGATAGTATTCTTCTTCTTCGTCGTTGTGACGTCATCGTTCCATCGGCTAAGACAAGACCAGATTGTGTACTTCTGCTGGAAGTATCTACTTCCATTGTCAATACTGAATGTTGTGCTTGTGATGTTGGGAATAGCCAACATCCCCTTGCTACAAGCAGTTCTTGGAATAGGAGGGTAGAGCAAGATGGGATTCTTCAGAAATCTAGGTGACATATTCCAGATATTGAGACACGTATTCCGTCAGGTGATGTCCCGTCCATTCACGTACTTCTATCCATTTGAGGACAGGGAATATCCAGAGAGGACTCGTGGAAGGCATATCTTTGTGCGTGAGAATTGCACATCATGCATGCAGTGTGTGCGGGCTTGTCCTGTTGTCGCTATTAGCATCGATAAGAGTGACAAGCATTTCGAGAAAGACGCCGCTCTATACTTTGACTATACGCGGTGCATATTCTGTGGACTATGCGTTCAAGCCTGCAGGTTTGATGCTTTGTTTCACACTCAGGTTGTTGATATCAGCGAAGGAGAGAGGGAGGACTTGCTCTATGGTCCTGACAAGATAGAAACTCTCGATCGAGACCCGCTTGAGTGGCGTGGAAGGAGGTTCCGTTGATGCAACTAGCCTTCGAGTTCCCATTCATGACCTTGTCCTTGCTAGTCCTCTTCATTGGAGGGCTCTTGATCTACCTCCTTCGCGGTCGACTCGAAAAGACATCAGGGAAAATTGCTGTTGGCTTCTCGGCGGTAAGCGCATTGCTAATGGTGCCTCCCTTCTATCGTATCATGGTTGAAGGTGGTCGGGCTGCTGAGAAGGTCAGCTGGTCAGTTGTACTTGGAGAGTTTGGTCTCTACCTAGATGAGATTGCTTTTCCAATTACATTCGCAGTTGTTGTCCTAGGATTCCTTTCGGTTATCTATGCTGTAGGCTATACTGAGCATACTGAGAATAAGCCCACTTTCTTTGCAAACACATTGTTCTTCATCATGGGCATGCAAGGCGTGACGCTTGCAACCAATTTGCTGGAATTCTTCATCTTTTGGGAGATCATGCTTGTCCCATCGTACTTCCTAATTCTGTTTTGGGGCTTGCCTGAAACCCGAAAACGAACTGCCATCAAGTTTTGGCTCTATACACAGGCTGGAGCGGTCTGTATTTTGATCGCCCTAGGTCTCTTGTACTTCTTCACAGGCACCTTTGAGCTCTACACAATTCTGGCAATGGCTCCTGCCATCTGGTCAGACCTCCGACTGCTGCAGATTATTTTCATCTTGTTCGCTGCTGGCTTCCTAGTCAAAATGGCGGCCTTCCCTCTGCATTGGTGGTTACCTCCAGTCCACGCCGAAGCTCCGACTCCTATATCGGTTCTGCTATCCGGAGCCATGATTGAAACCGGTGCTTATGCTCTCGTCCGTTTCGGAATCGTTACGCTTGGACCTGCAGCTGCCTCGCTCTCATTCTGGATTGGAGTACTTGGTGTTGCCACAATGTTCTACGGAGGAGCTATGGCGCTTGTACAGAAAGACATCAAGAGACTGCTGGCTTACTCATCAGTTTCCCAGATGGGCTATGTCCTCTTTGCCCTGGGCATGATTACCACATTCGGTGTAGCTGGCGGTCTGTTTCATCTCATCAATCATGCCTTCAGCAAGGGTGTCTTATTTATGACTGCTGGAGCCGTGATTCATCAGACTCATCTGAGGGATGTTGACAAGATGGGCGGTCTCTCAAACAAGATGCCCATCACTGCATTCGCTGCAGCTATCGGTGCAATGAGCATTGCAGGGAGTCCTCCCCTCTCTGGATTCGCTAGTGAATGGATGATGTTTCTAGGGGGCTTTGATGCTGTTCTGATGGGACCAGGAGGTCTCGCCCGACCTGAGTTCTTTTTCCTATCCATTTTGGCTGTATCAAGCTCCATTGTGAGTGCGGGCTACATGCTTCGGTATCTTTGGAAAGTCTTCCTTGGACCAAATCCAACAGAACTGGAGGATGTGAAAGAGAGTTCCAACTGGATGACTGCCCCAATGGTTGTCCTTGGTTTTCTCATAGTGTTGTTTGGAGTATTCCCAGGTTTGGCACTGGATGTCATTTTACCTGGTGTACAAGAAATAGCTACTCTGCTTCCATGAGGTGATCGACAATGTTGCTTGGACTACCCTATTGGCTTATCCTCGTCATTCCGCTGCTTGGCTCTCTCCTCGTTCCACTTGTTGGAAAATTCAGTGAGCGCGCGAGAGACTGGACCCCTGCAATCCTCATGGGAGCCTCTATGGTTCTATGCTGGTCGCTTCTACCTGAGATTGGAAACCCGACCCAGACCACGCACTGGATGTGGATTGAGGTCTTAGGACTCGAGTTCGAGGTTCTCCTGGACCCGCTCTCAGTTGTTATGGGGGTTCTAGCCAGCACTCTGTGTTTTCTCATCTATGTCTACTCTACAGAGTACATGGCTCATGAGGGCGATCGTGACCGCTTCTTCTTCCTCATGCTGGCATTCGGCGGTGGTATGCTGACGCTAGTGCTCAGCAACAACCTTCTGATTGCATTTATCGGATGGGAGATCATGGGATTTTGCTCCTATGGTTTGATAGGATTCTGGAATGACAAGAGGAACCCTCCCGAAACCGACCCATCAGACATTCACTCCACAAACCCGCTTCTTCAATTCAAGACCGAGGGACAGTACAACACCCACTGCGGGACCAAGGCATTCGTCGTCACGAGAATCGGTGATGCATTCATGTTGGGCGGTATCCTGATTCTGTTCGTCTTCACTGGCACCTTTTCCTTCACTGAGATGGCGGCTGATGCCCAATCATGGTGGAGCACTATGGCAGGTATCGGGATGCTTGTGCCGACATTCCTACTCATCTTCATGGGTGCAATCGGCAAGTCCGGACAGGCTCCACTGCAGGTCTGGTTGCCGGAAGCAATGGCTGGCCCGACAAGCGTTTCGGCTCTCATTCACGCTGCGACGATGGTCAAGGCGGGTGTCTATATCACCGCTCGATTCCTGGTCACAATGGTGTCAGCAGCCGGTGGTGAGGGCAATGGTGGTGAACATATCGCTGGACTTCAGGCAATTGGTTTTGAAGCAGCGTTGACCTTTTTCATCTTTGTAGCAATCATCGGCGGTATTACTGCTCTCATGACAGCGACCATGGGAATGGTCTCAAACGAGCTCAAGCAGATACTGGCATTCTCAACACTCAGCCAGCTTGGATACATGATGCTCTCACTAGGTGTGGGCGGCGTCCTTCAGGCTGAGGGACTTCACTTCACTGATGCATACTTGAGCGGTGTGATGCATGTGATATCGCATGGTGCATTCAAGGCCCTTCTATTCCTTGCATCAGGAGGTGTTATACACGCCGTCCATACCAAGTTCATCACCAAGATGGGCGGTCTGAAGCAATACATGCGGAAGACCTTCATCGTGATGTGGATTGGTGTGCTTGCCCTCGCAGGTATCCCACCGTTCTCAGGGTTCTGGTCAAAGGACTCTATCATCGAGTATGCCTATGAATTGGCGGTTGAATGGCCAAATCCGATAGGTTGGATGCTATTCTTCTTTGCTGTCTTAGCCGCAGCCTGCACGATATTCTATAGCATTCGACTCATGGGCATCACTTTCTATGGACCTTCCAAGGAGAGTCATGACCATCACGAGTCACACAGCTCACACGAGAATGAGGATTCAGAAGAGCCTGAAGACCTACATTATGATGGCTTAGAGGAAAATGAAGAATCTCATGATAGTGACTCAGAGAAGCAAGAAGAACCACATGACAACCACTCCGAAGAGCAGCATCACTCAACTCCTCAAGATCCGGGTCCGGCAATGATGGTGCCATTATATCTACTAGCGGCCTTTACTGTCATTGCATTCCTTGTCTTCCCGTTTGTTCAGAACATTGTACTTGAAGAGAGTCACTCTTGGGCTGAGAACTTAGCGCACATGATAGAGGTCAAGCTGACCTACCCAGGAATTGTGCCTTTCATGATAACGCTAGGCGCGCTCGCCCTCGGCGGAGTTCCTGGATACATGATGTACATCAGGGGTGCTGACTCTCCCAATACTTGGGTGCCGGAGAAGGGCTTCCGAAGGAGATTTCACAATTTCCTAAAGCATCGCTGGTACATCAATGAATTCTACTATTGGATATTGAACAAATTCCTGAGTGCGGCAGAGCGTTATCGAGTGAATGTTGACAACAAAATCATTGATGGCATCGACTTCAAGTCTGCTGACGCAGGGAAAGGTCTAGCAACGAAGCTGAAATGGTTTGATGATAATGTGGTTGATGGCTTTGCTGAGGGGGTTTCTACTTACAGTGTTGCAGCTTCAGAGTCCAGTCAGTCTGCACAGACTGGTCGAGTCAATGACTATGTGGGAGTGATAATGTTCGGGATTGGAATTCTGGTCATAATCGTTCTATTATCTCTGGGGGTGCTCTAGAGTGCAGCTCGGATTCATCCAAGACCTCATCGCAATGTTGCCAATGGACAATATACTACCACTGATGCTATTTGCTCCATTAGTCGCAGCATTCTTTGCCTACATACTCGGTGCAAGAGGGGGTAGGGCTCTCACGCTCATTGTCACATTCGTTGAACTCCTGCTTTCGCTTGTCCTCATTGTAGCAATTCTGCCGAATCCAGGAGCTATGTGGTTTGAATGGTCGTTCACACTTAGCGATGTGCAATTCGGGAGCTGGAATGCTCTCCTCCAGATATACCTAGGTGTTGACGGAATATCCGTTGCCATGGTGTTTCTTTCAAACCTCGTGGTCTTCATTGCAGCACTCAGTTCAAACCATATCAAGAAATCACAGCATCTGTACTACATGTTCTTCCTGATGCTCCAGACAGGTCTGCTTGGCGTATTCATGTCATTTGATCTGATCAGCTTCTTCATCTTCTGGGAATTGGTCTTGATACCGATGTTCTTCATAATAGGAAGATGGGGCGAAGAGGGATGTGAACACGCAGCTGTCAAGTTCTTCATCTACACACATCTCGGCTCAGCTGTGATGTTGGTCTCATTCATGGCACTGTTCTTCCTAGGACCCGGTACATTCAACATGATTGCGATCAAGGCTGCACCAATTGCAATCAACATTCAGATTGGCTTTGCACTGGCTGTCTTTCTGGGGGCTGGCGTCAAGCTTCCTGTCTTTCCATTGCACAACTGGCTTCCGTGGGCCCACGTCAAGGCGCCAACTCCTGGTTCAGTGATACTCGCTGGAATACTCTTGAAGATGGGTGGATACGGGTTCATTAGACTGGGTCTTTGGATGGTTCCGCAAGGATTTGCTCGACTCAGTATCCCATTCGCTGTCCTCGCGGTCTTCACATGCATCTATGCAGCCTTTGTGGCAATGGGTCAGACTGACGTTAAGTCAATGGTAGCCTATACATCAATCAACCACATGGCATGGGTGTTGCTTGGAGTTGCCATCGGAGGATTTGCCATCGGAGGTGGAGCCACAGAGGGCCAACTCTTCTCAGCCAGCCTTGCAGTTCAAGGCGCAGTATTCATGATGGTATCCCATGGGATGATATCCTCTGTCATGTTCATTCTTGCCGGCCAGCTGAAGTACTCGGCTGGAAGCAGACTGATTCCTGATGTCATGGGTCTTATGACGAAAGCTCCTAGAATGTCCGCTGTCTTTATCCTCGCGGTCTTTGCAGCCTTTGGGTTGCCCGGAATGAGCGGATTCATTGCAGAGGCCCTTGTACTGTTTGGGTCAGTGAACATCTACATATGGTCTGGCTTCATTGCATTTGGAATCTTTGTCACGGTAGGATATCTCCTTTGGACCCTGAACCGAATTGTGTTTAGTGATCCAGACCCTG
The DNA here is from genome assembly GCA_048882485.1 of Candidatus Thorarchaeota archaeon. Taxonomy (GTDB): domain Archaea; phylum Asgardarchaeota; class Thorarchaeia; order Thorarchaeales; family Thorarchaeaceae; genus SMTZ1-83. Next base: position 85,385 of record JBHLRP010000001.1, read on the forward strand.
AGAAGGAGGTCACTGAAGCACCATGGAGTGATCTCATTGCACCAATCTTGATGATGATACCAGTAATCATCCTCGGGCTTTGGCCAGATCTTGTGCTCAATCTAGTGATACCGATAGTCAACGATATGATAGGGGTGATTCCATAATGCTACAGGTTTCCACAATAATCGATGCTATCAGCGACATCTTGAGTCCCTTCTTTGCACTAGTCCCAGCGGATTGGCTAGTATCATTACCAGCTTTGACGCTCATCCTATTCGGAATCTTGGCACTCATTGTAGGAATGAGAAGAAGTCCTTTGGCAGTCAGTTTCATTGGCATTGCCCTTGCAGGCTTTGAGATGATTCTCATTGACCCGGGTTCTTCCTTTGGAGGACTATTTGTAAGAGACATGTTTGGTGATTTCTTCATCTGGATCATTCTGGTTGTCGCATTCATAATACTGCTTTCGTCGACGACATACGGTGGAAATAAGGGTACATACAACTTTCTCCTCATGATGTCATTTGCTGGCGCAATTTGGGTCGTTATGGCAACCGATCTTGTGGCGCTGTTTTTGGCATGGGAACTCATGAGTACGCCGACATATGTGCTTGTTGCGCTAGGGCCCCACAGAGGAGCTATTGATGGAGCTACCAAGTACTTCGTCATGGGACTCCTATCGTCAACTCTCATCCTATTTGGAATCGCGATTGTTTATGGTACAACAGGTGCCACAAGCTTTGCCGCTGTTGCTGCATTTGTTAGTGTCGTCTGGAGCGCCGCTTCTCCGTCTGCCTACGCAATGCTTCTGTCCATGGTGCTGTTCCTGATCGGTTTTGGATTCAAGGTCGGTGTGTTCCCAGGATGGATGTGGGTCCCCGACGCATATGCAACTGCTGACGGAAGCGTCACAGGATATCTGGCCGGTGCAACCAAGAAGACAGGTGTAAGTGCCCTCCTTCGGATACTACTCGTTGCATTTGTTGCAGCACAAATGGAATGGATGCCTGTCGTAGTCACTATCTCGATTCTTTCCATGATCATTGGGAATATTCTTGCACTCGCTCAGCGCAACATCATGAGAATGTTAGCCTTCTCATCCATCATGATGATGGGTCTACTCTTCGTGGGGATTGCAGCCGGAACGGCCTTTGGAGCAGCAGCTGCGATGTTTACCGCGTTTGCCCATGCACTCATCAAGACGGGCGCGTTTATCCTGGTTTGGGCATTGGCTGTTTCCATTGGAAAAGAGGTCACATATGATGATTTGAAAGGACTCAGTACTCGTGCTCCGATTGTTGCTCTATTGATGGCAATAATGGTCTTTGCTCTAGCAGGCGCACCATTCACAGCAGGATTCTGGTTCAAGTGGTTTCTATTGCCTGGAGCTGCAGTCGATGCTGGGCTTTGGTGGTTGGCGATAATTGCTGTGCTGAACTCAGTATTTGCACTTGGCTATTACTTGAGAATCCTAAGGTATTGCTACTTCATGGAACCAACAGAAGGTACAACATTACGCATACCGACGATTCCTCTTGTTGCGGTGCTACTTGCAGTTGTGGGTACAATAATGATTGGCGTCTTTCCGGGTCTAATCCTGGACTATGCATCGTTGGCAGCTGGAGTCCTCGTCCCATAGTTTGGCTAGAATCTGCATCGGTTACCGTGAGGCAAGTGACTTTCCAAGTGGAAACTTGATGAGTTAAGTACCTTGGATGACTTTGCCATACACCCTAGTGTTCGTTACTAATCCCTGACATCTCAGATCAATTGTTGGGCGCGAGTCGCCATTGATCTAACTGGGCGAGAGATCCGGGGCCAGCCTGCTCTTTCGCCCACCATTTCTCATTCAATTGGTCTGTCACTGTATTTTCTCACTGCCGAGCCAATGAGGTCAGTGAATAGGGCTTCAATATTCTCCCCTGTTTTTGCACTGGTTTCAACATGAGTGACATCAAGCCAATCACTTAGCATTTGTCCTGCTTCAGGGGGTACCCGTCTATCCTTCAAGTCAATTTTGTTGGCCACTATTGTCACTGTAGCATTGGGATTCACTGACATGAAATTCGAATACCAATCATATACATGAAGAAACGACCTGGGATTTGTCACATCATAGACAATGAAGGCAATACTGGCTCCAGCCATATATCGCAGCCTAAGCTCCTTGAAATCTGGTTGCCCGCCAAGGTCCCATAGAACAATCTGTACAGGCACAGTCATCTCTTCTGTCAGGGCAACTTGAAGATTCTTGACCGCTATGTTTGTCCCCATAGTTGCCTGGTACGACTCACCAAAGCTATTCTCAGTATATCGGATTATACAGCTTGTCTTACCTGAAGCCGCGTCACCTAGGCTAACCATTTTGAACATATAACGCGGTATGCTTCTTGACAAGCTAAACTCCTTCCCGGAATATCTCTCATTGATGACTAAGTCCAACATATAATCGCATTTCAGATATACAGATTGAAGTGACAACAAATCCGATAATCATGGTGGATCAAGAGTGCTTCTATCCCCAACAGACTCTAGGCACTACGAGGCAAGCTGAGAACATTGGACAATGCTTGAGCTGCTCTTTCAGGACTTGAAAAAACAGGGACACGTCCGCGTTCTAATCTGTCCTTGCCTATAGGTGGTGTGCAGACAGGCGAATTCAGGATTGCGATGACTGTCTTTTCAGAAGTTGAGGTCTTCTTTAGAATCGAGTCAATAGGCACTCCTCCGCCAATGTCTTCCTGATAGTTTGGTTGGAAAACTATCACCACGGCATCATATTGTGGGTCTTCCATTATCAGATTGAAAGCTCCCGCGAAAATCTCAGGGTTGGCCCAGCCCTGAGCGAGTAAGTCTACAGGATTGGTGATTCCTATTTCGACTGGCATTGCTAGCATTTGTTGAATCGTCAATGAGGTTTCTTGTGAGGGAGGAGGAAGTGATGATCCTGCGTTTTCGAGTATCTGCGCTGCTATGAGCGAGGGGCCGAGCGTATGAGTTACAATGGCCACATTTCGCCCTGTGGGACGAGTCCCGCATATTGAGAGGATTTTTGCTGTGTCTATCATTTCAGTGACAGTGTTCGCTTCAATTGCACCACTCTGTCGTGCAGCCGCGGAATATAGCTCATGCCGACCAGCTAAACTGCCCGTGTGACTCAAAGCTGCCTTTCTTGATGTTGGAGTTTTGCCAACCTTGTACATGATGATAGGCTTGTCCATTGTCACTTGTGCCATCTCATCGTACATTGATCTAGCGTTCTCAGTACCTTCCACAAACAAGCAGATGACCTCTGTTTCATCATCCTGCCCAAGATATCTCACCGTATCGTGGAAGTCTATGTTGACTCTATTTCCGATGCTGGCAAATTTCGATACTCCAACGCCGGTGTCAGCGGCCTCGTAGAGCATGAGGCCTGCCACGCCTCCACTTTGACTAACAAGGGCGACACTGCCTCCCTGAACTGGTACAGGATGAGGAAAGAAAGTGGCATTCAGTGCCATACGCGGATTTCCTGCACCAAGGCAGTTCGGACCAATGACTGCAATATGGGCTGCGTCTGCAACCTCTTTCACTTGTACCTGATGTTCTTCGCCGAGCGGACCCAGCTCCTTGAATCCAGCAGAAAAGATGATTGCCCCTCCAACATTTGCCTCAGCACAGTCTTTGAGGGCTGGGAGCACATTCAAGGGCCCCAGAGCTATAACTGCTAAATCAATGTCCTCTCCAATATCAGTCAAACTGAAGTAGCACCTGAGCCCATTAATCTCAGAATGGCGTGGGTTTACTGGGTACTTTCTTGCGTTTGATTCTTTGAGAGCGCGAAGTGTTAGTGATCCGAGCTTGTTAGGTTGATTCGAAGCGCCGATAATTGCTATGGACTCTGGATTGAAGAGTCGGTTAAGAGAATCCACTTTCCAGCTCAAGGCGCTTTTCCTCCGCTCTGGTCCTCTACCAGTTCGCGAATCTTGTCAAGTAAAATGAACCGTATCTCCTCTGAAGCTTGCTCATAGTCTGATAGTATCACTTTCACAATCCCGCGTTCTTTGGCAAGCCGAGCCATATATTCTTGAATTTGGCGAGTTGCAAGAAATTCATTTTCCCTTACTTCTGCATCGGATGATACAGTCTTGAGTCCAGAAGTACTATGCTTGGCAAGGAACATAGCACGATGAGACTGTTCTTCAGGATGGACTAGAATCTCCAAGACGCCAGGGCTAATGTCTTGAAGACTGCCGGGAAGAATGTGGACGCCCTCAACCAACCCCTCAGCTCCCTCCTGCACCATTCTATCCACAGAATCACGGATAGTGGGTATAATCAATTCACATTGAGCCAAATATCCTCTGATCATTGGATCGAGTTCCTCAGGCTCCACTTTCCGATATTCATGGGCTTGGTAGGTATGACAGTGCAACTCCGGGTGTTCTTCCTTGGAATAAATGCATCTGAGTACCTGCCTGACTGTATCAGAACTAATGATTCGTGTAATTGAGAGAAAGACTATGAAGTCCAATGCTAGCATAGACTTACCAGTAGCTGATGCTCCCTCTAGTACTAATACGAGCGGAGGAATATCTCTTGTAGTTCTCCTTAATGTCTCGTATTTTGAGATCAGGTCATAATCCGCTAGATATGATTCAGGTACATATTCTCGTGCAATTGATGCCACTGTTTCCATAGAGATGCCTGATTCAGATGCCGCAATTCTACTAGCCAGCTTCAATAGAATATCATCTGTGTCACCATATGATAGACCAGCAGTCAAGAGCTTCCCACGTAATGGAGCCAATGGAAACGGTAGAGAATCACCGTGATAGTCAATCTTCATGCAGACTTCTATGTGCAGATAACCGACTCAAAAGCCCTTCCATGAGCAGTATCCCTTTTCCTCTCTTCCTGGAGTTCCCCTGAATGACCTACCCGTCCTCGTTCGAGGGCTTCTTCGTTGCGGCTTTTGTCCTGCGAAAGGCCTGCTCATATCAACTGATTCATTCACATTCTCAATGTGTCTTTCAGACTCCTTAAACTCACCATCTCGACTCCGAAGAAGGCACATGCACTCGTCATATTCCCTCACGTACCCTTTTGTCAAAAGATAGGTCTGGCCCTCCTGTAGAGAATCGGTGTCCTCATTCCAAAGTGTCATGTTGATTCTTGCGGTTGAATCGCCGGCAACGATGTCTTGAACTAGGAGCCTTCTACCCGTTTTGCTTGAGCTTATATGTCGAGTTTGACTCGTTGAAACTACTTTGAGAAGTATCGCCACCGATTTGGTGAATGGAGTTAGGTCAGCAACCGAGGTTAGTTCTAGGCTTGATTCTTCTCCACCTGAGGATTCTATCAGTGATACCATGTTCATTCTCCTTCCTGTATGTTGATACTCCTAAAGAACTACTACAGGAGCGGAAAATGATTCCAGAATGTCGCTACTCAACCGCAAATCCTAACCATTCATAAGTCGGTTTCGCCAAGATTACATGTTTCATTGCGAAGAGTGCAAGGATGAGATGTCAGTGACAACTACTATTCTCATAGTTGACGATGAGCCAGGAATAGTTGACATAATGACTGAGTATCTGAGCAGATACATAGATGATTTAGAAGTCATTCCTGCACTCGATGGAGAAGCAGCTCTAAAGAAGATATCTGAACTCAAGGGCGAAGGCAGGCTTCCTCAAATGACATTGATGGATCTCAAAATGCCAGTAATGGATGGAATAAGCTGCACCAAGAAACTGACAGAACAAGGCGTTGAGAATGTGCACATCCTCACTGCTTATGTTGATCGTGAACTCATTAGCAAAGCTGTTTCCGCTGGAGCAAAGGGACTGTTGATGAAAAGCGAAGGCCTCCGCACAATTGCCATGAAAGTGGCTGAGATGATTCGAGTGATGCGCCCGTCGATATGAGGAGCTTCTTTTTTGACGATTAAGTATCCACAATCCTTTTCTGTTCTAAATCGAGTGGAAGCAAACCGCGACAGATTATGTGAGGATATCAATATGCCCCGCTTCCGCCGAAGAAGACTTCTGATAGGCTTTCTAGCTGTATGTGGCGTAGTGATTCTCGCGAGCACAATACTTGCTTCAGCTCAAGCACCACCTGCAGGGTGGTTCGGAGACGAAGAGCATCTGCATGCGAGAATTCTAGTCAATGATGTCAGCATTACCGCAACAGACCAAGCGCATCCAATTCCAATCGATGTCGAAGGCGATACAACAATCTACATCGAAATCGATGTAATTGGAACCCAGGCTATACATCACCTAAGGGGCGCCATTGGCTTTTGGTACCAGAGCATCAAAGTCTTTGAAATCACAGTAGCTCAAAATGAGTCATCAGCATTGATGCAGCCGGATGACACTATACCTCCAGTGGGAGCGACCCTACCTATGGGAGATATTGTGACTACACAACTTGCTGGAATCTCAATCGATGTTATCACAGGAATGTTCGAAGCCTCAGTTAGTCTATATTACCTTGTTGAAGGAGAGGTTGATGGTGTTGACACACCGCATGCAATTGAGCAAGTCTTCTTTCTCACACTCCCTCCCTCATCAGCGATAGACGCGATTACATCGATTGCTGGAATTGCTACCACGGTGGCCACCGGTGGTGCAATATTGGGTGTAGGCGCCAGTTTCAAGTCATTATTGGAAGGTGTTCAGACCGCCCACAAAGTACGCTCTATCCAAAAGAAGGCTGGGGAGATAAGATCTCTTCCAAATCTCACGGTGCTGGGGGCACTACCTGCTCTATTTTCACTACTTTCAATGCAAGTGAGGATTCGAAAGAGGAAAGCCACAGATCAGGAGATTCAATCATACGAGAGAGGAGAAGGCGGAGTCAGTGAGTATCGAATTCGCCAGCGTGTGAGAGAGATTGCTCCTGAAGCATGGGCCAAAGACAAGTGTCCAAACTGCAGGACCAAGTGGCGAACCGATTCCGCGGAATGCAAGAAGTGTCATATCGATATCGAAGAAGCTCAGGAGAAATATGCTGACCTAATTGCCAGTAAAGTGCCCAAGGCATTACAGGTGATGGGAAAGAAGAAATCACTATCAATTAGGAGACTTGCAAAGAGGACTAAGTCAAATGAGTACAATGCTGGAGTCCTTGGGGCAGCGCTTGTCGATTCAGAAGTAACAGAGATACAGAAGATCGAAACTCCAGTTCGGAGCTTTGTGATGAACATTGGTGGGCTGGCTTTTCTCGTTCTCACTTGGCAGACACTGCTAGGAGGCGCAGCTAGCACATTCCAAACGACTCTTACGGTTGTGGGAGGTGCTCTATCCCTTGCTGTAATCGTAGCGCTTTACTTCTCAAGGAGGTCTCAGATTCAAAAGCTGAGAGTTACCCTTGATGATCAAGAGATCTCTGTGGCTGAGGAAGTCGAAGTTGAACCTGAGGTTGAACCTCCAGGAGAGGATGCTGAGGCTGAGCCAGAGGAAGAGGATTTTGCTGCGGAGGAATCTTCTGACATTGGTGAAGAAGAATCTGAAACTCAGACTGATGAGGAATCGATGGACATCGATGATGAGAACTATTCAGAATGGGATGAGGAGTGATGGCTCTTTTGCCATCACCCTCTTGCCATTTCTCTCAGCACTATTCAGTAGGTACTGAACTCCTTTTGGCGACCGCACCTGTGACCTTGCCTAGGACTTGAATTATCTTCGAAGCAATGAATGGAATTACCACTAGGAAGAGAACTGGCATCAACACTATAATGGCGAGCTGGAAGCTCTGCAGGAATTCCATTGACATCACTGTAGTGGCGCCCACCACAACCAGGAACATCAGGAATTTGAGGCGGATTGAAGAACTGAACCTGTTGATCATTGATATCTTCTCATCTTCAACAATTCTGCGAGGTGTTCCTGCTTCTTCCATTCTCATTACTTTCTTGATTCCCTTGCTTACTTCCCTGTACAGATTCACAACCACAACGATGATTGATGACACATATGCCGCGAAGATCGTAGTCATTATCGTTGGGATGGTCAAATCACCGAAGGAGGTTGAGACCTCAATGATGTATGCCCTGAACCAATCTATTCCCGTGCCATATAGCAGCATCATCACAATGACCACTGGCACAAACACGAGATGCCAGAGACCCAAGACAATCCTGCCCCTGTTCAGAGCCCCTTTGATGAGGACGGCAGAAACAGCATCTCGGTAAAGCCAGAGGCCATACATGAGAACCGACATTCCGAGCAGGGCTACAGTAAGCACCAATGCAAGACCAAGTTCTGCTTGTAGGAAGTACCAATATGATGCCATCAAGCCTGCACCGCTACCAAGTGCCATCAGCAGGTATATTCTATCCATCCGCCTAACCGACCTTCGAAGACCTTCAACAGATTCGTCATCTATTCTTGTAGAAGCTGAGATTCTGAAGTATACAAACATGCCAATGAGGCTTAGTAGGAATGATAATCCAGCTCCTATACTGACTGATTGAGTTGACAATGTGAAATCCGGCGTGGCGGGGCTTATCGTTATGGTTTCTGTTGTATCGGTAGCCTGCACAAACTGGCCTTGAGCAGTAATGCTCACGGTAAATTCACCATATCCCTCGGTTGCTGGAATCTGTATTATACTGGCTTCATAGGTCCCTATCGCATAAGTTTCAGTTGCCTGAACTGGAGGCAAATCCATCAAAGATACTGTTACATCCAAGTCCGGAATTGGATTTCCGTAGATGTCTTGGATCGCTATGGCAACTAGTAATGATTGGCCTTGAGTGCCCGATTCTGGGAAGAATGTAACATCAAAGACGATTTGGCCTGTAACGACCAAGACACCTTCCAGAGCGTCACCAGTCTCAATGTCGTCATGTTGGACAGATACAGAATAGTTGTATTCGCCAGGTGACCATCCAACGGTCGTTACTTGAGCAGTATACACACCGGGAGTGCTCTCTTGCATAGGATAGGATAGCGCTTTCACAAAGAACGTCACAGTTGCACCAGAGACTGGACGGTCGAGCCAATCGACAAGAGTCAGTTCCATTGTTGTCTGGCCTCCTTGTGCAACTGTATCGCCTCCAAGGGACCTGATGGATGAATATGCACTTGCATCTGCAAATGCACGAATAGTGTATTCCTTTGACCATGGATTTGCGTAGGTTGCATTCACATAGACCATGAAGGTGTTCTCACCAACTAGAAAGTCGGCCAAGACCATGAACATAAAATCAGGCTCTCCAGTCACCCCTGTTTGGGTGTACCTTGTGCCATTGATTTCGATGATTACGGATGTACCTTGGAAGACTGGGCCAAATGTGTCTTTGACGAACACATTCACCTCAAAGGTGGCACCCGCCTCAACCCTTGGTGTGAAGAACACATTTGGTATTAGATCACCGAATACTTCAAACTCGATCTGCTGAGCAGGATTCTCCCTTATTCGGTCCTTAATGACATGTAATTCAAATGTGTAATTTCCAATCCCCAAATCTATACTTCTATTGAACAGATAGATTCCAGGCGTTGCAGTAGGATCGAGATTGAAAATTGTGGGTCCACTCCTAAGAAATGCATTTGCACCATTCACAGGTCGACCATAGGCATCGAAAATCTCAAACGCAGCCTCAATTCTGTCATTCTGCTGCACAATTGCAGGGAAATCTGATACTATACTGAGAGTTGATGCTAAGGTAAGAACTTCGATGTTGCGCTCTCCAAATCCTGGACCAATTCCGTAGGGATGAGTTGCCGTTGCACCTATGGGATGAAGGCCTGCAGGCAGCTGCACCTCAGCAACCTCCAAGAAATAGGAGTCATTAATCGGAACTGCAGGGTAATCCGAACCGCCAATATGAACCATGACCGAAGAGTCATTCACTCTCCCTTCCAAATTGTCGTGAACCAGAACCTCAATAGTCATATTGCCTCCCTGATAGACCAGTTCAGGCGCAAAGACTAGCACATGAAGATTGCTTCTTACTGTGACTGCATCAGGCCATGAAGCGTATCTGAAATGATAGAAATTATGATTGACAAGCACACTAAGGTTAACAGGTCCAATTGGCCAAGAAGCGTCTGTCCATGATTCGTAATGTGACTCATCTGGATTGTAATATGAATTGAATGAGGGCGTCTGCAAACCTTCAGGCGTTATGAAACTGGCTTGTACATAGACCGCTGCATCATCCACAGATTCGCCGTAGATATTGAGGACGGTAACATTTGCCTTGAATTCATTTCCCTGGTCAACGATAGTTGGTGCATACTCAATACCCACAGATAACCTGTAGAACAAATCCAAATCCCGAATTGCCCCTATTACCGCCTTTCCCACATCCGTCACGATGGGATATGCGGCAATCTCCATCCCATTACCGGGATCAATATCCCCGATAGGTATTGGGACATAGACCTCTCCGACTACAGCAGTTCTGATGTCACCATCATTCGATATTATCGTGAGAAGGCCATCCTCCTTGGTGAACAAGAGAAACTCATTGACCGGCCAACCATTGAAATCTGTTTCAATGGCACTAAGAGGCGTCGATCCTGTCACCTGAATGGTCCACTCAATCTCGAGAGTCGTACCGATTTTTGTCAGCATCAGCTCCCCGCTGTCATGAAGAACAACGAGTTCGTCTATGCCGTCGAGATTTGCATCAAATGGAGCAAGGAAGGTCACGTCGTTATTCGGAATAATATACATCTCCAAATCTCCAATATTCTGAGCTGTTCCATCAAATAGATACAGTCTAGTCTCAGGGATGGGTCCAGTCCAAAATGTCATTCCGATAGCAAATTCCTCTGCACCGCCGAGGTTTCTTTCTAAGGTAGTCATTGACTTAGCTTGTACCGCAGAAAAGCCCCCAGTCGGGATTGTTATTGAGCTGTAGGTGTTGATATCAGATCCATCAACAATTTCGATGAGTGAGTTTCCTCGGATGATTGTCAAGTAACTGGCTTTACCAGGTCCAGATTCTGCTCCAATTAAGAACTGAGGTCGAAGATCTGGATTGGTAGAATCCGTTAAGTTTCTCCAGGTCCATGTACCTGCACCATCCATGCGTGCCAGTGTGAAAAAGTCGTTCGTATTGAGATGATACAATTCATCTATCCCATCTCCATCTCCATCGAGAATCTCCAAGGTACGTAGACCCTTCTGGAAAATCGGAGATACTGATGAATGATAAAGCCCGAAACTGCTTCCGTGTAAAACATATGCTTCTATTGTAACGTCCTTGCTTACCAGAGCGACTGGATCCAGAACTGAATCGCCATCAAACATGCCGCTGGCAAGCCTGAAGTCATACCCTGATGTGAAGTCGATAGGATATGAGTTCACAAGTGCTCCTTCTGGTAAGTATTTGTTCAGATATACCGTCTTTCCACTAGGATCCAATTCCAGACTGTATATCAAAGGAGTTCCATCTGAGAGATTCCCTTGCGCGATAAGATGATGTGAATAGCCTGCACTATAAATCTCTGATTTATCATGTTGCCAGGCAAGGTGGCCCGTGACTTCGAAGATAAGAGGGTGAGTCTCATTGCCCCAATATCCCGTGTTATGATACACATCATTTACTGCAATGTAGTATTCGTAGTTAGCAGCTTCTAGGCCAACTAGAAACGCAAAAAACGTGTTGGCATTATCTGGTGTTTGCATTCCCCCTTGTGGCTGAGTCCACTCAGGATTTCCCTCCTTTCTGAAGAAGAATTCCGCTGATTCAACAGCAGTAGTTTCATGGACCCCCACTTCTACTGTGATGAACTCATCAATAACCGTAGGATGAAGTGGATCAAGGGGTGCCTGTGTAACTTCCGGTGGTTCAAGTTCTGATACGAGTATGTAGAGGTCATTGCCTGATGTGATGAAGATATCCTCCAGAACATCTTCATTGAGATCAAAGATGCGAATCGAATCTACTGTTTCAATGAGTGATTCAGTATACGCAATCTCTGCATTGCTACCGTGAATGAAACTCGGGTTCTCAGGATCAGCTATGAGGGCAACATCTGTGACTGTGTCCCGATCAATCATTCCTGTTTCAAATGATTGGGCGGTGGCATATACTCCTGGGGTTTCTCTAAAGATCTCCCAATTTGTACCGTTGATGAAAAACGCCAATCGCCAATTTGGTGTGCTCACGACAATGTCTTCCTGGCTATCACCAGTAAAATTACCAGTCTTAGCATATAGCTGACCTCCGGGAGGACCTACTCCAATCTGATAGATTTGTGCTAGATCGGTGCCTTGATACAGAGTCAAATCCCCAAGAATATCAAGTATGGCTATGTCAGAGAAACCGCCACCATAGTCGAATCGAAGTATCCCCCTTGGAGTGGTATGCGTCATATTGAGATTGCATGTTCCATCCCCATTAACGACCCATACATGTGTATCGTTAGTCAGCACAATTTGATCCGCTGAAGGATCTGAGAATCTTCCTATAGCATTATGGACCCTAAGATAGGTGCCCACATTGAAAGTACCAATAATGCTCCCTGTGCTGAGGTCTATTGTATGCATCGAATAATCTGGCGCCCAATTCGCTATAAATGCCAAATCGGGTGATGTATCACCGTTAAAATCGCCTATCCCGAGCAAGGTTCCTGAGACACCTTGAAGGCCGGTCCATTCTGTCAGGGTGTCGTCATTCAAGTCCGCGATATATGGCGTCAGAGTGGTAGTGTCAAGCCGCTTCAACCCAATGAACTCGTCGTGGCCATCGTCGTCCACATCCTCAACAATGAGGTTGTTGTAAAGTGCATAAGCAGGTCCAACACTCATGTTGAAGGAAATGCCACTCAGAGGGTCCAAGAATAGAAGCAATTCATCTCCTGTATCTACGTAGGCGAATCCAGTCAGCCCCATAGTTCTCGCAGGCGCCACGCGATATACACTGGGAGGAAGTGTAACATGCATTAGATTCTGTGGACCACCTACTGAAAGAATGCTAGCCTCTTCAGGAGTGGCATTGCTATTTACGGCAGCCATGTTTGCATCTCCTGAAATCAACGGAAACATGACCACAAATGTCAGAAAGACTATGCACATTGCTTTCACCAATTCCTTTTCAAAGCCATGTGCCTCTCTTGCTCCAGGTCTAAACCTGCTTGAATCGATTTTCAACGATTTCGCCATCCTTCAAGTTGTCGCGAATCCCTGCATGATACCTAATGTCGCTAAAATCGCGTACCTCTATTTCGATGCCCATCGCCCCTTTTATTGATTCTGAGTGGTTGAGTTCCTCCCACTGAATTCCAAACATTCAAGTTGTGCTTTTCCTCGCTCGAGGCAGGGCCTAAAGCTACAATTAGGTTGAGGAGATTCAAAGAATGGTTGATGACATAGCTGTGATTGGTTGTGGTGCTGCAGGTGCCACAGCCGCGTTACAGGCCAGGAAATTCAATCGCAAAGTCGAGATTTCGGTTTTCAATGCAGAGCCTTATTCTCAATATTCGCGCTGTGGTTTACCCTACACCATTTCTGGCAAGGTGGGCGATTTTCTTGACCTAGTTCTCATGCCACCCGATAATTGGGGGCAGTTGAAAATTGATTCACACCTTGGTGTAACAGTTGACAAAATCGATCATGGCGCAAGAGAACTGCATTTCAGGAATGCAGAAGGTGAGGCCAAGCGAAAGTATGATGCATTAATCTTTGCGACAGGAGCTGAAAATGCCGATCCACCAATCAAAGGTCTGGATAAGAAGCGTGTATACGGACTCCGTACGCTTGATGATGCGAAAGCTCTTGCCTCAGAAGTTGGTAAAGCAAAGAAAGCAGTCGTAATCGGAGGTGGCCTTGTCGGGATGGAGGCAGCTGAAGCCTTTCATGAGAAAGGTCTGGATGTCACAGTGATTGAGTTTCTCCCTCATTGTCTACTAGCCATGGTAGACCCTGATATGGCGCAAATTGTTGAGGATCACTGTAGAGAACATGGTCTCAAGATAATTATCAACACTGCGGCGCAAGAGATTCTCGGCGATGAATCACTAACTGGCGTCGTTCTCAAAAGTCGCGAAACTAATGAGGAGTCCACAATCGATGCTGACTTCGTGGTTGTTGCTACTGGAGTTCGTCCAGTAACCAAGCTGGCTGAGAGCATAGGTGTTAAGACTGGACCTACACGCGGAATTGCGGTTGATAAAAGGATGAAGACCAATCTTGATGATGTGTACGCCTGCGGTGACTGTGTGGAGCATCAAGAGTTCATAACAAAGACACCTATAGCTGGAGGCCTCGGAACAATTGCTGTACGTCAGGGTAGAGTTGCTGGCATAAATGCCGCAGGTGGCGATGAAAGGTTCCCTGGGATAGTTGGTGCAAAGGTGACCAAGCTCTTTGGACTGGAAGTAGCAAGCACTGGATTAACTGAGGATATGGCAAAGCGACTTGAGGTGCCAATAGTCAAGGGTTCGATAAAGGGCAGCACAAAGCCCCCCTATTTTATTGGAGGAAAAGACATCAAGGTTAAAACCTACTTCAATAAAGAAACCGGGAAATTGGTGGGAGGCCAGATGGTAGGTCTCGAGGATGCCGCAATGCGAATCAATGTCATCACGTTGGGCATTCAACACAATATCAATTCGGTGGACCTATTTGATTTCGAAAACTGTTATGCTCCAGCGATATGCGATACATGGGATCCCATCGTCGAGTCAGCAAGTGCGGCAAGACGACGTCTCAAGGTGTGATGAGATCAATATTCTCGAAGGCGTATTGAAATGAACTAACCTGAGTCGGGGAGCTAGAGACTACCACAACTTCCCTGACCTTGCTGGCCCATTTCGAATGGGCATAGATCGCCTTCGCGATCTCTTCTGCTACCTCCCAGCTAGGCACTCTAGCAACCTCTAGACCTAGCGTATAGAAACCAACGGATGAAATTTCCTGCTTTTCAGCACTTTCAAGGGCCCTTTTGGATGACGCATAGATTGCTTGTCTCCGATTTTCGCTAGCGATAGTGAGTTCCGGCCAGAATTCTATATTATCCGAGGTTGATACTTCATGAATAGTGAAACCCAATCTGTCAGTCGATCCGATTGATTTCGACTTAACTGTCAGTTTGATATTGTCATCATTGTACGGTCCGAGGTGCACTCCAATCTTGATTGATCCGAAAGACCAAGCTATCATTCGTCTTCCCTCAATACATCAACCATCACTTGGTCAATGAATGCCTCTTCAACAGCCTTGTCGAAGTGGTCGCACATTTCCTTGTTGAGTCCGACCAGAAGTATCCTGTTGACTGAGCGACTTGCTCGGGTATATTCAGCAATGGCGTCGGCTATGGCCTTGGCTGATTCCTCTTCTGATAGTCCTCCAATTCCAGCTCCAATTGCAGGCAGGGCTATTTCTTCCAATCCGTGCTCGCTGGCAATATCCAATGCTGTTGCGACGGACGACCGAACATTCCAAAATGTTGCGCTTCCTCCAGGAGGCATTCCAGCACAATGTATGACATACCTTGCAGGAAGTTTGCCTCCTGTGGTCATCACTGCCTCGCCAGGCTTTATCGGGCCTAGTGAGAGTGCTTCCTCCTCAATTTCACTGCCGCCTTTTGCCTTGATAGCGCCTGCGACGCCGCCGCCCATCCATAGATCCGAGTTTGCAGCATTTATGATGGCATCGACTCCCAACTCGGTAATGTCACCATGGTGGGTTCGAATCAGAACACCGCCCACTGTCCTCTCCATCGATGAAGCCTCCTGTCTTCACAGTCCTCCCTAATAGAACACCAATCCACAAAAGTATGTCGTGTCATCACAATCCTTTTTGGTAGCAGTCATTTCTCACATCTGGGCGAGAAATCTGAAGGACATAGACCCCAAAGATGAAGCGGATATTATTGCCAGATACGGTGAGCCAAAGAAGACTCATTTCACTGCTGATTTCCAGCAATTTGAATGCGATTTGGTGAAGCAGAGTACCTCAAAAGGAAGATTCCATGACATAACATGTTTCATTCGAACTGGGGAGAAGTATGTCGGTATACAGAAGCATGCCTATTCGGAAACTGGAATATACCGTGCACCCTCGGGCGGTGCCAATATGGGTGAGCCTCTTGAGGCAGCTGCAAAAAGAGAGATGTACGAGGAAACAGGTTTCAAGATTCGTCTGATTCGATATGTATTGGATTCTCGTCTGGATGTTGTCTGTGAAGATGGCACAATCCCTTGGCGTTCACTAGTGTTTCTTGCAGAGATTGAAGGAGGAGAAATGAATGCCGTCGACACACATGAGATCTATGAGGTCAAGACGGTCACTCGTGAGGAGATGCTCGGCCCCATATGCAAGCTTATGGAGGACTCAGGCTGGGGCGGTTTCCTCTATCGTGCTCATCTAACAAGAAGGTTCTTTGAGCAAATCGACGTGCTAGGAATTTGACATGACTATCCTATTTCTATAAAAAAGAAAAGGCTGGCTGCAGTCTTCTGCAGCCCTGGTACTTCACGGAGCCATTGATATCTTGAGTCGTGAAACCAGCTCCTTGTACCTGTTCCGAATTGTGACCTCTGTAACACTTGCTGCCAGAGCTATTTGACGCTGCGTCACTCTATTATCAGTGAGTATTGATGCGATGTAAATCGCTGCTGCAGCTAGTCCTCTTGGGTCTCTGCCGGTGATAAGACCCCCAGCAGCTTTTGCTTCGTCTAGCAGTTCAAGTGCCTTGCTCTGAACCTCGCCTGGCAGGCCAAGATCTGAGATGAACCTAGGTATGTAGTTCGCCGGTTCTGAAACTGGCATTCTCAGGCCGAGCTTGGTCACTAAAAGCCTGTAGCTGGCGCCCATCTTCTTCTTGTGGACTCTACTGTACTCCGATATCTCTTCAAGAGATCTCGGTGACTTTCTGAGTCTACAAGCAGCATAGATGGCGGCTCCCACCATTGCATCAATTGAACGGCTCTTGACATATCGCCCTAGGATGAGTTTCCTATACAATGTCGCTGCCAGTTCCTTGATGTTCTTTGTCAGTCCCATTTGGGATGCAAGCCTATCAAGCTCTGTCATTGCCTGTGCCAAGTTGCGCTCTAATGAGCTATGAACTCGGGTTCGTCTCTGCCACTTCCTGAGCCTGTAGATTTGGGCTCTCTGTGACGCAGTAAATCGTCTTCCACTGGAGTCATGATCTCTCCAGTCAATCATCGTTGACAGACCCTTGTCATGAATAGCAATACTCGCAGGAGCTCCGGTCCTCGATCGGGAGTCCCGTTCCTGTGAAGTAAAGGCCCTCCATTCAGGACCAGTGTCTATTCTATGATCTGACAGTACTAGACCACACTGGGTACAGACTGTTTCTCCATTCTCCCAAATTGACTCCTTACTGCCACAGTCCGGGCAGATGGAATCGACTATGCTTTCAACCTTTGCATCGTTTGCATTATTACTCTGTGTAGTTCTGGATGCTATCTTTTTCTCCCTCCTCAGGGAAACGGTGTTGGGAATGAATCCCACACCCCACTTGCGTGCTTATGCGCGGATTCCGTAGATCACGGTGCCATTGTGATGTTAAGCTTGTTCACCAATTCCTTGTAGCGATTCCTAACGGTCACCTCAGTGACGCCAGCGGCCATCGCAATATCCCGCTGAGTGACTCTGTGATCCATCAGTATCGACGCGATGTATATTGCAGCCGCAGCTAGCCCTCTAGGATCGCGGCCGGTTACGAGGCTTCTCCGTTCCTTGGCCATGTCCAGTATCTCAAGCACCTTCTGCTGAACTTTGCCTGGAAGATTCAGCTGAGTGATCAGTCTTGGAACGTAGTTTGCTGGGTCGGATATCGGCATTTTGAGCTTCAATTTCTCAACCAGCAACCTGTAATGCTGTCCGATCTTCTTCTTTGAAACACGGCTGTGCCTGGAGATTTCCTCTAGGGACCTGGGTGCTTTTCTCAGTCTGCATGCGGCATATATAGACGCACCGACCATTGCATCAATCGACCTGCTCCGTGCAAGTCTCTTGACTATGAGCTTCCTATATAGAAGCGCAGCCAACTCCTTGATGCTCTTTGTGAGTCCAAGTTGTGAAGTCAGTCTGTCAAGCTCAGACATTGCCTGAGCGAGATTCCTGTCTACTGAGCTATGAACTCGAGTTCTGATCTGCCACTTTCGTAGCCTGTAGAACTTTGAGCGCTGTTGCGCTGTGAAACGCTTCCCCTGTGAGTCGTGATCTCTCCAGTCCATCATCGTTGAGAGACCCTTGTCATGAATTGCGTATGAGCTAGGTGCGCCCGCTCTTGACCGAGCATCTTTCTCATCCGCTGTGAATGCTCTCCATTCAGGACCAGTGTCAATTCGGTGGTCGCTGATTACAAGACCACAGGTGGCGCAGATTCTTTCTCCCTTTTCTAGATCCTGCACAATCTCATGTCCCCCACAATCTGGACATGTAAAGCCTGTGCCTGTTGCTCCTGCTCCTTTTCTTGATGACATGATGGATCGACCTCTCCTCTCACCCTGGGATTGGATTACGAAAGGGAATGTAATCTCACCTTTCTTTGAAGTCAAAGTCGTGGTGTGGCGCTGATAAGATCAAGAAGGTGCTCAATCCCTGTAGGTGGACCCTTAGATTTATATACATAAACGCATTTAGCCTTATAAGTCTTTCGAACCTTTATATACCTAGGTTCCACTCCCCTATTTTTCCCCCGCTACACTGCGTATAGCTTCCTTTTGATATAAGTATTTTGACAAGTCCGTCCATTCTATTTCTGTCACCAGCCATTCCTTTTTTCGTAGGAAACATGTTATCCTCACTATAAGGTATGCAACAACACATCAGTTTCACCCAATAGAACGAGAAAAACATACTATCCTCATACATACATGTGGGAATTTCCTACTGAGATCTGATTTCCGATTCGATTTCTTCTGTGGCTGAATAGAGCCGCCACTCGGCAACTAGATTATCTCGTATCTCTGCTGTCCAGAGAATGGTTTCCTTATCTTCTATCCTTGGAGCTACATGTGACCCAGTAGTCCTTCCAAGAATAGCGACACCGCTACCGCTAGTTATGACATGCTTCACATGAATCTTGTATTCGGGGTTTTCTGCGAAATAGTCATGCCACCGATCTCTCCCTTGGTAGGCATCTCCCCTGTAATCGATTAGAGTGAAGTCCTCAGTCTGAAGCGCCATCAAGCCATCAGGTTCCCCAGCATTTATAGCATCGACAAATCCGAGAGCAACTGATTTGGCCTTCTCAAGTTTCTCCATGTGCTCCCTAGTCCTCTCTCCAATGTTGGCAGCCTCTCGGATTTCATGGACATCGGAATAAATCCTCCATTCAGCTATCAGATTTTCCTGGACCTGTGCAATCCAGAGGATTTTCCAAGCTTTCTCCACCTCAGGGCCAACATGGCATCCAGTCGTCCTACCGATGATTGCCACTCCTTTTCCACTATTCGCAATGTGATCTATATGAATCTTGTATTTGGGGTTCTTCTCGAAGTAGCTATACCAATCATCTCGACCCCTAGTTATATCGCCGTCGTAGTCGATGAATATGAAGTCCTCAGCTTCATGCATCATGAGGTCTTCACCGTCTCCAGCATTGATGCATTCCACAAACTCACGAACTGTGGATCTTGATTCTTCTCTTGCCTTGCTCATACTATTTCTCAATATGATGCTCGTTCTTCTTGGAGATAAAATGACCGACTTAGGAAATTTCTAGGATGATGCGTACTTCTTTCCCTTCTCAGTTACATAGTAAGACTTGCCACTGGTAGTATCAGGCTGGCATCCCGCGGCGCTTGGGCAACCGGCACAATGAGGGTCAGTTGCCTCAACACAATCACCCACCCTTAGAAGACCTCTATCTAGAAGCATCCCTAGCATGTCCTCTAGGGTATCGAGTTGCACACCAACGGTTCTAGCCAGCTCTAGTTTACTGATGACATTTTCCTGCAGCATGATCTGAAGGATCTTCTTCAACAAGTCAATGATCTCCCAGGAGATGTTGTGTGAAGTCCCCTTCAGCTTCACCTTCAATTGCCATGGCAATTCCAAAGATCAGTAGGACAATGAAAAACAACCATACTGTAGGAGTGATATCTAGAAGAGGTGTCCAAGCAACCCAGTCTTCAAACCCGAGAATCCATCCAAGGTAGTTGGTACTCAGAATGACCAACTGCAACACAAACAATATGCCTGCTAGGAAGATGCCAACCGCAATGTAGGCAAAACCTTCTCTTTCACCTCTGTGGAGCGGCTTCACCCCAGCCAAAAAGACCATTGACACTATAATGAGCATCAATGAGCTGATTGGATCCGAGGGAACTGGAAATGGAACCGCTATCCCGATGCTAGAGATGAACCATAGAAACCCTCCTGCCAGGTAGACCATTCCCAGCAAAAATGGGAACGGCCAAGTAGTTCTGTTAACTGTCTTCGCCATCATATCGCCTCCTAAGGAACAAAGAACCCTCCAATCAAAACTACCACTAGTGAGACTGCATATGCCAGAATCAATTGATACCCTATAGAGAAGCCGGTCCACTTCCATGATCCCGTTTCACTTCTGATGATCCCTACAGTGGCAATACAGGGTGTATAGAGTAGAACAAAGACCATCAAAGCCAGCGCTGAAAGCGGGCTGAGCGCTGCTGCAAGTGTAGCACCAATGGCAGCTTCACCTTGCACAGAGTATATGATTCCTAGAGCTTCAACCACTATCTCTTTTGCCAGCAAGCCAAAAATCAGAGCTGCTACTATTTGCCACGGAAATCCTTGAGGAGCGAAGATAATTGTGCCAAGATTCCCAATAATGCCTATAAATGATTCATGTGATTCAGCGCCATATCCACCTGGTCCAGTGTTAGCTAGGAGCCACAGAATAATTGCTCCGGCCAGCAAGTAGGTTCCGGCTTTTCTGAGGAACAGATAGCCTCTATCCCATGCATGTCTAATTGACCCATGGAGTGTTGGTTTCTGATATGTTGGAAGCTCCATGATGAGCGGAGAAGATTCTTCCTTTAGAATAGTCTTCTTGAAGATAAGCGCCATAAGAACAGCCATGATAATGCCCAAAAGGTACATCGCGAAGATCATTGTGCCAGCATAGTCGGGAAAGAACACACCAGCGATGAGCACATACACTGGGAGTCTAGCTGCACACGACATCAATGGACTGATGAGAATTGTTGTCAGACGATTACTCTTACCATCGACTGTCCTTGCTGCCATTATCGCAGGCACATTGCAACCAAAGCCGAGTAGCATTGGTATGAATGATCTACCATGAAGGCCAATTCTCATCATAATTCGGTCCATTACAAATGCTGCACGTGCGAGATAGCCACTGTCTTCCAAGATGGATATTGCAAGGTACATGAACAGGATTGGCGGGAGGAATACTATGATGAATCCAACACCTCCAATTATCCCATCTGTCAGGAGTGAGGCTAGCCACGGAATCGGAATTTGCGCTGTGAGCATACCTAGCCAGGCAAATGCCCCCTCAATCATTGCCATGAATACTAAGGATGCTGTAAATGTGAAATGAAACATCGCCCACATTATGACCATGAAGATGGGCAATCCGAGGTAACGGTGAACCAACACGCTATCCAACATATCACTTAGAGTCCACTTCTCCTCACCAGGTTCATACACCTCACAGAGTATCTCTCCGATGATTTCGTATCGACGGTCTGCGAGGACAATTTGTGGATCCAATTCATCATCAAAGTCCTCCTCTTCAGAGATTGTAGTTTCTGGAGTTTCGGTCAAATGGAAACCTCCAAAACCCGCTCCCTGATGGAAGGATTCTGAATCATCAATAGAATCTCATCGTCTCTTTCTAGGATTCTGAGTGCAAGCCATCTAGGCGGAAATCTATCCAGCAGTTCTTTTTCGTCCTCTAGGATTCCAACAATCTCCTTCAATTTGATCTCAATATCTGGTCCATACTTAATGGAAGGAGGTCTAAGTCGTTCATAATCTCCATGATGATGGTGTTTTGGATGATAGTGAAGATGGTCGTCGTTATTTGGCTCACCCAGTGAATGCGGGGCAGAGTGTAGCACATCGCCCTTGTGGTCCCCTAGAAGGCCCTCAGGCAACGCCTGCAAGATAGCATCGCGCAATTCATCCATTCCAATCTTCCTAGTGGCAGTCGTGACGACAACTGGAACACCCAATCGCTGTGAGAGCAGATTTATGTCGATGTTGTCACCCCTCGATTGAACAACATCAAACATATTGAGAACAACTACCAGATTCAGCTGCATTTCAATGAGCAGTAGTGTTAGATACAAATTCCTTTCTAGCTGAGAGGCATTCAGAATGTCGACAACCACGTCAGGTCGATGATCTATCAGGTATTCTCGAGCGACTTCCTCATCATCGGATAAGGCGCTAAGACTGTAAACGCCAGGTAAATCAATGACTTCGAACTCATAGCCCGTGTAGTCGTAGAATCCTTCCTTGACTTCAACTGTTTTTCCGGGCCAATTGCCTGTATGTTGCTTCATGCCTGTGAGATTGTTGAAGATTACTGACTTCCCAACATTGGGATTGCCAATGAGCGCAATTCTCATCCTCAACTGGCTAAGGCACCTCCCTAACGAGTATCCTACAAGCCATGTGATGTCCGAGTGCTATGCGCGTCCCTCTAACCTCAATCAATACTGGACCGTGCCCTCCACTTTGCACTACTGTAAAGGTGCATCCTCGTGTTATGCCAAGGTCTAGCAGTCTTCGCATAAAGCCGCGGCCCTTTTCCCTTCTCGAATGCCTGAATCTGCAATCATCATCCGAATCTGATGCTTTGTGGAAATGCTTCCCCCGATGGTGCCTTCTTATGGGTGGGACATGTCGACTATGTTTTAGTCCTTCTATGCCAAGAAGTACGCATTTGGTACCTGGACTGACTGATACAAGCTTCTTCGCATTGTATTCGTCTAGAACAGGTGTAGCTTCTTCTCGCACACAGATCGCCCCACAAAAAGTTAGATACATCTAACATTTCTCTGATTCAATTGCCTGATATAAGCATTTTCAAATGAGCTCTGAATGCAAATGCTATCTACCGCAACTATTACATATTGAGTTAGTATCTTGAAATGGGAAATCCTATGTCCTTCTACAAGACTCCATTGAAGTATGGAACCACAGTTATTGATAAGTTCATTCCAAAGACACTTAGCGACGTAACAGTGCTACAGATTGAGGAATACAAGCCCGACTTCTCGGACTTTGAGAAGAAGCTTGAGGATGTATTGGCCAATCCGATTGGTTCCAAGCCCTTCGATGATCTAGTTAGCGAGGTCTACGCTGAAGGTAGGACCATTATGTTCATTGTAGACGATAACACTCGTCCAAACATACATACTCGAATCTTACTGCCCATACTAACGAAGCGGCTCTTCAAACTTGGTGTAAGAAAGGAAGATATCCGAATAATAATTGCCAGTGGAACACACAAGAAGCCCACCCCAGACGCGATTGAGAAGCGAATCCTTGGAGCAATGCTCTATGGCGAGTGGATGGACAATGTGCTCATTCATGACTGCGATTCAGGAAACCGCAATCTTGGAAAGACAAAGAAAGGGGCGCCAATCCTCATAGATGAACAGGTTCTTGGTGCTTCCTTGCTAATTCCTCTAAGTGATTCGGAGTACCATTACTTTGCTGGACAGGCGGGAACAGTCAAGTTGTTCTGCCCAGGAGTTGCAGGCCGAGAAACTATTCGTGTCAATCATCCCCGTATGTTTGATGTAGAGCGAGGTTTTGTTTCGGGATGCAGATTAGGAAATACGAAAGGAAATCCAGTGATTGAAGAAATGATAGAGGTCGCAACTAGTGTCAAGGAGAATCTCCCAATGTTTTGCATTGACACGATAGTGCATCATGGCGAAATCGTCTATGTTCAAGCCGGCGATCTCATTGAATGCCATAAGGCTGCATCAGAGCCACTTCGAAAACTGCGAGTCGTTGAAACTGATGAACCGGGTGACATAGTTTTTGTGTCAGTTGGAGAGCTCGGACTTAACCTGTATCAAGCTGGCAAGGGGATTCACGCCGCCTGGAATGCAGTTCGTCATGACATGAAGGGATGGATCGTCTTTCTGGCTCCTTGCCAGGAAGGTATTGGAAGTGCCGGGTACGAGGAAGCCATGCATGCAGTAAAGGGCATGATGGTAAAGGATGCTCTCAAGTATGTAATTGAAAACTACGGTTCGGAAGAGACATTCAAAATTGGCAACCAGAAACCCCCAGATCTATTCCGCATACTTCTTGATGTTGCAGAACGCAATATCAAAGTGGTCACACAGCTTGATCCAAAAGAGCTCGGAGAGGTCTATCGGATGGATGCAAGGAATCCAAAGAGCCCTGAGGATGCTCAGCGGGTGCTTCGTGAAATTACTGAGCAATTCGTGGATGAGAACCCGGATATTCCGAATCCGAAAGTGTACGTCCTCGATGATCCTGGGCTTCTGATTGAGGTCAAGAACCGCTAGTTCTGGAAAACGCATATGGGGAAAATGCATGCAAGGCGAGAAGAATCTCAATTAGAATCCACAAGCCACTCTGAAACAGCGCTAGGTACAGGATGCTGTCTACAAGATTCGCCATCACCATGATTTCCAAGGGACCAGGATACATTGGAATCGGGAACAGTGCGCCAGGCGGTCCACCTGACCACCATACTCCTGATACCCAATCTCCACTCATGAATCGCGATGCCGCATACATCCACAAAATGTAAAGCATCAAGATTATCGATAGAATCCTAAGTCTGCTGCTTAGCGGATTGAGAGGCCTCCTGACCATTGAGAATCCACCTGACATCGCCTAATCTCCAGTCAGCACTTATTCAAAATTGAGATAACCATTTGTTCCTAAGCAAAGGTTTGAGCCGAAGGTCGGTTGGAACCTTCGGCAGTGAAAATGATTTTTGACATGGTTGGACCTGGCTAGTCCATCTTCCATGTGGCGCCGTCCTTTGTATCTGCAACCGTGATTCCCAGTTCAGCTAGTCGGTCACGGATTCTGTCTGATGTGGCATAGTCCTTAGATTTTCTCGCATTCTCCCTGATCTCGAGAAGCAGCTCAACGGTACCTTTCAGGGCTTCAGCAGAAGCTCCTGAATCAGTTCCAGCTCCAGTCGCTCCAAGGTCTACACCAAGGATTCCAACTAGCTCGGTAAGAACAGCTAGCGCTTCTCTGAGTACCGCTGCTCCCCCGACATTGGGAGTATGAGTGTTGATCTCTCTCACGAAGGTGAATATCTCAGCTAGGGCACCAGGCGTGTTGAAGTCATCATCCATCTCCTTCTCAAAACTCACACGGACCTTCTTTGCAGCCTCAGCCAATTTCTTGTCCGCATCGGCTTCGCGACTTCCGGACCGTTCGAGGATGAGAATGCGCCCTCTGAGATTGTCAGCAGCGTTCTTTATTCGCTCTAGAGACTGAATGGCTTGTTTGATAGCTGTGTCATTATAATCCAGAGGTTGTCTATACTGCCCTGAAACCAGGTATAGGCGAACAGATTGGTGATCATAGTTGTCGAGGACTTCTCTTGCAGTGAAGAAGTTGCCTTCTGATTTGGACATCTTCTCGGTATTAATGGTTAGGAATCCATTATGCAGCCAGTACTTTACTGGGGTCTCTACACCGTAAGCTGCAAAGGACTGCGCTATCTCATTCTCATGATGTGGAAATATGAGGTCCTGTCCTCCACCATGAATGTCGAATGGGAGACCTAAGTAATGCCTTCCCATGACCGAGCATTCGGCATGCCAGCCCGGCCGTCCCTTTCCCCAAGGGCTGCCCCATGAGGGCTCCCCTGGCTTCTCAGCTTTCCATAGTGCAAAGTCTCGTGGATCTCTCTTCTTCTCATCCACTTCAACTCTGGCACCTGCTGAGGAATCATCGGCGGAGATCTTGGAGAGTACGCCATACTTCTCAAGTTCGCTTACATCGAAGTAGACGTCGCCATCAACAACGTATCCCTTTCCGTTCTTAACAATGAGGCCAACCATCTCGATGATGTCGTCGATATGCTCAGTTGCACGAGGGTTGATTGTTGCCGGCTGGAGATTCAGCTGGTTTGCAATTAGCAGATACTCAGCAATGAATTTGCTGGCCAACTCTTGAACTGAGATACCATCTTCATTCGCACGGTTGATCATCTTGTCGTCGACATCAGTGAAATTGGTGGCATAGTAGACACGATATCCACGATACTCAAGGTAGCGACGGATTGTGTCAAACACTGCAAATGACCTGGCATTGCCTATGTGAGGATAATCATACACTGTCGGACCACACACATACATACGTACGTTATTTCCATCAATTGGTTTGAATTCCTCTTTGGCACGTTTTAGAGTGTTGTAGACTTGTAGCATTGTCACTACCCATTTTCGCAATTGCGGATTCGCATAAAAAGTCGCCTGCAAAAATTGCCTTCAATTCCCTTCACACGAATTGATAAGGGGGCTAGCATAAAATCCCAGACCGGTGCAAACGCATTATGGACCCGGGTGTCAGAAACGCACTTGATCGAGCTTCTAAACTCTGTGATGAAGAGTGCGATGAAGAGGCTCAAGGAGTGATATTAGATGCTCTAGGGAGCTACCCGGAGAATCCAGACCTTCGGACGATGCTTGGAAAAATACAAGCTAGGCTACAGAGAGAGGACGAAGCAGAGGTAACATTGAGGGGCGTGCTGAAGGATGATCCTCTCCATGAAGATGCTTCATGCGCTTTGGGTCGTTTGCTAGATCAATCGCTCAGAACTGACGAAGCTGAGAAAGTCTATCGAAGACTATTGACTGAGTCTCCTGCAAGTCATTGTGCACTTGATGACCTCTGCAGATTATTACTTGCAGAAGGCCAATGCTTTGAGGCTCTTGAAGTCGCTCGAGCACATGCGAACAGATTCCCAGATTGTCTTGAAGCATATGATGGATTGAGATACCTGCTTGCGATAGTCGAGGATGAACTCTGTGAAGGTTATATCAGCGAATCAACGGATAATGAGACTCTGGAAAAGCTAACAGTGAATCTCCTTGAGCAATTTGATGTAATGATGAGAATTAAGAAGAATGTTGGTCCACTCTCAGGGATGGAAGAGCCCCTTGCGACAGATATGCAGGAAGAATATTTGCGAATTGTTGGTGAATTGGATCATCTCTCTCGAGTTATTGATGAACGAGTTTTCACTTTGCCTACATCCCTTAGCAGGCAATTGCTAAATGCTGTCAAAGAAGGATCCGCTCGTATAGAAGGATTCTAGCTTCTTCATCGCCATTTGTAGCCACGGAAACCATAGTCCTGTATCGTTTCACTCTCACTCAGAAAAATAAGGTCTTGTTGTGAATCCTGAAAGAGCCAGATGTGCAATTTCGAATCCTCAAGAGCTTGAAGGAGCTCGATTCGGTTTTCTGCCCTTAGTCCCATTACCTTTAGCAGGCTGTTTAGTGTAACAATTCGGTCAACATTCTTCCTTGCAGTTGCGATGATTCTGGCTTTGGATGCGGGCTCCATTTTGAGAATCTCACTATCGCGAAGGACTGCTTTGATTCTCACTGCTATCACTACCTAGTTTCAGTGAGGTGGAAATAAGCGTATCGGCATAGAACGGAGACTTAATATATCTCTATATTGAGATAGGTTAATATATCTCAGACATGAGATAGGTATGATGTCTAGAGGTTGCAACCATGCAGATGAAAATTCAATTAGGTCCAGGGTCGGGCCATCCTCACGTACCTGTGATGATCAATGGAAAGGGGCCCTTTGTCTTTGTTCTCGATACTGGTGCAAGTATAACTACCGTGTCCAGTTCCCTTGTTGAGGAATTAGGAATACCCACCTATGTGGGAGAGAAGAAAAAGGCAAGAGGAGTCGGCGGGAATGAACTCCCTGTCATGACTGCGAAGATTGAATCGCTAGAAATAGGATCCCTACAATTTCAGGATGAAGAAGTTGGTGTAATTGACTTCGCCAAAGTGTTGGGGACCACTGGTTGCGGTCCGACTGCAGGAGTTATTGGACACACAATCCTCAAGAATTTCAGAGTCGGTCTAAATTACGGCACTCTTCAACTGAGTCTTGAGGAGAGCAATGGATCTGACACTATGAACGCACTGGAATGGATTCCATTCAAGTATCTAATAGACTCACACCTTGTTGGTGTTCCAGTATACATCAATGGCAAAGGACCTTTTGATCACATCCTAGACACTGGCTCGAGTGGCAATGTAATGACTCCAACGGTGGCAAGTGAGATTGGTATAATAACCCCGTCGAGCGAGCCTACCACTGCGGAAGGATGCTCAGGAGGCGAATGCATAGGAGTGGGCGGGAGAGCGACGGGTTATGGTGCAATGGTCCGAAGCATCTCGATTGGTTCCTCAGTGCTCTCCGACACCATCATGGGAGTGATTGATCTCGGGGTGATCTCTCCAAATGGTCAAAAGCTTGACTATGGTGTAATTGGCTATCCATTCTTGAGGGATTATGAGC
Source organism: Candidatus Thorarchaeota archaeon (assembly GCA_048882485.1). GTDB lineage: Archaea > Asgardarchaeota > Thorarchaeia > Thorarchaeales > Thorarchaeaceae > SMTZ1-83. Next base: position 113,828 of record JBHLRP010000001.1, read on the forward strand.
TAGTAATCGATTATCCGATGCAAAGAGTAGCTTTTGCTGGGCATAATAAGAACTAACCAATCTTAGGTGGATGCTTCTGAAGATGTTATTTGAAACTCAAGACTCTCTCCCATATGCAGGCAGAAGAACTTGAAATAGAGTGCCCATATCCGGCTCTTCCATTTTCTTTGAAACCGTAATGGTTCCGCCCAACGACTCTGCAACTAGCCGTGATACAAGAAGTCCAAGAGCAGTGCCACTGTAATCTTCTTGAGATTCAGGGGGAGAAACATCACTCCCAATATCCGTCCACCAGGATGGAACGAAGATTCGGACCATCCAATATTCAGAGCCCATCTCAACACGAGGCTGAATCTCGACTTTAATGCTTGATGCCTCCATAGGCTGCAAAAGGACACCATGGATTATATTGATGAAGACATGCTTCAGCACGCCGCTACCAAGAACATAGGCCTGCGCACTGAATGGCAGTAATTGCAGTTTAACACCTTTACCACCAGCGACTCGCATGACCCTATCAAGGGATTCAACGAGCGTTTCCATCAGATTGAGCGGGTTGAGTGATTCTCTCTGAAGATCTTCGCTTTCAGTTATTAGGCGTACATTGGTGATGAGCTGCTCTGCAAGAGAAATCACATGATATGCGTCACCTGAGAGACGTTCTCGCTGCTCGATTGTTGTTTCTCCTTCTCCCAATAGTTCGACGGCGGTTAGAAGCATTTGGTGATAATTACTAATGTCATGCATAAGCAGGTCTGCATAAAGGGTTGCCTTTGAGTGAGAGTCTTCTGCGTCCCGCATTGCTCGCATGTATAAAAGGCCTAGAAATGCTGGGCCTATCATTAAAGCTAGCAATATCAGAATCTCTGAGACCCACCAGCCTGCAGTCCATGTATTGTAATAGCTCTTGAGCACATTCGGGACTATCCACATCGACAAGAATAGGACGACATATACTCCGATTGAAGCTTGACCGCCAGATATCTCAACTTGTGTGAATAGCAAGTATGTTATCAGGAAGATGAGCAGCAAGTTTGCAAACAGAAGCATGGAATTACTGAGGGGGCTTCCAGAAAGCAGCGGGTATTGTTGTAGAACAAGCTGATTTCCAATCTCTCCAGCCAAGACAGCTCCCAGCATAACAAACGAACCTGCAAGAAGTAGCCATGATGAAGGAGGCCTGTCTTCTTGCAGATGGTTCTTTGGAGTCCATCGTGCAGCGAGATATAAGAGCGGGATTGATAGAATGCTGCCAACTAGATATGATACGATTGGCTCTCCCCGAGGGGCGAATTCAAGTGGCAATACTGTTAGCACGGAAACTGTAGCCACTTCGGCCCAGAGCACAAATAACATGATAAGAGCGTAGAGGTTCCTTGAAGGGCGTCGCCTTGAGTACGCAAAGAGAAGGAATCCCATCATTATTGAGAGAGATGCCACTCCAATATGGATAATAGAGAATGCTAGAGTGTTCATCGGTTCGATAATCTGATGGAAACCTGCAGCCTCAATGCCAATTGTAATTGTGAATGGCAAGTAGGAGAGCAACACAAGTGCAGCAACAATGAGATATGCCGTCATCCTATCATATCCTACCTTTCTAAGAAAGGGAACAGAAAGGGAAATTGTGATCAAAAAGTACGATGCCATCTGTATTGTTTCAGCGTATATCCAGAGGGCGGATGAAAGGAACATTTCTGCTGCTAAAACACAAATAGCAATTGCAGAGAGTATACATGCACTAGCGAAATACCCAATGTCTACGGAGAGCTCATCGTATCCACGTTTGATCAAGAGATAAGCGGCAGCAAGAGTGATTGCAACGCCAGAGAGTGCCGTGGAGGCTCCGAAGTAGATTAGAATTTCTGTCGTCATATGTGGAATTAGGAAGAACCATATGACGCCATAAAGTGCTCCGGGGATGAATACAGACGCGAAGCCAATAACAAGGCCCAAACGAGCAGTCAGTCTCTTCTTTTCACTTGGATCTTGGCGCGTGGTCAAAGCTACTAAGATGAAGACACCAAAAACTGCAAACTCGTATATGTCTGTCACAAGATTGGCGAGATCCTTCACTTCGGGAGCAGCTATGAGTTCGGTCAAGTAGCTTATTGCACTACCAATGTTCACCATGATGGGAAAGAGGAGCGCAGCTGAGAATGCAGCCAAGGATTTGGAGGGACGCCGAAGAAATGCTAGAACTAGGATAGCTGCTGGGATTGATGCCCAGTATGACAGAAGGGAATGGGCTCCTACTCGGGATGTGGTTGTAATGGAAACGATATACAGGCCTCCAATAGCTATAGTTGTGGCTATCAATGCCAATGGAACAAAGATAGCTATCTTTGCCAGTGATCGCTTCTGGTTCTTATTCATCCAGCACCACTCGAGGGATAAACCAGCCCGTTATCTTTTGAAAAGGATATCTTGGTTATCCAAACAAATGGATGATGATATGTGGATAATATCAGGACCGAATGCTCAATCTAATAAGTGGAGAACTATAGCAAACTTTCAGTGGAGATAATGCTTGCGGAGTTAGAGAAGAAACTTATCACCGTTGTTGAGAAAGTTATACCCAGCGTTGTAAGCGTCACAACCACAAGAATGGCGAGGGACCAGCTTTCAAGGGCCATTCCTGTTCAGGGGCAGGGATCTGGCGTAATACTGACAGACGATGGCTTCATAGTTACCAACGCGCATGTTGTTGAAGGAGTCCGAGATGTTGATGTCACATTGAACGACGGGCGTGCTTTCAAGGCGGTCGTCGTTGGTGAGTCAAAAGTCAGAGATCTCGCAGTCTTGAAGATCGAGGTTGAGGGTTTGACACCAATTGAGTTGGGAGAGTCGAATACATTGCAGGTAGGACAGATAGCAGTTGCAATCGGAAATCCACTTGGACTGGGAAGCTCAGTCACTTTCGGGATGGTCAGCGCCGTTGAGAGAACGATTCAAGGCGGCGGAACCTTTCTTGAAGGCCTCATCCAAACATCAGCTCAGATTAATCCTGGCAACTCTGGCGGGGCTTTAGTTAATACCGAAGGTCAACTTATTGGAGTACCAACTGCAATGATTCCATGGAGTCAGGGGATTGGCTTTGCCATAGCTGTTGATTGGGTCAAGCGCGCATTTGATGAGCTTGTGGAAACAGGGACTATTAGAAGTCCATGGCTGGGAGTAATGGGTGTCACTCTTAATCCGGGCGTGGCATCACATTATAGATTGCCCACGGATAAGGGAGCTTTGCTAGTTCAAGTGCCTCGTGGCCCATCTTCACAGGCTGGACTGAAAGCGGGCGATGTCATTCAGGCAATTGATGACGAAGACATCACAGGGATGGAGGATCTCAGGAAGAAGATCCTTGTGAAACGCACAGGCGACAAGGTCCGAATCAGGTTCCAAAGACGAAATGACATCTTCGAGGTCTATGTCACCTTAGGAGCCGCACCATAGTCGAGTCGTCAGATGACTCCTACTACAAGAATAACACCAAGAATAGCGATTAGGATGCCAACAAGCGCCAGTTTAGTTGGTCGCTCTTTCAGAAAGACCATTGATATTGGCACAGCGAATAGCGGAGAGGTTGAACCTATGAGCGATCCCATAGCTGCTCCGATATATTTCACCATGACAACATAGAGCACTGAGCCTAAAGCCATTCCGAAGAATCCTGCGACTGCAACAATCTTTGTCGCCCGCATTGTCGGTCTTGGCATCCCCATATGGCTTGCGACAACATAGATGGGAACGAATTCAATAGAGCCGATGACGATTCTCACAAAATTGGCGTCAATTGGATCAACCCCAGTCACTCCTATCTCAAGAAGTACAGTTCCAACTGCATAGCAGACCATGGTGAAGAGGGCCATTCCGATTCCCAAGAGGTCAAATTGGGAGTTACCCTCACCATCCTGCCCTTTATTCTGTTCACGAGATATCAAAATGAGACCCAAAACTGCGACTATGGTGCCAAAGAATCGGAACACTGAAACATCATCCCCAAGAAACAGAATTGTTAGAATGTACGTAAGAACTGGAAATGACATCGCAATTGGAAATGAGTAGGAAACACCGATTCTTTCTTGGCTTATGAACAGGATTGTGTCACCGATAACTGCCCCTAGCGATGCCGAGAGGGCCAAATAGATGATTGACTCGAACGGCACCGAGAATGAATTCGGACGCCATGGAATTATGACAAGCAGGATCATGAATCCGAGTGCTACCCACATCTTGACGGACCCAATAGCTAAAGGTCTAATCTCGTCACTCTGTGACCGATAAACAACAACAGATACCGCCCACATGGATGCCGCGAGGAAGCCAATAGCAGTTCCAAAAATGGCATCCGGTGTGAGTTGCATGGCTTTCGGGGCATTAAAGGGTCCTATGATACTATCGGTAGCTCCACCCAGATTTTGAGTTTCGTATCTATGAAATGCCTTTTAGTCACGAGGAACTCACTGGCCAGAGAGCTGATTTCTATTCTACTTCCAACGGCTAATCCTTTCAGAGCGAGGTCGAAATCCAGCTGAGAGCGAATGATTCCGAGCACGGAGTAGTACAATTCGGCCCTCCTTATTGCGAGTGTAAATCAAATCCATCTCACCGACGTACTTCTTCCATTGGGACGCAAAGGATTCAGCATATACCTTCTTGATTCCTAGGACAGTCGGAACGGCATGATAGTCCTGCCTAACAAAAGAGGTCCCTAACATTGATTTTCTTAGAAGAAGGTATCTAGGAGATCCGACTGGACCCAGTACTTCCCTGAGTGAACTAAGATATGTCGCTCTTTCTCTTCTTGTGCCACCTTCCACATGACAAAAAACTTCACCCTTCTTTCCTTCTTCCACTACAACTCTCATATCATTAAATGAGGTTCTGACTATACCAACTTCGCAGAGGGTGGCTAGCACAGCTTTCCCGACTTGAGCAAGGCTAGATTTGATAGGGCCGTGCATGATAAACAGCCAGATCGCTTTCAGCGCTTTTGGAGCAAACCTGAGGATGAAGTAGAGAAATCCAAGAATCGGTAGAAATGATAGAAATGACAAGCCAAGGTTGCCAATCGGAAGGACCCAGGAGAATATTTGCCGAGCAGCAAAGAAGCCGAATAGGAACAGAACCTCCCAGGCTAGTGCTGAAATGGTATTCCTGAAAACAAAGCCCCGAGGGACTGGAAGTCGTGCTTTTTTAGCCTTCACTTCCTCTACAAGTCGGATTCCTTCTTCACCTCGCTTAAGGGAGGTCTCCCAGGCCAATTGTAGAGCTGTTCTATCCTTCGCCCTTGCTGTCATTGATGAGTTGATTTCCCGTACCTCGTCCTTATCAAAGGGCGGAACTCCAACCCCAAGGCGGCCGAACCCATTCTCTATAACTGATTCAACAAAGGATATTCCCAGAAACGCCTTAAAGCGTCTCTCCATAATGCGGTAGTCATTTCCTGCGCTCTCAGAGTCGAGATCCACACAGACCAGGTGCCAGATATTGGATATCTTATCAGGCTGCTCTGGGTCAGTCCTGATAGCTCGTCCTCGCATTTGGTTGGACAACATATAGGATCCAACGAGACTCGCTAGCACAAGTGAGTTGATTGATGGTGCATCCCATCCTTCTCCCAGGAGTGACTTTGTGCCTACAAGGACAGTTACCCCGCCCCTGGAGAAAAGCTCTGTTATGAGCTGTACTGCCTTTTGACTGTCTATGCCCTTGATAGTCACCATGGAGAATCTTGGGTCAGCAATGGGTTTGACTGAAACTGATTCGCGAAGGATTTCACAATCATCAGCACATTCAAGGAGGAGTTCAGTTGACTCAGTAGGAACAACTATCAAAGAACCACTAAGAACACCAAGTTTTATGTCACTAAGATTCGATCGCCTAATCTCCTCAAAGATTGGCACCACACCAATCTTATCCAATTTCGGAAGGTCATGTTCACTCTTGGGGAGATAGGCTTTCCTTATGTAATCCGTAAGGATGACCATGCGAAGGTTCTCACCAAGCGCCCTAAGTTCCATGGACACAATTGCTTGAACAGCATACAGCTTTGTGATGCTTCGTTTCAGAACGGCATCCAGTTTCCGAGTACTACGCAGATTCACATCTCTTCGCTCAAGGGCATCAATTCGATAGAGTCTATCCCTTATTCTTTTCAGGACTGGAGACAAGTCCTTAGGGTCAACATCGGGGGGAAATAGCATCCCTTCGAGTAGAGTCTCCAGCCATTCCTTGTTGAACCAAGGAATTCCAAACTGTTCACCAGCAACGAGCTCGATTGCTTGCTTTGGTAGAATGACCTTGCGATGTTTCAGGTAGACAAGCATACTAGAAAAGAATGATGGGTCATCTAGAATTTCAATCACAAACGTTTCGGGATTGTTAAGCCAGGGGTGGTTCTTTACCTCTTTTAGGAACTCCTCATCTGACTCAAGGTCCTCAGCAAACTCATCAACTGCTTGCTTGAACTCCTTCAGCTTGTTTCCTTCAATAAGACTAGGATATGTAAAGAGAACGAGGTCTTGGTGAGGACAAAGATTCCCTTCCTGAACAAGCTCAGGCACAGAAACCTCCGCATCTATCGGGCCGCATAACTTCATGTATCGTTCCCACTCAAACATCGAAACATCATATGGCGGTGTTGCTGTCAGCGCCAGAACAGTGCTTTCCTTCAGTCCGTGCACAACTCTCGTCAGGCAACGCCACCAATTTGATCGGAGATGGTGGGCTTCGTCCAAGACAACTGTCTTGACCGATAACTCTTGTAGCAGTCTGGTTATGTTGTCCTCATTGAGTTCTTGTTCGTCATTCTCCGAGTCCTCATTATAGAATAGATCTTCATCCTCAGATTCGATTTCTTCAAGGTCGAGATCATCGTCGTTTTCTAGGACTCCAGAGCATGCACTGTAGAGGCCTTGGTACGTTGAAACCGTCAGAAATCTCGGATGGTAGATATCAGTTGAAATCCAATCCGGTGTTTCATTGCATTCAGGCATGAAAAAGTCCACAAGCCTTGAGACCCATTGGTCGCGGATTGCTAAGGTAGGAGCTAGGATAATCGATGGTTGGTTCAGCCTTCTCACAACTTCCAATCCGAGAAGCGTTTTTCCAGACCCTGGAGCCGCAACGACGTGTAGTCGGTTGTCGCCTAGGTATTCTTCAAGCTCACTCAAAACACGCGCTTGATATGGCCTCCAGGTATAGCGAAATTTCGTTTCTGGAGGAAATTCCTTCATTATCGGCAGGTCCTCACTCACCACGTTCAATTGTAGGCAATTCTCTTGCTATTAATCGATTTCGTGCGCCTATCCTCAGTTTGAGTTGTGTCTTTTCAAGGGATGAGGATGGGATTCCTTTCCGAGGACCATTCGTGCAAGCTTGAGGCCTGGTTCCACTATCAAATGTTGAAGAATCATCCGAATTCGGTCATTTCGCCTAGCACGTCGAGCAATTGGCGGAGATACATCGTAGTAGGCCCGAATTGCGATGCGGCCTATTAGTCGGCTAGAAAGCCATTCGTCTCGGAATTCTCTCAGAAGGTCGATTTTCGGATGAAGTGTGGTACCAATAACAGCTGTAGCTATGAAGCACTCTGTTTCATGTTCTCTACAGTAAACCTCATCATCCTCCACTCTCTTCTTGTGCTTTTCACAGAGGAAAACAGGTGTTTGGCATACGACGCAATGCCCTACTGGATCTATCCCTTCTCTGAGGAGGATTCCACATCTGTCGCATGAAACATGTGTGATAGCATCAGATAGGTTGGCTCCACAATTGGCACACTCCGCATCGCCTAGGTCATTTATAGCACTACAATAACGGCACTCAACTTTCTCTGGCATGCTTCGCTCCTCAGCTTGCATCCTCGTGAAGGAACCTTTCATTTGAACCTTCGAAATTGTCGATAAAAGGATTGCTTGAGGTGTTTAAATCAAGCGAAGCGAATTTATTAATGCAAATTCCCTTATATAAGACGCCACCACAGGACTTCTTCTGCCTTAGAAGACGCCAATTTTCTGTGGATTCGCGATGGTATTCGGGGATGTAGATGCAGGAAAAAGGATTCGAGAGAGCGAGCCGTTGGGCAGATAGGATTCAGCTCTTCGCCCTTATTGCCGTACTTCTTATTGTGTCAGCAGCAGTCTGGCTCGCTTCCTATTTCCTGATTCAGCCCTTTGTGCAGGACAACCTTGTTCAGATGTTGATAGCTACATCAGTCAGCCTTGCACTTGCAGGATCCATTTTGGTATGGAGAAGAAGGGTGCTTTCAGGCACTATTCTTCTTTTCATGAGCGCAGGAGTCGTTGCTCTCTCGCTGGCTCTATTATGGCAATCAATGCAGGCTTCTATTCTCAGTCTTCATGGATTTCTATTGGCATCGATTGTGATTTTGAATAGCTTGCGAAACAGGGAAGGAATCTCAAGTGAAACCTTTCGGAGAATCGGATGGGTGTTGGGTCCAGCAATCTTACTGACCGGCCCACTTGCAATTGCGCTTTGGCTTTTGGAAATCACTTATGCTATCTACTTCATCTTAGCAGGATTCATTGGAGCTCTATCCGTCTACGCGATTGCACTCCAATACTTGCAGAAGTATGCTCCATTGGGTGTACCTAATGTAATCATTGTTTCACTATCTCCATCTATGTTGACTGTTGACTTTCTGATCAATTCCGCTACTCTGTCACCCATTCTATTGGTGTCCGGATTTCTAGTGACGCTGGGCGCAACACTACTCGTCACTTCCCAATGCGCCAGGCGTGTCCAATCATGGGCAGGTAAAAGATGGGTTCGCAAATCGCAGAAGAAACGCAGAACCACTCTTCTTGAAGAGATTGGACTAGCAGCCGCCGTCGAAGAGGATGAGGAGGGTCCACCTGTTCCTGAAGAATGGATAATTGTTCCTGAGGACGCCAATACTCTGTCAGGGATTTCACTCATTCTTGTGGCCGCAGGCATTCCATCCATCTTCCTTTGGCTATCCGAGCCGAGTATATGGGGGACGGAAATTCATTTAGTTGGACCAATCGCATTCATCATTGGATTGCTGATCCTTGGACCATCTCCAGTTCTCTTCAGGTTGGGCGAGCGACTAACTAGAGATTCAGAATATATGGCTGTAAGAGCAATTGGTGTGGCAATAGTGTCTGTCGCTTCGGTTAGTGGCTTTCTTTGGACTCAGTACTATCTCTGGCCAGTGTTCATTTCATTCACCATTTCGGTTGTTTTGTTTGTCGCAGGAATGACAGGCCTATTTAGGTGGATACGAAGAATCTGGAGACGGATTTGGCTTTCAATAGTAGGTCGTCTTAGAAACCTCAAGGCATGGATTCTGCACAATATGCTCATTGCAGGGATTATTGCCGATCTAACACTCTGCATCATTCTATTCAGCTACATCAACCCAATGCTGCAGTCATCGCCTGGATATCCGATTTCGATTCTAGGTGTACTTGCCGCTGTGTTTGCTGGAGTGGGGATTGTCGGTCTCTTAATCTTTCGAAGTCTGCCAAGCCGTCATCGCTATCTATCCATAGCGCTCCTCCTGTTTCTTGGTTCGTTGGCTTTGGTCACATTCTGGCAATTCTACTACTTTATGGCAGTTGATGTTTTGGATTCAGTATTCTATTCCTTACTCTGGTTCCTAGGTTCGATTGCTTTATTGAGGCTTGGATTCAATCGAATCCACACTGGATTAGCATATTTGCCCGGGGTACTTGCAGCATTATTCCTAACCTTGATGTTCGAAGACCCAATACAGTCGAACGAGCTCCCCATTCTGACGTTGCTGCTTGTTGCTATATTGCCTGGACCCATTCTCCATATCGAATACCGCAAAGCTGGAAGATGGATTTCAGATGCAGCAATAAGGGCTGGAAGAGCACTTGTGCTCGGAGTTCGCAGACTTGGAGCAGCCCTTCAACGTGCACTCATTTCCATAGGCCGATTCTTGCTGAAATTCATTCTCATATCATGGGCCGTGTTTGTGCTTGCCGGACTAGCGTTCGTAGCTTGGCAATGGCTTGCGCCTTTCTACAGTTACGATCCACTACCGATAATTGGCTGGATTTCTTTGGCATTCTTCCTAGCTTATGCGCCTGCTATTGGACGGGCTGAAGAATCTCCTTCCTATCTCCTGCAAGTTTGCATATTGGGGGCCGCTCTGGGACTTGGAGTTCTTGTGTTCTTCTATACGGAAATACTGCATGCCGCAGTTCGTCTTCTTGCATCTGTATCCGCCACTTGCCTTGCGGTAACATTAGCCAAAAGCAAATTCTCTGAAACCATCAGAGTCTACTTCGTCCCAACAACCTGGCTCATGATACTTGCTCTGGTATGCTCATGGATATTCCTAGAAACCGTCATAAGTTTTGGAGAAATCCGGTCAGCTCTCCTAGCACTGGCTCTGTTTGGCTTCGGATTGCTGCCTCTAAGACTGATGGGCGGACCTCCTCGAATCGTCAATGCCCTCTATATCGCGCTCGCCGTTCCCTCCGCTACCATGTTGGCGCACTTATACTTTGCAAACTACGTTCTTAGTTTCATCCTTTTGCTTTTGGTGCCAATTCCCGTCGCCTATAGGCAATATTGGAGCGCAATTGTTTCAATTGGTACTGCTGCGCTGATGGCACTACGAGTTTTCCTAGCGTACATCGCAATCCATCTTGTAGCAGCTATTGCCCTGTTCTCAGTCATCATCGCTTCATTACTCGTTTATTACTTGGTGCCAATATTCTCCCTATATTCAGTGCCCATAGCACCGACCGCACTTACCTTCATCCTAGTCTGTATGTGCATCTGGCTTCCTGCTCTCCATCTTCGCAGATCTGAGAATCTGCGGCTCCATTCGATAGCACTCCTCATTCTTTGTGCAGTAGTCAGCCTTGACTTGATTGTGCTGCTTCAAATCACAGATCCAATTCTGAACATACTTGGCGCAGCTACTCTGTTTTCAGTTCTATTCTCAATATCAACACCTCTGACCGTCCTCTTTAGGCAAAAGGCTCGATCTGCAGCATTCGCAATTAGTGCTGCATTGCTGCTAGGTCTTTATTTGGCATCATTCGACCCCATTTCCAAGGCGCTTTTAGCCGTATTTGGTCTTGGGCTCATTGCGACGCCAGTTCTCAGCAAAGCCAATAGAGTGCTTCTTGCCTATCCGGTTGTCACAGGTGCTTTGCTCGCTTTCCTGTTTTGGCACTTGTATTTGTATACACTCGACGCGACGCTTGTTATTGCTGGTTATGTGGCAGTTGAATCAATGCTTCTCTCAATACCTGAGCAGCTTCGGACCAAGGTGACATGGACTGTTTTTGCAGCCTCAACTGGAATTGCTATAGCACTAGTCTTGAGCCCATTCATGACTATCAACTTGGTGCTTGCCGTGTTGGTGGCCCTTGAAATCCTCCGGTTCATGCCGAGTTTGATTATAGGTGAAAGGACCGGTATGCTCTTGGGCATCGCTCGTGCCGCATTGGTTGGCGTATCAGTTTATCTACTGATCATTTCATGGATACCTTTACCGAATCCAATTAGACAACCTTTGATGGAGTTAGGTCTCTCCAGTCTAGCTGCAACAATGATTCTCGCTATCTCAATGAAGAACTTCATTTCTTCGGAAAGATACGTAGGTCTTCAATCTATAGCTGTCTTCAACCTCTGCTTCGTGATATTCTCATCCCTCTGGGAAATCATGTCCGTCGATGTCCTATATTCTGCATACATGGCAGGAATCCCGCTTCTTGCATTCACTGGAGTTCTTTCTAAGGGAGATACATTCAAGCGAGAGAGCTGGATGACGTCCTGCCTTGTAGCAACTGCGATGGTTTCATTCAGCTGGTTTACGTACTATCGTTCAATCGAATCTCTGTGGCTATGTGTTTCAACAGCTGTCTTTCTATTGAGTGCTCTAAGGCTAACCGATCCCAAGGGACTTGAGGACCTCCCAGGAGTCACTAACATTGCGATTGCTACTATGATTATCATGCTAGAGGTAATTTGGATCTGGCATTCCATGCTGGTTTTCCTCTCTGACATGAATGTCGTTCTCGCAGGAGTAGGCTTACTTCTAACTCCCGTGATTCTGATGCCTTTCAGAGGTGCGATATCATGGGATATGTTTCGAATTCTATGGAGTGCCGTCAGTGCTATAATAGCAATATCATTAGAGTCCCTCATAACCGGTTGGGACTTGTATAGCCTATCCCTGCCTACAGAGCCATACCTTGCCGCAGGCATCATTCTATCATCATTCTCAGCTCTATCCACACCCGCCTATCTCTTGATTGAGGGCAAATTGGGAATCACTGAAAACCATCTTAGCGCTCGATTTAGCTGGAGTCCCAGTCTTGCTGGATGGGCCGCGATTGGTGCACAAATAGGCTCAAATCTCCTTGGAGAAATGCGTTTCATGCTGACGGTGGGAGGACTTGGATTTGCACTAGCTCTGCTTATCCTCTATCTTATCACACCTGCAAGGCCAAGGACGCTCTTCATAGCTGATATCATCATGTTGGCCTCAGCCGTCGCTGGAGGAGTATGGGTTTGGGCTGAGCCGATACTCGGGCCTGCAGAGTTGATTGCACTCTTTCTCTTCGTGTGGTATATGCTGAGTTTGCCATTGACCCTTGCAGCGACAATCACTTTCCTTGGATGGCTAGCGACAAAGGGTAAGCAACTAGCTGCTGCATTTTCTCGATTTCTATCTTGGGCAAAGGAAATCTTTAGGAATAATAAGGCTATGTTTGCGACTATTCTACCTGTCTTGATAGGGGGTTTTGTATTCTTGTGGATTTATGATCCCTTGGATACATCAGCCATTCTTGGACTGCCGCACAGGAATTTAGCTTTCTCGATCAGCATAAGTCTGGTGCTAGTAGGCCTGTTATATTGGTTTGAAGCAGCTGCGCTAGAGCCGCAAATCGGTGATGAGCTTCAGTCGCCATCTGCAATCCTCACTGGATCTGGCGTATACAACCTCATACTTCTCATGTCCCTAACAGCAGAATCCTACGAACTTCTTGAGCTAATATTCAGTATATCTTTAGCTGCATCTCTTGGTTTGATAGCGACTCTTGCACAAGTCAGTTCGTTTTCCCAGAAGGTATGGATGAGAAAGAATGTAGGATGTCTGGGGCTCTCGCTATTTTTAGCAGCATTGACAGGATTCACCTCCATCACTGGCTTACTACCGATGCATGCACTAGTATATGCAATTCTTATTCTCCTTGTAGTAGAAACACCTGTGTTTTGGACACAAGTGAAGGCTTTCTTCGCTATCCTTAGTCGCTACGGTGCAGTCATTATCAGAGCCATTAAGAATCTTGGAAGCTTCCTGCTTAGAATCTTCAGAAGCTTCGGATATGTCATGTGGACTTTCTTTGCTTTGCTCTTTGTAGTTGTCATAGGAATACTGAGTAGGCCTCTCTTCAGCGAGCTTCTGAATATGCCGCCTACTGGACTATTCTATGAGGTTCCAGGTTTCTCTATACCGACTGCAATCATTGGGCTATTGATGCTTTTCATTGCAATCGTACGGCGTCGTGTCAGAACACGGTTCGGCATTCTAAGTGGACTTTATGCCGCATTCGGTGGAGGAATCACTGCAATTGTGTTTCTCTTTGATCATGGGTATCAAGTTCTATCCCTATTCTCCGCGATAATTGCAATATGCGGAACTGGCCTCATCCTCAAGGGAGAGCTTCAGCTTGATTCAAGGCGCATAACCTTACTCTGGCTACCAATCCCACCAAGCTTATCGGCGTCACTGTTCTACTACATGCTACCAAGTTCCAGCACACTGGATTCATTTTTACTTGCGATATTACTATCATTCACTCCAGCATTCATGCTGTACCTACTCTCAACCACAGTGAATTGGATTCCGAAGGCTCAGAGAGAATTACTCTGGAGTCTATTAGCCGTCATGACCGGAATCATCGCATACCTCGGTTCATACATTTTGATCATACCCCCATTTGACCAAGTCGCTGGGATTTATCTAGGAGTCTTTGTGGCTTCCGTAATCTTCTATCCAGTGACAGCGAGAAGTGCAAGGCAGCTGTTCTTATCCCCTCTCTTCTTTGCATTGACGGGATTTGCATATACGTTTGTCCTAGGTCCTGTATATAGAAGTCTGCTGCTAGCCACGGCCGCATTTCTCTTCTTTGTGAGTCGTTACATTAAGGAGAAGGAAGCAATAAGCCCAAGGCTAGTTTATTTGCGTCTGACTGTGCTAATTGCTCTTGTGGCATCTATTGCGGCGTTTGGCATAACGACTGGGCTTGAGATACTATCAGTTGGCTGAGAAATCAGCTCTCACCCTGGATAGAAATTCATCAGCCTCTCCTGAATTCCTAAGGACGATTATTGTCTTGCTCTCAGAGTTCTGTGATAAGATCTTGTCAATTACTGGACGACTTCTCTTTGGATAGTTCCATATCCACTTAATGAAGTCAAGGTCTATCTTCTCATAGCAACCTGGAGCCAACTCTGGTCGGACCTGTCCTCTATGCAAAAGCCGTCTCTTGAACACACGCCAGAAGGACACTCTTCTTGGCACATCAAGGAAAATTGCTGTATCAGCACGCTTGATCCTCATTTCAAGCGTAGATGAATAGTTACCATCCATAACCCAGCTATCCTGCGAAATTAATTCGCCCACAACCTCAAACCAATCTTCCTGGGGTGTTTCAGCCCAGTCTGGTTTCCAATAATATGAATCTAGGTGAATGCATGGAACACCTATCAAGTCAGCAAGATTCTCTGCAAAGGTGGACTTTCCGGATCCAGATGGCCCAAGCACTAGGACGCGTTTCATTGGCAATCAGATGATTTGCCCCTAGAGATAAGCCCACCGATATGTGTGCACCTTTTAACCGGGGATATTGGAATTATTATTGAGGGTGATTATGGGAGTTTCTAGAGGTGAACTTGCTCTTTCAATCATGATGCGAGATTATGTGAGAGTTGAAAGACTAGTTGACATGAAAACTCAGGAGATTGGCTGGACGAAGACAGCGAAACATCTTGCACGGCTCAGAAATTGTGAAACTGTTCCTGGAAATTCGCTCTTTCCTATTCGAAAGGGAACATTTCGAGATTCCATGATTAGGGTGCTAGGATTAGAGTCCATTAGCGGAATAGACACCGACCTTCTTATTGGATTTCGTGAAATCAACGCCAGCAATCTAAATGAACTTCGCAGAGAGATTATGGAGCTATCGCTTGACATTCTTCGAAATCAGATCAGACAAAGAAACACGTTCTTTCTTGACACCGATGCAATGTCAACCTCGCCGTATGCAATCCTTGTCGCAGACCTACTTGAATCTAGATGTGCGGAGATTTCTGATCTTGCATCCAAGCCTAGTCTATGGGAAGTCTTCTCAACCTACTATGGATTTGTAGTCATCACCACTGGATCCGTAGAGAATGGCTTCGCTGGCGCGTCCAAGGAGGCAATAGAAGGTATTGAGAACTTATCTCAGCAATTTGGTGACCAGGTCAAGATTCCAGCGAGACTAATTAAGCAATCCAAAGCCGCCTTCAGCAATTGCTCGCATTACACGAAGAAGTTGCTTTGGAGCCTTCTCCGGGTGGCCGCTTCTGGTTATGATAAGCGTTCAACCGCGGTTCGAGAGCTTGGAAATCTAGGGGACGAAAGGGCGCTTACTCTTTTGCACTCCAGATTGGAGTCAAATAGCGGATGGGTGATGCCTCCCCTCATTGAAGCAGTAGGGAAGATTGGTGACCCTAGCTCATTGGAGCTATTGAGGAAGCTGCTTGATGGACGATACACAAAGAAGAACGCAATTCTTGCCTTGGGAGGAATCAGACATCCCTCAGTGCTGAGCCACATTAAGAGCGCCATGGACTCCGAAAGACATCTGGAAACTCCGGGGATAATGGCTCTTGGTGAAAGCAGACATCCTGATGCAGTGCCAATTCTCCTCAAGATTCTCAGGACAAAGAGGGGGAGAAAGAGAGTTCATGCCATGTATTCTCTTCTAAATATTGGGAAGGAAGGAATTGAGGTCTTGAAAACAAACAGGAACTTCATCTCTGGGGCCATTAGAAGCTCTGGCGTTCCGGGAAGAGCCATTGAGATTGCTCAAGCCCTGCCAAACTTCCAATGGGGAACTGCAGAGATTGAAGCGATTGCGAAGGTCATTACTAAACGCACTCACATGAAAGGTCTCGCTGAAGTATTGCGAGAGCTACCGGAAGTCCTCAGCGATGTTCGAATAGTCGGTGCTATAATCCGAGTATACAGAGATGCATATTCTCAAGAAACGACTCGAAGCAGTCAATCCTATTCCTATTACTCCTATAGGTCAAGAAGGAAATCAATGAGGGCTCTTAGAAAGGTGCGTGAATTGGAGCGAGCCCGAGTTATTGATGCAATAGCTCAATCAATTCTATTGGCAGAAGGCTCAATTCAATCAGCGAGGATGATCGCCAGCTGCGAACATCTTATGAAATACTCCACTCTGCGTGATGCAGTGATGCAAGTCCTCAACAAAGGAAAACCTTGTATTCTGACTGCATTTGAATCATGGTTTAGGTAATAGAACCTAGATGAGTGACTAGTATCACTCGTATCTTCCGAGCAGCGGTTTCAATAGGCACCCTAACTCGTTGCTGCTTCTCATGCATTTGATTGAGGACCTATCTTGACTTATAATTGAGCTACGCTGGCGGAAATATTCATATACAAAACGGGGGGCACCCTGAATGGGTGTTCGAATGAAGACGGAATATCTCAAAGGATGAAACCCGCACAACACACGACTTCTTACGCATCATGCCGTGTTGTTGAGCGGCAGGATGCATGTGACACTCGAACATCATATCAATCCCCTACGATTCTGGGGAGGTACTAAACGTTGAAACAAACTACAATAGAAATAGAAGACCTGTCTAAGACTTTCATTAGTGTTAGAAGAAGAGCAATCGTGGTTCCCGTAGAGAGGAAGAGAGTCGAGGCTCTAAAGTCAGTATCACTGGATATTCCGCATGGGCAGGTCTATGGTCTCCTGGGACCGAATGGAGCCGGAAAGACGACGCTCATCAAATGTCTGGCGACTCTAGTGATACCTACCTCGGGCACTGCCAAGGTGATGGGTTTTGACATTCTCAAGGACCCTACTCACGTGAGAGCCTGCATGGGAGTATGTCAGGGCAATGAGCGATCCATCTATTGGAAGCTCACTGCGCGAGAGAACCTCATTTTCTTCAGCAAGCTGTATCGTATGCCGCACAATGAGGCAAAGGATCGAGCAGACGAACTTCTGGGGAGAATGGGCCTACTGGAGAAAGCTGACGAGAAGACGGAGAATCTTTCGCATGGCATGCGCATGAAGATAGTCTTCGCACGGTCTCTGCTCCACGACCCTCCGATTCTGCTGTTCGACGAACCGACGCAAGGGCTCGATCCAACATTCGCATCGGATCTCAGAACTTACATTAAGCAAGAGCTGCGTGACAAGACAATTCTGCTGACGACACACTACATGCATGAAGCGGACCTACTCTGTGACAAGATTGCTCTCATCAATGAGGGAGAGATTAAGAGCTTTGGAACACCTCATGACTTGAAGGAAGAGGTACGCGACTATGACAGCCTTCACATGAGGCTTGTTGGCACACCAGACCTGGAAACCATCAATAGCATGGACATGGTTATGTCGGCTTCGATGACAGAGAGGAATGGCCATTCGGACTTGGTCGTCACGGCACAGGATGGATACGAGCTAGCCCATAAGCTGCTTAACTTGATGCATAGCACAGCTGGAGTCAAAGTCGAACACTTCGAGGTCAAGGAGCCAACTCTTGATGACGTGTTCTTGAAACTGACTGGAAGGAGGATTGAGGATTGACAGAAACCTCACTTGCCTCAAAAGAGGCGCGTGCATTCCCCAATGGCTCTGAGTATCTGGTCAAGTTCAAGCCGGTCCTATTTGACTGGAAGGCTGCAATAATCATTGCGAAGAAGAACCTCAGACTGGCAATCAGGTATCCCGCGAATCTTCTGATTTGGGGAATATTACCGGTCTTGTGGTTTGCACCATTCATCCTAATGGCGACGGCGATTGCAGGTCCAGAGGCAACCACACATTTCACTGAGCTGTCTGGGTTTGACGACTATATCACCTTCTGTGTCATCGGATGGTTTGTGATCATGTTTCTGGACAATAGTATATGGGGTATTGGCAACAACTTCAGATGGGAGCAGTTCAGCGGAACCCTTGAACCATTGTTCATGGCACCAGTGCCAAGAGTGAGCCTACTATTGGGAGCGGCTTTCTCGGACAGCCTTCAGGCTGTCTTCCAGACGATTGTCCTGGTTACAATCTCCAGCCTCATATTCGGGCCACTCTATACATTGACACAGATACTGCCAATTGTCGTGATTCTGCTTGTGATGATCATTGCATTGTATGGATTCGCCTTCATGGTTGCAGGGTTGATTATTGTGTTCAAGGATCCGAGTGTCTTGACACAGTTGGTTTCGGAAGTCACTTGGATGATCTCGCCTGTTCAATATCCCTTAGCTGTCCTTCCAGGACCTGCGAGATTCGCAGCATATCTGATTCCAACCACCCTCGCGATAGTGACTATCCGGGAACTAGCGATAACTGGAGTCATGAACCTGATAGGGTTCTTGTCAACATTAGCAGGGCTGGGAATCATCGGGCTCTTGTTCTGGATTCTAGGAATGGGGTCATTTAGCTACGCAGAGAAATGGTCTCGACAACGAGGCCATATGGGAGGGTTCTAAGATGACTGAAACGATTGAAGTCAAGAATTCAACCATCTTCGAAAAGATGTGGAAAAGGGAAGGCCTGCGAGCGGAGCTAAGGGCAGCCAACGCATTAGCCATCAAGCAATGGAAGGTTGAATTCAGCTATCCTCTTAGTGTGCTTTGGTTTATCGTAATGCCTCTTCTTTGGTTCATCCCTCTTCTACTTACGGGAGTTGCGGTAAGCGGAGGAGCGGAGTCTACATACCTCGAAAGGATGGTTGGCACGGGTGACTGGTTGAGCTATGTCGCAATTGGCAGCGCATATGCCGGGCTAGCTATCAGTATGATGTGGGGCACTGGATTCGCTCTCCGTCGAGAACAGAATGTGGGCACTCTTGAGACCCTGATGTCAACGCCAATGAGCAAAGGAACTCTTGTCTGGGGGTCTTCACTCCATAATCTTCAACATGGGGGCCTCGGAGTTATTCTCCAACTGATAGGCGCAGTCGCCATATTTGGAGTGCAGCTCGATATCTGGGGAGTACTACCGGCTCTAGGAGTAGTAGCTCTATCTATCATTGCGATGCAGGGACTCGTCTTCACAGTTGTCTGCATCATCCTGCTGGCCAAACAGGCATGGATGGTGGTCGAGCTACTGTCAAGTGTATTGTTCCTGGTAGCTCCGATGTCCTACCCAATTGCGGTGTTGCCACCAGTCCTCCAGTACATATCAATGGTATCTCCATTGACATGGTCTGTAGAGGGCTTTCGTGGATTCTTGATGGGCAGCCTCGGTGGCTCTCTCGTGGTGAATGCCATCATTGCACTCATAGTGTTGGATGTGGTGTTCCTTGTACTGGGCGTCCTCATGTTCAGATATACTGAGGAATATGTCAGAAGAAAAGGTGCACTCTCGCAGTTCTAGAGAGAATTCCAAAAAAAGAGATAGAATGGCAAGGAGGTTGACCCCCTTGCCATGTCATTTCTTAGACTGGTATTTAATCAGTCCTATCCAATGCTAGTCCTTGAACTTCTTGACATAGATGACATAGACGACGACTATGACACCAACGCCCAATCCAACTGGCAATGCAATAGAGCCCAGGATCGCTAGAATGTCGGGTCCGACTGGCGATATCTCAGGAAGTTCCAGCAATTGTGTCACCATTGGGGTGATCTGTATCCACAGGAATCCGTCCGTCCCCAAATTCCTCACAGCATAGATCCGAAGATGGGAAACATCGGATATTGCTCCGAACTGGAATGATATGTCTGGCAGACTTCCAGTCTGAGCGACACTCAAGTCGCTCCATGCAGTGTCATGAGAACGTCCATCCACTTCGCTGAAGAGAATCGCTTCGAAGGTGGTGATCTCTCCGGTTCGGATCGACACATTATACCATGTTCCTTTAGTGGTGTTTAGGTCCACACCGTAGTACTCCACGGAATCTGCTGGTAGTGGCAGTGTGAAGTTATATGAATCCACTGCGGAAGCTACATCCAAGGATGTAGTATCATCATAGAATGTGCTGAGTCTATTCACCCATTCAATTGTGAGATTCACGGGATAATCTTGGTAATGGTTTGTCGCTCCTACAGTGTTGTTTGCCACATCGTACGCACAGATCCCCACAAAAGCTAGTCCTTCATGCCAGATTCTAGATCCCAGCATGTAGGTCACATTATTCGGATCTGAAGGATTTGTCATCAGAGATGACCCATCCCACCAGTTTGCCAAGTCGACGTTCATATTAGCTAGGACTAAATCAGACAAGTCTCTCACTGTTATTTCAAGTGATACGGTGACATTATCATGGTTGTCCAGATATAGCGATAGATTGTACAACTGAAAGACACTCGTTGGAACAAAGAATCCACCCAGGCGGACTATACTCGCTTCTGCTTCAGTCGTTATGGGGCCCAAGTTGAATTCAATCCACTCATTAACACCACTAGCAACCCCAATTTCGACCATGTAGTCACCTGCAGGCAGGTAGTAGTCTGTGGCACCAGCAAGAGTATTTGCGTCGGTGATGGAACGTTCGACACGATATCCGTCCTCGTACTCCGCCACAATTCTGATGACAAAATCATTAACCCCTACAGCAGTAGAGTTCACCCTTAGAATCGAGTCCTCCTCAAGGGTCAATCGATAAGCCCTGGTATCTGTCGTGCTGAAGTAGTTCTCGATCTGGAACTCCTGGTTCACAGGAAGTGGGCTTTCATCAATTGCTCGATGATACAATGTGTATTCTACGTTGTCACCGCCCATAACAGTGACATAGTGCGTGTCGCCGATGTAGTTGTACACACCAGATGTAGGGGGTTCAATGGCATCGACATATCGAGAACCGCCATCATATCCGTACTCGAATGAATCACTAGTAAAGAATATGGCAGGTGGCTGAGTTATGCCCGGGAACATCTCAGGATAGTTGTAAGAATAGCTGATTGACGCAAGACTATCCGGCGACCAGAACTTATAGGTATGAGCTGTAGGAGCCAGTTCTTTATGGACGAGACTGCCAGTTTCATCATTTATGACTATTTCTCCAGTGGGCAATTCTCCTGTGACAACCTCGTCTATCCCAATCCTCTGAGGCGACACAGCTGTTGGAAAAATGTCGAAAAGAGTATTGAGGGTCGATCCAGGAGTCGCTTGGAGAATGACGATATACGTTCCATCAATCGAGGGATTGAATGGAATCAACACTATGTCACCCTCAGATCCGATTGTTGAAGCCATGAATCGACCTTCCGGATCTACAACGCTGACACTCCATCCCACGTCATCTTGTCTGCAGTCTATTGTCAGATGCACAAATTCCTGCCCAGTGACCGGAAGCGTTCCGTAGTAGACAGAATCCCGTTCGACCATGACCGGGGTATGCTGGCCAAAGGCCAATGAGAACGTCCTTGTTTCCAGGGTGGTATTAACAACTACTCCGCTACCATCAGAAGCTGTGAAGTCGTAGAAATTTGGGAGCCGAGTAGGATTTCCGTATGTACCTGTTGCAAAGCCTTGATAGTTCATCCAATAGAATGGAGAATTGGCTGGTTCAAAACCCGAAGACTGAGCACGTGCCCAGCCAGTATTGTCGTAGGAGTATCTATAGTAATCAAGATCCTCATTCAAATGAATAGTGGCACGAGATACATGGTCTAGCGGGTCGGGCTCAAGATACAGATATGTATGATTATTCGTTCCGTAATGAAACGCTTGATTGTACTTCTCGATAGCAATCTGCGACTGCAGTGCGGCGACGGGAGTGACTAGGGATCCCATCAGAAATGCAAACGCTATTGCTACCCCTAGAATTATTCTTGTATTGATGTGCTTCATTGCACATCATCACCTCTGCCAATCAATTTACGCTCATATTGTTATGAATAAACGTTGTATCTTGTTGAGGTGGAGTGGTGCAAGCTTCGCTTCTTTCTATAGTTGCTCGGCGTCGCGCTGATAGAGGTTCATCTTATCGTAGTACTTGTAGAACCTTCGAGTTATGTCACCAAACTCATCCCAAATAATCCGTGTGATTCTGCCAAACTCGGGAGGCGTTACTGCAAAGACTGCTTTTCGTGCTATGCTTTCTCCAATCAAGCGTCTAGCCCGCATCATCTCACTCTTTGATATTGCGAATGCCTTTAGTGTATTCAACGCCTTTGTGACTGATCTCTCTCTGAAAGAGAAGAAATACTTCAGCACTTCTTTGAAAAACTGCTCTGACGGAACTTCGAATTTCGGTGCCACTCCCTTGAGCTGTAGGAGTGCGGCATCTACATTGGGAGATGGATAAAACTTTGTCTTCGAAATAGTGTGTAGAAGCCTTGCTTCAGTTCTTCTTGCCGCTTGAACGCTAATGCGACTATATCCTCTATCACCGGGTTTTGCTGTGATTCGCCTCGTTAATCGCTCCTGGCAAACGAGAATGGCAAGATCGAAGTCATAATTAACTAGCTTGAAGATTATTGGAAGGGCGACCTTGAAGGGCAGATTTGATACAACTTTGTTGAAGAACGGGAACTCGGCAGTCAATGCGTCATCGAATATAACTTCTAGATTGGGAGAACGCTTCTGTAGGTCTGTAAGGATATTTCGAAATTGAGTATCTATTTCAACAGCTACTACATGTTTTGCTTTGCGCGTAAGTGCTTCGGTCAATATGCCTATGCCTGGTCCAATCTCAAGTACCGTGTCCTTCTTACGCACCTCCGCCAAAGAAACCTCTCTGTCAATGAGATTTCTGTCAATAATGAAGTTCTGTCCATGTTCCGCATCCGGAACAATTCCATATCTTGACAGAAGGGGTCGAATCTTGACAGGAGGACGCTTCTTGGACTTTGACACACCACTCACCTATTTGTGAACCAGTTTTGCTGCACCATCATGATAGACTCGCATTCGTTTTCCCCGCAAAGCTCCAATGAGTGTAATGTCGCCTTTCTTGGCAACTTTGACTCCAGCATCCGTTGCAACCGATGATGACACCAAGAGAGGTATGGAGGACCATGCGCATTTCGAAACAACATCCGCAGTGAGTCTGCCGCTGCTGACTAGGAGGCATTTTCTCAGGTCCTTTGATTTTGCAACTGCTAGCCCGATGCATTTGTCAACAGCATTATGTCGCCCCAAATCCTCTGCCATTAATCGGACTTCGCTGCCTATCTCTTGAATGAGTGCTGCATGAGTGGCGCCAGTCTTCTTATGGACTTCTTGTGCCTCTCTCATCTCTGAATATATAGAGAAAATCAGGTCTGGCAGAACCTCTAGCGTGAAATCAAGTCGTGGTATCTCTCCACCAGTACGAAGAGTCCTAAGCATGTCTGGAGCTGAGCACTCTGTTGTCACTACGCGCCGTATAGCAGGTTCTTCTGACTTTCTTGCCTCAGCTCCCTTCACTAATTTGACACTACATCGATTGTTTACAGTTTTCACTGAGGCGATGTGATTCGGTTGCGCAACTATGCCAGAAGACAGGAGATAGCCAACAGCTAGCTCATCCTCAAAGCCTGGAGTGCATACAAAAGCCGCAATGAAATCATCATCTAGCCTGAGCTCTAGCGCTGTTTCAATTGCAATGGCATCTTCTTCTGCAAACCGCTCTCCTCCCTTATAGAGGACCGTTGGTAGCATCCTGTATTCACGCATGCGGGAACCACCTCAGATTTCGAGGTCACTGTAGAGAAATCGAGTCATGCAGTAGATAAACCCAGAGGGTATTACATATTTTGCATGTTCAAAGCGTACTCATGGCATTCTCTCAGAAGATAGTATCCATTATATGCCAAATCGCGGAAATCGTTGCGGCTAGTATAGCCAGAGATGAACAGCCGCCATCCAGCCATATAGAACGCCCTGTAGAGTCGCTCCATTTCATTCAACCTCATATCTAATAGTTGGGCACATATCTTAGTGCGATTCCAGTTCCAAACCGAATTTGGATCTTCATGGGTCTGTGTTATCACTCGCACGGGTGATGGTGACACTCTCCACAGCATTCGTCTAATCATTGACCAGAAGTCAAACCCAGCTCTGTCTACAGCACTCATGACAACTTCATGCAGATACTCCTTCAGATCGATCAAGTTCCCCAAGTCGATTTGGCGGATAGTATCATCTGAGGGAATCTTCGCCGGCTTAGGATCCCCTATCAGAGGTTGTACTGCATCGATCCTAGGCATTACAAACCATTTCTCTGCCCGGAACGGGTTGATATGAACCAATTGACTGCGTGGAAAATGAAGAGGCTTTGGTTCCAGCTCGAAGAATCGGTCTTCATATCGCCTGGAGAATCGCATTGCTGCCTCGAATCTGTCCTTGCAACCATGGAACAGATCTTCCTCATCTTTGAGTAGGATGTGGATGTCAACATCACTGAGCACTGGCACATAGTCAATTGGGGAGTCCCATTTCTTCATTGAGGATCCCTTAGAATAGACATATTCGATGCGGTCTCCAAGTTCATCCTTCAGCACCTCAATCCACGATTGGAGACACATCCTGATTTCATGGCGTGCTTTCTTGTGAAGAAGAGCAAAATCAGTCATAGGTCATATGAAGCACTGGCAAATGAAAACGCTTCCGCCTTAGAAGAGTGCAGCCATACCCTTAATTGCAGGTACGGCCTCAACGGATAATCGCAAGGACGAGCGATGACGCAATGACAGACCAAGGACAGCAATCTATAGTAGCCAGCATCGATATGCCTGGTCCCTACAAGATTGTGGCAGCAACAAGCTTTGGTGTTTTTCTAAGCGCCCTTGATTCCTCGATCGTGAACGTTTCACTAGTAACAATGGCAACCAGCCTCAGCGTTGAGATGGCTGAGATTCAGTGGGTTGTCCTCTCATACCTTCTAATCATGACTTCCTTTATGCCGCTGATGGGAAAGTTCGGGGATAGGTTCTGTAAGACAAAAGTCTTCCAAATGGGGATGATCATTTTCGTGGTTGGATCACTATTCTGTGCATTTAGTCCAACCCTTCAATTCCTGATTATATCAAGGATATTCCAGGCTTTTGGCGCAAGTATGATGTCAGCTAATGGATTAGCTCTAGTCACTTACTTCACCACGCCCTCAAATCGAGGGAGAGCTATAGGATTGAGCTCAATTGTCTTGGCTGCTGCTTTGGCTCTAGGTCCAGTCTTGGGTGGAATCCTTAGTCAATTCTTTGGATGGCAAAGCATCTTCCTCATCAACCTGCCCATTGGCGTTGTAGGATTCCTCGTAGTCTGGGCGACTATTCCTGAAACCGAATGCGTGCATGAGGTGAAATTCGATACAGTTGGAGCAATGCTTTTCCTGACCTTTCTATTCACATTGATCTTCACTGTTTCCGTTATTGGATCAATTGCAGTATTCCCTGACCTGATTCTACTGCTGGCAATCTTCATTGTTTCTTTCATAGCGTTCATCTATAGAGAGAGAACCTTCATCACACCCATAATCCCGATGAATGTCCTAGCTGACAGACGGACATCAGTGAGTATATTCTCAGCACTTCTTGCTTACATGTCTCTTGTACCTGTGTCATTCCTACTGCCCTTCTATCTCCAGGATGCAAAAGGCTTCACACAGGTTGCTACAGGCCTTATACTTGTCGCACATCCCCTCGTTATCTCAGTCGTGGGACCGTTCTCAGGATTTGTTTCAGAGAGAATCAGAGCAAAGACCCAGACAGTTGTGGGTCTAATTGCTCAATTCATAGGCCTAGTCTTCTTCGGAATGGCTGTGGCTAGTATTCAGCCAATGCCCAATGCAACTGCAATTCCTTGGGTGTCCCTAATTCTACCAGTGCTTGGCATTGTGATTCTCGGATTTGGTCTATCATTCTTCAGTGTGGCGAATAGCAATTTCATCATGACTTCGACACCCCGGGATTATATGGGCGTAGTTAGTGCTCTGACAAACATCGCTCGAACAACTGGATTCTCAGTTGCAACAGCTCTTGTGACGACGGTCTTCATGTTGAATTTCGCAGCTATCAATACCACCGGAGCTACCTCAGGCCCGTTGTATGTTGGTGCATATACACTAGCATACCAGTTCACAGTCTGGGCACTAGCAATACTAGCCGTACTGGGTATCGCAATCTCCATGTTTAGAGGTCTCAGTCCAGCTGAAGCTGAAAGAGAAGCTGCACAAGTAGCTGCAGAAGATTAGAGTCCAAATGCATCAGCAATTGTAAGTACTCGTCTCCTGAAATCAGGATGGCTCAACGCCATCAGGTTCTTCCCAACCTCGCTGTCAAACATGAGCTTCTTAGGATTAGTCCTGAGCAAGTCCAATAGGTCTTTTATCTCATCGTTCGAGAGACGGCGGTCACCATCATAATCGACTGATCTCCAGTCAACGGTCTTTGGTGTCTTATCTTCCTCTTTCGATGGTTCTTCTTTCACAGGCCTCTTCTCTTCAAGGAAAACCATTGCTGGCTCAATAGCTGACTTGATCTGTTGATCGCTGAGATTTACTCCATAGACCTCTCTCATATGTTTCAATCTAGTTGCAAGGAAGACCCATGGAGCCATCTCTCGTGCATTGGCCTCATCAATTCCATCAAGAGGGTATTGTTCAATCATTCGGACAAGCTCCTTCTGTGTAACAACACCACTCCGTTCAGGATTCAGTGATTCCAACCAACGAATCTCGTCAATCAGAACAGAAATCGCCTCTGACCTCTGCCCCAGACGAATGAGACCATTGATTGTCTGCTCAGCGCCTACAACTTCCGCTGCGTGATAATCAGATAGTAGCTCCGCTTCACGTGATCCTTTCTGCATGAGGAAAATCGATACGGCTGCTAGGAATCTAGAAAGCCCGAAGAATGCCAGTAGTACTATAACACGAATCCCAGCTACAACGACATCACCAGCAACGAAGAGGGAGTCAGATACGGCCAGGGCTATTCGCACATAGACATAGATATAGATCGTATCAATAAAGAAGGCGGGCATCCTAGCTAGAATCTGAATGACAGAGTCGCGATTCTTGATGTGTCCAACCTCATGCGCGATGATCGCTTTTACTTCTTCAGGTTCAAGCACATCCAAGATGTTGCTATGTACAGCGATGATGGAGCCCATCAAAGGAAGGCTGAATGTAAATGCATTGGGGAGGGGCGACTTCATCAGATAGATCTTGCTTACTGAAACTCCACTCAATTTCGCAGTTTCAAGGGTCCATTTGACTATCTCATCACGTGAGAACTGACATGCCCATTCGTCTGGGCTCTTGAAATCAGGATAGAGCTGCAATAAATCCGGACTTCGTTGCATGGCAACTGCAACATAGTATACGAGGAAGAGTTGGAGCAAGCTGATGCCAATCAATAGAGTCAGCGAAGCAGCAAGATCAAATCTTGAAAAGTCAATGCCAACGACAAGAGGGTTATTCTGTTCGTCGAGATACAAAACCGACACAAACAGGATTTGCAGGAAGTCCATTATCAAGAAGGCATACAGTGACATCCACTTTCTCTTTGTGACTGCTTCAATAGTGTCCAATGTGCATCCCTCGAATCAAATCAATCTGGCGAACTTATCTCGAGATTTAACTTTTGGGACTTATACATGTGGGCAATCATGCCTCCCTGGCTCGTGTCTTGACCAGCTGTCTGGATTCAGTTGCAGCATGCAGAAAGAGTTCAGCGACATTCAGCCCCGTTTTTGCGCTCGCCTCAAAATAAGTCAGGGTCAAGATATCTGCCATCCTTCGGCCCTCCTCGGCGGTGATTTTCTCTTGGTCTTCTAAATCAGCCTTATTGCCAACAAGGGATCCTCTTGGGAAGAGCTTCTCGGGTATGTTAACATTCTTTGTTAAAGATCCATGCCATTCTGGAATGAGGTCAAACGTGGATCGGTCAGTCTTATCGAAGACAAGAATCATATGATGAGAACCAGCAAAGAAGCGACTTCTTAGACTGGTGAAAGTTGACTGTCCTCCAATGTCAACAACAGTAAGGACAACAGATCCATCCGGAAAGTCAAATGTAGCTGCCTTCATGTCCATTCCTACGGTGGCTGTGTACCCTTCGCTGAATTCCCCCGCTTGATAGCGCCTAATCAGTGAGCTTTTTCCCACGTTTGGTGGGCCAAGAACAATGGCCTTGTAAATTTCTGCCAGGTCGGACAACCCCTTGCTTGCAAGAGGAATCCATCTTCATTACTTTTCAGCGTTGGGGCGACATACTCTATGATTGCATAGGATATTAGCCCTTCACCTATAGAAGCCTTTTAGAGGCGGTAGGGTCCGTGAAAGAAACGCAATGGTCGACTTGGACGACATCAGAAAGAGAACGAAGAATGCTAGAGATTATGTCGAGAGTATAGAAGGCAAGGCAGGAGGCCAATTTCTTGAGGTCTACGATGATTACAAACTGGATCCTCATTCGACAGAGGAACTCAAGACTTTAACTAAAGGCCTCGTATTTGTAGTGATGAGCGCTGGGTGGTGCAAGGATTGCAGATTTGCGCTTCCAGTTCTAATGCATTTGGAAGAGGAAATTGGGCTGGACGTAAGATGCTTTGGTGGCATCAAGACAGCTCCATTGGATCCAGATCATCAATGGAAAATCCCGCCTTCTCCTCCAGAGATGGAAGAGTGGGGGGTGACAGCGATTCCTTGGATTCAGATATTCGATAGTAATGGCGATAGAGTTGCAGTCATAATTGAGAAGCCTGCGGTGAAGTCTACCCTGGAAGCTGAACTTGTCCATGTCATAAAAGAAGCCTTGGCGTAGAAATAAAAGCAACTCCAATCTGTGATAAGCTAATCAATGGAGGAAATGAAGATGGAAATCCCTGTTCTATCGAGATTCATTAAAGGGCTAAAACTGTTCTTCGAGTCCAAGAAACTCAGATGGTTCACTATAATCTTCATATTATCAGCCATTTTCGTCTTCGTGCTCAGGGAGTTAGGCAACATTTGGCCAACTACTGGATTGATTACTGTTCTTGGCGGAGTATTTCCAACATACTTCATGATTGCCGCCATATTGGCTCTTTTTGGTCTACAAAGATTCCTTGCAGATGAGGAGTCCTATGGCCGTTCATTCGCGCTATTCATTCCTTCAATTATCGCCAGCATTGTTTTGTATGTCTTTTTGTTTTTCTTTGCGAATGCACTATGGTTCTTCATCTTCTTTTGGATAGCATTCTTTGGTTGGATTGTGTTTCAGGCTTTCATCTCCTCTCGAAGCGCGCTGGGTTATGCTGAGAGCGTTGACATAGAGCATCGATCGAAAGCAGTCACAGTGTTTTTTGGAACACTATATTTGGCTAGTTATTTCATTGTTATAGGAGCCTTCATCATAATGCTCTTTCTTAATCCTGCAATTTTCGTAACTGATACTGGATTGCTTGTCGTTGTGGCTGCAGGAATCGGAGTTATTATCGCAGCAGGATACAATTTTCTGAATGGTATCCTTATACTCAGATACCGAAACAAGGTAATGGGAGACAACCTTGCACTTTTAGGCCTCTTCATTGCTTTATACGTGGCATATTTCCTCTATAATGTCCTGAAGCCAGATCCAACAGGAGTGGATTTGCTTTCCTCAATCATCGATGTCGGGATTTCTGTCTTCTTCATCCTCTATGCGATGAGCTCGGTGGGACTGACTCTCTCAGCTAGAGCTGAACTGGAAACTAGATGGAAGATTTCAAAAGAACTAGCAGCAGCCATTACTTTCTTCCTCGCATCTGGATATCTTGTTGTAGAAGCTGCATTTGAATCTGCAGGCTTCGCGATCTTCGAGCGGGGGCCAGACCTAATTAAACTCCTTCTATTTCCAGGGGTGGCCTTGCTAATGGCATTGCTATTCATTAGGAGGGCAGGTCGAGTGCCACCTGAACCGGCTCCAATGCCTGAAGATGCCCCTGTTCTCGCTGAAGATGTGGAAGCAAAGGAAGATACCATTGACGAAACTCCAATACCTGAGTCGACATTCGAATCCGATTCGGATGCGGAGGAGAACTTCGAGGAAGACGAGCCATTCATCGAAGATGAGTCAGAAGACGCTGAAGATATCGAATCTGAATACTAATCCGTTTGCATAGCAATCTCATCTCTTTTATTGGACAACCTCCGGTGGAGATAGCTTTTCACCGAGAATAAGTACACTAGATGCCGAAATAAGCGACAAAGGTTCAAATACGTACTTTTTGCATACTCTACTGTTCGTGTAGTGTTTTTGTTAGGGGACTTAATGCCCTATACTACCGAGAAAATACTCCTAAGGAGAATTACTCATGAGTACTAGAAGAAACAACCTGCTTCTAGCTGCATTCGTTGTGATGACCCTGGTCTTCCCGGTGATTGCAGGTAGTACGCAGAGCACGCCGAACTCCAAGATCTCTTCGGCAGTGGTGGCTCAGGATGGACCTTCAAATGTTGCCACGATAGAAGGGATGGGCTCCTATGTGGATGCCTGGGGTGGAGTGTACAATATTTTAGCGTCAGTACAAAATGCCACGCATTACGACTACGCTCACACGTCCGCACTTGAGGCGGTAGTGACTAACCAAATGAACACAGATGATGGATATGTCAGTCAAATGCAGTTTCTGTTCAACGGATTAACACCATTTCCCAACGGGGCAGTGGGAAGTCCGATGGCTATTCTCCAGCTGGCTATAAATCCAATCTGGGAAGTTCCTGCAGATCGGGACTCGGCTTCACTTACAGACCTTAGTGCAAGCGAAGCTAAAGCCATTGCTGAGGAAGCAGTAGCAGTCTATGAGACCGCATTCGGACTTGATATGGACAGATTAGAGATAATCCAGACCAATACGTCCCAGTGGTTCGACTACTACAATACAACGCCAGTTTATGACTATGGTTTCACATACATGATGACATACATAGACATTCTTACTGCAAGTCAGGGTGAAACAGCGATGCCTCTGTTCCTAGACCGCCTTGCCAATATGGGTGGATTCATGGATTTGGTGGGCTCCCCTGATTGGCCAGCTCTGATGACATCTGCAGGCGAAGTCTACATTCCGCAATACTATCTTCCATACTATGACTCCATGTCTTCCTTCGTTGGCAATTTCATGGCAGGTAGATATGAGTTCTACATCAGAGCAGATGCCTCTCACACCGATCTGGCGACGGAAGTCCAGAGTGGCGTAGTGGGCTTTGCTGGATTTGAAAATCCCGGTGTTGTAGATGCAGTAGCGGGTGACGAAACATATTCCCTGAAAGACCATGTTGGCTACACAGGCAATATTCAGACAAAGATGGACCAGGATTCAACAGCTAACTCAATTTCAGCTATCCTTGGAGCATCTCCGGGTTCGCTATCAATTCCAGAGATTCCAACCTCCTGGATCTCACTTGATGATAGCTTTGAAATACCAACCAACATTTCTATGGAGCCCTATTTGTTCATAGAGGAAAACACCACGCTAGGTGATGCCTTGAAGGAAATGCTCTCTGTATTGCCAAAAGGTCTGGCTCTGGAGCTGAATGCGCAGATGCTGGACTTTAACACGACCGAAATTGAGAGTGGAATTATCTCCGCAGTTGATACTCTTTGGGGAAGTCTTACGCCATGGCCTGACATGAAGCAGATGGTTCTGAACATGGACTTCTCTGATCCAACGTTCTTCCCAACTACACCAGTTACGGAGCTGAACTTTGACTTACTGGCAGAAATCATGGCGCAGGCAGGGATGAATCCCGACGCATTGATGAGCAGAGTGGATGAAACCTTAGCTGCGGCCAATCCGTTGGCAGCAGTAGTAGAGGCATTCGTTGGCTACTTCGATTCCTACAATCTATTGGACATTCTGGACAATGACTATTATGCCGATCCAGTAGCTCTTGAGGGCTACCTTGACACATTCGGTGATGGGATTGAAGCGCTTCTGAAGGACTTCGCAGGTGTCGACTTGCCCACCGAGTTCCAGTCAAAGGACGAGATCGCTAATTTCGTGGAAGACCATTGGGAGATTGCTCTTGGTGCTCTCTGGACTGCTATGGCTGCA
The DNA here is from genome assembly GCA_048882485.1 of Candidatus Thorarchaeota archaeon. Classification (GTDB taxonomy): domain Archaea; phylum Asgardarchaeota; class Thorarchaeia; order Thorarchaeales; family Thorarchaeaceae; genus SMTZ1-83. Next base: position 146,071 of record JBHLRP010000001.1, read on the forward strand.
GATAACCTGGCGGGAATAAAGACAGCACTCATCAACATGGTCGATATGGAGAACTTCGCTCAGCAATTCATACCATATCTGATGGCAGACTTGAGTGCTTCATGGCTAGGAGGTATTGGCTTCCTAGGAGCAGCAAATGTCGATCCCGTAAATATGACCTTTGAGCCGCTGAACGTCGCTGACATCACTCTGACATTCGATGCAGATCCAGATGCACTTGCTGTCGATGGGCCATACCTTGTTGTCACAAAGGGCTTAATCAATAGGACTGTGAATGTTGGTGAAATGGTTGATTTCACTATCACCGTTCACAACTACGGAAATGAAGCTGCCCAAGATATACTTGTAGTGGATGGTATGAGCTCTGGATTCGATGGCGAACGTGATTGGTACTGGCAACGCGCAAGTCTCGCATCTGGTGCGACTTGGACCATAGATTACAGCGTTCAAGCCACTGATGGTGGACTGTTTATGGACTTTCCAGCATTCTGTGTCTATTTCAACACGACAGTGTCCACGTTCAATCCTAATTCAGCCGAGGCCTGGCCAGGTACCTCCCGGTACACATGGTCTGCACCAGGCTATCAGATCCAGGTAGTCGGTGGCGGCAACTGGTGGGAGGGTGAGATTCTGGGAATCCCCACTCTCTATGTAGTTGCTGGTATTGGTGGTGTTGCTGTAATCGGTGTAGCATTGCTAATTGTCCGACGCAGGAGCTAATTGACACAACATACCACAGGTCTCGTGTCTCTCGGGGCACGAGTACCCTCTCTCTTTTTCTTTCAACATTTTTGAAAATCGCGATAGGCGAAGCCTTTTATCTCAATATCTCTGAAGCCGTGCGAAGAACAGCGGTGCTTTTGGCACCCGGTGTTCCAAGTTGTATGTATAGGAGTTTGCTAACATGGCTAAATGGGAATGCTTGGTTTGCGGATGGGTCTACGACGAAGATCTTGGTGACCCTGACAGCGGAATAGCACCTGGCACGCTTTTTGCGGATCTTCCGGATGAATTCGTATGTCCAATGTGTGGAGCTAGCAAAGAGGACTTTGAACAGATTTGAAACTCCCCGATATGCAATGGGACTCGGCTCTTGAGTCCCTTCAGCTTTCTTCAAAATCCGTTGGTTCGGTGTGATTGCTTATTTCTACCTGTTCGAGTCCGCCTTGTTGTCGCCTTCTCTCTCTGTAGTAGAAAAGTCCTAGGACCGAGATGCCGAGGGGAAGACTCCAAAACATCGCACTGACCCATTGCGGCAGATATGTAAGCAGAGGCGGAGGTCCACCTCCTCCTATGAAACCAATGAGGAAGACATACAGGAAGAGGAAAACTACCAGTTGACTCTTGAGAAGGCCTTGAATTGAATTCTTCAAATTCAATTCTGGCCGCCGAATTCCCAGAAATGACCTTCCCTTTTTCAATGAGATTGAGAGTTCATGCAACATTGCCACTGCGAGAATATTGAGGACAGGGAAAAATCCTAGCAAAATCAATTGATAGGAAGGATAGAATGGCGTTTTTCTGAATCCAAACACGATGAAGAAATTATTCTCATAGAGGGACCAGTCGCTTGTATGACCCCCGATGATTAATTGGTGCTCGGAGTTGAATACAGCTCCACAAGGTTCCGACATTCGCCCCAAGACGAGATAGTCAAACCATTCCAGTTCACCAGTTATCATGGTGCTAAGTATGAGAGTCTGAGGAGCTTGAGGACCTGAGAATAAAGGCGATAGCTCCTTGGTGACGGACTTTCCAGCGATCAAGCTTTTTATTCTTCCATGTCCAATGATGTTCTCACTCCCATTGAGGCTGAATCCTTCGATTGAAATGGAGTGCCTGTCTACAACGAGGTCAAAGCAGCTAAGCTCTTCGAAGTTGTACGTATACCTTGTGACCTCATTATACCCTCTCCAAGAATCAGTTGAGGTCACAAACTCATTTTGCCCAATTTCAACTCCCGACCAGAATGGGGAATTTAAGCTCGAATTCCACTTGTAGGTTCCATTGAAATCAAATGCGGCAATAAAGCACTCAATATAGAAATCAATGAAGGGATCGTATGGTTCATCTTCTCCATAGACGCGACCCGCCACAATTATCTCATCATTGGAGCTTAACCAGAAGGTTGTTGCATCTGTTCCATTAAACTCAAAGGAACCTGCCCACTCGGTACGCCACTGTTCGGAACCTGAACTATTTAATCGGGCAATAAGAGTTCGTTGAGTTCCTTCGATAAGGCTACCAACAACATAGATGTCGTTAGTAACTGCGTCTATTTCAACCCCGAAAAAAGCACTACGTGGAGGCCACCAATACCAGTGATATTCAAGTCCAGGAAACTCAACCTCCCATATGAGCTCACCGACAGGACTCAGTTTCATGACTAATCCAGTTGAATTTGCCTGATTGAATCCAAGTATCCCGGCGAGGAGGATGTTATCATCTGAGTCGACTGCAACACTTGTCAGCATGTCAGATTGGGAGCTGTTCCACACCATAGCCCACACTTCTTCGCCAATTGGTGAAACTTTCAAGGCATAGAACTTGGACATCGAGAATTGTTCCCGCTCCATTCGTCCCCCGACTATTATCACATTCCCATGGCTATCCACAACCATATCCCTCGAAATGTCATTGTATCCAGACCTAAAGACAACTTCTCTATCACTTCTCCGAGGTGCAAATAGTAAAGGGAAGTCCAGAACAAGAAGGGTACTGCCTATGAATAAGAAGAGTAGGAGGAATACGTATCCGGTAGCCTTCTCCATTTTTGCCCCTAGATATTTTCAAGAATCTGCTAATAAAACCGCTTGTGCATAATTGGACATGTAGGGGCTTCCTGATCATCCTTGGTCTGGTTGGATTCAGATGACCTCAGGTCCAATAAGGTCAACTAAATGCTGCAGGTCCTCTTCAGTCTTGATAAAAACCCCCGTGTTCCCAATTCGCAAGTTCTCAAGACCTTCTTCCCGCATAGCAATGTAACTATCTGCCATCTCTTGTGCGGTGGGTGCTCGATATTCTGGTGATTGAAGCTTGTAGCACGGGAAGAATGCTAGGAGCGTCATAGGAATCTTGGAATCAATCTCTGCTACAAGGTTTGCGATTTTCACATGTTCATCTGTTTCTACAAAGCCAGGTATGTAGAGAGTCAGTATCTCAAGAGCAAAACCATGATTCACAATCTCCTCAATGCATGATAGTATATTCGCATTAGTTGTTCCACAGAGCTTCCGATAGACTTCTTCAGAATAAGCTTTGATATCTAACCAATAGGCATCAATCCCTCCCTCAGCGAAGGCTTCAAGATTTTTTGGAGTGAGTCCATATCCATTGGTTTCAAGCAGCACCCAGAGATCATTAGCTGCAGCCTTGATTTTTTGAGTTGCGTCGATGTAGAACTCAGGCTTGCAGAGGATGTCACCCCCTGTGAATGCCACAATATTCCTAGCAGGGCCGAAACCTTGAGGGCTTAACACTACTTGGTCAGGTCTTAGCTTTGCTGGACACCCTTCGGGACGTGTTCCGTACATTACACACGAGCCACAATGTTTACAGAGTCTGTGGGCATGCCAGCTGGTTGCTGCGTCTCTGGGCTCAAAAACCGTGACATCTTCACGGTATGCTTTTGCAGCATCTGCGATTTCTTCGGTGGACAACCAATTCCCTGTTGCTTTTTTGCTGAACTCGTGGGAGTGACATTTGAGGCAAGTATGATTGCAGCCACTCTGGTATATAGAGAGATAGTCTTCCGGACGCGAAAGATGAAGGGATTTGATTAGACGTTCATATCCTGATTCTTGACTCCTACGCAATGTAGCAGAACAGGCTGGCCTTTGTTCGCCTTCAGACACTTCAACAAGACAGGACCCTCTTGGATAGTTCTGTTCACGCATCTCGCAGGGTGCAGAGTCAGAGTTCAAAATACTCTCCGTTCTATCATGGCAAGGCTCTCCAATAAACATCTCCATTGAGTGGAACTGGAAGATTATGTGTCTAAGTGAGGAAAGAGAATGAGGACTGGAGCGATTGTAGCTCCAATCCTAACACTATCTATCTAAAGACAGCTCTGATCCCAGGTGCGTTCAGATAGACAATGATAATGATGTTTATGATCAATCCTATCCAAGTAGTGCTGTATAGGTTGAGGATTGCTCCTATGATGTTCACGATCATAGCCCACATCCAAGCCCAGCTCTTCATATTCCACAGACCTAATCCTACCCAAAGAAAGAATATGCCGAGTAGAACCATAATGGCTCCAACGAGAGCACCCCAGAAAGGGATAACGAAGAATAGTGTTCCTCCCCCAATTAGAGCAAGCGCTCCAAGGATTTGAAGTATGGCTATTATCATAACACCTAAGGGTCGCTCCCCACTGGGTGGTGTGAGAGCATCTCCTGGCATTGGAATTTCAGTCATGTTTTTCCACCATAGTACCAAATGATTTGGGATTTCCAAAGCCATCATCATTAATAATGCCGTGTATGATGTATTCGATTGCAGTTGGAAAAACAATATCCTCAATCATCAATGTTGACGAGTAGAAAGGATATAATAGCTCGATTAGTGTTGGAATTGACGGGTAGACCTCATGGACCTACTGTATCTTATTCCCGGAGATGGAATGCCCAAGGATGAGCTAGAGCGTCGAGCCAAGGTTGGCAATTCAATAATCCGTTCTGGTTCAAGGTTTCATGCTGAAGAAGTTGGTGAAGGTCCACTCTCGATTGAGTCTTCGATTGAGGAGTACATGTCAATCGGTCCTATGCTAGAGAGACTTCTCCAGATTCGAGAAGAAGAAAAGTTTGATGCAATCATAATCGGGTGTGCAGGAGACCCCGGCCTTGTTGCCGCGCGAGAGATGATGGACATACCAATAATCGGTCCAGCTGAATCATCATACCATCTGGCTTGCATGATTGCTGATAGGTTCAGCGTTCTTACTCCACTACAGGCAGGAATCGAATCAGAAGACAGTGTGAGAGTCCGCATAAGGGAGATGGGATTAGAGAGTAGACTTGCATCAGTTGAATTCGTTGAGATGCCAATTGCTCAAATGTGGGGCTCTAAGGGCGATGGGGTTGTTAAAGAGATGTCAATGGGAGTTGAAAAAGCCAAGGCAAAAGGCGCAGGCTGTCTGGTACTGGGATGCATGTCAATGGCTTTCAAGATGGCCGATGAGGCTATTCAGGAGCCAATGATTCCAATTGTGAATCCTCTAAAGGCCGCCATCAAGACTGCTGAGATGTTTGTGGACTTGAATCTGAAACACAGTCGTCTCACATATCCTGCCGCTGACTTCGACAAACTCATGGATACAGTATTCAAGCAATGATGATTGGAGGAACAGAAATGGGTAAAGACAAGAAATACGACGGATACAAGCCATATCAATACCTCACGCCAGGAGTTGACTATCGAGAGTTCAAATGGCGGGAGCCTGTGAAGAAGGACTGGGCTTACAAGGTGCCGCTCTCGAAGACTGAAGAGGAGCGCGTGCAAGAGATTCTTGAGAACAATGTTGTAATAGATCTTCATGAGCATCCAGTCTTGTACCCTGCAGACTCAAAGGACTCTCTATTGGTTAATCGCGAGGGTAGGGACAGCCTGGCATATGAGGCTCTTGGCAAAACAAACCTCGATGCAGTCTTTGACAATCTGATGGATGGCTCGGTCAATATAACCTCAAAGCATGGATGGAAATGGACCGACACCATTCATGATCTTGGACAACGTCTTTGCGATATCGCACACCAAGATTATGTCATCCACTGCCGGAGAGTAGAAGATATCGTCACAGCATTTGAAACCGGAAAACTCGCTTGGGTTGCAGTGCTCGAGTCTTCCACATGCATTGAGAACGAAGTTGACAGGATTGATGTTCTCTACGGTCTTGGAATCAGATCAATGGGATTGGTCTATAGTGAAACGAATCAACTTGGGACAGGACTTGATGAGATGCGTGACGGCGGACTGACTGACTTTGGCTATGATGCAGTCATTCGGATGAACAAGGTTGGAATGTTGGTTGATGTAAGTCATGTCAGCGACCAGACGGCTCTAGATACAATCGAGTGCGCGAAGAAGCCACCAATTATCTCTCATGCTGGATCAAAAAATGTACACACAATCAAGAGAATGGTTCCTGATGAAGTCCTGAAGGCATTAGCCGAGAAGGGTGGTGTGATTGGAATCGAGGCTGCACCTGGATACACTGCAACCAATGAGAACAAGACTCCATCAATCGACACCTATGGAAAACACCTAGAGTATTGTATCGAGCTAATGGGAATAGATCATGTCGGATGTGGTCCGGATACACTTTACGGTGACCACGTTGGCCTGTACAAGGTATACGATGAAATCCTGTCAACAGCCGGCATGGGACACTATCCACGTCCAGGGCAAACACCCGACCTAGATGAGAGCAAGCTACCCGACTACGTCAAGGGTGTTGAGAATCCCAGTGAAGCGATACATAATGTCGCCCGATGGATGGTGAAGAATGGATATTCGGATGAAGAGATCATCAAGGTAATTGGTGGAAACGCACTGGCAATGCTGAAGCAAGTCTGGCGATAGTCAGTTTTCCTGGTGCTCAAATAGCATTACTCGAATACGAGACCAATAGGCCATGCCATGAGCTTCAATGCGATCTTCAAACTCTGACCAAAGGTCATCAAAGCTCCGAGCTGAAACGCCAAACTCGGAGAAGATTGTAGGAGCAACATTACAGGCAAACTTCAGTTCTTCCCTTGCCTGAGCTGCTGTCATCTTCTTTGGATAGATGAATTGCTTCTCCTCGAGCAGACGCAATCCGAGCGACTCAATCTCTCCCTGATACCATTCTCTGGTCCCAAAAATGGGATTCAATCCTGTAGCAGCCCAAACAGCTTGCGCAATTTTCTCTTCGGGAAGGTCTCCATATTCAACCAAACTGATCTGGAGAAGTCCTTTCTCATCAAGAACCCGCACCATCTCAGAGAGAGCAATCTGGACTCCCACAATTCCTCTTGTCATATGGATGTCTTCCAAACCTAGGAAATTAATGACTAAGTCAAAGGCACCATCAGAGAATGGAATCATCAGTGCATCAGAAGCGATGTATTCAACATGTGTCCAAATCCTCTGGGGATATGTGTCAGATTTCCTCAGCGTAACATATGAATCGACATCATTTCTCAAGCCCAAAGCTATGAACCTGCTTGTAGGGAGTAGATGCGCAAACTCTGCAGTCAGATAGCCATGACCTGCTGGGACATCTAGAATTAGATTTGCTCTATCTTTGCTTGAGGAATGAACTAGTTCAGCAATTCCTTTGCGCATCTTGCCGAATTCATGAAATGCTGCTGCATACTCAAGGTCAGTAAGAAACTTGAATGACAATGCTTCCTACACCGCCATTGGCCTGACATGCATTTCCCACGACCTAGGCAAATAGAGAATAGCTACTAGAAAAACGCCTAGGTTTCACAATGCAAGCCAGTCAGCTATCATATGAGTCAGATTTCTAGGTCCGCACTGCTATGCAAGTCTCAGTACGAATGATTCCTGGAATAGCATGAACATTGTCCATGACAGCTCGAAGATTTTCCACAGGCATGTCAAGGCGGACTATGATGTCGTAGGGTCCAGTGACGACATGAACTGATTCAACATGGTCTACCTTCTCGAGAGCTTCTGATACAGCCCACATCTGTCCCGATTCCGCTTGAATCAGAATATGTACGGATGCCATAAACTTGACCTCGATTCTACATTTAGCTTGTCCGATATAAGTGCGTCCCATTCCGTTAAGTTTGACTGTTTCATCATCAGCCGCGGCCCAAATCGCGCAGAAGACCCACAACTCGAGTCTTTGTGGTATTCCGGATGGCGTAATAGGAAGCGGCGATTGAACCCACCAGGGAGAAGACGATGAGAAACGCAATTCCCGGATTTACGAGATGTACCGCACCGCCAGTGAATCGTAGTATTATATCTGATAGTGCAACTTGCACAATGAGGCCGATTGCAACACCAACACCAACACCTGATACCATACCACTCGCGCTCTCAGCTGTCAATGAACTGGCGATCTCTGATTGAGACATTCCGAGAGCAGATAGCATGCCAATCTCGCGCCTTCGAGTAGATGCTATTGACCAGCTACTCAAAAAGGCACTCGCCAAGGTTACGAGAAATAGCGTAGCTAGCGACGCATTAACCACCACTTGAATTGCATTAAGTGCAGCCTCATAGTCGGCCTCCAAAGAAGATACCAGCACTGGATGCGCATTTGGTGTCATTATGATGTCGGCAATAGTGGCATCAGGATCGGATGAATCAATCAAAACACTCCCAACCATGAATTCCTGCTCACGAACGATTTCCCATGTTTCTGCTCCCACTATCGCAAAATTAGGATTCACAATACTGACTATGAACACCGGAACTGCTGACTCGCATATCCCAGCGACCCGAACATCCTCAGCCGCTCCAATCTCAATATAATCTCCAATATCAACACTTAGAGCCTCGGCTGAATACTCAGATAGGATGCAAGTGTATGGTTCATTTATTGCAAGGAACCCCAATGATTGATTCTGTTGGCTCAACAATGAGAGCGACGCCAAGCGCGAGAATCCTTCAGGTCGTATGCCCATAATTAGTCCAAATTCTGTTTTGACTGGACTAATTATGTCTGCAAGTCCCTGGTTCATTGCTACGGCTTCAGTGACATTCGCCATATCTTCAATATCTTCGATGAACTCGATTTGACCTGGGGGATCCATGTAAACAACAATATTGGCAGAGCTTGTTTGCCAACCAAGATTGGCGCTCCAAGATTCTGATATAGCCAACCCTACATTAGTTGAGGCAATAAAAAGCACAGTCACCGAAACAAAGAGATTGAAAATAACCAATCCACTCAGTGTGTTCCGTTTGATGTTCTTTGTTGCCATTGATTGAACTACCCGGGAGGACCGCGATACCAAAGGACGAATAACGAGTTCGGAGTTGGCGAGCTTTGGTGATAATGAAACGACAGCCATCAGGAATGCAGGAATTGAAGCAATTCGAATGAGGTCAGATGATATCCAGTGTAATCCAAACAAATCAGAAAACATCTGTATGAATACCAATGCAACAAGAACCACTGAGATGGATATCAAAAACCATTGAATTCGTCTGCTTGTTTTTGGAGTCATAGCACCTTTGCGTTGTGATGGTGCAATGGGGCCTGAGCCAATGCTTTCTACGACAGATCCTTTTGATGCCCTCCAAGCAGGAAGATAACCAGCTAGGAGCGTTAGGAAGATTCCAATAAGACCTGCAAGTAGCATCAACATAGGATCAATTGCATTCACAGACGAGATGAAACTTGATGTTGGAGAGATGGCCATAATTGAGAGTAGAAGAACAGCAAACTGAATCACAACCGCACCCATTGCGAGACCAAGAATGCCGCCAAAAAAGGCACCAATGAGTCCTATTGTCCCAATTTCCGACATAAACAGCATGAGTACCTTTGCTCTTGGTGCGCCAAATGCGAGGACCACACCCGTTTCATATCTCCTCTCATTGAAGACCATGGCAAAAGCGGAAAAGACTCTGAAGATGGCAATGAAGCAGGCTGCAGCAACTAGTGCCAACAGGATTGTCCGTGCTTGAGCGAGAAAGATACTGGCAAGCTGAAGGGGGTACATCTTGACATTTGAAACAATGAAATCCTCACCAAGGAGGTGGGATATTTGGTTCACAACATCAGGCGCTCTGAAAATGTCATCGATTTCCACAAGCAGCTTCCCAACTGAATCCTCAGGATATCTAATACGATAGATAGAATGTGCTGTTTCCAAAGAAACAAAGATAACCGGTCCTATGACACCCTTATCGAGTGCCAAACCATAGCCGCTGACATTGAGGAATTGAGAGCCCGCTGTAGTTGAAAGCTGTAGTTCATCACCAACACCTAGGGTTAGAAGATTCACCGCTTCCCTTGTCAGGAAGCATTTGCTGTTTGAAAGATCAAGTATCCCCTTGGTTGAATTGAGGCTACCTATATGTTGCTCTTGCTGTAGGTCGAGCCCCACTAGAATCAGATAGAGGGTTTCAGTTCCGTTCTCAATCCAAACATACTCTTCAATTCTGGGAATAGTGTTTGTTACACTGGGGATACGCTCAATCTCGGCTTTCAAGTCAGCTGTAATTCGTCTGTTCCACCGTCCACCATTTGAGACCGTGATATCAATTGGTGAAAGCGTGTCTTGCAGAAAGAGATTAGCACTATTCTGGAGACTTGTACTTGCTGATAGTGCAGTGTATAGGAGACTTACTGCAATCGCAATTGAAATAACCGTGAACATGGCAACACGCTTTCTTCGGAAGGCGTTTCTGAAGCCCATGCGTGCGATTTCTCTCATCAATCGTGCTTCGTCTCCAATAGTTAGGCGTGAGGTGTCAGTACTACGTAATAAGAAATATGAATAGATAAAACAATTCTATTGGGCTAGTATAAGCCATCCAAATAGATCCACAATATTAATTGGAGTTGACCAAAACTGTCGGTCAGAAGGGGCATTTATACAAAATTCATTCTACGGAGAATCGTAGATCTCCCCTATTTGCTGACAGAACCCGCGCCTGAGGTAGAACCAGGAGGTCCTACACTAAAAGCAAGATATGTTTCCCTCGCTCTGTTTGCAGGCTGTTGCGTCTTCCCCATACTGCAAATAACGAGTCTTGTCATTCAAGGTATGCCGCTTTATACCACAATGACGTTTCTCTCCGCATTTCTCTATCTAGTCAGTAGAACTAGGCATTATGAAATCACAGCAAAGATTGGGATCGTTCTTGTTTCTATATTGCCATTCATTGCATTGTTTTCCAATCCTATTTGGGACCAGCGGGGGCTTATGTTCCAAATTTTCACGTGGCCTATTTTGGCTGTAGTTATTGGCAGTCAAATCCTAAGTCCGAGATCTGAAACGATACTGGGGCTCCTATTGAATGCAGCTCTTATTCTGACAGTCATTGTCCATCCAGGGATTGCCATCGCAGTCGCAGCTGAAGTAATCGCGGCCGAAATTGCTCTTACTATCCTAATTTTGCTGGGAAACTGGACGCATATGTACTATGTAGAACAACTTGAGAAGCGAAATAGGGATTTGGATGAACGACAAAAAGAGCTGCAAATTTACACGTCAATACTAACTCATGACCTAGGCAACGATATGCAGGTAGTCATTGGAGGAATCGAGCTCTCATCTTTGATGCTCTCCCCTCAAGAAGGACGAATTTCTGACCAGCTGAAGATATCTCTGGCAGCTGGAGAGCGAATGGCGAGCTTGCTTAGACTGTTCTCATCTCCTGTTCCCGAGGAGTTCGAGAACGTGGTTTTGATGCTCGAGTATATTTCAGAGCTTGCTAGATTGATGGACAGGGATCTCACAATTGAAATCAGTGCGGACAGTGAAGCTCGACAAGTTCGCCCTCGAAGCAAACTCGTCAGTACAGTCTTTTCGAATATGATTCGAAACGTATCTCAGCATGCTGGGAGCAGTCCTAAAGTTGAGATTATGGCTAAAATGCAGAGCGAGCTTTTAGAAGTCATATTCTGTGATGATGGTCCGGGAGTTCCAATCCAATTTCGAAGCGTAATATTCGAAAAGGGATTTACAACAAAGGGAGGAGCTGGAATGGGACTCTATCTCACAAAATCAATTATGGAGCATTTGGGCGGAACAATTGAGCTTATAGATTTGGTTGATAGAGAGGGGTGTGCTTTCCGGCTGCTCATTCCAATCCAGCGGATTGACAAAGATGAGTTCGGATATAGCAGAGTCCTACGACAGGGGCCTAGGATCTAGCGCCCAAGACTAGATGTCGACTCAAAGAATAAATGTGCAGCCGCTCACGACAAGCCGGGAGATAATTCTTGACAGAGATTAAGACAAGGGTTCAACAAGTGACCGTCTTCAGAGATGGGGCTCGTGTATCCCGAAGTGGAACTGCAAAACTAGATGCAGGGTCTCAGAAGGTATTGGTCAAAGGAATAACGTCCTACGCACAGGAAGACAGCTTCCGTGTGAAGGGAAGAGGCCCCGCAGCATTATCTACTGTTGATGTTAGAAGAACAGAGGTCGTGTTTGATCCAAAGCAAGATGTCAAGCCGCTCTATAAAGAACTGAAAAAGCTGGAGAAATCTCTCCAGAAGGCAAACGACGAGATCGAGACTCAGAATCAGAGGCTCACCAATATACGGGGAATGGTTGGAGATTTCGCAGGGACTTTCGGCATGCTGTTTGCAGCCAGTGAGGCGAAGATTGACCAGCTAACTGAAATGGATTCAAAATCGGATAAGATGGTAGATGCCGTCAAGAAGAAGCTGAGAGATTTAACAGAGCAGCGCAAGGAGCTTCAGAATCAGATTAACATTTTGAGAAGCAACATTGGGCAAATTGAGTCAAAGAGAAGAACCGACTCGTTCTATGAAGTTGAAATCTCCTTGGAGATTAGGGATAAGGCGGAAGTGGAACTTGATGTGACATATCAAGTGAGTGGGGCAAACTGGATTCCGTCCTATGATGTAGACCTGCTTCCTGGTTCGGCGAAGATTCGAAGGATGGCACTTGTTGCAAATGCAACCCGCGAGGAATGGGAAAATGTCGGGCTCACTGTGTCAACCGCCACAGCAAGGCCGGTTGAGGCGGTTGAGGGTTCTCCTCTCATAATCACAGCATATGACCCAGAGATGCTGCGTAGACGAAGAGATGAGAGAAGGAGAGTTTCGAGTTCTATTGCAATGAAGAAAGAAAAGGCAATGCCTAAGCCAATGGCAGCAGCACCCGGTGCCGCCCCTCCCCCAGCTCCACCCCCCGAGATTGAAGAGGAGTTTGCTGAAGCATCAGAGGCAGCATCTGGGATCTCAGTATATGATCTACCAAAACCGGTATCGATTCCATCAGATAACGAACGTCATCCAGTGACTCTAATTGAGGAGGAGTTCGATTCAAGCACAATCCATTATTGGTACGCTGATGGCATGGCAGAGGTCGTCGCCCAGGATGAGATCACAAATGGTGACACGGTGCTCCTACCTGGTGGTGCTAAGGTTTATGCAGAGGGCGACTATATCGGAGAGACCAGCATCAGTCTGATGAGTCCGCGCGAGAAGTTCAAGCTTGGTACAAGGACTGCATATGATGTCAAGGCAACAAAGAAGCTAATTGATCGTGAGGTCGAAAAGGCAGGCATCACCCGTGGAAAGCTTAGACGAGCATACAAGTATCGTCTAGAGATAGAGAGCTATTCGAAGCGTCCTTTGAAAATGGAAGTTTTCGACAGAATCCCCCATAGTCTGAATCCGTCTATTGAGGTCAAAGCAGACTGGAACAGGTTCAACATGAAGAAGCAAGAGCTTGGCGTCATTGAGTGGAACATAGAGATCGAGCCCAAAGAGAAGAGGAATATAGATTATGACTATGAGGTAGAGTGGGAACGTAACGTTACGATACACCCGCCACTGCCCTAGGGAGGTGTAATGATGACAGTTGAGATGAAGACCAATATAACCAATGTGACGGTGTTCCGTGACGGTGCGAGAGTAACCCGGTCAGGCAAGAAACAACTCGTGCCAGGCGAACAAGAGTTCATCATTGCTGGCTTATCCTATCTCGCACAGGATGACAGTTTCCGAGTCAAGGGGCGAGGTGCAGCGATGCTAAAAGGAATCGATGTGAAACAGAAGACTCAGACATTTGAACCTGAAGGGGACCTGGCTGCCCTTCTCGAGGAATTTGAAACGCTGCAGAAAGAACGACAGATTATCACCGATAATATAGAACAGCAGAACTCACGATTGGGGTTCCTTTCCTCCATATCTCAGCAGTTTTCCACTGAGTTTGGCAAATGGTATGCAGCTGGAGAATCGGGGATGGAGCAGCTGGACGCCATGGATAAGACAAGTCTGAAGCTTGTCAGCGATGCAAAGAAGAAGATACGGGAACTGCACGACGACCTCGAGGACATAGATGCGAAGATACAGGTGGTTCAAGCAAACATACAACGGATGCGGGGTCATCGGCGCACGGAAACCACCAAAGAAGTAAAGGTGATGCTGGACGTCAAGGAGAACACGGAAATCGAGCTGGAGATGACGTACCAGCTAGGTGCCTCTGGTTGGACGCCTACATATGATGTTGACATAGGAGATGAAACTGCCAACGTGAAACGGATTGCTATGGTGCATAACGGAACGTTGGAGGACTGGGTAGATGTAGAACTGGTCGTTTCAACTGCAAGTGCCAGACGTGTTGAAGCTGTGGAGGCTAAACCATTCTATGTTGATGTGTATTCGCACTCAATTGGACGTGGCATGTCCGGAGTTGCCGCGAAGGGATATGCAGAAGGCGCCGCAGACATGGATGATGAATTGGAGCTCTATGCAGTGGAAGAAGCGCCAATGCCTGAGCCAGTCCCGGAAATCATTGAAACCTATGCAACCGCGAGTGAGACTCTTGGTGGGACAATCATATACGATGTTCCTGGAAAGGTTACATTGCCTGCAGGTGAGGAACCGCAGCCAATAACACTGACTGAAGAGTCCTTTGAAGCGAAACGCCTGCACTACTGGAATGCGTATGCGATGCCAGAGGTCGTGGCTCAGGACGAGATCACTAATGGTGACTCTGTAATGCTACCTGGCAATGTCAGAGTCTACGCAAAAGGAGATTTCCTTGGTGAAACTAACATTGGTCTTAAGGCACCTCGTGAAACCTTCAGGCTAGGGACTAGAACTGCGTATGATGTGAAAGCTGAGAAGAAACTCCTAGAGAAGGATACCGAGAAAGCAGGATTGACCAGAGGAAAACGCAGGCGAGGATACCAATATCAGCTTGAGGTCAAGAGCTTTTCAAAGGAGCCATTGGATATCCGCATCGTTGACCGTATTCCTCACAGCAATTCTGAGAAGATCCAAGTTGAGTTCAAGCCATTGGATTTGGCACCCAAGAAGAATGTTATGGGTGTGCTTGAGTGGGAAGTCGAAATCGAAGCCCAAAAGGAGCTAAGCATCAAATACGCATTCGAAGTAGAGTGGGAAAGAGATCTGACGATACGACCTCCATTGCCGTAGAAAGATTCGGCATTCGCAGAAGTTCTTACGGAGTTGCGACACCTTAAATACGGACGGGGGCAGAATCTAATTCACAACTCGCGAAAGACTAGTTTCGCTTGTTGGTAAAGGAGGAAACCTCTTGTCAAGAAACCAACAAATTGCGATAGTAGTCATAATAGTGATTGCGGTTGGTGGAATTGCAGGCTATATGCTGTTCTTCCCACCAGTTACAACGGAAGATGTCATTATCTTCGGAACGACTGATACCGTTGAGAAAAGCATAGATATGGCGCAATCGTATGACTTCTTCGGTTGGGAGATCATCACGACTCTCAGCTCTGGTCTGGTAGAGATAATACCAGGTTCGGAGGGGACATCTGATGATATCCGTGGAGCCCTCGCCTCAAGTTGGACGAGGAGTACTGATGGAAAAACATGGGACTTTGTACTGCGAGAAGGTGTCACCTTCAGAGATGGTAAAGCATTCGACTCATCTGTCGTCAAGTACAGCTTCGATAGGAACTGCAACCTCACAGGTACCGGTCTGCAGGAGCCTGATGGTCCGACATTCAACATGGGTTATGCAGACATCATTCATGATGTTGAAGTAACGGGTGATTACACTGTCAGATTCAATCTAAACATTGCATTCGCACCGTTCCTGCAACTCATGGCCTGTGCAGCATCTTACATGGTGCATCCAGACTATGCACCACTGAGTGACGGCGATCCCGCCACTATCGATTACGTGGAGTACACTGCCGGTGATGTCAGAGCCAGCCATCCACTTGGACTTGGCCCCTACACCCTCACTGAGTGGTCACGAGTAGGTGGTGAAGACGAGTCGATGCGTCTCGAGGCCAACCCTGCTTATTGGAATGCTGAAAACATTCCCAAGACAGATGTAATAATCATCCAGTTCTATGAGGATGAGGCTGGCCTTGCGGCAGCCATGACTGCTGGCGACATTGATGTTGCATTCAGACATCTCACTCCAGCACAGGTGGACAGCTTCCGAAACAATGTTGATTTCACTGTCTGGGAAGGCCCTGGTGCTTCAATTCAGTATCTGTTGTTCCAGCAGGACATCTATCCATATAATGAAACAATGATTCGACAGGGAATTGCTGCTGCACTGAACAGGACCAACGTAGCGGAAACTGTATTCCTTGGAAACGTTGATCCGCTGTATAGTGTCATTCCTGCAGGAATGGCATTCCACAAGCCGACCTTCACGGTCTACGGTGAAGCAAACTACACCTTCACCGTTAGTGCATTGGCACCCTTTGGCTATAACAACGTAACCAAGCTTCATGTCAATCTATACTACGAGTCTTCAGCGCACTATCCATCAAGCGCTCAACAGGCTGCTGTGTATAAGAGCGACTTGGAGGCTAGTGGAGTCATAGAAGTAGAGCTACGTAGCTATGACTGGCCAACATACAGGGAAGAGAGAAATGCCGGATCGATGGATGTGTTCATCTACGGATGGTATCCTGACTACATTGACCCAGACAACTATGGCTTCTTGCCATTCGCGTCCTGGCTCCATCTCGGATACAACGCATCATATCCAGCGGGAGGCATTGCTCAGAACGCCTTATGGCAGGCAGGCCGCAGCGCAGAAGATGATGCTGGCAGGCAAGCAGCCTACTATGATCTGCAGGACCTACAGGCACAGGAGTGCTCACTGGTTCCGCTCTGGCAGGGACAGCAAAATTGTGTCTCTAATAGCAATATCACTGGTATCATCCTTGACGTCACTTTGAACTGGCGTCATTGGCTGCTAGACTGGAAACCCTAGGCTGGAAACAGATGCTATCCACGCTGAAATACTAAAGCGGTGCTACTGATTCAGTAGCACCATCCTATCTTTTTTGATTCTTATTGCTAGCAGAAACATGAAGCTGCTTTTTGCCATTTATGGCTCAGTCCGTATTCCTTAAAACGTCAATACTCCCGTTCCAGAGATAACCTCAGTGAATAGGAGTCGATAAGTTGTCATTAAGATCCTACATTGCCAGTCGAATTTTGCTCACTATTCCCATGATTATGCTGCTCTTGACGCTAGTATTTGTAATCCTCAGAATTGTACCAGGGGATCCAGCCCTGCTTCATTTTGAGAGGAACGTTGACCCTGAAGCGCTGGCTCTATTCAAGCACAGATTGGGACTTGACAAACCAATCCATGAACAGTATTTCGACTATCTTGCTGGCATCATCAGAGGCGACTTTGGACTCTCAATGCAGGACTTTGCACCTGTCAGTGATCATCTCATTGGCAGGTTCCCTGCTACCGTGGAGCTATCTATCTACTCCATGCTTATTGCTGTAGGTCTTGGAGTGTTCTTGGGAGTAAAGTCCTCAAAGAAATATGATACCAATACCGACCAGGGGATACGACTGTTCGGAATTGTCACCTATGCAATTCCAGTGTTCTTCCTTGGAATGATTTTCCAATTCATTTTCGGAATCTGGCTGGATTGGCTTCCTACAGGGCAACGTTTTGACCCGCGCTTATTGTATGACTATGAACCACAGACCATCACTGGACTTTACACCATCGATAGTCTTCTCACTGGCAATATTACAGGGTTCGTCACCTCTCTCAAATACCTCTTTCTACCATCGCTCACTCTTGGCCTGATTCTATGTGGTGTCTTCATCCGACTTACTAGAACAAATATGCTTGAAACGCTTCGACAGGATTTTGTTGTAGCAGCTGAAGCCAGAGGTCTTTCAGACAACACAGTCACCTATGGCTACGCTCTGAAGAATGCATTCTTGCCCATTCTAACAATGATTGGGCTGCAATTCGCAATACTTCTGGCTGGAGCCATTCTGACCGAGACCACATTCAACTGGCCCGGACTCGGAACATACTTGGTTGGGCGCATTGGCCACAGAGACTACACTGCAATTCAGGGTACTGTTGTCTTCTTTGGAATTCTCGTTAGCTTGGTGAGTCTCTTCGTTGACATATTATATGCGTATCTTGATCCTCGAATACGACTATGAGGTGTAGAGTTATGGAAAATGTACAAGACAGAAGAATAGTCAGCGGAGTGCTCTATCAACTCAGTCCTAGGAGAGAGACCTTCGAAAAACGGTCGCGTACTTGGTGGCTCATCTTCATCATTGTTGTTGGAGGATCATTGGTCCTCCTTGCGGGATTATTCATACTCGCGGCTCAGTCAATAAGTCAAATTGGCATTCAGGTGGTGCTCATTACTTTCGGCGTCACGATTTGCATGATGATCTTCTTGGCCATCAAGGATCTGAAAATCGAAGACGGCACTCTCACAACTGCAAGGGGATATGCTCTTTTCATCGTCATGTGTGTGGTAGTTACCCTAATACTAATCCCTGTTAGTCTAGTCTACCATCCTTTGGATTCACTTACTTTCTGGATAGCGACGGTGGGTGGAGGACTGACCTTGTCCTTTACGGGACTGATGATACGTGACATCTACCCAGAACTAAGACAACGCGGGACTGCTGGCATCCTGACGATTTCTGGTCTTCTAATTGTATTTGCTATAATATACATGACCTTCATTGCGCCGTTCATCACTCCATATCTCCCCTTCTCAATCAATGTTGGCCCTATTCTTGCCCCTCCCTCATCAGGGTTCCCTCTCGGCACGACTGACCTCGGACAGGATTTGTTGAGTAGAGTGATTGCTGGAGGTGCTACCATGCTCCAAGTAGCTGGAATCTCAGTGGCAGTCTGTTTCACAATCGGAGTGCCTGTGGGTCTTTTGGCGTCATTTAGGGGAGGACTTACAGATCGCATTATTTCATTGGTTATGGATAGCATCTTTGCATTCCCAGGACTTGTCCTTGCAATCGCTATTGCTGCCATGCTGGGCCCTGGTGCATTTAACATGGCAATCTCTATTTCCGTCGTATATGTTCCATCCTATTTTAGAGTGGTCCGAAGTCAGGTGTTGACAGTTAGAGAGCTGCCTTATGTTGAGGCTGCAGTTGTAATGGGAGCTAAAGAACGAGACATCATGTTCCGGTACATCCTCCCGAATGTCCTCCCTTCAGCTGTGGTCGTGATGTCTATCAATTTTGCAGATGCTGTCCTGACAGCAGCGGGATTGACTTTCGTAGGCCTAGGACTCCCTGTCGACATTGCAGATTGGGGGTGGGACTTAACAAATGGCCGCAATCAGATGATTGTAGGTGCCTGGTGGGTTAGCAGCTTCCCTGGACTAATGGTTGTTATTCTTGCTCTAGGCTTTACACTCGCCGGAGATGGCTTGAATGAGATACTAACGCCTAAGCTTCAGGAGTGATGTATTTGACTGACGTTCTCAGAATTGAAAATCTGGTTGTGGAGTATACCACAAGGCGAGGAACAGCACGTGCATTGGACAAGGCGTTCATCACACTGGAAGAGAACAAGACACTTGGGCTAGCGGGCGAGAGTGGATGCGGGAAGAGCACGCTCGGACGTGCAATCATGAGGTTAGTACCGTATCCAGGAAAAATCATCGAAGGTAAAATTCACCTGAATCTTGATGAAACAGTTCCTGCAAAGACCTCGGATATTCCCAAGGGTGAAGTCAATCTAATGGATCTAGACGAAGATCAAATGCGTGCTCTTCGAGGGCGCATGATTGCTTATATTTTCCAAGATCCGATGACATCACTCAATCCGATGCTCAATATTGGTGACCACTTCATCCAGATTATGAAGGCCCATGACGATGAAATTGAGGATGAAGCCGCACTCGACAGAGCGAAGGAGATTCTTGACAGCTTGGGCATTTTGGCTGAACGAGTGACTGACTATCCACATCAGTTTAGCGGCGGGATGCGCCAGAGGGTAATGATAGGATTGGGATTGGCCCTACGTCCTAGACTACTAATATCTGATGAGCCAACAACATCTCTTGATGTCATTGTTGAGGCGCAAATCCTGGAGCAAATGGCTGAGCTCAAGGAAAAGTTCAATCTAACAATGATCTTGATCACACACAATCTAGGCGTGTTGGCACAGACTGCAGATGATATTGCTATCATCTATGCTGGCCGGATTATGGAGCATGCAACAACTGAGGCGCTATTTGGAAACCCGCAACACCCCTACACTAAAGCTCTGCTTGCGGCTGTTCCTGATGTATCAAAGCCAGAGAAGAAGATCACCTGGATTCCTGGTGCTCCACCAGATCTTATGGACTTCATTCCCGGTTGCATGTATAATCCAAGGTGTTCTCATGCAATGGACATTTGCAGAACTACGCAACCAACTCTGATGGATAGTAAGAGTGGGGGAAAAGTAGCATGTTGGCTATATGAGGAGGAATAAATCTTGAAGCTTGTCGAAGTGAAGAATGTTAAGAAGTACTTCCCTGTTCAGAAAAGCTTCATAGATCAGATCATATCAAAAGAGCAGACCTATGTAAGAGCTGTGGATGACATTTCCTTCTATGTGAAGAAAGGTGAAGTTCTTGGCCTTGCAGGGGAGAGCGGCTCAGGTAAGACCACCATGGGTAGACTCTGTGTAAGACTCATTGAGCCAACTGAAGGTCAGATTTTGTTTGATGGGAAGGATATCGCACACCTGAAAGGCAAAGAGCTTATGTTAATGAAGAGACGATTTCAATTTACCTTCCAAGATCCTACATCATCACTCAATCCGCGGCTTTCAATTGGAGAGGCAATAGGTGATGCTCTCAGACTGCAACGGATAGGAAACAGGGATGAACAAGCATTCAGGTCTCGTGAAGTTCTGGAAAGAGTCGGGCTTTCCCCTGCTGATTCGTTTTACGACAGGCTGCCCCATCAGCTTAGTGGGGGTCAGAAACAAAGAGTAGTATTTGGGAGAGCGATAATTCTCAACCCCGAGTTCATCGTGACCGATGAGCCAGTAGCCATGGTAGATGTTTCAATCAAGGCCCAGATTCTTGAACTGATGATGGATCTCAAGAGAGAGCTGAATCTAACGTATCTGTTCATCTCCCATGACTTGGCTACTTCGCGATATGTCTGCGATTATATCGCAATTATGTACCTTGGCAAACTAATCGAGATTGCTGATAAAGACCAAATCTATGAGGACCCGCTTCATCCGTACAGTCAAGGACTAATGAGTGCAATACCTATTCCTGATCCAAAGGCTCAGAAAGCAGCTCCAATTCCGAAGGGTGAGATCCCGAGTCCAATAGATCCACCTTCAGGATGCCGTTTTCATCCTCGGTGCCCAAAGGCCTTTGATAGGTGCCCCAAGGAAGAACCCGAGTTGAAATCTGTTGGAAATGGAAGGGTTGTAGCCTGTCATTTGTACTGACAGAACTCCGTCCTTAACCCCACTAAAGCTCTCCGCGGCTCTTCTTAATGGCGGCTTGTGCGGCAGCAAGTCTTGCAAGTGGCAACCTGTAAGGAGAACAAGACACATAGTCTAATCCAATCTTGTAGAAGAACTCGACTGAGCGTGGGTCTCCACCATGTTCACCACAGACTCCAATCTTCATTCCTGGTCTTGTCTGTCTTCCCCTATCAATGGCAATCTCCATCAGCTGACCAATGCCTCGCTTGTCGATGCTTTGGAAGGGATCATTCCTTAGAATATGATCCTCGAGATAAGTAGGGAGAAATGTGCCGATGTCATCGCGACTGAATCCAAAGCCCATCTGCGACAGGTCATTCGTGCCAAATGAGAAGAACTCGGCGCTCTGGGCCATATCACCAGCTCTCATGCAGGCACGAGGAATTTCGATCATAGTGCCGTAGAGGAAATCAATCTCAAGGCCTGTTTCTTCTTTGAACTTCTTGTAGAGGTCATCGACTCGCATCCTCATGTACTTGAGTTCAGCAGCTCCAATGGTGACAGGTATCATGAGTTCCAGCTTGACTTTCTTGCCTTCTCTTATCAGCTCTGCAGCGGCATCGAATATAGCACGCACCTGCATTTCATATACTTCAGGGTATATGATTCCTAGGCGCACGCCCCTCAAACCCATCATGGGATTAGCTTCATGAAGGGAATCCCCTCGAGTGCGTACATCCTCCATAGCAATCCCTAACGCATGAGCAAGTCTCTCTTGACCAATCCTACTCTGTGGCACAAATTCGTGCAGCGGTGGGTCTAGCAGGCGAATTGTTACCGGCAATCCGTCCATGACCTCTAAAGTTGCTTTAATGTCACGCTTTACGTATGGTGATAACTCTGTGAGAGCGGCTCTTCTTTCGGCATTGGTTTTGCTGATGATCATTTTTCTAAGGAGGAAGAGCGGCTCGTCTGAACCTTCCCCGTAGAACATGTGCTCGCTCCTCAAAAGGCCTATTCCTTCAGCACCAAACTCCAGTGCTATTCTAGCATCTTCAGGATTGTCTGCGTTTGCTCTTACACCCATCTGCCTGAACCCATCCACCATATCCATGAATTCCTGTAGACGTGGATTCTTGCTCGAATCCATCATGGGTAGTTCGCCCTCATAGATGAATCCCCTTGTACCATTCAAGGTCATGACATCTCCCTGCTGGTAGATTTTTCCATTGACAGTCATGCTCTTATCAAAGGGATCTATCTCAAGAGCAGAAGCTCCCACTATGCATGTCTTACCCCAGCCCCGCGTGACCAGTGCCGCGTGACTTGTCATGCCTCCCCGTCCAGTAAGGACCCCGATGGCTGCGCGCATTCCTTCAATATCTTCAGGGCTTGTTTCTTCTCTTACAAGGATGACACTTTTGCCCTGATTAGCCCATTCCACTGCATCCTCTTGGGTAAAGACAATTTGCCCAACTGCTCCTCCAGGACCTGCGGGAAGTCCCTGTGCAATTGGAGTCTTCTTCTTCTCTTCCTCCGGATCAAGAATTGGATATAGAAGCTGACTCAGCTGTTCGGGAGTAATCCGCATGACAGCGGTTGGTTTGTTAATCATTCCCTCTTCCAACATGTCCATGGCAATGTTTAAGGCCGCAGTCGCTGTTCTCTTCCCAACTCTATGCTGGAC
This sequence comes from Candidatus Thorarchaeota archaeon, assembly GCA_048882485.1. GTDB lineage: Archaea > Asgardarchaeota > Thorarchaeia > Thorarchaeales > Thorarchaeaceae > SMTZ1-83. The sequence continues at coordinate 169,144 of JBHLRP010000001.1, forward strand.
TAGGAATAATCGACCTTGCTCAATTGTGAATTCGAGGTCTAGCATGTCCCTCGAATCATCTTCAAGAGTCTGTCTAATGCTAACAAGCTCCTCGTATAATTCAGGCATTTCTGCCTGTAGCGTCGGCAGGTCCTTGTTCTGATCATTCTTGCTTTCGTCATTCATTGGATTGGGAGTTCGGATTCCTGCTACGACATCCTCTCCTTGCGCGTTGAACAGACACTCACCATAGAACTTGTCTTCACCTGTAGCAGGATCTCTTGTGAATGCTACACCAGTAGCTGAATCTTCCCCAAGGTTGCCAAACACCATGCTCTGGACGGTGCATGCAGTGCCCCACTCATCAGGTATGCCTTCTATTCTTCTATACGCAACGGCACGATTTCCCCACCAGCTCTTGAACACTCCACCTACAGCTCCCCAGAGCTGTTCATATGGGTCATCTGGAAACTCTCTCCCAAGGGTATGTTTCACTCTTTCTTTAAACTCCCTAATCAAGTCCTTTAGATCCTCAACCGTGAGATCTGTATCACTTATCCGACCGGCTTCTCGCTTCTTCTTATTCATAATCCATTCAAGCTGCTGTCTAATTCCTTGCCCTTCTTGGGGCTCAACCCCTTCAGCCTTCTCCATTACGACATCAGCATACATCATGATGAGTCGACGATAGGAGTCATAGGCGAATCTCTCATCGCCTGACGCTTTGATTAGACCTGGGAGTGTCTTTGTCGTGAGGCCTACATTGAGGACTGTGTCCATCATTCCTGGCATTGATTGCCTCGCACCTGAGCGACATGAAACAAGTAGTGGATTGTCCGGATCACCGAATTTCTTTCCCAGAATCTTCTCTACCCAAGCGAGTGCTTCTTTTGATTCCTCTTTCACTGAATCCGACAGGCCACCAGTTGAAAGGTACTCATTGCAGACATCAGTAGCAATAGTGAAACCGGGCGGCACTGGCAAGCCTAGTAGTGTGGCTCCAGCAAGGGATGCACCCTTACCACCAAGCGAATTTTTCATGTCGGCTTTACCATCAGCTTTCCCAGCACCAAATTTGTAAACGCGCTTTCCCAATGTTTCTACCTTCTCTCAATTCAATATCAATACTCAATCATTAGCGCCCCAAGTGTTGCTCATTGTAGGGGGACATCATTATGAAACTCAAATGATCCCTGTTCATCTTGTTTGAGTTATCGATAGTTGGGTGCTTCAGCTGTTTTTAATGTGTTCCTCTGGCAAACGAAAATGATTCGATTCCGAAAGGCTTTTGCACAGCCTCGGCTCGCTATGTAAACGTCAAGATGAGGCCATTAAGATGATTGATCTCACCAAGAATGAAGAGCAACTGAAGCGAACCATCGAACGCTGTAGGGAACGGAATATCGTTATACCAACCTTTGAGCAAATGAAAAACCCTTCCAAGACTCCTGAAAGAATCAAGAAGGAGCTGAAAGATATTGAACTCTGGGATGTGGTTCCTCAAAACTTGTTCAGAATTACTTGGAAGAACGAGCCCACGGAGAAGGGAGGTCTCTTTCAATTAATCACAAATTACTTGGAGATCCCACCCAAACTGACTGGAGTTGAGGCTCGAATCATCGCTCCAATAGGCAAGTGGTTTCCAACAGGCGCTCACAAAGTTGGGGCGGCATTCGGCTGTCTTGTTCCCCCACTTGTGACAGGACAGTTCGATCCAACAAAACACAAAGCTGTATGGCCTTCCACGGGCAATTACTGCAGAGGCGGTGCCTACGATTCTTCTCTTCTTGCGTGTGAGAGCGTGGCAATACTACCTGAGGAGATGTCACAAGAGCGATTTGATTGGCTGGCTAGTGTTGCGGGTGAGGTCATCAAGACACCGGGCTCAGAGAGTAATGTGAAAGAAATCTACGACAAGGTCTGGGAGCTTCGGAGGACAAGGAATGATGTTTTCATCTTCAACCAGTTCTCTGAGTTTGGCAATTATCTCTGGCACTATGAGGTTACAGGTAACATGTTCAAAGAGGTTCTTGACAAGGAGCTTGGTAAAGGCCGCTATCATGGTCTCTGCCTTACAACCGGCTCCGCTGGTACCATAGCTAGCGGTGACTTGATGAAACAGCAGTACCCAACCTCAAAGGTTGCCGCTGGCGAGGCAGTTCAATGTCCGACACTTTGGATTAACGGTTATGGGGCTCATAGAATCGAAGGGATTGGTGACAAGCACGTCCCATGGATTCACAATTTGCGCAATACTGACATGATAATCGCAATTGATGACAACGATCCAATGAATCTAATACGTTTCTTCAATGAGCCTGCTGGACGCGAGTATCTCATCAAGGATATCGGAATATCTGAAACCCTTGTCAACCAGCTTGATCTCCTTGGTATCTCTAGTGTGGCAAATTTGCTAATGGCTATCAAGTATGCCAAGTTCTATGAATTGACAAGCAGAGATATTGTCCTTACAGTCTTCACTGATTCCATCGATATGTATCAATCAAGGCTTGAGGAGGCACGGGCTGAACATGGTGAATATACTCGTGAAGACGCGATTCGGGACTATCACCGCCATCTCATGGCGCAAAAGACTGATGCCATGATTGAGCTGGGTCATTATGAGAGAAAGCGTGTCCATCATCTCAAGTATTTCACTTGGATTGAGCAACAGATGTTTGACTTGGACGAGCTGAATGCCCAATGGTTTGATTATCCCGAATACTGGGAGCGTGTCCAACAGACGACGCCAAGAATAGATGAACTCATAGTAGAATTCAATGAGGAAGTAGGACTGATTTAGTCTGTGGCACCTCAAACGATATACAGAAAGGATGAGGTTTCATCGTTTGTCCTAACAGGAGTCCATCCTTTGAATCGGAACCGATAGGAGACCACTCGAGTACCCGGTTTGAGTTCTCTTGAGAATTTTTCTTTCAGTTTCTTGTTTACCTCAACTCCCTGGTAAACAGTGACCACAGTGGCATCTTCAATATTCGATTTGAAGAAATTCTCTCTGAGGATTTTGGACGTAGGTGCAAGACCTTGCCGTCTAATTGAGATTCGTGACCATAGCACTCTCAGCGGATCCATCTCAATTCCCACTGATTTCGCACCAAACTCCTTTGCAGCCATAGTGACGATGCGTCCATCTCCGGAGCCAATGTCATAGACTATGTCCTGCGGACCAACTTCTGCTAGCTCAAGCATTATCCGTGCCTTCTTCCTTGGTGTTGGAACCCATGGGGCGCCAATAGCTGACGACCACGCGATCCAAACCATAAAGCTCGCAAAGATGAACTCCAGAATGATAATTAGCACCCAGATCTCCATCAGTGACTCATGAAGGCTTGAAGTGAGTTTGGATAAAAATGAACCGGGCATTAGAACTGTCACCTTCTGCCAACTGGTAAAACCAACCGCGAATGGTCCACTGCTTTAAACAGCATTTGCTGAAATACCTAAGAAGCGAAGTATGTAGGCCGAAAGATACGCCGTCTCTAGCCAGGGTGCCACTAATTGAGGAGCTCCAACGGTAAGCCTGTTAGAGTATAGTGTATGTTGGTCGATTCGGAGGCGAAAGGGTGCCTCAATGCAGTAGAGTAGCTATTCCCGTAGTGGCATTTACGCTAGTCTGTATGCTATTCTTGAGTCCGCCCTGTCATTTGTCATTTTCACGTGACAATTATGCATCGAATCTCAGTTCCAATTATGAACTGGAAAAAGCAAATCTTCCATCTGACATGGCTTTACAATCAGGAGTTCTAAATCCCGTTTCCATTCATCATACAGGAACCACTCATGGCTACACGCAGGCACAGTCGCTCAGAACAGATGTTGCTGCAAATCCTCAATCAGAAATCCTACTCCCTGCCGGAGCTCCCGAGAATTATTATTCAGCAGATTGCTATGACGGAGGTTTCTTTTTGGTTGGTTCAGGGGGATATGCAGATTTTGGCTCCACCGCTGGGACGCTATCATGGTGGGGCAAATGGGACAGGGATGCTCCGCATGGGCGATTCTGGGGTCAAAACAACAACTTTGAAACACGCTGGTCTGGTGGAAGCCTAGTGCTTGATTGGGGGAGTGATAATACATTCTTTGGTGTCAAATCAGACTGGCTGGAAAGTCACTGGTATTTCTTTGCAATAGTATGGGATGAATCGACAAATTTCATTGGATTCTACTGGGGTGACGAGTCAACAATTCCGCAGGAGGATGCATCGACCTATGCTTGGACGGGATCAGTGGCTGGTCTGCATACCCGAAACGCCATAATGAACTCAGAGATGAAGACTGATAGTATAGATGGGCATATTGATGACTTCAGATATTTCACAACTGCTCGATCTATTGATGACATTAGAGGCGACTACATACAAAGGCTGTCGGGAGAAGAGCCCGGCCTTTCGAATTATTACACATTTGAGAATGACTTGTCTGACTCTGCAGGAACAATCGATCTAGACACCTCTGGCAGCTATTTGTTTAGCCATGACACCTTTTCTGTACCGGATGGATGGAGAGCTGAACAACTGTCGGTTAATGTATTGAATCTAAGAAGACTGTATGTTTTGAATGGGAGCTTTGATTCTGGACTGCCTGGAGTGAATGAGGATTGGCCTTTGGGAACAGATGGAACATACTATGCAGCGGGATGGTTAGCTCGACGCGAGGCTGTTTCTTTTCCAGGAAGACAGCGGGCTACGTATGATGCTTCAGGGCACATAGCACTTGAAAACGAGGGCTACTATGTCACAGCTTCTACAGCCTACAGGCATTATGATGGAACCAGAATTTACTGGTATCAGAATGTGAACAATAGCATGCTGAATGAGCAATTTGAGTTCGAGTTCAATTATCTTTACCAGAGTGGTCCAATTGGAACTCATTTCGAAGGCATTTTTGAGCTTCGCTTTGAGATTAGGGATGGACCACTTGTTCTGTGGAATTGGTCACAAGATCTCGTAAACATATCCCAGAGGCAGACTTGGTATAGTACAGGGATGATTCCGGTGAACCTGACTGGTGCGCCGTCTTCGTTTGAAGCGCGCTTGGTCATGGAAGTCACAACTGCGGGTTCATATGTGGAGATTCCGGAAACTGACAGCGACTTGGATGGTGATTCCACAAATGGTATGTTCGTAACAGTGTTAGCTGATGATATCTCTTTTATTGGAGCGACTCGGCCTTCCTGCGAAAGTGTGGACTTGTCTGTAAGTACTCCTCAAACTGGAGGAGTGAGTATAACCGGAGCTTTGGGAACAGGCTCTGCATTGCTTAATTACCAGTCATGGAATGAATCTGCTATTCCTATTGCTTTCTCTTCCAATTCCTCTGTGTCTTTTGATATATCCGCCAAAGTCAGTAAAATGAAGAGATATCTGCTCTCATTTGCATCCCCTAGCTTAGGTTCTGAGGGTGTATCATACTCGGTTGAGCATGATGCAAGTCCTAATATCACCATGTTCACTTTTGTGGGATCATATCCTGAAGCTGAGGATCTTGGCCTTTTTGTCTATCATCCTGATTCATGGGAGAATATTACGATTACAGATCCATTTGGCGATGATGATTCTGATACATTAACTGTAGGGGCTGGATACTTCGAAGTGCCAGCAGGAGCTATTGATTCTGTTGGCTGGTGGAAAATACAGATGCAAGCGCCAAACTACGCGAAAGAGATCAGAACTCAGAAATTCAATTCTCTGGGATCTGGATGGGTGGATGAAACAGTCTTTCGAACTGGTGACAGAATCCGATGCCAGGTAGTAATTGGCACGGTTTCAGATTATCCTCCTTCTGTCATGAATCTTCAATCTGAGATATTACTTCCATCCAACGAGTTTTGGGCAAGCGCATTCATGAATAATGCAACTGGATACATCCTTACTAGCGAAAGCTTCACGTTCGGTTCATATAACGCCTCAATCGGCGAATGGATGGCAACTGCCTTCTGGGAGAATGGTAGTGCAATTGCATTTGGGCACGTTCATTTCGAGGTCTATCATGGATTGACCATGTTTGCTCATACTCCAAATATTGAACGCAATCTAGGTGAGAGCTTTACTGCTGCAGTTTACATTCATGACCAGCAGACAGGAGAGCCGATATTGAATGGAGACTCTGTAGTTGTTGGCAATTGGTCTACAGGTCCAGCATTCTTTAGTCCCAACCTTGCAAAAGGATGGTGGGAGGCGGATTTCAACACTTCAGAAATTGGAGTCGGACTTTGGGTTATAGCAATTAATGCGACAATTCCCTACTATGAGGCCGTAAACTGCACAATCGATATTCAAGTCATGACGCTGACTGTCATGACGACTCTTGGTACCTACTACGCTGAGATAAGTCCAGGCAGCACATATGAGGCCAAATTTAGATACATGTTTCTCGATGGCACAGGAATTGAGAATGCAGATGTGTTTGTTGCTACCTGGAGTGGACCAGCATCAGGAATAGAATACAATGATACAGTTGAGATGCCAGGCGAACCCGGCAATTACACGATTACATTCACTGGAAACCTCGGTGGAACATATTTCATAACTGTAACTGGACTAAAAGAAGACCATGCAACGGCAGCCACATCATTCTATATAATTGTCGGAGCTATATCCACTAATCTTGATGTTTCAGGTGACGAACTGCCTAGTGATCTGTACTATAACCAGACCTACACTTGCACGCTCTTCTATTCAGACCTGGAGTCAACAGGAATTGATGGCGCCTCTGTGAATATCACATTCAATCCAGTTGCTACGATAGAATGGGTAGACATCGGTGGTGGCTATTACCAATTCTCAATCAGAGTGCCATCACTCGGCTCCTTTGCAATCTATGCGAGATTCCAGCAATTTGGCTACGCTTTTACCGACACGTCATTCATCTTTAATGTCATCGAAGTCCCAACCTCCATCTCGAGTTACGGGCTTGTACCATCCTACTATGATACTAGAACCTATCAATTTGCCCTACATTATAATTCAACTCTAGAGAGCGGGGTTTTGGGTGCTACACTCACACCATCTGTTTCAATTCGTCCTTTCTACAGGTTTACAAGAGCTGGCAATGGCTGGTACAATTTCACTTTGACTCCCTCATATGGCAATTATACTGCGACCTTCTGGCTAACAAAGCCTGGTTACCAAGAGCAGGAATTTAGCTTCGACTTATCAACTGTCAAAATTCCAATTATGCTCTCTTCTCTTTACCCAATAGAATCAACTTACTCCAGAAAAGCCGGTTCAGACCTTACGATTAGGATTGCGCCAATTGCAGCTGACACAGGTGAAGCCCTCATAGGTGCAACGGTGAGCTATGTAATCGAGAATGTAGATGTAGGTAGGCCTGAGCCGAATCCTTCAGGCTCATTTGTGGAAGCATTCGGTGTTTACACTGCAAACATTACAATGCCCTTTCCAGGATTGTATGTGCTTCGCATTACGATTCTCAAGGACAGTTACGAAACTGTTCAAAATGAAATCGTACTTAGCTCTTATGCGAATCCTGAAACAGTCCTGGTTCAAAACCTTCAAGCTGGTTTGCTAGGCGCACTGGCACTGCTTTGTGTGATTTCTGTGACGATGCTGAGTCGGAGATACTTTCATGCAATAACCACTCAGAAGAATCTGGAGCTCCTAGCATTCAAAGGACGGCTTGAGGATGCTCGCAACTTGATAGGGCTTCTAATAATCCATCGAAAGGTGGGCTTACCCGTCTATTCTCGGATATTCAAGGGTGCCTTTGAGGAATCAATGCTCAGTTCATTTATAGCCGCGATTTCGCAATTCAGAGCCGAGTTCTCTTGGGATGAACCAATCTGGACTGCTATACCCATCACGGAAGTCATCACTGCCGTTCAGACTGAGGTGCTAATTTGTGCCATCATAACACTTGAGGGGTCCTCGGTGAAACAGAAAGAGCAATTGGAGGCGTTTGGGCGCGAGGTAGGAGGTTTCTATGATCACGAGGACGACACTTTGAGGGCGATGTTCCATACCCCGGAGCTTTCTGAATCCTTTGCTAGGATATTTGACCCCATCTTCGAGGGCTACTTCGATGGAGTTCTCATGCTTCGCTATGTAGGGGTGAAGAAGAATCTTCCCGGTCATCTAAAGCCAGTATCAGAAGCGATGGCCTCCCTAAGCATTGATTATGGAGTGACACCTGAAGCAATAATCAAAGCTCTAGTTATGCTGGGGTATGGTGAACATGAAGCCCATAGTCTGACACTAGAAGCAATTGATCGTGGTTACTTGATTGCAGGCGAAAGGAAGCTGCCTCCGCCAGCTCTCGGTGAACTCCTTGAATGATCAGCCATCTAGAAAATCACCAAGGATTTCCTATACAGTACCAGTCAAGTAATGAGCGGTTTCAGCAAATTTCTGACCATTCAATCATTGCATGCCAGTCATGGCCATACTAATAGCCCCAAAGAGAGCTAGTGGTGGCATTTATCGGGACATAAATCTCTTTGAGGGAATCGCATTTATCAGACAACTCATCAACGCTGTCAAAGGTCCGGATATGAATGAGTGAGTTCATAATTCGTTATTTCAGTCCGCACGGACGCCAGGAGGAAAGGAAATTCAGGAGTGATGCTTCACGAATAGAGCTTTCAATGAGGGCCGCAAGTGAAATCGACCTCACCCCTTTGCAGGATTGTGACCAGCTAGAAAGATTGGACCTATCTCACAATTTCCTTGAGGCAATAGATTTGGCTCCCTTGATGGACAAGAAATCTCTTCAAGTTCTTCGTCTGCAGGACAATAGACTCTCAGCGTTGGATCTTTGGCCCCTGCACTCTTGTCCGAATCTTACTGAGATTGAACTTACTGAGAATAGGCTAAGAACCCTAGACGTAACTCCTGTGTTCACATGCAGACTTCTGCGCGCAGATTCCAGTGTGGTGTTGACCGCAGACAGCATTCTAAAGCATATACTCACACCGGAGATGATCATGGCGCAGTTTCACTCGGTCCGCACAGATAGGACAGCTTGGACTGCTGCACCCGTAGTCATTTGGAATGATTATGACAAGTTAGTGAAAACCATAGGTTGGCCTCTAGTATTTCAACGCATGAAATCAGTCCTATCAAAGATATCAGAGGTTAATTGGTTTGACGCACAGAAGGGTCTACTAGAATCCCTTGGCATGCCAGAACTCTCAGGCTTGGATGTGAACCCTATGAAGATTCTTGTTGATGTGTCTGAGGAAGAAGATTATGAGTCTTCGAAAGAACGCATCTATGACCGAGTGGTTGAACTTCTAGCTGATCAAATAGAAAGAGGCGGCCCTACTCTATTCCTTAATGTACTGAGGATGAAGGACACTCGAGCATCACGCTTAATCCCTTCCATTGCAAAACAGAGAGTGGCCGAACTTGAGGAGTTGGAAGTGCAGACACTTCGCGGTATTGCTTTCCTTCATTCAATCTGGATGACATCCTATGGATTTGATGTTCTCAGTGCCCTTGATTGCGGTCTGACTGCAAACTCAGTTGATATGAACCAAATCAAGATGGCTTTCGCCGAAGCTGGCTTTGAGCTAAACATCAGGCGAGTGAATTCGATTGCTCATAGAAATTGGGGTGATACGTCTCGCAGCTTTAGGCGATTTATTTTCAGATTGGCACGTTCTCATACTGGAAGAAAGGGGATGTAAAGTGTTCACGTCGCTTCCAACGCAAGCACATATGCAAGAAACAGATTGAGGTTGCTCTTGACTCGAGCTCTCGCGAGAAGGCCTCCAAATGCAGAGAGCTCATTTTCAAAAGCGGCCTGCATGTGATTACCTCACGAAGTAGACACGGGCTAGAGCCTTAGTTGATAGGAGCTTTGCTTTAGTCATTCTCTTCTTCTTTGTTTCATTCCTATTGTATTTTGTAAACGCCATTGTTGTTCAGAATATAGTATGGCTGGTCACGCGATATACTATTTCTGAGAACTACTGCCCAAATCTATGGTCACGGTGTGACCATATGCCCTTCCTTTATCTTTGACTTACCCTTTCCGGCAGACTAAATTGAGAGCGGAATTAATGACAAATCCCTTGGGTGCTGCAAAATGGCAAGAAGAGAAACCTTCAAGGATCCACTTGTTAGGGTACGAATCTCTCGAGTCAGATTCCCCAAGATGTGTCCTGTCTGTGGCTCTGAAACGAATGGAGTCACCAAAGTAGTCACCACTCATAATAACACAAAGTTCCTTTCTCGTGGTGCAATGGCTCACTATGATCGAAAACTAGTTGGGACTCCTGTTCCTGATATCAAGACCTTTCATGTATACGTTTGTGAGGACCACGATCTTGAGGATGGGGGCATCATGAGGCTGAGAGCAGCTTCCACTTTCTATGCAGCATTAGCTGTCTGCATGCTCGTCTTTGCAGTAATGTTGATAGGAAATGATCTTAGCCATGGTCGACCACTCACTGTTTGGACGGCTCTCTTCTTCACATTTGTAGGAGCTACAATGACACTGGTATTTGTGGCATTTCGGCCATACGGAATAGAAACCGCCTTCAAGATTGTCGGATTTGATTATGACTTGCGACATGTGTGGCTTCAGCTGGAGAATCCCACATATCGAAATGCTATGCTTCAAGAGAATGCTATGGATTCCGAGCTCGCTTCTTGGATTGTTCGCGGCGGAACTTAGAAACGACTAGGCTCTGCTTCTTCTATCTCGTGTTTCATAGTACTGGCAAGTCTTCGATAAAGCTCCTACCGCCTCGCTCATATTTCTGAAAACGGGGAGTCCCTCTTCAACAAAGACATTCCAGCACTTCATGCGAGCCTCTGCATAAGCCACCTCTGGTATTGCAACAAGAACTGGCTTGTTTTGACTATCTACAATATGTCGACCAGACTCAGACATGATTTTCCAGAAGAACTCGGTCGCATCTTGTAATCCCATTATAGTACCCACCTGGTGAATATGATGAGGATCAGCCTCGAGTATTATTGAATCAAATCTCTTCTCTTCTCCAACAGTCTTTATAATCTCACCAATATTCTCCAAGTCGTAGTAATCAGCAGCAAGATCGATGGGATTGCCCAAAGAAGTTCCTACATCCTTTATCATTGGATCCAGTTTCTCTAAGATTTCTTTGGAGGTCCTTGGAACCTTCAATCCGCTTTCGATACAGAGGTCTGTGTATACGACACTGGTTCCTCCGCTAATTGCGATGATGCCGACATTATGTGATTCCGGCTTCGGACTCAGTGAGAACACGCTAAGAGTGGCTATCAAGTCCTCAAGAGTCCTAACGGTGGGAACATTGGCTTGTCGAAAGGCCGCATCCCATACATGCCTGCTTCCTGCCAAAGCTCCGGTGTGCGAGGATACTACCCTTGATCCTTCCTGAGATCTTCCTCCCTTGAGTACAACTACCGGTTTCATCTCAGCGAGGTTTCTTAGGGCTTTCAGGAACTCCTTCCCCTGACTAGTTCCTTCAATATAAGCACCAACAGCACTTGTTTCATCATCTGTCTGGAAATACTCAAGCAACTCGGTCGGAGCGACATCAACTCCATTGCCAAATGAGAACACCTTGCTAAAGCCCACACCGGATTCAACGCCTGCGGTATACGTACTGATAGCCACACCCCCCGATTGGGAGATGAATCCTACATTTCCGATCCTCTGCATGACAGTTGGCATGAAACTGAATCCAATCTTCGGATACATCAGACCCATGCAATTTGGTCCAAAAACCCGGGTTGGCAACTCGTCGATTACTTGCTTGAGTTCTTGCTCACGACGCAACCCTTCTTCGGTTCCAAGCTCGGAAAACCCACTTGTGAATATCGTTGCGCCCTTTGCTCCTTTTTCTGACGCCTGTTTCAATACTTCCGGTACAGCTTGATAGGGGACTCTAATAATGGCATAGTCTATCCTCTCTGGTATATCCTCTACACTCTGATACATCCTCTGCCCCAGAACTGTCCCTTCTCTTCTTGAAACTAGCCACACTCTGAGATCATGCTGCCATTGCAGCATTGAATGCGCCCAGTAGTATCCCATTGATGGAGAAACGCCAATTATCGCTACTGACTCAATTTCAAGCATTTCTTTGATTGTTGGTTTGCTCTTCAATATCATCAGAAGCTCTCCGGGCTCGCGAAGGGGAATCTGACGGTGATTTAAGAGTAGCGAAGGACCGAATCTACGAATCGAGCTCTTTACTCATCTACAAATATCAGCTTCCTCCCCCCATAATAGGCTCTGAGATCTATATTAGTAGGCGTCGGCCGAGTCTTTGCAATTTGGGTCGTGTGTGTGGAGTCTGTATGCCAGCAGGCATGAAAGTCGTTGAACTCTTTCGGAGTACCGAAGGCCGACGCACTGAGTTCAACATATCATCTCAGTAATATATATGAATTTGTCATATATGATATGAGGTGCTACGAAGGTATGAATGGCGCCATTCATCAGGGAGTACGGTGTCATAATTTGAATACAGCGACCATTGAGTTAATATGATTTCAGACCTCGTCGTCATCATGCGTGTCCCCACCCGCCTGTTTCCCATTCTTCTATGTCTAATGATTATACAGTCTGTATCCTCTACGCAAGCTATGCCAGTTGAATCATCATTTCAAATTAGCCAGACCTACGATCACAGAGACACCATAAACCGAGCTTGGTCCATTGAAATTGTGCTGGTGAATTACGAAGCTTCCCTCATTGAAGAAGCCACCCTGATAGGCGGGCTCCCGGTGTCGAGCAATCATTCGACTCCTGCTGTGGATATCAGCTATCAAATTGATTACAGTGTTACGCATGCAGGAGAAACTTGGACTGATGATTTAACTCAATACATGATTGAGAACTCAATAGATGGTCCTGAAACAGGGTCGCAGCTAGACGAGGCTGCCTTGGAATATCAAGAGAACAATCCAGACGAGCCACAAACGATATTCACTCCCAGAGCTGGAAGAGTTATCGATGGTGAGGCGGTAGAAGATTGGCTCAATGAGAATCCAGCTGTTACTCCTCCGAATCTTGGGTACATTCTCTACATTTTCAATTTCAGCGACTTCGATAGCGCTGACCATTCATTTGAGCACTGGTACGATTACAATCCCGTTGATTCCGATTCGGGCGAATCACAGAATTGGTTTCGTCTGGAATGGGACAATGAGCTGAATCCTGATGTAAAGCTACAATATGCAGGCTTTGGCGGCCGCCACAACTTATTCGTCCTAGATGCGAGTGCAGATCAATGGTACCTAAGATGGGCACGCATCTGGTGGGGTTCTCCCCCCTATGATGATCAACCTGAGCACTGCACCATGGATCTTGAGGACAAAGCGGCTTCAGTGGACTTGGGAACACCTGGGGGAGTGCATGACCTCAATGTATACCTGCATGATTATCTGTATGACCCTGTAGCATTCCTATTCATTCCACAGCAAAATAGTCCATCTGCCTACGTTGATTCGGGCAGATTAGTTGGATTGGTATTCTGTTTGGATGTCGCTACGGGCATACCAGTCCAGAGCCTAGCTTGGGTCACTGATGCCGACAGACAACGTCATCATCTTTCCGAGCTCCTGCCATTTATCCCATGGGAGGTCAGCATAGATTTTCTCAACATCGACAACCATCCAGCTTGGGATGCTCTCTTTTGGAGGAATGCCTACGACGAGGATGGGACTACCGTTGTGAATGGCTCAACGATGTTCGGGGATATCTATACAAACATGAGACCAGACTACATTGACACAGAAAGTGATGACATCCAGGTCTTTGGGGTTGTCTTCATAAAGCAGCAGATGGAGATGATTTACCAAAACCGAACCTTCACTGGACTGGGCGGGATGGGCCAGACGGTGATTTGGAAGGCTTGGGAACGATATTATCGTCCTGATGGAATCACACCAAAGGATGGCGTTTCAAGTGTTCAACTTCATGAAACGATGCATAGTATTGGAATAGGACATACATGGAATTACGGGCACTACGTTGGCGACTTCAGCCATAGTCCAATGGGCTACTTCAGCTTCCATAATGGCACTGCAACCTTCGACCAAAACTGGGTACAGGGCACGTACCTCGATCAGATGGAGGCTGAGGTCTGGAATGATTTTGCCGAGAAGTCCCAAGATGTCAGTAATGACGAACGGCAAGAAACATATGAGGCTCAAGAATGGGCTCTGCAGAGCTTTGACTTGGCTCAATCCTACTACAATCACATGATGTGGTTGGAATGCTACAATGAATTGGTCCGTGCTCGCGATTACACCCTGAACATGTTCTATTCGCAACTTGACACAACATCGCCAGTCATTCAAGATTGGGGTGTTGATAGTCTGCCAATAGATCAATCCGGATTCGATGTCTGGGTAACTGTTACCGACGACCTCTCGGGTGTGCAGAATGTGAGCATCATTCTGGAGATGAATGAAGAAATCTATGGCCAATACCCTTGCTCACAAGATGGCACCAATTGGAGTGCTTCCATCCCCGCCTTCGATATTATCGAAGACACAGACTTGGATGTCTATGCAACAGCATCCGATTGGGGAATGAATGGCGCGCAATTGCTCCTGTTCAGTCAAGAGTTTACGACTACCGTTCCTGAATTTCCGGTAGCCATTGTGTTTGGCGTTAGTGCCATAGTGATAGTTGCAGCAGCCGGAGTATTGATTTATAGACGGAGGGAATCTGGCCGGTTCTGACGGCACCATTCGAAAAATCGCAGGTATTTTGATTTTTTGGAATCAATATTCACCCATTTGTTTAATATGTGGGAGAGTCGACTCTCTTACATCCTCAGCTGAGTTCAATTCAGGAGCAGTATGGGTCACACTGCATCTATTGGAGGAGACGTTAGAATGCACAGTCGTCGGACTCTTTCACTTACAATCTTGCTACTGCCGATTCTTCTTCTGTCGACCTTTGGAGGTCATAACATTATAGGACAAGATACTGAAAGATCTCGTCTTGTTGATATTGGAGGAGGACAGACTATTGAGGTCCAACAGGATGAAGTCCTCCAGTCATACAGCCTATCCGATGTACCGCTTTCTCGTGATGGCGTTGGGTCTCCTCTGAATGTTTCAGAATATGGGGCGAGGACTGACAGCTTCACGGATATCGAACTCACCTATGAAACCTCCAACACGACGACTTCTGATACAACTTCTGTGCCATTAGGTCCTCTCTGGGAAGGGACAGCAATTTCCACCTATATCAGTGATCTGCAAGAGAATCGAACTTGGCTAACAAATCCTGATTTTGCTACAACAGCTGACTGGGTCACAGGCCACGATGATGTTGGGGATTACACAAACCAATTGACAAACACTATTAGTGGGGGATACGTCAGCTTTACACAATCAGGATATTGGGACGGTAGCTGGTACCGACACGATCTTGGTGACCGCTGCTATGCTGAGCAGAGTATATCCACAAATAGCGGGGAGGTCACGTGGGTAGGAGTGTCACTTGACTATTATGTGGATGACGACTGGGGTGGAGGACCCGTTGGCTTTTGGGAGCTCTACGTTCAAGTAGGATCGGCGGATATTCCAGCTAATCATCTTTGGGATAAGCAGTTCAGTGATGTTCTGGCGCAGACAACATGGTACTCCACTGGGCTTATTGAAGGGGATGCCTCACTGATTACATCCTCAGATTTCACCTTGCAGATTGGAATGAGGACCACACGAACATTTGGATGTAGACCTCAGCTGAATGGCGAAGTCCGAATGGACAATGTGAAGGTGTACGTCAAGTCCCGCGTTCAGCCTTCGCAAGTGAATCTGCAGATGAACGGATTGGATGTTGCGAACGTTAGCGACGGAATTGGTGGCTGGCTATGGGGAATTGGCACTGCATCTGAGGTGCCACAAAGTCCTTGGATTGCAAACTCCGTTAACTCAACCTTCACTTGGACCCCCAACCCAGTCAATCCTGATCCAAATGATGTGATTCGCGTGACTTTCTCTGTTGATATGACTGTCTTTGCGCGGAAGTTAGATAGCTCCTCATTGTATAAAGCTGAAGTTCAAAGCTATGGGGATTACTTCACAGTTTCGAATAACTCTCAGGTCAGCTGGAATAGCTATTATTTCGTTGCTGTTCCTAACGGCTACTCAAATCCATATTTCTTCAATCTGACAAAAGAAGCGACTCGCACATTCGATATGGTGTCAGAACCTAGATACCCCGACTCTGACTTTCCCTATTGGACTCAGGACTCGACCAGTGTGAATGTTTCCGTGTACGAGGAAGTTACTGGCATATATCAGAATGGATTCTGGCGTCTTCAAGGGCACTCCGCCAACATGATTCAGAACCTGCAGATGTGGACTGGCTCTGCTTGGGATTCAACTTTCACCTATCGTGCCTATGACAATGTGCGCTTCAGGGCGCAACTCAGTTCTGCTTTCAATGGTGCAGTGGTAAGCTTCTCAATCTATGATACTTCCGGGGCATTATGGGACCGCCTTGAGGCCACAGTTATTGGAGGGTTTGCTGAAACCACAGACGTGAATCTTGATGCTTTGACAGCTGAGGTTGGAAAATGGACTGTTCAAGCGTTTGCGAACGATTCTGTTTCAGGCGGCCCGATTCATGATGTGGGTTTCTATGGCAGAGTGTTTACGATTCAACATTCCACAGACATGTATGTAACATACCCGCGACAGTCGCAGATCACTTGGATGAGCAACCTCACGTACGGCCAGGACATGTTGCTTCAGGTGAGAGTTAATGATTCTGATAATGGTGACCTTCTTCCAGGTGGTTCCGCAACCTACAATTGGACCAGTGGAGTCAACCCTTTGAATGACATGGGAACAGGAGAATACAGCGTTGTTCTGAACACAGCTGACTTAGGCACTCCCGGTCGATATGCCATCACTCTAACGTGGAGCAATATCTACTATGACTCAATCCTAGAAACATTCGTCATCAATGTCATAGAAGAAACAAGTCTAAGTTCTCCTGATGCACCAGGACTGACAGTTCCTCGTAGCTCTGATGCAGCCTTTGAGCTCATCTTTGCCGATTCCCGTGATGCAGGTATTGATGGAGCCACCATACTCTGTAATTGGACCGACTCATCATACACAATTGTCCCAGCAGCTGGTGAACCTGGGAACTATACATTGACGATAACAACTCCGAATACGGACCTAGGAACATATGCAGTAATTGTCACCGCGCAGAAGGACTTCTACGTCACAGCCAGCATCACGCTATTCATTGAAGTCAGACAGTTGTTCACATCAGTGTCGACCTCTCGGAGCGTTGTCTACCTTCCAATCGGATTCCAGGAGTCTGTTTCATTGACAGTGTGGGACACGGATCATGATCTGCCTATTACTGGGGCTGATAGCTCAATAGTATGCAATTGGTCAGAAAGTCATGTTCTCGGAGATCAGAACTACACAGTAACAATGACATCTCCAGGGATATATGAAGTTGTATTCTTCTCCACTGAAGCTGACTTTCTACAGAGCTACGATGTCGTCTTTGATGTGAGTAGGTTTGGCTATCAGAATCATACTTTCTCAATTACGGTCATTGTCACCAGCCATCTTACCCTCTTATCTCTTGATAATCCCGTTGAGCCTACACCTTATACCGGGACTATTCTCATCAATGTGACATATTTTGATGCATCAACACTCTCAGGCATAATTGGATCAGATGTGTTAATCTATGTGACCTCTCCAGTCGTCGAGCCTCTGAGCTATACGGTATACAATGGTTCAATCGCTGGACAATACATTATTGCTGTGCCTGCGAGCCAATGGGGTGATATTGGCTGGAAGCAACTATCAGTATATGCGAATTGGACCGGCCAACGTGCAAAGTACGATAATAAAGTCCTAACCTTCTCAGTAAGAATCTCAGGAGCCCCGACGGACCTATTCCTAGGGACCAGTCCAACATCCACGCCTTATGGTGAGAATGTTACATTTACTATAATCTACTGGGATGTCGGTGCCACCAACGGAATTGTGAATGGCACTGGCCCATTCGCCAATAACGTTCTCATCTATATTGAAGTAATCACACCAGGGCAAACATTAACACAGAGCCTCATGGTGATTACAGAAATCGATTTCGTTGGTAGTCCTGGTGAATACCGGATAGAGTTCAACTCATCCTATTTGTCTGGACTTATCGAATGTCAGCTGCGGATACGTGTTAATTGGACAAAAGGAGCCCTTCCGCTCTATGAGAACAGAACTCTAATCCTCAGCGTCTTTTCCACTTACAGACAGACAGTCGTTAATTGGAATCCATTACCTGTCACACCGTACGATGAAAAGGTCAATCTTACACTAACCTTCAAGGATGTATTGTCGGACAGCAATATTTTAGATAGTCCAAGTCTTGAAATCGCGACTCCAGGTTATGCATTCACAATCTATTATGACGGTGATGCCACTGGCATATTCTTCATAGAGGTTGATACGTCGCTCTTCTTGTCAACTGGAACCCATTCATTTCAGGTGAATCTTGTATGGTCTGGTAGTCCATTCTATCAGAATCGTACGGTGAACATCTTCATCAACGTGCGTGAACGGTACACATCGCTAACGCATGGCGTATACTCACCGGTTGAATTTGGCAACAATTTAACCTTGGTGTTCATATACACTGATCAGGATGATCTCACATCGCTGGGAATGGACGGAGGCACTCTCACAGTAATGGGATTGGCTGGATTCTACGATGTCGCGGACAATGGCGATGGAACCTACACACTTGAGTTGAGGACTGATGGATTCCCGTCTACTGGAACTTTCATCGTAAACGTTTCAATTGCCTATGGAGGAGCCAGGTTTTCTGCAGATGCTGTTGACTTCTTCTACTTGACAATTCAAGCTAGACGTACCCAGATGACAAGTGAGCTTCCAGATCTTGCACCATTCCTCACTCAAGCTAACATAACAGTCCAATACATCGATGACAGTACAGATGTGGGGATTGAAGGAGCTCAGGTCTACGCATTTTGTGCTACATCTTCCCAGCCTCTTGTACCAGACAGCAACTACTGGGTCGATGACCTTGGTTCTGGCTACTACAGAGTCCGCATATCCACTATTGCCCTTGGCAATTTTGGCCGATACACAATTGAAATCACAGCAAACTGGACTGGCAGTCCCTTCTATCTAGAACGAGTCCGACTGGTGGACATTGAGGTTTCAAGAAGACCTGTCAGCCTGAGTGTTTCAAAATCACCGCTCAACACACCCTTCCTTGAGAATGTGAATTTCGAATTGACAATAGCTGATTCTCTCGATGGCTCTCCAATATCACTAAACAAGAGTGTACTCATTATCACACATGGAGGAGGCACGCTGATTCTGGATTCAGAATACAGCATAAGTGGTGCCAATGGTGTCTATGTAATATCAATCAACTCGACTGTTCTAACATCTGTGCTAGTTTCGGGTCATCCGATCTTTGTCAAGTTCTTCTGGGGCGACTTCACTCCATATTATGCCAACTCGACAACATCAACCGCAGTCGAAATCAATACTCGCTTCACGCAAGGTCGTGTGCTTGCAACTCCAGGTGCCTTCTATTACTTTAACTTGAGTGCCATTATCGAATTCAGCGACTACCTCTCGGGTAATCCTATCCCTGGTGCCATGGTGACTTTTACGTGCGTCAATGATTCTGTCTTCTCAAGTTGGATTGTTGACATGGGCGATGGGCGATACACCATCATCGTCGATACAAACGACCTTGAAGATGGCATAGGTCGCTACTTCTTCAGTGCCGATATCACATGGTCTGAATCTCCATATTATGAAGATGTCATTGGGTTGGCGTTCAGTGTGCTAGTCAATCCGGTTTCAACAAGCCTGAATTTTGTCCTACCTCAAGGAGTCACATACTATCTTGGGGACCTAGTAGTTGGAAACATCACCTTCACAGATATCAACGAAGGTCAAGGCATTGATGGAGCCACTGTTGTCAGTGATTGGACAGCCCTCTGGGGAACTACTCACACAATCACTCCACTTGGAAACGGCATCTACAGGATGGAGATTGACACATCAGGACTCAATGCGCAAATCTATACCTTCAGCATTAATGCTTCAAAGCCCCTCCATCTTAGCAGATCAGTCACAGCGGACATTCTATTGGCAGCTATCCCTGTTGAGATTGATCTAGTATTCTCACCGACTGACCCTGTTTGGGGTGATGTTCTTGAGTTCAGCGCTAACATCACTGACGCCCGAAATGGAGCCCCTGTCCTAGGAGCCACTGTAAATCTCACCCTCTACGGGCGAACATATACTATGGCCGAAATCGGTGGTGGTATTTACAATGCTACCGTTTCAACAATGGGTCTTGTTAGTGGCGAATATACAATCAGGGTCGAATCAACTCTTCTGAACTATGAAACCAGACAGAGAGACTTTCAGATTCGCATTGATAAAGTCGCAGCTAATATGCTGGCTTCATTGGACCCGCAAATCGCAGTTAACGGAGAAACAGTGACAATTGAAGCTGATTACTTAATATTGTCAAACGGCACGGCTATAGACATTGGCTTGGTCACATATAGCTGGATTGGAGGTACTGGTTTTCTCACTTGGGTGCCTGCGCAGCAGAAGTACATCGGTCAAATGATTGTAGCAAGCGCAGCTGTAGGTAACCACCAGATTCTCATCCAAGCAAGCTCCTCAATCTACAAGAGTGTGAGTACTCCCATAACTATTGAGATAACTGAGATTACCACTGCTCTATCTGCGTATCAAGACATTACTGTTTTGTCAGCAGTTTCTGGAGATTTCGTGAATGTTACAGTCTACTTGGAGAATGTTGATCTGACTGGACCAGTTCTTGGTGCCACATTGACATACGGAATAGATGTGATTATAGGTGACCTGACCGAGTTGGGCAATGGCTACTACACCGCTCAAGTACCAACTGGTGCACCCCTACAAATAGGCGACTGGGTTCTTACTGTGTCAAGTGTAAAGGATGGATTTACTCCTGCCTCTACGCAATTCACAATAACAATTCTCAAAGTGCCAACTGCAGTCCTTCCAATAAGCGATGTGCTACAGAATGGATACTATGGGACCAACTTAACATTCCTCTTGAGCTTTAATGACACCTTCAACAACATTGGAATAACAGGTGCATTGGCGACATATGTGCTAGAAGGCAGGGGTGGCACACTTGTGGAGATTGGTGGTGGAGTCTATTCTCTAACCATCAATACCACTTGGGTTTCAGCTGGCCTAATCTCCCATGATATCTCAGTAACCTTCCAAAAGAATCTCTTTGACTATGCCTATAGCGTTGTTAAGTTTGTATCAATGCCAATCTCAACTGAGGTTATTGGGTCTGATTCCGCCACAGTTCCAGTTGGTGACGACTTCACTCAGATGTTCCAGTTTAATGATACTCTAAACAATGAGCTTCTCGTTGACGCATCTGTTACAGCATTCTGGGAGTTTGGTTCCGCTCCACTGTTTGCATTGGGCAATGGATCATATAGATTCGGTCCCACTGAGGCTGGCTTTAGCAGGCTGGAAGTGAGAAGCGAACCCTATGCACTTAGGATTCTATTCAGCAAAGCTAACTACTCAACAGAGCAGCTGAATTTTGAACTCACGATTCGTGAGATTGCGACCACAATGATTTTCGAACCTCTGCCCCCAAGCATCTATGTTGGAGAACCTATCTATGTCCGAGTTACCTACATGGATGTCGACCATGGCGTTCCAATCATCGGCGCAATCAACACCACAATTGGTTTCGACAATGAACCTGATCTAGCGTCGGTTCATCCAAACGGCACGTATGTGTTTGTTTTCGTTCCAAGAGGCGTGGCTCTTACCGAGCTGATTATCACTCTGGACAAGGAGGACTATCAGACCGGTGTCCTATCCTTTGATATCTACTCAGAGTTCTCACCTGAAACCCTAGGTCTGTTTAGGACATTCAGCTATGCAGGGCTTTTGCTGATCCTCGTTGCTGGACTGGCAGCTGCATATGTGAGAGTCTGGTCTGTACCGAAGCTTCTCAGAATCATTAGACGCATGGTCTCATTGCTAGGCAAGGGGCAAATCCCACCTGCTGCAAAAGTCCGTGATAGAAGGGCATACCTCCTGCACGTGATGAATGACGAATTGGAGCCTGTTGGCATCAGGAAGACAATGCAGGACGTTGCTGTGTCCACGGTTGAGGTTGAGGCTCTTGATGTTGAACAGCTATTAGAAGAACTGCAAGTCGTCGTTGGCCTCACTCATGAAGACATTTCTGTTTTGAGGAGTGACCTAGAAAAGATGCGACCCAGCGAGCGCGCAGGGTTCATTGGAGAGGTCATTCGACAGGAGAGAGCAAGGAGAGCTCGGGAACTAGCCGAGGTTGAGGTGTCAGCTGAGGCACCTGAGGCGGTTTCAGAGGCTGAACGCATGCTGACAGAGGATGAGCTTGAACATTTGAAACAGGAGCTCATCAAGATGGGAATAGAACCGTCTGAGGCGGACCTCATGGTGGAGCAAGCGAAATCGCTTACTAAAGCGGAAATAGACGCACTACTGGATCAGATAGGAGGTCTAAAGGAATGAAGTCATCCACAAGATTGGCCTTGGTCATCGCATTAGCACTTTTACTTGCCTTTGGACCTAGCAGTCCAGCTTCCTTCGACTTTAATACGTCGTATAGTGAAAGCCGAGCCACAAATTCCAATGGTGATGCCATGCGGAGCCCATTGGGAATAGACGAAAAACCTGTAGTGTTGTCTGAGCAAGGAATGACTACTTGGCAAGGTCTGTCCTCGGGCATACCTACTGTTGCGTATGGGAATCGAACCGATACTCATCTAAATAATCAGATGCTCTATTCTCCAGGCACTGGTACGACTACTGATACCTCAGTTTATATTCCGATGGAGAATGATTGGGAAGGTCATGAGCTGTTTGTAGGTGTTTATGACTTAACTGAGAATCGTACTTGGACGCAAGATCCTGACATGGAGAGTAGCCCTGGGTCCTGGACGCTAGGCACAAATCCAGTCGGCACAGGAGCTCAACCCTACTCTCAGTGGTCATCGAATGGGCACGGTGCTGGAGATGACTGCTTGGAGGTTGGAATCACAAGTCCCCCCACAACTGGAGGTTCAAACAACGGCGATCCGAGCGTTGATGAAAGCGCCTTTGCTAACCAGACTTTTGCTGTACCGAGAGGCGATGTCCGCTGGGCCGGGCTCCGATTAGACTATTGGGGTGACGCTCAGTTTCCATGGGCAAACAACTCCCTTAATGGCTTTGTTGCTATCTATGTTTCAGTTGAAACTGCGGGTCATGCTTCACGTGTTTGGCAGAAATCATTTGGAGAGATACCACTAAACAGAACCTGGTATGATAGCGGCCTAATCCCCCTTGATGATCTCTCAATATTTGATCTATCAGATGATGTGTATATTGAAGTTGGAATTTTCAGCCAAATCACGGTCAACTACATTCCTGATTTAGAGCCTGTGGCGAGAGTGGACAACGTAGAGCTTTATTTGGAAACTCTAGCCGATCCAAGCGATGTCAACCTTCAAGTAAACGGATTGGATGTTAATGATTACAGCGTTGGACCAACAACTATTCCTGGACTTGGCAATGTGACCCATCTTCCTGACCCGACATGGGCCTCAGGACCGGTAATGGTTAATTTCTCATGGACTCCGACGCCATCAACACCTGACCCTGACAGGGAAATTCAAGTCGATTTCAATATTGAAACAAACCTGTACGCACGAGGAGATGAAACCTCAGTCTATACGCAAGATCCCAATGCGTTTGGCGAAGTCTTTGAAGTCGAGAACGCAACAGAAGTCGATTATCTTACATGGTTCAACGCTGATATTCCAATGGGATACGACAACAGATACTTCTTCAACATGACGCTTCCCGAGGGCCGCGACGTCTACTATGTAGGATCACCTCTCTTGACATCGGAGAATATAACTGACTGGAATGAGGGTCATGGCCCGACCTGGTTTGCAAATATCTCTGCATTCAACTACCCCGATAGATGGGGCTACTGGCTAATTAAGAGCACTGGACCCAATATGATATCTGACGTCTTGATGTTTGATCCATCCACACGCTCGAACTCGAGGTTTGTTGACTTACGTGCTGGCGATTCTGCGAAGCTAGTCACACAGTTGGACTCAGGTTTTGCTGGTGTCGATGTTAATCTAACAGTCTATTCACCATCCGGCGCAATTTGGTACACGACTCTGGCAACAGTGAATAGCACTGGATATGCAGAAACCCCTGTATTGACCTTCGGACAGAACGCTACCGCTGGTAGCTATGTCCTTGAGGCCTTCTGTGGCAATTCAATAGGTATGACCGCATGGAATGAAACTGGCTTCTTCAGACGTGCATTCAAAGTTGTTCATGCTTCAAATTCAGAGCTTCTCAACCCTATTGATGCACAGATTACATGGATAGCAAATGTGACATATCCCGATCTATTCCTCGTCAGAATACGTATCAATGACAGCGATATGCCCGTAGTGACTGTGCCAGGAGGGCAGATGTCATCCAACTGGACAACTGGTCCACAGGCTTTTGGAGATGCTGGAAACGGGGAGTACATTATAACACTTGATTCTGGTGATCTACCTTCAAACGGAATCTGGATTATGGAAATCACATGGACTCACCCATACTTCGATTCCATAGTTGATTACTTGACAATCAATCTGAATTACGATGCAACATTCGTACTTGAAGACCCTGAATCACCTGGTATCTCAGTGCCCAAGAATTACAACTCTAGCTTCCAAGTTAGATTCGAGGATTCGATAGGGAATCCAATTGACTATGGCAGTGTAGACTGCAATTGGACAAGCTATTACACTGTCAATCCCGTCGCAGGCTCTCCGGGGAGTTACCTCGTCTGGCTGAATACAACATTTGTGGACATGGGCGAATATGTCGTGGAGGTCACTGGCAATGCCAATTTTGTGCTCCCACAGCGATATCTCATCTATGTGACTGTAAGAGAGCTAAATACTAGAGCCACATATGTCCAGAATGTGCTTGAGATTCCAGTTGGCGAAGCTAGCTCTTTCACGGTGGAGTGGATGAACGCGGATCACGATGCTCCTTTGACGGGGCTGAATGATTCAATTACCACAACTTGGGCTGGGATCTATTCGGTGGATGAAGTTTCACCTGGCCTCTACAACATCACAATCTATACCTTGGATAGCGATGCTCCAGGGAACTATTCAGTTTCAGTCAGCCTTTCTGGATACCTGATGAGAAATCAGACATTCACCATATCTGTAATCATCAGATCTCATAGCACACTATTCACTCTAGACGAACCAATCCAGCAGACTCAATTCAATGAACAGGTGATGGTTCTAGTATTCTTCCAGGACACTGACTTGCAGGTTGGTATCACGAACATCACTGGAAACGTGCACATTACTATCACATCGCCGGAGATTGGAAATGTCCAGTTTGCATTAGTAGCCTCTTCATTGGGTGATGGACATTACAACATCAGCATTCCTAGCACTCAATGGGGTAGCGTGGGATGGAAGAATCTGACAATATCAGTTTCATGGACCGGAACCAAATACACAGGTCAATCCTTTACCACTCGCGTGCGTCTCACTGGGACGACGACAGACATATTTCTGGACCAAGCTCCTAGTGCGGTCTATTTCCTGAATGAATTCAGCTTCACTGTTGTCTACTATGATGTGACGAATACAACGAACATATCGAATAACACTCTCAATGTCCTGTTGACAATTGATCCACTAACAGCAGGACATCCCGTTACTCAGAGTGACTTTGTTGTGGCGGAAACAGGTCTTGGAACAGGGATATATGAATTCAGGTTGGACAGCACCCAACTGGACGCTACTGGCTCATTCATATTCCGCATCGGGTTCATGTGGCCGAAGGGAGTATCACCTCTCTATGAAAACCAGACCATGACTGTTACCTTAGTCGTGCTTCAGAGACCCACCTACATCGATTATATACCAGTGCCCTCAACACCCTATGGTGAGCTTGCTGACCTGGAGTTCAGCTACATAGACTTCCTCACCACTACCCGCATCGGTGACTCTCCTCAGATGTCGATATCTCTACTCAATGGAACTGTAGGCTATTCCTATTCATATGATTCAGGAGCGGTGTCTTTCCTTCTGCAAGTGAATACTTCAACATTGCCTGGAATTGGAAGTCACATGCTTGTTCTGAATGTCACCTGGGTAGGATCCCCATACTACACAACTAGTGTGACCTTGGCGTACACTGTGACTGTAATCCAAAGAACTACACAGTTGACCCATGATTCATTCGCTCCTGGTCAGTGGGGCAATAATGTAACAATCGAATTCACCTATACAGACCTGGTGGCTGGATCTTCTGTCGGAATGACTGGAACCCTCTCATTGAATGCTTCCCTAGCTGGATGGTATACAGTTGTCTATGCAGGAAATGGACACTATCTTGTGACCGTGAATACCTCGGGCGTCGGATCAGATGGCCTCTATACGATAGTAGCTAGTATTGATCACACTCAGCCAACGTTTGCCAGTGCTATTGACACATTTGGCTTTTCAGTTCTTAAACGGTCCACGCAATTTGGATATGAGAGTCCAGACCCGGTCCCCTATTTGGAAAATGTCACTTTTGTAATCACCTATATTGATGACAGCACAGGGAGAGGTGTCAGTGGAGCCTCAGTCATTGTTGATTGCAGCAACTCCACCTTTGCACTAGCGCTGAATACAAACTACTGGGTGACATACCTCGGATTAGGGCAATATCTCATAGAAGTAGAAAGCACTGCTCTAGGGAATCTTGGAACCTATATCCTGGGTGTATCTGTTTCATATTCTGGAGCGCCGTACTACCTTCCTGCGAATAATGACATCACCTCTAGAGTGATTGAGAGAACAACCCAGATCCTCATTATTCAGACTCCGGGCGATACACCGTTCCTCGAGAATGTGACATTCCAGTTCAAGTTTGAGGATTATATCACTGGAATGATCATTCCTATTGACAAGTCACACATTTCCCTGTCGCATGGAGTGGCAGAGACTCCTATTTCAATAGGTGAATACGCCCTTTACGACTTTGGCACATACTATGAGATAAGCTTCAATTCGACCGTCCTCAATCCTTCATCCCTTGTTGTTGGTGAAGAGATTCAGCTGGAGATCGATGTAACTGGTGCTCCTCCCTACTATGCACTGCGAAGCACCAAAGCAATAGCCACTACGACTGAAAGATCCACGCAGATTCTCTTCCCGCTAATTGAAGAAGTGCCCTACACAGACAACTTTACGATTGAGCTCGACTATATTGACTTCTTGTCGGGACAAGGCATAGAGAATGCAGTGATAACACTTTCAAGCACTAATTGGTCTGGTCCTGCGTATCAAGTCGCAGAACTGGGCGGCGGCTCATATAGAGTCTATGTTAATTCAACCGTCTTTGGCGGTATTGGCACTGTCTACTTTGATATCTCAGCTAGCAAGGGAGGAGTCCCATTCTACTCCTCGAGACTCGCTACTGGTGTGCCTGCAAGCATACGAGCAATCATCACATCTCTAGTTGCAGAAGCACCTCCGCCTGGTTCGACAGCAGTAGGTGTTCCAATCAATGTCACACTGACTCTCATGGACTTCGATCATGATGTACCTCTATCTGGTGCTGTTATCACAACGGATTGGACATCTCTATATGGGACAAGCTATCAGCTTGTTGAGAAAGGCGGTGGTGTCTACACCCTAACACTCAACATGACAGGGCTAATAGCACAGGACTACCCGTTTGCGGTCACCGCCCAGAAGTCACTCTATCAAGACTCAAACATCGTTGTATCGGTTACTCCTGGAGCCTCAACTTTCACATTAGTTCTTCATAAAACAGCAGTCTATGCACTCTGGGGTGAAGTTCATGACATCCGCATTGATGTTAGGGAGAGCTATTACTATAGTCTGATCCCTGGGGCGAATGTGACTCTGCTTTGGAATAGCACCATCTACTACTTCACCGATTTAGCAAATGGTACATATTCGCTAATGCTTGACACATCCAACGAGAACTTCGGCGTTTATAATCTGCAGATATCTGTGTCACGGCAATACTACCAGACACGTCAGACTAGTCTTACTCTCGTAGTATCAAAGGCACCAGGTCAAATTCTTAGCGAGCAAACAGTGTTTGATGTGGTTGTCAACACAACTCAAGTATTCACCATCTATCTTAACGACACCATCACAGGTTCTCATGTTGTTGCCTCCTCAATAACTATGGAGTGGAACAATACTGTCTATCCTCTTGTAACAAATGGCACTCCTGGATTCTACTTGGCAAGCATTGATGCCACAGGATTCGCCTTGGGTCAGTATGAGGCGGTTATTACTGCGGCTTCCTTGAATCATGTTTTCCTAGATGCGATTGTAGACATCAACATCGTCCCAATTCCAACGAATATCGGACTAGCAAGCGGTGCAGCAGCTCTGTTTGTGGTTCGAGGGGCAATGCTCTCGATTCTCGTTGAGTACAATGATACATACTATGGTGGATATGTTACTGGCGCAAATGTCACATATGTTCTTGGTAGCCTAAGAGGAAGTCTTACCGAGCATGCAAATGGTACATACAATGCGACAATTGATACCAGTAATCTGCCTGCACAAACCATATTCCTTAGAATCATAGGTTCCAAAACTGGAATGGCAACAGCCACGAGGACTCTGGTTGTAACAATACAACCTGTGCCCACTGAAGTGACTGTAGACACACTTCTGCGCGAAGGATATCATGGCGATCTCGTGGAGTTCACCTTCTACTACAATGACACATACAATCTCCAACCAATTGCAGGAGCCTTTGCGGATGTTAGTTGGGAAGGCGGCACAGGAGATGTAACTGACCAAGGTAATGGATATTATCTTGTTGAGATTACTCTGACTCCAACTTCACCTAGACTCTATGATATTGTGGCAAGCTTCAGTCTCCAGAACTATTCCTTGTCATCACTCACAGTGAGAATTCTCATTAGAGCTACTCCAGCACATATTGAAGGCCCAACGGCCTACGATGTCCCTGTCAATCATACTGGCTCTGTCGTATTCAATGTAATCAATGATTTAACAAACGAAACCATTGAAGGTCTTCAGGGATTGGCATATTGGGAAGGCGGACTGATAATGGAACTATTCCAGATGGACAATGGGAGCTATGAATTGAGAGTGCCGGACTATCTCATCATGACAAGCTATCGAATTGAGATTGGATTCTCTACGTCGATTTACAGCCTATCGTCGCAGTTCCTTGACCTGACTGTTCGTCCAGTGCTCACCATGATTGATACACTTGGAATAAACACAACAATATTGACATTCCCAGGAGCTCAGGATTCCATAGTAGTACTTCTTCGAGACCTAGACCATAATATGGGCATCAGCGATGCCAATGCAACCGTCTATTATGATCCCGCACAAATCTCATTTCCAGAGGACAGAAGGCCGCCTGTCATTGATGGTGTATACACATTCCCATTTGTAGTACGCACTGGCGGCACAATCAATGTGACTATCACCTTCACAAAGGATCTGTACTTCTCCCAGCAAATTACCTTCACTCTGAAATCAGACTTTTCAGATGAGCAGATTCTTGCCCAGAACCTAGCATTGACCGGAGGCTTCCTCTTTATCTTCGTGGCAATTGGGATTGTCGCCTATGTCAAGCACTTTGCCATCCCATGGATTATTCGACAGCTGAATAAGATGATAGCTGCACTGGCCAAAGGAAGAGTTCCGAGTGCTCCAAAGGTGCGTGCCAGAGAGGATTTGGTCCTTGAGATCATCAATGAGGAACTGAAGCCATCTGGACTTGGCAAAGAGCTAGAGGATGTCCCAGGTCCAAGCATTGAAGCAGTCATTCCTGAGATAGAAGACCTATTGGAGCGTCTAGCTGAAATCACGGGACTTGGAAAATTGGAGCTTGAGGCATTCAGACAGGACCTTGCCAGAATGCGTGCCAGTGAGCGACCTGGATTCATTCGTGAGGTAATTGAGCAGGAGGAGGCTCGCCGTGCAGAGGCATTGGCCGAAGCTGAACCAATTCCCGCAGAGGCCAAGGAGATTCTAGAGGAGAAGCCCGAGGAGCTTGAAGAGCTTCGCTTGAAATTGAAGCGCAAGGGCATGTCTGACGATGAGATTGAGATCATCATTGATCAGGCAAAGGGTCTCTCAAAGGCTGACCTAGAAGCACTGCTTGATAGTCTTGGAATAAAGCTCTGATGTGTAATGACTGAGTGAGAAGAGCAACTTCTTCTCTCACTTCGCCCTATTTCGTCGTCTGGTGACAATGCCAAGTGCTATGAATCCAACAATCACACTGAACCACAGCGTGACGAATCGGATGATGATGGTCGCCGCTCCGGTGATAGCTTGGCCAATTTCCCCAGTTAGACCGAGTAAAGCTGGAATTAGAATGAGGGCGGTCGCCTCATACCCTCCTAGTCCACCTGGCGTAAAGACAAGAGCACCAATAACTGAGGCTGCACTATGAATGAAGGTGGAGATTAGAAGTAGGTTTAGAGAACTCGGCTCCAGTGAGGGAAATCCCGCTCCGGTGAGCAGGGACAATAAGAGCCAGAGCTCGACACATTCCATGAACCAGCCTGGAATGCTGACTCCTGTACTGACCATCATTGGCTTTGGTGAAAGAGTTGAAGATAATGTGTCCTCAATAAGATCTGTACTGCTCTGGAATCGTTTTAGAGGACCAAACGATGTCATCTTTTTCAGGAATTTATTATAGAACCTAGGTTGACTCAGGAAAATGGCACCTACCAAGACAACTCCACCAAGAAGGATAAGGGTGAGGATTTGATCTGCCGCTGATACACCCAGTGCGAATCCAACAAGGGCCAGTAGTATCATAGCAAGCAAATCAGTGACTCTCTCTGACACCACCACTGGGACTGTCTTTGCAATAGGTGTGCCATCGAGTTCGTTAATGAAATAGCCTTTGATGGCTTCACCGATTTTACCTGGACTCGCAGTAAGTGTGAAGCCCGCCAAGAAGATACTGAAACTGTCGGCATGAGAAAGGCTTACTCCGATTCTTCCCAAATAGTATTGCCACTTGAAATAGCGAAAGATGTAATTCAGAAAAGATAACACCATCATCGCTGGGAATACCCACCACCATTCGATTGTAGCAATAGCTGCGGCCACCTCATCATATTTGCTGTAGAAGAAAATAGCAAGATAGATGATGATAGCAACCATCACGAAAACCACGAGGTGCCGAAGATTGATGAAGGACGACTCTTTTTGCTGGCTTGCCTCATTGTTCTCGATCATGGTGGCCACTTCCTCAGCCTCTGCCATATGAAACCA
The DNA here is from genome assembly GCA_048882485.1 of Candidatus Thorarchaeota archaeon. GTDB lineage: Archaea > Asgardarchaeota > Thorarchaeia > Thorarchaeales > Thorarchaeaceae > SMTZ1-83. The sequence continues at coordinate 200,519 of JBHLRP010000001.1, forward strand.
GGAATATGAACATAGAAGAAAGATACATGCCCTGTGATCTGAGTCCTCCCCCTACGAAGCTCCTCATAGATGTCGTCAGCAGTCTCTATGTCCTGCAGCCAAGTTTTGCCATGGCCTACTTCTCTACCAAAATGCCCGTCACTTCCAGCTGTCATTGGTTTGCCAAGCCGCCTAGCCAGACGCTGAGCTTTTGTGTTGTGGATGGGGAGAAGACAACGGGAATTTATGCCCTCAATGAGATCCACATGCTCGCTGATTAGGTCCTCAGGGAGCATCTTTCGAACAGCAGTTTGCTTCCGAAAGGGATCCTTTGGATGAGGCAGAATTGTCAGAGCGTTCTGATCGTGGATGTCATCTGCTATTTCTTCAAACGTTCGATTCTCAATCGGTTCAGTGACGAACAGACCAATCAGCTCGCCGTGGTCAGAGGATTTGTACTCACAACCGTTGATGAGAAACTTATCATTCCTGACAATAGGCTTGAAGATGGACGGCTGCCAATGCTCAGTAAGTGCCATGCCCCTTAGCCCTTTCTTCCTCATCAGCTTGAACAGATTCGCCGGCCTATTCAACCCATCCTTCGAGAATAGGGTGTGCGTATGAAGGTCAAAGGCTGAGAGGCGCGTGCTCATCTGCAACACCTATGGAAGCGCTTCAGGGGGCGGGAAAATAACCTGAATGAATTCGAATACAGGCTGCCAGAAGAACATCGTGAATAGTAATGTTCCAAGGAAAATTATGCTTCCGACAAGAATCCCCAGGTCTTTGAAGGCTAGATGTGGCTTTCGGCCCACTGGACTTCCTGATTGGATGAGGTACACATATCTCATTATAAGTCCTGCAGCTATTGGAACTGTCATCATGACAGGCTGAGCGACTGGGTTTGGAAAGTTATTGTATACATAGAGCGCGTAGAAGAGCACAAACCAAGTGGCTGACATAGTAATTCCTTGGTCCAGCATTCTGTCCGTATACTGATCAAACACCTCTTTGTGAGCCTCAGCATCTTCACCTAGGAGTTGTAACTCGTTCTTTCGCTTCCCGAATCCCAGAATCAGTGCGAAGAAGAATATACCCACTACCAGCCAGGATGTGAATGGAACGCCGATGAGAAAAGTGCCTCCAATTGCTCTGAGGATGAATCCCACTGCGAGGATGACTACATCAACAACAGCCCATTGGCGAAGGAAGTGGTTGTATAGTTGAGCATTGACAATATACAGGATGACAATGAGTAGGAAGAGACCTCCCACAGCTCCCACTCGATAATACGCTCCGAGCATTCCTACACCATAGTATGACAACAAGAGCCCTGCAGCCATGAGGACAGCAGCCAGAATATAGGCTGTCCTCTTCGATGCCCCGCCAGAAGGAAGGGGGCGATTCTTTTTCTCAGGATGGGCTGAGTCCTTTTCCATGTCTGAAATGTCATTAATGATGTATCCCGCACTTGATACAAAGCAAAGTGCAACGAATCCAAGAATAAGTAGGGGATAGTTCGCCCAGTCGAATATTGCTGGTAGCTTCTCCCATGGCCATTGCTGTGGAATCTCCACGAAAATCACTGCAATGAAGACAAGCAAGTTCTTGTACCACTGCCATGGGCGCATTAATTTGATGTAGTCCTTAGCTGCCATTTCTGATCCTCCATCCTATTCTGAATATGATTTCCAAAGTTCTCCCCATTCGGTTTCCTCAAGGAACCAGTTTACCCATTTCTTGCCCTTTAGTGGAAGCCAGATGCCATCATGATACAGTCCGGAGAGCTGTGTGGGAAGCCACATTAGGGGCGAGCGGAAAAGGAATTGCTCCATGCCCGGAAATCGTAGGAATCCTCTATTCCAAGCGATTACTGGCGATTTGCCTGGACTCATATGGAAATTGGGCAAATCCTTCCATGACTCGTAGTCACCAACAATCTCAATGTCCTCAGGATCTGCGCTCCCCAGTCCTAGGCTGTCAGCAATCTGAAGCTTATGAACACAATTTAGATCTAATCCCATGATTCTGGATTGTACCGTATCAGCAGCTACCATGTCGTTTGTAGCGATTAGCAGATTCCCAATCTTTGGAATCATTGTTCGTGGTCCTGCCCCGTCCCCCATGACAGTCCCATCAGTAAGAACAAACTCAGAGTTGGAGATCGTCTGCTGAAGCAAAAGCAGATCAACCAGCACCTCATGGATCTTGAGATGGGCAAGGTGTCTCTTTTTGGTCAAATAAAGCCCAAATGAGTCCTTGAGAGCCCCTGTCATCTGAGTATGCCCATGAGTCTTCACAGTTGGAAGATGAATAATGTTGGTCCCAAAGATTTCTTTCGGAGCGATTATCTCACCAAAGACATCCTCAAGAACTAGGGTCTTCTGAGGGAGCTTCACGTCAACATAGGTTGCCTCAATGAGTGGGAGGAACTTGATTCGATGTTTCTTTATCACAGGATACCAGTTATTCCCCCTAGTGCCAGCATAAATGTTTGTGACAACGGTTTCATTCTCGACCGCTTGAATGTTGCGCGGTGAATAGCCATCGGCTATCATTTTTCTCAGAAGGCCATCGAATACATAGGGATTAGTTGAGCAGGCAGGATAGAACTTTGACCAAGATAGATTGAGCTTGATGGTAGTTGCGACATTCTTTGAAACATGTTTCTGATATTCAGCCTCATCGAGGAGGCGACCAATGTCGTCAAAGATTGTCTTTGGAGTGGTGTTTACAACAGCTACCTTGGGCATATGATTCTCCCTCGAGGCGATTTAATCTCCCGCTATTGAGTCTTTTCGAGTTGATGGATTGGTCGAATGGGGTGCCCTTAAGAACTTCTCTCTAATTGCAGTTTTGTACCAAGAAGGATGCTCTTAATGCAGCAAATGAAGCTGGAAAGAGCATTGAAGACTTCTTTATTCGTCTGCAGGAAATAACTACAAGTTCTCTTGAATCACTATATCCTGACCAAGAGAGAAATAGAGTCAAGGAGTTGTTCAAATAATGGATACTTTCCCTAATCCTTGGATTTCCCTAGGAATACCTTTGCTAAACACTCTTCTTCTTTTATTGTTGTGCTATTGGTATAACTCCAATAGGAGAAAGCCAGACAACGATCATTGGCCCGCGTCAATCCCTACTTGTATCACATCTGTCTTCAATCTGTCCTTGAGATGCACAATCTTTGGCTTCACTCGGTTGTTATATGACGCACTGAACACACTGACTAATTTTCCATCAAAGAACGTCTGAACGCCATCTGGAAAAACTTGGTGCGCTCTGAACATCAAAGCGAGGTCCAAGGATTCAGCAAATTCATTGAATGCTAGCCGCCCATAGATCCTTGAGCCGCCTCCCCTCCAATTGGGACTGAATCTGAAATCCCCCTCCGCTGGGTCGTTCCATGTCAATTGGAGCGCAATTGGGTCTTGGAAATCTTCATGGAATCGGTCTACTCTTTGAATCTGCTCAAGCGTATCTACTCCTTCTGGTATTCCTCCATGACAGGAGAACACGCCGTTAGAACTCAAGCCTCCCAATGGTAGCACCTTGAATCCTGAGCAATAGATATCAAATACATCTGGTGAGTACCTGGCTGTCACCGCATTGTAGAATCCATATGACCTGGCGATACTGTTGGCCTCATGATTGCCCCTTAATGCCATCACTCTGTATGGATATTCAATTGCCACCGAAAACACAAGATTGACAGTTTCGATTTGTTGTGGTCCCCTATCCGCATAGTCACCAAGAAATACCATTGTTGCATCCTTACGATTCTGTACAAGTTGTTGAGCAACCAGAGCGCTTTGAAGCTCTCCATGCAGATCACCAACGTAGTAAACGTCTCTTCGTGGTGTTTCGACAATATTAGGGAACCCCCTATATTGATCACTCAAGGTTCCAACCAACTGCTCTATTTCCTCTGCAGTGAGGTCAACTTTACCCTCTAGGACTCGCTTTGCAAGATGCATCTCAAATAAATACTCATGAGGTGTCCTAAAGAACTTGGCTCTTGGCGCTAATCCCACCCCAGGGCATTGAATGCCTTTTCAACAGCATCTTGTGGAGATTCAGCGGGCAGGACCACATCATCCCTTCTCTCATCTATCTTTGTTCCAGCCAAGCGCTTTGCCCATCCGCCTGACGGCACTAGTGCAATGACTGGTCTGTCAGAAAACCAAGCAATTGCCATCTCGCTCAATGTTCCAGCGGATCCTGCAATTGCTATAACCGCATCCCCTGTCTTGGCAACCAAGAAGTTCCTAGCATATCCCATTCCCGTGGGAACAGCAATGTCCACATACTTGTTGGCATGTTCTTTGAAGTCAGTAGGAAGAATTCCAATGGTAGTGCCTCCATGCCTCTTTGCTCCTCTGCAAGCGGCTTCCATCACGCCACCTAGTCCACCGCAGACAACAGCGGCACCACGTTTTGCTATCTCTTCACCTACCGCTTCAGCTAAGTCTAGGACACTCTCATCGCTATCGGATCCACCTATCACGGAAATACTCCTTATCATAGGATTCACACTACTGGTCTTGTTCTTGAGATTGAATTCTTCTAGCAATAGACTCGTAATCAATCTCGGAAAGCCTGCCGTCTTGCAATCTACGGTTGGCTTCATCCAGTAGTGTCCAGGAAACTCCCTTCTTGATATATCCTAGCCTCGTGAGTCTTTCCTCAAGGAGTGGCTTGCTGCTCAGGTCATGGGGCAGGTCAATTTTTGAACATCTTGATGCTCGGTATAGCTGCTTCTCAACGTGGTCTGGAATCTCTCGAGTTGCTAGTGCGTAGATTTTGGCCAAGGTCAATAACGCTCTTGTACTAAGGTCTTCTGATGACCATCCTGCATCTGTTCCTACTATGCAGATCTTCGACCTCCGCACGCATTTCTTGAGACAATACTGGCATATCACTGGTTCAAGAATGGCATCTCCCATTGAAAGCTCAATCCTCATAGTTCCTTCATCAAGTTCCAAGATACAATGTGTACTTGTTGAGCTGATACCAAATGCCTCCGCGTTCTTCTTGATTATCATTATCTCTTCATTCGAATTCGGAGGCAATTGATTAGGACTGGAAATCGGTTGCTGTGCGGGACATGCATCTTCAGTCAATAGTGCTACGAACGGGAGGTTTCTATTGGAATCGCCACTTCGCAGCATCGAAGCCAGAGAGCCTATGGTTTCTCCAACGCTTTCCAAATGGCGAATTAGGGGCTGAACTCCCATTACATTTGCAATGTGCTTAACCGCCTCTTCAGTTCCTTGACTGTTTCCTACAATGACCACAATCAGGAATGCTCTAGACTTCTCAGTGAGAGTCCTATACAAATCAAGGAATGAGTCTGCTTCTTCCGGTCTTAACACAATTATCGCCCCCCTGTGCCCTCTCATGAATGTTTGAGTGAGGCCTGGAAACCTCTCCGTTATGGGCAATGCCCACAATTGGAGTACAGCTTCTCCACCATCGTCTAGCCTACTCCTAGATACTCCAATGCCTACTCCAACTGTGGAGTGCAGCTGATATGCTACGACACCTTCCGAAGCAATATTGAGAAATCCTGTTTGCAGAGCGGAATTCACTCCAAGAACCAAAGCCTTGTACATGACCCTGGCTCCGTCAGGGATTTCTTCTGAAGGACGATACACGGGTTCTCCTTCTCATAGACGAAAAAATAGCTATGGGTCATGGATGTCATGCTTGTAGGTGGCTAAATACGCTCAAACGTAACAGGAAAGTGAGTCCCAAGGTTTAGGAGATGGAATCTTGCGAAGCTCACGGTTCAACAGGCGTTATCTGAAGAAATCAAGTCAGATGCCTATGCGGCAATATGCAGATTTTCCAAGGGTAATTCCGCAGAGCATGATATACAAGAAAGATGCCTGAGTTTCATGCAATAGGATAACCTTATTCAGCCGAATCATTACTTTCTCCCTGATTAGGATGGTCAAAGTATATAGAGCGTCTGAGGTCGATCTGAAGGGTCGAGCCGGCTATGGGGTTAAATACGTTGCAGACATTGGCTTCACAAGCCCAATCGAGAATGCTGGTTTCATTCTTGTTAAGATTCCACCCGACAAGAAGACTACTCCTCATGCGCATGGATATCTCGAAGAAGCCTTTGTGATCATGAATCCCACAAGGATGGGAGTTGATGAAACACTCTATGACCTGAATGAGGGAGATGTGGTCTTGGTCCAGCCAGGTGAGCGACATTGGTTTGAAACGCCTGATGGTGAAGATGTTACCATAATCGCAGTGAAATTGCCAAACTTGAAAAATGACAAGATAGAAACTGATTGAATCTTCTAGTAGTCTTCTTCCTCATAATCCCTGAACATCATATCTAGGCGGTCCCTTCTTGCGGGATTGCGTGATTCAGGAAAAGACCTCTTGAGAATGCCATCAAGCTCCCTCCAGTCCTCCTGCCGTTTCTTCCTACCATACACACCTGCCAGAGTAATCACAATATATGATATGGCGCCCACGATGTAGAGATCCGTCCTTGAATCAAAGATCGATGACATTATTGCCATCGCAAGCACGGCGATACCCCCCACAATCATTGTGTTGATGAAGCAGTCGCATCTTAATTCCATTTCCGGAGGTCCAATAAGGAAATCATCAGGGTCCGATCCAGGAGCACGATTGAGGATATAATTGAACCAAGAAGCAAACAGCACTCCACCAAGAATGCCTAACGCTACGACTGGGTTCACTTTTCACACATCCAATTTGCACAAATTATATTTCAGGTTCAGGTTCTGCGATTTTGAGCCAGCTGAAACCATACTCGCCTTCATAAGAAATCTCTGAATCATCGCCAGGAGTTATTATAAGCATAACAGAGTATTTGTCCACCACCTCTGGATCTGCATTCGCTAGGCTGAATTTCCCACCAATCAGCGCTACCTTGTGGCCTGTCTTCAAGTTTGCAAGCTCAGGATGTTTCATGATATCTATCCCGATTCTGACCTGAAGCTGCTCATTCCTAACAACAAGTGTTGTATTGTCGCTTATTGTTTCCACTGATAAGACATCCATCCAACTGCAAACTTCATCGGGCAGCTCCTCCAAATCTACTGGCTCTTTTGTAGTCATATCTTCAATGGGCGGCAAATTGCCTTGAATCTCGTTCAGAATCGGAGTTATTTTTGATGTGTCCCAGCCCTTCTTCACAAACATCTTGAGCGCATGCTCGGCAATCTTCTCCAAAGCTGGCTTGAATCTATCGTGCGATGAGGATGAGATCTTATAGAGCATAAGGAAGGATGCAAGAGCCCCTTCTTCCTTGCCATAAGCCACACCGACCTTATATGAAGTCACGACCAATTGCCAAGCATTATCGTGCTCATCAAATTGAATTGCATGTTTTGCGATATCACTCAACAAGGCAAGAGTTGCAGATGGATATTGGAGCTTGCTCTTTGTGAGAGAGAAGCCACCCATGAACTCTCTCAAGACCTGCATGATGACGTATAGGCCTTCTGAGGTCTCAATCATATCCTCGAGTCCCACCCTTCGAATCATTGAGTCGTAAAGGGAGTAATAGTAGTCAATCTCTTCGTAGTCCTCACGGATCATTGCTAGAACAATGCGAACAAAGAACACGCTTGCTTTGAGTTCATCATTGGACACCCCAGCGAACATTAGGAGCCTGAATGCCTCATCGGAGATGACCAATGCCTCTTCAATGCCCTCCCTGGTTCCACGATAAAGGTGACAAATCATTTCCAAGTAATAGAGAAACAGCGTCAAGTCCGATGCATGTTGAACAAGCTTCGAATGAGTGTCTGAATCGTTGGTGAGTGTGGAAACTATGAGTAGTCGTTCAATCTCGTTTTGAATGGCTTCGATCTCAAGGGCTAGTGTGTTATACTTGCCATTTCTGAAGTCCTCAAACATCGTGGGAATTCCTGCTTTGATGTCTTCGAGGAAATCAAGAATAAAGAGCGGCTGTCCCCTTGAAAGCTGCCTATCCAACCCTTCTGCAGGTGCCTTGACTGCCCTAAGTACTCGGAGCGCATGTTCCTCTATGAGTCTAATTCTTGTGACGGGATCATAGGCCTCTTGGCGCGAGATACTATATCTCACTTCCTCGCCATAGATTCTCTCACGCAGCACTGATAGCTTATTCTTTAGTCCCTCATCATCAATGGATTCCATGAGCTCAAGAACAAACGCCGAACCAACTATTCCTTCCACGTCCACCTGGATGTCTTGAATGGTATTGAGTAGCTTCAGGTCACTAGTGACAATCTTAGACTTCTTGACCCTCATTGCCCCAAGAATGAGGGACATGTCATTGTGCTGAGGAAGAGAACTCTCAGGCTTATTGATACTCTCCATCAGTTCCTTGATGTCCTTTGTGAGGGTTTCATCAATCTGGACTACTTGCTCTGCCTCCCTTCTCAGGTACCATCTGAGTTCCTGAAAAACCTGGCGAGTGACCCAGAGTTCCATTCCTGCCCTTTTGGCTGCCTCCTTCACTATGAAGACATCTTTCGGTCGGTTGCTGAAACCGCTGATGAAGAAGTTTGCATCTAGATATACGCGCATCTAATCTGACTCCATGACTTGCCATCCCAAGTGGGGGTGGAGACTCCCTCGACTGCGAATGCTTGTCGTCTGGATTGAATTTCGACCTACATTAAGGTCTTTCGCTGGGGATGTAACTTGGATAAGCAGTAAGGAGCACGGAAAAACGTTTTGCTCCATTCCCTGCTTCCTTTTAATTCACTCACATTGCCCTGAAACGATTTGGTGAGAAATGTTTCCTGAAGATGTTCAACTTAGATTTCAATATCTTCGATTCCATTATCTAATGCGTAGTTTAGTGCTTCAGCTTCGGTTTCGAATCGTCTGACGATATCAAATTCGTAATATGAGGTGTCTCCATCCCTCGACAGCTCCATTATTGGTCCTGCAAACTGTCCTGGATCACGATATACTCTGACCAAACAAATGAATTTGGTTTTAACCGCCTCCGCGCATGCATCACATCTGTTGGGCCCTCGTGCACAATGCGGCGGCGAGATGACTCTAATCATCTCCTCATATGGCCTTTCGTTTTCTGAGAAGTCCATACTTTAAGCAATACATTTTGTGCTTTGAGTCTATCTTGCTCAGACTCATTCATCCTCTTACAAGTCCTAGCACCTTGCTTTTGAGTCCCAAGGAAACTTTTGATGCATAGATGTCGCTTTGCCCTCTTCTCGCGTGCTTGACCTTTAGATGGTAGCCTAGTTCCTCGATAGACTCCCGAACCTTTCCAAATCCGCTAATCCATGTTTCGCACTTCATTCCAAGTGCCTTTAATACTTAAAAGCCATAGACAGTCATCCACAGTGGTCTTAAACTTATTCGGTCCCCCCGAATGTAGAGGACTGTTTTCTGAATCTCTTCCTCTCGCCTCCTTAGTATGAGCGGAATGAGAACCGAGGCAGGAGTAGCTGCTAATCTATCAACTTCCAGAAAAAGCGTAGAGCCACCGTTTTTGAGTGGCTTCTCAATCAACCTGTTGAGTCCCATATAGATGGAATGTCGCTCTTCCTCAATAGTCATCTCCTCCTTTGGAGTGAGCATCGCTATATTCGCCGGATTGCCATCATACGCAGCCAGTTCCCCCATACCGATTGCTTCAATCAACTCATTTGCCAAAGCATAATGATTCTTCTGATCAGTGGCATTTGAGGCTTTAATAACAAGTCTTCTAACTCCATCTCGCCCTAGAGTTTCAAGTACGCGTTCGAACCTTGGGGGCTTAGGATTTCTGATATATGCCCAATGTGGTATTCCTCTGCTTCTATGGAAATTGAGAACAGCGATAATCATTCCTTCGAGGAAAATCTTCTTCTCCGGAATCAATGGTGCATGTTCATGATGGTCATACAGACCTGGCAGCATCAGCCGCTCCAAATTCAAACAGAAATGTAATGGTAAGGTGTCAAGGTCATCGAGCGGATTTCCGGAGAGATTTAACTGTTCCAGTTTCCTGCAATGCAGGAGCGGGTATAAATCAATGGATGAAAGGTCATTGCGGCTGAGGTCCAAATACCTTAGATGCCTGCAATTGGACAGTGGTTGAAGATTAATCGTCTTTAATCTGTTCTCACACAGAACAATGAAATTTAGGTTCTTGAGTTCTGCCGCTTGGCTGAGGTCTATTCTCTCAGTTCGTCTGTGATGGAGAATAATCCTATCAGAGTCTTTCCTAAGAATCAGACTTCTCTCGTCGTTCCAGTCATCTGAATATCGCAATTCAACACGTGAATCAGACACCCTCTTGCACTCCCCATAGTGAACCCGCATGCTCCTTCAAGCATGGTTCATCCTCTTAGTTGTACAATACGAACTCTTTTGAACACCACTTAACTCGATGTGCGATGGCATCATATTCGATGGTGAAGCTGATATGCGGCTGATCAAGCATAATGAGGATATATTGGTGCAGGTGGTTCTCCGTCAGATAAGCACGTAATGATGGCGCCAAATCAAATCTAGGTCTTGTTCACCTTCCATTCGCTAACGAAAAATAGGGAAGTATTATATCAGCGATAAACCTGTTTTTGCAAGTTCGCTGGGCGGCCGAGAATGGAGAGAGAGGTCGCAGGCACACGCCAGCATTATTGGTTGTAAGATTCGCTGGGGATGCCACCACGGCCTTTGCGTGCTAGACCCTTGTTCCTGATGTCGGACGTCTTGAGAGGAGGCATACGCACACATGAGCCGGAAACTAATGAAAGTCCGACTGCTATCTCTAGTTTTCATGACAATGATGCTTGTTGGGTATATCCCACAGGCTGCTTGGGCTGGACAGGTTTTGAAACAGGAAGAGCCCCTGTTTGAAGATCCGTTGGCCAAGTATGATATTGAGCCTGTGTATATCATCTATGACCCTTCACACGATTTAATGAAGGCCATATCTGAAGATGTGCATGAGGTTCTTGATTTTAGGCTTGAGCAAATCCGAATGATACCAATCACGGACTGGAGAAGCCTTGAGAACACTCTGATGGACGAACCTTGGATTGCCATTTACGCTTTGCAGTCACATCTTGAGGGTGTTCAATTCGCCGAAATGAATGTGACGTGGGCTCAATTCTATGAGCTGTTATCGAAGCATCCAATGACGCAGCATATTGTAGGTATGGGGAATACGCGGTCATTGGAACCGCTCATCCCAGAGTCTAACTCAAACATCCGAACCAGCGAAGCGGAGCAAATTGATGGTTTGCTCCTAGCTTTCTTTGACATGTGGACATTGCATGAAGCTATTTCCACCAAATCTCATGTTAGCAGCGATTATGAGAATGCAGCTGGAGACCTTCGAACCATAGCACTGAAAATCTATGGCGACAATTTCAATGCGTTCTTTAAGCGGAGCATAGAGCCAATAAATCCCATTGGTGAGATAGATACCGATGATCTGAACCGGCGAACAGAGGAGATGTGGGCCAGACATGCACCAACCATTGAGCCCGCATTCTATCATATGGATGAGGATGGGAAGTTAATTGAGCTGCCTGAGGATGAGCTTCCCGAAGACTTCTCCCCTGCGATTAAGATTAGTACCGCTGAGGAGGTTGCATCTAGTGATTATATTCTGGGTGAGATTCCGCTTCTCTCTGCCCTCAGAGGACCCATTGGAGAGATTATTGATGTTCTGCTAAGCGTGCTTGGAGATTCCGGTTCAACGGTCATCTCCATCCCAACTGATCTCATCGAAACCATAAAGGAACTCTTCGAAGTTCTGGAACCAATTATCGGAATTGTGAAAGACTTCGACCTAGAGTCTCCCTTGAAATCAATTGTGCAGGCCATCGCTAGTGAGTTCCCATTTCTAGCTGAATTCAAAGATTATCTGAATATCATTTTGAAAGCTCTGTTCAATTTCAGAGGCGATATAGAGAGTATCCTTGGAATTGTCGGAGAACTAGTCACAGCGCTTCTACCAGACTCAGTTCCTGACATCGTAAAGGACTTCATTGGACAGATTCTTGGCACCGAGAATGGTCTTTGGGACCTGATCAGCAATGTCGTTTCGGAGGGCAAGGGTGTATTCGATACAATCTTCAGCTTCTTCACGAAGAACACTCTCCAAGCATTCCTCAATAAGACCCTTGCCGCCACGCTAGGAATGACCTCTGGACAGGTTTCCACACTACTTCCGCGAATCATCAGCTTCGTGGAAGGGACAATCGACTTTTTGACTACCAAAGACTTTGTGAAATTCATCGAGTCCATTGGCACTGACCTGCTGGGCTCAATCCTCTCAGTGACTGGCTTGGATGATGCCGTGGATAAGGTGATGTCCATAGTCAAAATGGGCATGTCCGCTTTCGATTTATTGGATGAGTTCGACACGACCTCATTCCTGCAATTTGGTATGGATATGTTAAATGAGATAATTGGGCCTTCTAATATCCCTGATGGGGCTGAAGACCTTGCTCAACAGATCATGGGTGTAGTCAAGTCATTTCAGGAAGGCTCTTTCAGTGACATAAATGGTTTCAAATCACAGATATCAAGCATCCTTAATTCAGAAACTAGTGGTGTCACTCAAGCCATTAAAGATGTCATAACTGACACAATGGCTATGCTGACAGGCTTCTTTAATGAGGGCTTCGACAAGAATCAGCTACCTGATCTCTTTGATATTGCCGCAGACCTGATTAATGAGGTCATAGGAGGAGGAGACGCTGCTCAAGTCATTGATGCGCTCAACAATGCTGTAAAGCCACTCATGGGCCTAATTGCCATCGTATCTGACAGTGATGCTTTGAAGAACATGGTAAGCAAGACAGTCAGTAATTTCGTATCCGAGCTCAGCGATGCTCCCACGATGATAAAGAACGTCCTCTCATATCTGGATGTGGAGAACATCATTAGTGGCTTGCCTGGTTCGGATGATGTGCTGGATACTGCTGGACAAATAGTCGGCGGTATCATCACCATGATTCAGAGTATCAAGGGGCAATCATTCCAGGGCATCATGCAAGCCGTTCTGATGGCCGCTGGCTCGTTGGTTGGGTCACTGCCCGCCCTTGATGATGTTCCAATAGATGCTTTCCTGAAACTTCTGCAGTCATTCTTCCCAGATGCCTTCGGTTTCAGCAAGGACGACCTACCAAGTACGAACGAGATCATTGGTGACATAATGGATTATGCTGAAGGACTCCTCGGACCAGGCTTTGACGAGTCCATGCTTCAGGACACCCTTGAATTCTTCATGGACATCAAGGACATATTCACCAATGGTGTAAAGTGGCTGCTGGGGAAGGTGTTCGACTGGTTGAGTGGATTGATCAACCCCGTCCTAGAGGACATTGAGAACACAATCGAGGGATTGTTTGCAGGCCTCGATGACCTCTTAGGATTCTCAGGTAGCTTCCCGATAGGTCTTGGTGACTGGTCACTGTTCACCCTGGAATACTCTCTCGGGATTCGGGCGAACTTCGCCATCGACCTGAACCCCATCTTCGACATGATTGTGAGCATGATCTTCGATGCTCGCGAGGTCTTCTCCACGGACAATATTGGAGACTTCTTCAAGACCATATTCAGCTTCTTTGAGATCTCGCCACAGTTCTATGCTGAGCTCGGCATTGGAGGTTTCGACACTGAGAAGAATCAGCTCATGAAGACCATGCTCACCACTCTCGGGCTGAAACTCTCCTTTGAGGGATCAGCCAAATTCGTCGTGAACCTCTTCACCTTCAGAGGTGGGATGTTTGAGTGGGACAACTTCTTCAAGATTATTGAATGGGGTCTTCACATTAAGATACACATCGGCAAGGTCTTCACACTCCTAGACTTCCTCACAGCAGGCGTAGGAGGCGGCGCTCTCAACGCAATTGCGGAGTTTCTGGGACTTGACTCCATAACAGTCGAGGTCTACTTTGAGATAGCTATCGACATTGTGAAGAAGGCAGCCACGGCTGTTGCTGCCGAGGTCTCTAGCATGACGCTCACCATCACATTCGGGGTGGCCATACATATACCAATAGAACTGATCATCGTGGCCATCATCATAGATGGGTCGCTGGAGATCATATTGACGTTCTTCCAGGACTTCGCAGATCCGGCTCCAATGAAGATCACATTGCGGCTGATTTTCACGCTCAAGGTGAAGTTCCGATTCCTGATGTTCGATGACTCTTCCACCTTCACTTGGGAGCCTGGCGGTCCATGGGACCTGTCACCACACCAGGGAGATACGGAATATAACACATCGGGAGTGGGATTTGACCAGGACGGGGATGGCTTAGGCGACTCGTTCGAGGACGAGACACCCGGCCTGGACAAGACGAAGGCCGACACCGACAATGATGGAGCAAATGATAAACTCGAGTTCCAGACAATGGGAACGGACCATGCAAATCCTGATTCGGATGGGGACGGGCTGTTGGACGGCGAGGAATGGGACCTCGGTACCAATCCGATGCGCGAAGACACTGATTGGGACGACGTGGACGATTACAAGGAAGTCAAGGTCTACAAGACCAATCCTCTCGAGCAGGACTCAGATGGAGACGGCTTAACAGATGCGTATGAGATCTACACGAAACTCGACATCTCTAATGTCACTCCGACTGTCACTGAGGTCGTCATCGGTGGTCAGTCTTTCAATGATCGCACAGATCCTCTGAATCCCGATACAGATGGAGACGGTTTGCTCGACGGCGATGAAGGACCAATGGGCGCCTACTATGGAGACCCCTCCCTCTACAATGATACAGAGGACACAAGCTCATCTACTGGGTGGGCAATGGACCCGAACCCACTCATTTTCAACGGTGGTTTCACTCATCCTCTCGACGCAGACACCGACGACGACTCTGCACTGCAGCTCTACAACGGAGTTGTTGACTCTCAGGCCTACCTGTTCCTAAAGGACATGAATGACGGAGCGGAGGTTGCAGGATTCACGATAATCATCTATGATGAGGAAGGGGAGCCGGAGAACAAGCATGTCTTCACGAACCCGTGTAATCCGGACACTGATGGAGACACAGGCATCACAGACCGTACTCCGCTACCCGGAATGTGGATCAACAGTGATGGCTACGAACTTGCTCAGACTCCGCCCACGGACCCAACTGATGGAGACTCCGACGATGATGGGCTATTAGATGGGCTAGAAGGTGTCCTGAACCCATACAGCAACCATACCAATCCAAACGATGCTGACACCGACGACGATGGTCTGTTTGACCTCCAAGAGATTCTCCTAGGAGCTGATCCTCGAGAGCAAGACACCGACGGAGATATGATCTCTGATGGCGATGAGTTCTACAGGTTCTTCACCAATCCTAATGTCTGGGACAGTGATTTCGACGGGCTAGGAGACGGAGAGGAAGTCTACATATGGCACTCCAATCCGCTCATCGATGACAGTGACGCAGACAAAATCTATGATGGCGACGAAGTGCTGATGTATGGCTCGGACCCCATGGATGAGGATTCGGACAACGACGGTCTCACAGATTATGAAGAGATCTTCATCTACGGAACTGATCCCTTTGATTATGATAGCGACGATGATCTCTTGAGCGACGGCGAAGAGATCGAGGTCTATAACTGCGACCCCTTGTCTTGGGATACTGATCACGACTCGATAACAGAACCTAACGAGTATGGGGAGATGACATTCCCACTCAATGACTACCAGGAGGCCCATGGATTCTACATCTACCGTTTGATGGAAAACGGCACCATGTACAGGGAGTGGGTCTACACCAATATCACGGAGAGCGACACTGACGAAGATGGTCTCTCAGATGCCATGGAGCTTTATCTCGCTTCAGACCTGATTCCGTGGTTGGACCCCATACCTCTGGACCCGACAAATGCAGACACAGACCACGACTTCATCCCAGATGGTACTGAGCTAGCCATAGTGAACGTTTCAGGGCTCATTTATCCGTATAGAGCAATGACAGTGTTCTATAGATACAATACTTCGCCAGTCTTACGTGATTCAGACAATGATACCTTGATAGATTATCAAGAAGTGCTGGTATTCAATACCAACCCGGCGAACAATGATACTGACAATGACACCATCGCGGACTGGTGGGAGGTCTGGGTCTACAATACATCTGCAATCTATAACGACACAGATGGTGATGGGCTCTTTGATTTTGAAGAGACCTTGGTGGAGGTGTGGCCTTATGGACCATGGCCGCCAGCCAACTGGTCCACAGGACTGGGAACTGAAGGGGGCTTTGCCTTGGCAGAGGACACACCGTTTGGATTGGCTAAGGACTTGCCAGCAAGGTGGTTGCAGCCCGCGGCGCCTATCTATAGCACTTTGGCGACGGATCCAGACTGCGACGATGATTGGTTGCCTGACGGAGCCGAAGTCAATTTCTATCATACCGACCCATTAGACGAGGACTCAGATGGGGACGGCACTCTGGACACGATGGAATTCGATACTGATTTTGATGGGCTTGAAGACGGGCTTGAATTCAAGCTCCAGCTGTATAAGACAGGAGGCGGAATATTCGATCAAGATTCAGATGGCGATGGAATCTCAGATGGCTCTGAATACTATCTCTATCACACTGATCCCGGCTCGATTGATTCCGATGGTGACGGCTATCCCGACGGGCTTGAGGTAGCCATTGGCACAAATCCTGGATCCAACACGACTATCTACGAATATGAGTATGCAATCTCTGCAGCTCGGGGAGAAGCATCGATGGACATCCTGATGCCATTGGCCGTTGTGAATAATGCTCAAACTGTTGACGTGAATGTCTTGAACTTTACCTCATTCAAGTCCATGGAGTTCCGATATAACACAACCAGTGGGGGATGGAGTGACAACATAACAATGACCTATAATCCCGCAACCATGACATGGATCTACGCCAATATGCAGTGGGAGATTGGCGGCTACCGGATTCAGGTATTCGCAATGGACTACGAAGACAACCTTCACTCAGCAACTAGGGATTTCACCGTCGCTGCAGCACCAACCTATCCAGAGCCCATCAATCCGCTTGTCTATCTTGGAATAGGAGTAGGAGTAGGAATCTTCGTTATCCTGTTCCTCTTGTATGGATTACCGATGATTGTCAGGTACATGCGCAAGAGGCGAGAAACGGACACAGGGGGCGTGCCTCCAGAGCTGGAGGCGCTCACGGCGGATAGTGCTGAAGAAGAACCCGAGAAGCCAAAGAAGAGTGCCTCCAAGACGAAAAGCAAGGGAACTTCAACGAAGAGAAAATCCAGCTCGAAGACGAGCAAAAAGGGAGGTGCATAGAGTGAAGCTGAAGCTATTAACAGTATCAATCATTGCGCTCTTTGTTGTAAGCGCTTTCAGTGTCATCCCGAGTACACCACTGTTGGGTACACATACAATGCCAACAGCAGCCGATGAAACCCCTATTGGCTGGGAAGACCTCACTCCTGATATCCAAGCAAAGGTCTCTGAGATGTTCGCACCCACTGTTCAGACTATGCCATCTGACCAGGACATTGGTCAGGTTCTTGGCGACCGCGTGAACGACTATAAGCTGAATTATGAACCTTGGCGTTCCAAAGCTGCAATCCATGCGATTGCATATGATGAAGGGACAGGCTTTCTAGCAATGGGTGGAGGCTATTTGTATGACAACCAGATTCACATCTTCCGGCTCAATACTGAGACTCAGCTCTGGGACAAGGTCTGGGATACTGGAGACAGTGTCTTCCAAAGCGATGTGATGGCTCTCGACTTTGCTGATACTGACCTTAACAACTTCATCGAAATCATTGCTGGATGCTCCGACGGATTTGTATATGTCTTTGAACAGCGCCATCTGTACGATCCCTACGCCAACACTGAGAACCAATTTGACCATGTTTGGACATCTCCCGACATGTTCCGAGTCTTCGCCCTAAAGGTCGATGATGTCGACAGGGACTACAGACCTGACATCATAGCAGGTGGATGGGATGGCAAACTGCACCTGTTTGAATACGACAATCACTCTGGCTATCCATTTGTAGAAGAACACTGGATAACCTATGATGAAGTAGCGACGCTTGAAGTTGGCGAGAAGATATACAGCTTGGAGACCGGTGATACAAATTACAACGGTCTTCCTGAGATCGTCTGTGGTTCGAGAGATGGGACTGTCTACGTCTTTGAGAACGATGGGATCACCATCATGATCAATGGGCAGCCCTTCCCTCTGATTTATGACAATCACTACTATCTCAACTGGACCTCTGAGAACTATACCTGGACACCGATACAATCTATGGCTGTTGGTGAGCTTGATGGTACTCCGGGCGATGAGATTGTCATGGTCGCTCAGGGCCAAGGAGTCTTTACTCTTGAGTGGAATCCATTGAGGAAGACCTACGACTACCAAAAGGTCTACCGTGGCTTCAAACCTTGGGAGACATTTGGGTTCTGGCAGCTTGACAATTATGTCGACAGAATGATCTATGCACATAATGTCACTTATCACGACCCAGTGAATCCTGGCATTATAGAGAATGAACCTATCCAGTATGTCTGGAATGAGATTCTCGAGATATTTGAGCCAGATGCGAGCGTCTATCCATACAACTCAGGAATGGCTGGTCCTGTGCATCTGCCAGGAGGAGGGATAGATGCCAACTTCTCTAGATTCAATGCCTTTTTGGTTGGGGTTGACAACGCAACAGCAATTCTCGACTTCGGCCTCGACGAGGAGGGAACTGGTGGGGCGAATAGCTATGATGACATGCTCGTCTATTTCAAATCAGGGACGGATATGAGTCATCTCCAGTATGACTTCTGGCTATACATCTCGCAAGATGGCACAGACTGGGAACTCGTTTCCTCAGAATACTACAATCCTGTTGGAAACATCCTCGGCGTGGATGTGGATGATGTGCTATCACCTAGGAAATGGGATTGGTTTAGATATGTCAAGATAATGGTGAATAATTCTGCATATTATGAGGTGAATGGAATAGAGCTTGTGCAAGTATACAATACGCTGACTGATGCATTGAGTGTGACCGTCGGTCCGCTTCGGTTGGATGGCTTAAGCTATCTTCAGGGTCTTGAGGAGCCAATCAAAGTCTTAGTAGGCAGCGTGACTGGCGAAATCAATGCAATCATGTATAATGACACCACCCATGAGTACGAAGTAATATACGACTCAGGGGATGACTCGTTCTATACATTTGGTGCCAACATATGGGATATGGTCTATGTTGGGAATGAGCCTGATGTGCCAACATGGAACTGGCAATATGGGATGGCGTGGCCCTCCGATTTTGGTACAACCTACAACTCATGGAGCTATGCGAATCTTGATCCTTGGCTCTGGGGTAGCTCCACATTCAACTACCTCATGGGAACAAATGAGGGCCAGGTCCGTGCATTTACAGTCCCTGATGTTGTCCCAATTGCATCTGAGCCAGTCATTGATGTCACGACACAGTCATACTTCAACAACATCAACGTTGAGCTCCCTCTGGATGGATGGGTGAACGTATCAGTTGAAGCACCTCTCTTCGTGAATGAATTGGAGGTTGCCAATCCCTATAGCATATGGCCATTCATCGCGATGGGCGTTCTCAATCCTTCAATTCCTATTGAGAGTATTCCCCTCACTGCTGAGGAGGGCTCTCCCTCAAGAGCTTCGATCGTGTTCTATTATAGGGATTCAGAGATATCGAATTTCAACCACCGTATTGACCTCTACGAGGTAGATACCACTGGGGAACTCACCGAGTTAATCAATCTGGCAAAAGCTGAGCCTAAGCTAGACTTTGCAGACTTCGATAATGATGGTGATCTCGATTTTGCTGTATCCAACGGATATGTCTACATGGCTAGAAACATGTGGTATGAAACGGGAGTGATGAATTTCACCTATGTCAGGGGGTACTTTGATAAGATCAATTCCAAGGAAACTAGCAAGGTCTGGGGTCAACCTGAAATGGTGGACATCGATTCAGATGGCGATCTTGATATAATCATGAGCTATGCGAACAGCATGGGGGCAACATGCTGGATCAATGATGGCACCTCGGAGGTTCCAATCTGGGTGGAAGACAAGAAGATCATGTCCAATCCACTCCCTGAAACCAACATGAAATATCAGAACTTCACTGATGTTCGAATCGTGCCCAAGATTGGAGGATACACCAGTGGCTATACCCTCGAGAGATGGTATGAATTCTGGGGATGGGACATGGACTTTGATTGGACGCTAGCTGGTTATCGAGAATACAACCAAAGGATAGCATGGGCAGCGCCTGAATTCGATACAACAGAGAGCTACATTGTTGCTAGCTACCCAAGGGTAGCCCAACTCGACCTGTCTCTCATGAGTGGCGGAATAGATGGACTCGAGCTTTATAGTAACATTGGGTTCCACGTGCATGAATCATGGAGTAATGATGCAGATCTTGAGGAGTGGACACTCTCAATAACCACTGGGGATATCGATGGAGATGGGAATGGAGAGCTGATAGTCGGAGACTATGACAACAATGTCTATGCTTTCGAGCACTTGGCGAATAATACCTACAAACGCATGTTCCGGTCTTTCGACCTCAATCACAGTGAGGTAACGGACATCTCTCCGTATCTCTATGAGGAGTTGGAAGGAATCTCAGGTGAATTCAATAGAAAGATCTGGGACCACGCCAAACACCTGGTTGCCGATGTTGACCTCGACCAAGATGGGTACAAGGAGATAATTGTGGCATCGAATCTCCAAATCTATGTCTTTGAAGATGAGGGTCTCTATGGAGGCGACCTCCTGACCTTCCAATACTCTATTGATCTTCGGGAATCAAACTGGGCAACGAGAACTCCATTTGTAAACGACGTGACTGAAATAACTGCAATGGCTGCGGGAGATGATTTGGACTATAATGGAGAACTCGAATTGGCTGTCGCTGCTGGCCCATATCTCCTGATTTATAACATCCCGGTCGGTTCCTTTGAGGGATTCGAGGACAAGGAGTACTTCGTAACATCACCTGGACTAGAAGGCCGATACTTCCTCGTAGGCAATCCGGAGTTCTCAGACTTCAGGTACTATTACATAAATGCGATGGTCCTCTGTGACACCGACAAGGATGGCTATAGAGAGGTCTTGATAGGAGGAATCAACGATACTCGTCTTGTTCGTCAGAACGGTTTTGTTACTCTCTATGAGTGTCAGGGTGGCACTTTCTATGAAGCTTGGCATGCACCGCCAGAGGTGACCTATTGGAATCCAGTAAGTGTTTTGGCACTCGATGACCAGGATATGGACGGGTCACAAGAGATTGTAATTGGGCACACCAACGGATTCGACTTGTGGGAGTGGATACCTGGAACAGATTCTCAGTACCAGAAGGTGGAATACGTGACAGCATCGCCAAACTATCCGAAAGTTCCATTGCGAACGAGCTACCATTCCTCGGATTCGTTGCTCAATTCAGCATTAACAAACCGTTCCATCAATGACTTGGCTCATGGTGTATATGGGATTCAAGAGAATTGGACACTTATGGTATATGAGAATGGGCAAGAGATTTGGTGGAAATGGTACTCGGAGGTTGATGATGTATGGACTCCAGGCGCAAAATGGATGGATTTGGCTGGCCTCGCGTATACAGGCAATCTCAGCAACATAGTTTCAGAAATTCGTCCAAGTGTCCTGATTCCAGGCAATGGAGACATCTACGCTTCGTGGGAAGCGTATGATTCTGGCGGTCAGCACTATATCGCCTTGAGTTGGGGTGATGTGTCAGCAGGCGTCTGGCATGGCCCTATCCTTTGGCCTGATACTTATGGAATTCAGCCTATCGGTACCACATTCTATGATCGATACTACCCGAGCCTCTTTGAGTATGACTCAACCCATATTGGAATTGTTTTCATGTACGATGCATGGAATATATTCACTGGAAATGTCTATGGACGTGTTGGAGCTGCATACATCAATGAGGACCTGTCAGGCGGTTGGGCAAACAATCATCCCAACTTCAATGACAGGACCTACTATCAAGTGCACGATGTCGATGTCGTTGAGCTTAATGATGGTGATTTTGCCATTGCAATGTCAGCAGTCTATACACGGGCCGGAAAGGCTGACCATGATATATGGGTAGTTGTGGGTAACAATGAATTCAACTTCACGGAAACGAATCCTCACCAGGCAACAACATCCTATGACGATGAGATGTTCGCATCGATTGATGAGCTGAAATCTGAAGAGCATGCAATAGTCGTTGCGTACGAATCAATAGGAGTGGAGCTGGAAGATAGGCTCGGTATGGTTTCAAGCAAAACAAAGGGCAGAGAATGGAGCTATCAAGAAACACTCAACACTATCCCTGAATACATTGAGAGAACTGAGATGCCGGGAGGCTATGTCTACTATTCGCTCAAGGGATCTCCCATCAAGATATATCAGCTCTCAATATTCTCTCCCTCCGTGTTGGCGAGTGATGGAGCAGGATTCATGTATACGGCGACCTTCAGCTATAGACTGTACCTCCCACCGGGAATGGTTTCAGACAAGGGCTTCTGGATCGCTGTGCACGACATTGTCTACGGACGAAATCCACAGTCTGACTGGGCTCTGAACCACCTCCGAGATGTCATTGACCTTGATGTCGGCGATACAGATTCCGATGGCAGACGTGAAGTCGTGGTTGGATTTGAGAACCAGGTGGGTGTCTACGAGATGAAGCGCTCTACCAATGGCACCGACTTCATGAGCCATGAGGAGGCCTGGTTGTCCAATCCATTCGATAATCCCGTAACTGGCGTCACTGTATATGACACCAATGGCAATGGGTGGGAGGAAATTGGAGTATCTTCGGAAAGAGGAGATGTATATATCTACGAGTATCTCGATCCGTCAGAAGGAGCAGTCAATCTGAAATACTCACAGCAGGCTTGGACCTATTCCACATACGGCGATCAGGATCCGCTTTTTGATGGTCTCCTATATCCGGACCTGATGCAAGCCTACGACCTGGATCAGGATGGAAGAGATGAGATAATTCTCGCGTCGTATCAACTCGGCATTATCCAGGCAATAGACGAGTTTGGGAGTCAAATCTGGGAGAATGCAGATGATGTATTCGATGGATTCTCAAGCATAATTCTGAGCGACCTATATGCTGATGGACTGCCTGAGATAATAGCTACATCGAAAGACGGCAACCTCTATGTCTTCAACATCCAAACAGGGACTCTAAATTGGAGCTACAGCTCCACTGACCCGTTGTACTCCGTCACTACAGGTGATCTGACTGGTGATAGTATTCCAGAGATTGTATTCACGGATGAGCTGGGATTCATCTACGTGATTAATACCACTGCTGATTTGTTGAACACCATCTCAACAGCTGGCACCATCATCTTTTCACCGTTGATTGGGAACTTCACAGAAGCCCCGGACCCACAACTTGCATTTCTGACCGTAAATGAAACAATAGTAGTGATGAATCCGTTAAATGGAAGCTTATACTACAAGAGTCTCGATAATACAGCCACTCCCTATGCATCGATTGTGGCTCATGACTTCAATAATGACGGCTATGAGGATCTTGTGTATGTCTGGGAAGAAGTCCACATCCTAGATGTGAACAATGGCTCTGTCTATTATAATGGAACGACCGACATAGGCTTCGCTCACGAGTTCTATGTCTATGACTTCGATGGAGACAATTCCACAGAGATACTGACGTTGACGCTCGATCAAGGTCTTTACCTAGAGGAGGTCGAATCTGGAAGTCTCCAATGGCACTACAATATTGAAACAGAGAATCATGTCATATGGGATCTGGGATTCGGAGATGCAGGCGGTAGCGGAGAGCTTGACATCTTTGCGGTCGCCTCTGAATACCTAGGTGACGTGGGATTTGCTGTTGCGATAGACGGAAAGAATGGCATACCGATTTGGTTCAACTTCACTGGCGGTGATTTAGGTGAGGTGGTTGGAGCGAAGCTACAGTTAGGAGGTTATGACTCACTCGTGGCTTGGGATATGCAGAATGAGAAGCTTATAGCTGTTTCCGCAGTAGAGCCAATAGGTCTCATCGTTCCTCCTGCCTATGAAAACCACGAGAAGTACTGGGAAATGGGAGTCAATGGGATTTACGGTGTCTGGGTTGATGACATCTACGGCGATTCTCTCGAAGAGATTATCGTGACAGGACGAGCCACGGACGGAACCTATAATCTAGCACTAATTGATGGGTCGACAATGGCAGTCAGATGGAACATCACATTAGGCTCCAAGATACTGGATGTCCAGATAGGCCATATCAGCAATTGGGCCACCAAAGATTTGGCGGTTCAATCGGGCCTGAAAGAGGTCTACATAATTGATGGGCAAAGTGGAGGAATCTTGCTTCAGTATAACACCCCTGATACTCATGAAGTGAGAGGAATTCGTGTTGCTGATTTCAGCGACGCAGCAGGCAATGACTATGAGGAGTTAGCAATCTTACTCCGCCAGTGGTCCGGAGGAAGTGACGTGCACATAGAATGGTATGATGAGGTTGGCAATTTGCTTTACAAAACGACGGACGGATTCACATCCACAACTGCTTCGTATCATATTGCGGTAGGCAACTTTCAAGGAGCATCAACAGCGGACATAGCTATGGGCGGTTCAACATTTCCAGCTCGAATCTACAGAGGAGATACGGGCGGGTTCTTCACGGCCATGCCAGGAACATCAACCTATGGCCTTGCGGCGGGAGATTTCAATGGAGATGGAGCAGGTGATTTGGCTGTCATGGATTCCGGATCTGACATCCGCATGTTCGAGTTTGTAGGAGGAGGAAGCTTCAATCTAGCTTTCGATACTGGGACAGTAAGGGAATTCTTTGCAGCAGATCTCTATAACAATGATAGCGTGGATGAAGTGGTTGTCAATCTCGAGAGGGAAGGTGCAATCGCCTTTAGCTTCACTGGAAATGAGGTTTGGAGGTATGATGCACCGCTCGTCATCGGTGGAAAGGACACACACATCGTTGGAAAGGATATGAATGCAGATGGATGGACCGATTTGGTGTTGACCAACAGAGAATACATCAACGTTGTAGATGGATCAACAGAGCGTCTTCTGTGGCATTATTGGAAGAGCGATCTCACTACAAATTGGAATCCAAGTGTTGGGTACATGTACAGCACAAAAAGCCGTGATGTTGTCTGCTTTGGTTCGGACATCTTGTACACTGTCGCTCACGATACAAATGCTCCAGCGTTACCACCTCTGTTACTCTCTCAAGCAGATGCTGGACTCGAAATGCTTGAAGCCGCTTTACTTGCGGGTTTCATATGTCTGCCCATTCTAATGGCCATAACCCCGCCTGCAAGAGTGTCTTGGGCTCGTCGGAAGCGAAAGGAAATAGAATAGGTGTGCTCGGAAATTGGCCTTGCCATAGGGTGATGGCGAGGCCACTGTTCTTTTGAAAATGAACACGCCCGCTCCTTCAATCCAATTCTAAATTAGCGAGCTCAGCCTTGGCCCTCTCATTACCCGGGTCAACGGCCAGCGCCGCCTTGTAGAACCTGATTGCATCTTCTTCTTTGCCTAGCTCCATCAGGCAAATGCCTGAATTGAGCAATGGGAATGGGTCTCTGGGGCTATAATCGGATGCCTTTCTATAATAGACCAGTGCGTTGTCATAGTCTTCCATCATATGATAGCAGAGACCTATGTTGTTCCATATCTGTGGGTAGTCTGGCTCGAGTTTCGCTGCTTTCCTATAGTACCTGATGGCATCGTCATACTTCTCCATCTTCCGTAGCGCATTGGCAAGATTGAACCAGGGCTCGGTGTATTCAGGATCGGCCCGGCAAGCCTGCATGTAGCATTCTGCCGCCTCTTTGAGCTTGCCAGCTGCTTCCAAGGCCTGGCCTTTGTTATTATTTGCATACTTGTGATTCGGCTCCAGCTCCAAAGCCATGTTACAGCTGTGAACTGCTTCAAGATATCTCCCAAGAGCGATTAGACATGCACCATGGTTGTTCCAACCCATAGGGTCGCCTGGGCATATTGTGGTATATCTATTGTAACAGGTTAGCGCCTCTTGGAATTCCTGATTTTCAAACAAGCTATTGCATTCTCTGAAGACTGCTTCACATGACTCAGTCCTCTCATATGGCAAACACTCTCACCTCAGTCGAGTCTTATCTTGACAACAGCGTATTTGTACATTCCCCTAGTCGTGCCCACTGACCTGCATGATGAGGCTATGCTGCCGCACAAGCCCCTACCATAGGTGCCTCTGGTGTTGTCCTGTGCCTAGACTTGCTAAAATCTCAAATCACAACCTGGCAATTCCAATCCAGCAACTATTATATACTACTATACCGTATTATACATGCAATGCTTAGAGTGCGCCACGACTGACACGTATGTTAAGTGGGGGTTGGGGCGCAGACCAAAACCTTAATGCGGTTACGTGACCAGTTAAGGTGGAGCCACCATACTGTTTATGTAACACATTATGGCTGACTCTATAGCAAGGGCGCAGCACAACTAATGTGGGTCGGTCTCGGATTCTGGCGTGCGATCCGGACCTCGCATATTGCTCCAAAATGAGCTCTATGGAATGTGACGCACAAATCATTAGGTGGTGGCGCGGCAAGCGTCATATTGCCCACTTGGGCTGTGCCCACCTCATTCTTCTTATTGAGTAGAACAAAATGCTAGCTCTTATTAGGGCGACCTATGATTAGGCAAGACAACTAGGGGGCCGGGTTTATGGATGATGATATGAACGGCGTTCTTCCTTCCGAGTCAGAGAAGCTGATTGAAGAGGCAAAGACAGCGCTTTCGCGCGATCAGTATGCTGTCGCCTACAAGAAAGCTGAGGAGGCAATAGAGATTGAACCTAGTTCGGCAGTTGCTTGGAAAATCCTTGCACAGGTTGAGGTAGGCCGGAAGAATCTCAATGCAGCGATTAAGGCGTTCAAGAAATCTGTTGAACTGGACTCCGATGACTGGGAGAATTGGAATAACCTCGGTGCATTATTACTGCATGATGGAAAATCTCAAGAAGCGAAAGGTGCACTTGAAAAAGCTGCGCGACTCAATCCGGGAGATACTGGAGTCACAAACAATCTTTCCTTTCTCTATGAAAAACTAGGTGAATTAGATAAAGCTGAGAAATTACATCAGGAACTGGTTGAGAGGCGTCCTATGGAATGGACTGCATGGAGCAACATGGGTGCCTTTTTGATGAAGGTTGGAAGATATGACGAATCTGAGAGTGCCTTAAGAAAAGCTATTGAACTAGGCCCCAAGGAAGACAGTCCTAGAACGAATCTTGGGTCATTGCAGTATCTTAGAGGCGATACAAGAGGTGCGATTGAAACCCTTACTGCAGCAACGAAGATGAATCCGAAGAGTCAATCAGCAATCTTGCAGCTTGCCAAAGTCTTGGCCGAAATGCGGAGACTCACTGAAGCTGAGAATCTTTTAACTAGGGCTGAAGAACTTGGCCCTGTGGATCCAGAATTCAAGTTCTATGTAAGGATGGCTCTTGGACAGCTAATTATGCAGGAAGAGCAGCTGCGAAAGAAAACGAAGCGACATAGCGAAGCATCAACACCATGGATTGAATTGGGGTGGAATCTTGTTCAGCAAGGGAAGCTAAAGGATGCTGAAAAGATTCTGAAGAAAGCCACGAAGAAGGTTCCACCGAGTGCGGCTGCTTGGTATTATCTTGCAGGAACTCAGAGTGAGATGGACAAATTGAATGAGTCGGTAATTTCTTTTCGCAAATCATTAGAGCTTGACCCTTCCTTGAACCAAGCACGATTCGAATGCGCCAAGGTTCTTACTCGCATGAAGGAAGATGAACAAGCGACGACTCTTCTTCAGGAGGCAGTGAAACTTCAACCAGGCTGGGCTGATGCATGGGGATTGTTGGGGACCACACTAGGTGCTCTGGAAAAGTATCAGGATGCACTTGAAGCCTTTGAGAGGCTAAGCAAATTGACGCCTGATGATCCATTTGTCTGGAATATGATTTCACTCTCTTATGAGAAGCTTGGGAAGACCAATGAAGCCAAAGAGGCTTCTGCGAAAGCCAGGAAATTGAGATAGTTGATTGGATTTCTCAGCTATGCCCAGCAAAGCAAATCAGGAGAGTAGGCATTCTTGGTGTGAGGGACGCTTATCCCAACCTGAAGAACGCAATTGATGGATGGCAGCAGCGATTTATTGAAGAATCAGAAGAATGCAAGTACATTTCAAAATCGCGGAACTAGCCTGCCAGATCTTGGTTTTTCTGCATCCATACATTGATGGAAGTGCTTTTGTATAGGCTATGCATCAGCGATTGTTAATGGAGGAGAGATTGCATTGGAAGATGATGTATACAGAGCCCTTCAAGAACACCTGGATAGAACACCTATGGGATTTCCTCCGGCTGAATCTGGTGCTGACATCCGACTTCTGAAGCGTCTATTTACCCCGGAGGAGGCACGAATTGCCACCTATCTGACCTACTCAACCTACGCTGTTGACGAATTGGACACAATCTATCGCAGGATGGACCCTGCTAAGACTTCAATCGAGGACCTTGAGGTGGTCTTGGATGGGATGGCAAGTAAGGGACTTCTACACTTCAAGTCCGAAGGAGGAAAGAAGTTCTACAACAATGCAAATTGGGTTGTTGGCATTTACGAGTTTCAGGTCAATAGACTGTCAAAGGAACTCCTCCAGGCAATTGGAGAATACAACGCCGAAGCATATGGCAAGGCATTCTTTAGTGCGCAGCCGACCCAGCTAAGAGTGATTCCTGTCCAGAAGAGCTATACGCCTGAGAGCCCCGTGGCTCAGTATGACGATGTACGAAGGCTCATTGAAGGCGCAGATGGGCCGTTCATGGTCACTAATTGCATCTGTAGACAATCGCATGCACTCAGAGATGATCCATGCAAGGTCACTCAGAGAGAGGAAACATGCATTGGTGCTGGTCCGTTTGCTGAAATGTATCTCAGCTTGGGATGGGGACGGGAGATATCCAAGGAAGAGTTGGTTCAGATTATCGATCAGAATGAACAAGAAGGTCTTGTGCTTCAACCCAGCAACTCAGAGAAGATGGAGTTCATGTGTAGCTGCTGTGGATGCTGCTGTGGACTCCTACGGGGCAAAGGGGCTATGCCAAAACCCATAGAATTCTTCACGACCAACTTCTATTCGGATGTAGACCATGACCTCTGTTCTCAATGTGGAACCTGTGTTGATCTTTGTCAGATGAAGGCACTGAGTTTCCAAGATGACTTGTTGATGGTCAACCTCGACAGATGCATTGGGTGCGGTGTCTGTGTCGCAAACTGCCCAGAAGGAGCCATCACTCTAGTAAAACGTGACATGGAATTAAAACCACCAGAAAGCATGGATGAAACATATGTGAAAATCTTGAGAAATAGAGCCAGCACATAGAAGTCATTTTCAGGATGCTTTTGAGCTGTTCAATACATGCAGCATGATGATTGTAACATCCTGTTTATATCTCTAGATTGCCTTTCCAAGATCTGAGAATTCCAGAGAGTTCCAATGATTGGCTTCCAAAGAGCTATTCTCGGAACCGATGAATTAACCAATATCTTTATATCGCATTCGATATCACATTCAATATCATATCCGATATTAGATGTCACCTAGGCAATAGTTGAGAAATCCCTCGGAGGTCTGAAGGCTTGTTTCGATATGCGTTCAAGAGAGTCATCAGAGGATATCGCCTCTTCATTGCGCTTACTATCGGGGTTCTGGTTGCGACTACTTTCTTCTCTGCGATGGTGGTGGCCGCTGACGTAAACTCCCGAATTGCCCTAATGAACAGTCTTGACAACGTTGACTACGATCTGCGAGTGGAAGCGAACAATGTAACTTGGACTAACGCCGAAATGCTGGAGTTGAGGACTGAGCTGGAAAATCTACCTGAAATGAAATCTGCAGATGTTTACTCAAAATTGCGATATACCTACAACCTGACCACCAGGAATTCATACAATATTATTGGAATGGATATTTCAAGTACTGCGTGGTCTAGTATTGAATACATCAATGGGTCAGCAACTCTAGGCATAAATGAAACCTATGTCGTTGCAAGCTCAGAAAACGCTTCCGCATTATCTCTGGGCCAGATTCTTCAAGTGCCTGTGACAGTGCAGACGACAGAGTTCCCCTATATTGAAACACTTGCACTCAATCTCACTGTTGCTGGATTCGTTGATATTCCTGAACGTACTGCACGTCTCCTAAATCCTCCAACAACCATTAGCTTCGGCTTCATTCAGTTTCAGCTGGGTGACTGGCAGGACTACAATCTCCTTCTCGTTGATTGGGCATCCACAGTATCTCCACTTCTAGATTGGTATTCTGCTAACGAGAATGCTACAGGAATCATGATGACTACTGGTTTTGCGTGTCAACTCGATCGTGATATTGTCATTAATCCCTATGATATCGGGAGTTCATCCTCAATAATTGACAACATTGTTTCCAGAATAGAGGACAGAACCGCACTCTTCAACACTGATGTTACCAACCTTGTTGGTTCAACCCTCGCAGCAATTACATTACTGTCCACAATAATGATAGTTGCATTTGTGAGCCTAGCTGCTCCTATCATCTTCATGAGTTGGTATTCCTCAACCATGCTGAGTGATGTAAGCTATAATCTGCGACGTCGTGAGTTTGGACTGCTTTCAACGAAGGGATTGGGGCCCAGAACCATAAAGAGGATGCTTGTTTTTGAGGCACTGATCATAGGCTTAATCGGAGGGATTGTGGGCCTTTTTCTCGGCACAGTTTTGGGTCATCTTGTTGTAGATGTTGCTATCGATAATCTTCTGTTGGCAATGATAGGTAATCCCATGACCTCCATTTTTGTGGTTGCTTTCGCTCTTATTCTCTCATATTGGGCGATACGGGGACCTGCGAATCGTGCATCAAAGCTTGATCCTCTTGACGCCCTTAAACAGTATGTATACATTGAGGAGCAAAGAGAATACAAAAGACTGCTGCCAACAATCGCTCTTATCCTTGGAACATACAAAATAATAGCATGGATATTGGGATTGAACATGCAGAGCCTAATCACAGGAGCGCTCTCAACGAATTTCATTCTCCTGATTCTCACCGCACTTCTATCTCCAATTGATGCTTTCCTGAATTATACGGGTCCCATACTCTTCCTCTACGGAGTCACAAAGATTCTCTTGAGGGGATCGCAGAAGTTTCAAGAAGCTATTGTTCAAGCAGGAAGCAGATTCTTTGATGCTTTTGGAAGACTGGCAACCAGGAATGTAAAACGCAATCCTGCTAGGAACGCGGCTCTGGTGTTTGTTGTCGCACTCATTGTTTCCTATGGCATCTTCAGTGTTGGTGGGCTTTTCTCTGAAGCAGATCGTGTGTGGCGCACTGCACAATATGATGTGGGATCTGACGTGAGTGTGACATTCAATGCTGGAACTAATCTATCAGATACCCTTGATGATATATCCGGGCTTGAGGGTGTGGACGCTATAACCTTGGAGTATCATCTTACGATGAGCAGCACGAGGGGTAGCTTGGAAGTGAGAGGTATATCTCCTGAAAACTGGACTGATGCGGCATTCTACGAAACTATCTGGTTTAGTGGTCCCAGTCTTGATGAGGTTTTCTCGAATTTCACTGGAAACAAGATTTTGCTCTCAGTATCCGTCGCTAGGCAACTAGAACTAAGGATTGGAAACTATGTCACACTTCGAGGTACAAGTGCCAGCGACATTCATAGACTGGAAATCGTTGGCTTGGTTGGTTTTGTGAGCCCAATTGAGCAGTTCCTAGGCGACGTAGGTGGGCCAATTGGGCAATTCGCATTTGGAGGAACTTATCCTTCCTTCGTTCCTCGAAACTTCCTTAACTCAACCGGTCTTGTCGAATATGCAGAAGGTCATGTCTTAATCAAGACGGAAGATAACATAAATGGAACAATCCTCGAGGAGGAAATCTTCGCAAGCTTTGAAGATGTCAAGAATACTGATTCAGTGACATCGAACTTGAAAGCCCTTGAAGAGAATACTTTCCAGGCAGGAGGTACTAGGGCTCGATGGGTTGGTATCGCTTTTGCTGTAGTGCTCGCGATAGTGGGCACGGCATTAGTTGTGGGATTGACACTTAGAGAGAAGGAATACGAAACAACACTGCTCAGGGTTCGTGGATTCACTCGCGGGCAAGTGTTGAAGGTCCTAATTGCTGAGATTATGGTGATGATTATGTTCTCGCTCATTCTGGGTGTGGGAACGGGCCTAATCCAGCTGTTCGGAGACCTATCGAACCAAAGTCAGAATCTGCAGGCGCTAGTCCGACCGGTTGTGATTCTATCAGGTCCTGCCCTGTTAGGAATGATAGGGATGGTCGCTGCTGTTCTGGCTGCAGCTCTGATTCCAATTGGATTGACATCTAGGTTTACAGAAGGAAAGGTTGACATACTCAGGGAATAGAGGTGGTAACTTTGGAAGGTGCAAGAAGCTACATAGAAACGAATGATTTGGTCAAAGTATATAGAATTGGAGATGTTGAAGTACAGGCGCTCCGTGGCCTTTCTATGAAAGTCGATCAGGGAGAGATAATATCTATCATTGGCCCTAGTGGATCAGGCAAAACCACATTGCTCAACATCATTGGTGGGCTGACATATGCAACTGCTGGGAAGAGCTATGTCGCTGGAAATGATATCTCATCCTCAACTCCTGCTCAACTCGGTCATCTGCGACAGAGAACTGTTGGCCATATATTCCAGACGCTCAACCTTATTCCCACCTTGACGGCGTATGAGAACGTCGAGCTCCCTATGCTGGCAATTGGTGCTCCCAAGGCTGCGCGAAAGAAAAGAGTGACAGAGCTGCTGAATCAAGTCGGTCTGGGCCTTAGGATTAACCATAAACCTGACGAGTTGAGTGGAGGCGAGAAGCAGCGGGTTGCCATCGCGGCAGCTCTGGCCAACGATCCTCCAATCCTGATTGCTGACGAACCAACAGGCGACCTCGATACTGAAACTGGAGCTAAGATTGTGGAATTCTTGCTATCTGTCAATACGGAAATGGGCAAGACAGTCCTTATTGTCACACACGACCCCCAAATAGCTAGACAGACTGACAGGATCTATAGGATCATGGATGGTCGAATCATATCTGTACAAACTCCTGGTGAGGCAGAAGAAGCAACCGTTGAGATCAAGATTCAGATGTATCGTGATAGACTCCGCGAAACCAATGAAGAGATCATTCAACTCCAAAAGGTGTATGAAGAACGGAGAGTCACTCCCGGGACATTTGCTGAAAGATGGACAAATCTCCATCTTACAAAAGAGTTCCTTGAACGTGAATTGAATCGGATGGGTCTCTAGCATTCTCGATACTTTTTTGTGACTGTCTCATGCTCGAGAAGTTAGGTTCTAAATTTGCCATTGCCCGTAATTGTTGTTCATGGAGGCGCAACCAAGTTCAAAGAGGAGCACATTCCAGCAATCATCCACGCTGTAGAGTATGCTGCTGAGAATGGCATGTGGCTTCTAGAAAAGGGCGCCTCTGCAGTCGCTGCTGCTGAAACAGCGATTTGGACATTGGAAGAAACCGACCTTTTCACAGCTGGTAGAGGAGCTAGGCCAAATCGCGACGGCTATGTAGAGCTACATGCCATGATAATGGATGGTAGCAAGCTGGAGAGCGGCGCGGTGATTGCTGTGCAAGATGTTGTTCATCCAATCAGTCTTGCGAGGTATGTTCTTGAAAGAACTCCAAATTACCAAGTCACAGGTGATGGAGCAAGGAAGCTTTACTCTGAGATGATTGAAACTGGTTATCGGCAAGAGGCTGCTCCGGGAGAAACGAAGAACATGCCTATGGGTGAGGGAGAAGGTCATGATACTGTTGGCTGCGTTGTGGTCGATTCTCATGGACGCATCGCATCAGCTTCTTCAACCAGTGGTTGGCCTGGTCAATTTCCCGGAAGAGTCGGGGACTCTCCTATCATTGGAGCTGGAGTATATGCCAATGAAGTAGCAGCAGCAAGCTGTACTGGCAAGGGCGAACAGATTTTGAGAATCGTGATGGCTCGAATGGCCGTTCTTTACGTTGAGGGCGGACTAGATGTCCAGGAGGCATCTGCCAAGGTCATGCGGCTCCTGAAGGAAAAGACAAGCGGCGAAGCCGGATTGATAATGGTTGATAGGGACGGAAACGTTGGCCTCGGGTTTGACACACCCCACATGCCTGTCGCCGTTTCCCACCCCGGTAAAAACACCTATTCCTCTATGACTCCCAAATGGCCTCCTGACCTTGGCTAGCATATAGATGTCTAATTCATTTTCCACTACTCAGCAGACCAATTCTATAAAGCAAGAACAATGTCACCACAGCTAGGAAGAAATCAAACGCTGTTGAGATGACCAATGCGCCACCCATTGTTGGGGAATCCAGCATCTGCAAGTAGGTGATAATTGGCAGAACCAACCTGACACAGCTTGCTGCTATCGGAATGGCGACATATCTTGCAATATCTCTTGAGGCATGTATCTGTAGGCTGCCAAGAGCAATAGCTAGCAATCCCATCGTTCGCCAATAGAGTGGAAAAACTGGGATGGGGTATCCGCCTGAAATTGAGATCACTATGTCACCAGCGAGGAAAATCACAGCGCCCATTGCTAGTTCGAATATGCCCCCGACAAGGATTACTACATAGAGCGCTCTTTGAGTGCGATTATGTATTTTCAACCTTCAAACCACAGAATGAAGTATGGTGCCAGCCTCGACATAAGCGTTGCTCCGGATTGAGTTCCGCCTATCTTTTGAAGCGGCACCATTGGGCGAACCAAGGTTGGAAGTTGGTTCAGCGTAATCCTACATGACGGCTTTTATCTCGCCTTTTACTCCAATCACATAGGTTCTAAATGGAATCTCTTTACCAGAGTTGTGAATGGCCTCCTGTGTGATCCTAGCCAGTCCAAAGCAGCATGGTACTTCCATGTGTACAAGAGCGACATCCTTGATGTTGTGGTTCTGAAAGATAGCGCTGAGTTTCTGGAGGTTCGCCTCGTAGTCCTCAAATTTGGGACAGACCATAATAGCAGCGCGATCCTTGATGAAGTCCTGATGTAAACCAGCATAAGCAGGACCAGTACAATCCGCTAATATCGCAATTCTTGAGTCCTGGAACACTGGGTGTTGAGGGCTCAATAGTTTCAGCTTCACAGGCCATTGGTTAAGCTGGGAAGGTTTGACTTTCTCTGGCACAGTGTTGTTATGAATAGATTCTGCGTGGTCCGCAGCGTAGGTGAATGCTTCTGAGCCCGCACACCCAACATCGCCCCCGCCACCGTGAGTTGCGGCAGCAGCCACAGCTGGCTGCCCTTTGATCTTGGCAACATATGCCATAGCCGCCTCTTCATCAAACTCCACTGTATCGATTTCCCTTAGTGTTAGTGCTCCCTCGGGGCAGTGTCCGAGGCATGCGCCTAATCCGTCACAATAACTCTCGGAGACAACCTTAGCCTTCCCATCAATTATTTCGAGCGCCCCCTCAGCGCAATTCGGGACGCATAGGCCGCATCCAGTGCACTTGTCCTCGTCAATCATGATCATTAATCGTCTAACCATTGTCAGCCACAGAGAGTTTCCTGTCCCAAACTTATATAAAGGTAGTAGTTACCGTATAGTAAGTAACAAAAAGTAATTGACTATCAGCTTGAGGTGATTGAGATCGAAGCAAGAAGTAAGGAAGCCGTGATGTC
This sequence comes from Candidatus Thorarchaeota archaeon, assembly GCA_048882485.1. Taxonomy (GTDB): domain Archaea; phylum Asgardarchaeota; class Thorarchaeia; order Thorarchaeales; family Thorarchaeaceae; genus SMTZ1-83. The sequence goes on from JBHLRP010000001.1 coordinate 236,261, forward strand.
CTGTCCAGTATTTATCGCGTCAAACATCTTGGGGAAGCGTTGGACAATTCTAATTCTTCAAGCATTAATGACAACATCAGCCATGAACGGACTTAGATTCAATGAGATACACAAGACCTTGGATTGGATTAGTGCCAAAGTCCTCTCAGGCAGGCTAAAGGAGCTTGTGGAAGAGGGGCTCGTTACACGAGAAGTTAATCCAGAGGTCACTCCGCCAAGTGTCACCTATACACTCACCAGCAAGGGAGAGGATCTCAGGGGTGTGCTGACCCAGATGCAAGAATGGGGGAAGAAGCATGGTGGCTCCAAAGCTGCAGATTGTTTTGGGCCTGGATTTGAGAACTGTGACGGATGCAAAAAGAAGGACGTGAATATCCCCACATAATGTTAGGCAATTGTGTAGCTCAGTTGCTTGATTCTATTATCCAAATTAGCTCCTCTTCGACAGTAGACGTGTTCTTCGGACGAGTCTTTATCCTACCAACTTCTTCTCCTGACTTTCTGAAGACCACGATTGTAGGGCTGCTTCTGATATCGAATGTTTCTACTTCCACAGGGCTTGGGGGGACTGCCCAGAACGACTTTGAGCCATACGGAGGCTTAGTCATGCCACCTAGTGCAGTTATCTTGATGTTTAGTTCCTGCTCCAAGAGTGATAGGACTGGCACAGCCTTTCTCGAGTCACCGCACCAATCTGCAAAGAAGACAATGAATTGGTAGTCATCCTTGAATGTCTTGAGGATATCCACTGCTTCCTTGTTCAGCTCGTAGGCGTTTCGTCTTCGAACGAACCCTCCCTTTTGGGAGGCACTCATCTGATCAATGTAATCTGTGACACTCATATAATCTTGAGATACATCATTGTGTGTGGGCATTCATTATCACCTACAGACTCCCAGCTGAGGCTTGACTATAGACAAGCTGCCTCATCATTGTGTCCGTTTTATATTATCGGTATGTACTTTGGAAAGAGAGGCCCTAGGTGGTCTCACAGACGACATCTGTTCCTTTCTCACCCTTTCTAGCCTGAAGAGGAGCTTGCTTGATCAACTTCACAAGCTCTACAATCTCTCCATATCGACGTTCCTCTTCTTCCTTCAGCTTCTCAAGCAGAAATGCGGCCAGGGGATCATTCACAAGGTCAAGTGCATCACTTGCTAGCTTGATCATGTCATTCTCATCGTTAAGGAGTTCCACGACGTTCCTCTCAAGCATCACCCTGCCTGCGTATCTACCAACTTTGGCAGACCATTCGTCGCAAGGAGTTGTAGTTAGCATCTCGACCATTCCCTCAAGGAACTTCTGATGTTTCCATGTGTCAAGGCGCATATTCATCAGGGCAAGACGCACAGCGGTTTCTCTGGCCTCGTTCTCTGCCTCAGCCAGCGTAATCAGGTTTCGCTTCTCAACCCCGATCTGTCGTTTCAATAGGTCGATTAGCTTCTCATCTGTATCAGTCATTACAACTCCCTTACATGATGTAGCTAACAATTGTTAATATTAGCTATATTTAACCCTTTGCACGCTGGCCCTTCGCTCATTGCCAAGTGTTCAACGGATTGAACAGAGTGTTCAATGCGTAGCATATTATCAAAACTCGTTCTAGCATTTGGTGAGTGAAAAGACTATGAGAAAGTACGATTCCAGTCTTGGACAATCCATGCTTGCACCAATCTTAGTAGCGGTAATAATTGTAGCAGGATTTGCCGCTGCGATGTTCTGGTTCCCAGGGGGAATTGGGCCAACTACAACTACTACGACTGATACGACCACTACCACAACTGATACGACCACTACCACAACAACAACGGGCGGGGGAGGGGGTTACGGCCGCCTCGCAGCAGACTATCTAAACAGTCGCAGAGAGGATGTCAACTTCTTCTGGATCTACAATTGCACGTTGGTGAATGAGGATCTATCACTATATTACGATGGGCAGCAACCCAACGCTTTCGTAGATGGAGTCTTCATGTGGAGGAACGACACCGATTTCTGCATGATTGAAGTCTTCTTCTCTCCATATTCAAGCGATATAGTTGGCCGTGGAGAGATCATTCCAGACCAGTGGTTTGCGCTGAGCGGCTCACTCATTGACAACGGTCTTGGAAGGATGTCCGATGCAACTAGCTATCCATCCGATTTTCCAAACACGTGGCCAGTTGAGTTGTATATGATGATATTCTTTGATGACAACTCAGTCTTCCGCCTTGGTTATACTAGCAGCGATGGTTTGGTAAATATCCAAAATGGTACCTGGAGTGGAGATTGGGATGATAATGGGGTACCGGTTACGTCGAATTGGCAGCCAGGGTACTGGCTCAATGAAGATGGATATCTCGTAACCCCGATTAATGACTTCTACACAACCATTACGGGTGCAGTAGATTACCCATAGCTACCACGCAGAACGATAATTAGAATAGCGGGGGGGTTCTTTTTCCCCCCATCATCTTGTCGAGGAAATGTAATGAGACACGAGGTGGAAGACAAGGATATCGAGGAGCTTCTGAAAGGAAGAACCATGTCTGTCTATTCTCTCTTGCTCACCCGTGACCAGATGGGAGTCCGTGAGATTCAGAGGGAGCTTGGTTTTTCAAGTCCGAGCCTGTCAAAACACCATCTTCAGAAACTGGAGGCTGCTGGCCTTGTTTCGAAGAATGCTCATGGAGAATATTCTGTCGCTAGAACCGTTCGCGTTGGTTCACTAACATTGTTTGTGAGGATTGGAAAGCGATTTCTTCCAAGATTTGCCTTCTTGGCAACTCTATTCTCAGGAATGATTGTAGTCTATCTTGCATTCTTTTGTGAATGGCCGCCTCGTGGAGAGGACCTGATGTTCATCACAATGGGCCTCATTGCAGTTGTGATGTCTCTCTATGAAGGCTACCGATTGCTGATGTTGAAGCCAGCCTAGCCCATGTGCATAGGAGCACGATGGTCAGGATGGTCAAACTCCTCTTCTATCTCATAATCGTTGCCAAGGAATTGATTCATCATGAGACCAGCATAATTCCCTGTGCCAATGGCCATGGCTATCTGTTGAGTTATGGGTCTACAGTCTCCCGCCGCCCAGACTCCCTCGACATTTGTCTTTCCTCTATGATCAGTGATGATATTTCCTCTGCTGTCAACCTGCACACCGATTTGCTGTGCTAGTTCTGATCTTGGCTCTGCCACAAAAGCGACGAAGAACACCTCAGCCTTTATCTTCGAGCCGTTTGTAAGTGTGATAGACTGCAACTTCCCAGGAACTGGAAAATCCACAGCTTTTATTGTGCCACGAATCCACTCAAATGGTGATTCATCCAATTTTGCTAAGTCCTGTTCTTCAATAGGCATGTACGCATCTTCGGTCATGAGGATTCTGATTCTATCTGTAAAGCGCGTCAGTGAGTTTGCGGTGTGAAGCGCACTTCCGACGGTTCCGGCATTGACAACAAGAACATCCTTGTCTTTACAGAGAGGAGCCTCACAATCGGGACAATAGAAAGCCGCGTTGCCTGCATTGGCGACTGGTAACCAACCTCTCCACATCCCATTAACTTTCGGATGTTTCCTAGCGGTGCCCGTCGCGAAAAGGAGTATCCTTGCCTGATATTCGGATATGTCTTTGGTTCGATAGCTCCTGTCTGTGCGTACAACGAAACGAGGATACCTGCCAGATACTTCAACGACATTGGCTTCTTTCATCTCAGCTCCAGCTGCCCTTGCAATCCCCTGCAGATTTCTTAGAAGAGGACGACCCTCATGATACGCCTCACCAGACGCAAAGTTGACAATGGTGTTGTGATGGAAACTCATTGGACTAGTTCCCCGATCCAAGACCAAAACTTTGCGTTTATGGTATGCTAGGTGCAGTGCGGCAGAACATCCAGCTGGACCTCCGCCAATTATTATCGCATCGTACAGTTCTGGCTCATCCAAAGCTTCCTCGCCTCCAATTTGTAGACTTCACTATGGTTAATAACTTTACTGATTTGGTTGTGCGAATATCCAACTAATGAGGTTACGATTTGTTTTTAACGCTAGATGTGAATGTGCTTAATGAGCAAATTTCCTATAGGGGACAGTAGAATGATTCGCGGAAAATTACTGATCTTAGCTATGTTATTATCGGCCATGCTTTTGGCTCCACCAGCACTAGCTCAGACGAATCAGGGGCTTGAGTGGGGTTTCAACCCTGAGGATGAGTTTCATTTTATGATGCATCTCGATGCCGAAGATATGCTGATTGATGAGGAGATTTATGTAAACAGTAGCGAAACCCTTCCTGCAATTCCGGACTCACTGACCAACTGGTCTGATATTCCATATGCTTCGCTTGATGCCTATTACGCCAACGGAACAGACTTAGGAATAATCGTGCTGACTTTCGTGACAGCTCTTAATTTCCATCTGCCCATAGGCAACTGGACATTGATGAGTTTCCTCTACTCAACCACACTGAATGTCGATCACTTCGCCCTCGATGCTGACGACCCCTATTTTTGGGGATACAGTTGGGATGATGACAACTTCACATATGGTGTAATCAGCGTCGAAGAAGGAATTACAATCTTTGTACATGTGGATTACTTCAAACAAGATGGATACCTATCTCACTACTTCCTTGAGAGCTATAATACCACAACCATGGAGAAGACTGGCGAGGTAGAACTGAATCGAATAGGCATGGAGAAATATAGGGACAAGACAGCACCTGTCCTGAATCACCCCGATGACATCACTTATTCCGAGGACGAAGGTCCCTTATTTCGAGCGAGTATAATATGGACCCCCAGCGATGACTATCCTTTGAGCTACGAAGTATTTGTTGATGGAACGACCCTGATGTCAGGAGATTGGAATTCATCATCTGAATCCATAACGGTGCCAGTATGGGGTCTTGATGCTGGAGAATACAACTACACAATCGAGGTAAGCGATTTCGCTGGGAATACTGCATCTGATACGGTCATAGTGTCCGTTCAGCCGCCGGATGTTGTCCCAAACCCATGGCTTCTATTCTCTATTCTGATAGCGGGCGCTGGGGTTATCATTATTGTAGTAGTAGTTGTCTTTCGAAAGCTGTCATCGCGCTAGGTTCCCAAGTATGAACCACCAGTGGAATGCATTAGGCAAAGAGGCACAAATTACCGCGAAATAGATATATGAAGGTGGTACAATAGAGGGCCTTGGAGGGCACTCTATGAAGATCGCTGGAGCTAGGTTGGCAATTCTATTCGTGAGAATTGTCCTTTTTCCCAGTGTATCCTATCTGGATTCTAGCCATCAGACTGGGGTTCCAGAATCAGCGAGGATTCCGAGGGACTACGAACGAATTTTCCAATCCAAGGGGTGGCACAATGAGAGCTAGCGGCGTATCAATTGGTCTTATTCTAGTTATTGGATTCTTATATATAGCAAACAGTGCTCAGATTGTTGAGCCAAGTAGTTTCAATGCACTAGAACCAATTTCATCAAATAACATCGACCAATTCATCAAAAGCTTGGATAGTCAATTAATATGGCAAAACCTGGGTCAAATTGGAAATCTTGAAACTGAATTCTATTGTGAATTCGAATCCGGTTTTGTCTGCTTTAATGTGGGCCAAGTTGAAATCTGGACTGTGAATGACAGATCTCCAATCCTTTTAGATTTTACAAGATTACAGCAAACGCATCCAATTGGTGTCCGCGAAGCTATTCCTCTTTCTCACTTCTTTCTTGGTGATAGAGGAACCTTCACGGGAGTGAAGTCTTACCATGCTGTTGAATACCGTAATTCAGAGATAGGCTGCTATATCGGATTTATCCTAATTGCTTCTGGTCTTCGATTGGAAGTTACTTCAGATGCAAGTTTGGAGGAACTCGTAACAGTATCTAATCCAACTGAACTAGATATTCAATTCAGGTCGAGTAAATTGAACAGAATAGACCCATTGATTTCAGATGAAGATTCTGAGAATTTTATGATGCTGGAATACGAGCTTATAGTCGATTCCGGTGATTCTTCTCCTGCACCTATTACTCAACCAGAAACAGACTTTACACCTAGTCAACCAGGGGTTAACTACACATACTCCACATATTTCGGCGGAAGTAGCACTGAGTATTCATTCGATATAGATGTGGATTCTGATGACAATGTGTATTTCTGTGGTCGAACTCATTCATCCGATTTTCCGATTCTAAATGGATTCGATTCTTCAATGGGAGGCGATAGAGACTGCTTTGTCGCGAAATTCAGTCCGAATGGAGATTTGCTATATAGTACATATATCGGAGGTTCTTCTTATGAAGCAGGCGGGGGATCTTCGATAGCTGTTGATAACCAAGGTAATGTCTATTTGGCAACTGATACTCACTCCTCAGATTTTCCAACAGTCAACGCAATCGACCCAAGTTACAATGGAGACTATGATGTCGTTGTGTGTAAATTGAATAGTACTGGCGATTCTCTTATCTATTCGACCTATCTCGGATCATCAAGAAGAGATCTGCCAGAATCAATAGCAGTTCATTCCGATGGAAGTGCCGTAATAGTAGGCTACACTTGGGGTAGCTATCCTACTGCGAATAATGGTGTGTTGGATGCATTTGGAAATGATCCCGGTTTCGTCACTCGTCTAAGTCCCAATGGCACTGAATTCATTTTCTCTGGATTGATTGATGCAAATGATGATGTACAATGTCAAGGAGTTGCATTTGATGATGAAGGATACATCTATGTTGTCAGTAGAACCTTTGCAACAGATTTCCCTGTTGTCAATGCCTATGATAACACATCCAACGGTAGAGCAGATGCCACTGTAATGAAATTACACCCCAATGCGTCTTCAATTGAATATTCAACATACATTGGTGGTTCGGAAGACGAGGATTTAGCCTACATTGACATTGATGGCGACGGTAATGCCTATGTATGTGGACGTACATATTCTGATGATTTTCCAATGGTTAGGGCATTTGACACCACTTATGGATGGGGTGACATCTTTGTGGTAAGATTGAATGCAAGCGGTGAATCTCTTGATTTTTCATCCTATCTTGGTGGAGATATAATCAATGACAACGAATTTCCATATGGTATCGTTGTAAATGATTATGGCTACGCATATGTAGCTGCAATGAGCTCTGCTATCGATTTTCAGGTCGTCCATCCAATTGATGATACAATCAGTGGTGACGAAGTCATAATATCAAAGATTGACACTAACCAAGGTAGAATTGTGTACAGCACTTATCTTGGGGGATCTGGTAATGAGGTGGAAGCCGGCGGTATTGCATTAGATTCTATGGAAAATGCAGTTGTATGTTCTTCCACCTTTTCTACAGACTTTCCAACTGTCAATGCCTATGACTCATCTCTAGGTGGAGTAGTAGATGCTACACTCACTAAGATTCCGCCTCTCGGCGATAGTGATAATGATACTATCTTTGATTTAGATGAAGAGATCTATGGAACTAATCCCTACGACTATGATAGTGATAATGATTCAATGGATGATGGATTTGAAATCCAGTATGGACTTGATCCCCTCTTGAACGACACTATGGATGATCTGGACAATGACACACTCACAAATCTGGAGGAGTTTAATCTGGGAACAAATCCCAGTTCTGCTGATAGCGACAATGATACCCTTGATGATGCCTACGAAGTCCTGAATGGACTCAATCCTCTTTCGCCTGACAGTGACAATGATACCCTTGATGATGCCTACGAAGTTTCGAATGGACTCAATCCTCTTTCGCCTGACAGTGACAATGATACCTTGGGTGATGCCTATGAGGTGCTGTCTGGACTCAATCCTCTCGTGAATGACACGATGGATGATTTGGACAATGACACACTCACAAATCTAGAAGAGTTCAATCTGGGAACCAATCCTAGTTCTCCCGATAGTGATAATGACACCTTCGGTGATGCCTACGAAGTGCTGTATGGACTAAATCCTCTCGTGAATGACACAATGGATGATCTGGACAATGATACACTCACAAATCTGGAGGAGTTTAATCTTGGAACCAATCCCAGTTCTCCTGATAGTGACAATGATACCCTTGATGATGCCTACGAAGTCCTGAATGGACTCAATCCTCTTTCTTCTGATAGCGACAATGATACTCTGGACGATGCCTACGAAATCCTCTATGGATTAAATCCACTTTCCTCGGATAGTGACAATGATACCTTAGACGATGCTTATGAAATCAATGTGCTTGGGACGAACCCGTTAAGTTCCGATTCTGATGCTGATGGTTATTCCGATGCATATGAAGTTGAACATGGGTTTGATCCCTTAGATCCAAATAATCCTCCTGCTACGACAGAAACACCGCACACGACAACAACAGACACAGGAGGCACAACAGACACAATAGATCTTGTTACTGTTTTAATCATCAGTGGCGGCATTATTGTTGCAGTATTTGCTGTCTGGGTTGTCCTTATCAGAGGAAAGCGTTGAAGTGAATATTCTGGAGAGGGCCTTTGATTGAGAGGTCTTGACTACTAACTATGTTCAGTGGTCAAGAACTCTAGGATTGAAGACAAGCACTTCCAGCCTCTTGTCCTAAATCAAAAGCTCTGGAATTTGCATCAACTGTCTTAGGCGGGACAAGTGCAAGCACAGCTTTCCTAACCTCTTCTGCTGGAATTGGGAAGTCTTCACAAGCTGCCGTGGCTCCGATGAGAACAGAGTTCTCTGTTCGAGCATTCCCTGCCTCTATTGCCAGATCAAGAGAGTCCAGCAGAATTACATTCTCTGTGACATGTCGTATCTGCTTTTCAATGTCTTCAACAGTGAGGTATTTTGTCTTCTTCTCCTTGTCAAGAGCCACCTCCTCGGTTTCAGTAACGGAGGCCATTCTTCGATTACTCATGATGACAACCCCGCCTTCCTTAAGATACTCGATGTAGCGAAGTACTTCGCTGGCCTCCATCGCAATGACCATATCCGCTTTTCCATAGGGTATCAACGGAGAGATTGGCTTGCCTATTCTGAAATGAACATAGATTGATCCCTGTCTTTGAGAGAGGCCATGCTGTTCACCTGTCTTCACCTCCAGACCTGAATCGACTGCAGCTTTGCCAAGGATTGCGGAAAGAAGCATGAGACCTTGACCACCAACACCTGCGAACATTATGTTAAACGTATCAGAGTCCCTCATGTCTTCACCTCCATTTGACGGGGTGCATCAACGGGACAGACCTGCCTACATTCCAGACATCCGTCGCATAAATCCGCTTGAATCATCATTTTGTGGTCGCTCTCATCAACTGCTATAGCGGGGCAGTAGAATTCGCGTATACACGCGTAGATTCCTCTGCAGGTTTCTTTGTCATTCTCACCTGGGATGATCTTCTGACCAGCGCTCTTCTTGAGACGGTCTCCGTAAAGAGCACATTCTCGTCTGGAGATAATCACATTGAATCCATCCGCCTCTATCGCCTTCTTGATAGATCCAATGCAATCTCGAGTTTCATAAGGATCAATGATGGTGACGCTTTCAGCTCCCAGCGCTTCAAGCATCTTTTCCATGTCGATTTTCTTCGCTGGCTGGCCTCCAGCATTGTATGGCGAGTTTGGATTGTACTGCTGGCCAGTCATAGCAGTCACTGCATTATCCAGTACAAAGAGCGTCACATTCGAGTTGTGATGTATGAGATTAACTATGCCAGGCAACGCGGCATGGTACAGTGTAGAGTCTCCGACCATCGCTATCACCTTGTCTTCGAGAGCCAGCTCCATACCAGCTGAAACTCCCAGAGACGCTCCCATGGCAAGCATAGAATCAGAGAAATCGTTTGGAGGTAGGAAGGCCATGCTATAGCAGCCTATGTCGTTATTGAAGACAATCTTATCGCGGATTCTAAGTTGCTGCAATGCTTGTCGAAAAGCCCAGAGTGTTCCACGGTGCGGACATCCGGGACAGAAGATTGGAGGTCTCTCAGGAAGGACACCCTTCAGTCGATTTGCCTTCTCTAGGACAGCATCATAGTCTATGCTTGGCTTGGTGTTCAACACCTCGGCGAGAACCTTCTCAACAATTGGCACATTGTATTCCAGCATTTCCGAGAAGTGCCCTGACTTCTTCCCAACAATGTATAGTGAAGGGTTCACATCTTTCGCTATGGCTGTAATCTTGGTTTCTAGATATGGAGTCAGCTCCTCAACAACAATGAGCGTTTGAAGAGGTTTGATGAATCCTGCTAGCTTCTTCTCAGGCAATGGATAGATAGTACCAAGCTTAAACACGGGGAGCTCGAGGCCGAGATTCATCATTGCCTCCTTTGAGTGAAGGTAGCAGACACCGGCAGTAAGTATACCGACTTCTCCTTCTCCTTTGTCAATGAAGTTGAAAGGAGTCTTCTCAAAGTCTTCCTTGATTGCCTTAGCCTTATCAAGCAGGTTTGCCTTCAATCGACGAGCGACTGCTCCGACTGTGAAATACTGACCCTTAACATCTGCCCATCGGTTCTTCTTGAAGGGGGTTCTGTTTAACTCTCCGAGATTGACCATGCCTCTCTGGTGATTGACTCTTGTTGTTGTCCTGATGATTACTAGCGATTTGTGTTTCTCTGACACCTCAAAGGCCCACTTGACCATATCATGAGCCTCCTGTGGTGTGGAGGGTTCTATCATCGGCACATATGCAGATTCACCGTAATACCTTCCATCTTGCTCGCTCTGAGATGAATGAGCATAAGGATCGTCAGCAATGAGGCAAACGCATCCAGCGTTTACTCCAACATATCCGAGGCTGTACATGGAATCACTAGCAACATTCATTCCTACACTTTTCATTGAGGTGAATGCGCGTTGTCCAGCCATTGAGGCCCCCGCAACAGTTTCCAGAGCCACTTTCTCATTGGCTGCGATATGCATCTTATAATCGCCGAAATGGTCAAGCACCTCGCCAAATGTATCTAGAATCTCACTGACGGGAGAACCGGGATAAAATGCAACAATCTTTACGTCGGCTTCTAGCGCTCCTCTTACGACGGCTTCATTCGAAAGCATGAGTGCAGGTCCTTTATCTGTCCGCTTCACATCCTCAACAGTCATCAATTCTCTCTCCAAAGCAAACCCGATTGTCGGGTTACAGTTCAGATGTGAATAATCAACATAAGCGTTCGGCTATGGCAATCAAATTCAGACCATGTTTGGGAGTTGCTTTTTGTAGCATAATTATGTAGCCATTATTGTGTGTACATAATAATGTATAAATAGCAAAAGTGCATGAATTGTATCTTGAATTGCGATGTCATCATCACTGTCTGCGACTCGTGTTGATTTTCCCCAAGCCATTGTTGAAGTGCTTGCCGCGTTGAAGGAGGTTCCCTCGGCCTCGATATCAGGTTTGGCAAGAGCAACGGGAATCGACCGTCGTACCGTATCAAAAGCTATAGACCTTATTATGAGTGTTCAAGATTCACTAGCCACCAGAAAGATAGACCGAAGGAAGGAGGGTAAAATGTGGGTAGTTACAATGAGAACCAGGACAGTAGAGTTCTTCCAGAATGCAATAGGCAGGCTACGGTCAAGAGGAGAGAAAGGCTGAACCTATCCTTTCCCAATTTTGACCATGTTGTGAATCGGGCTACCGTTAGAGCCCGATATCTGCGATTTTTGACGATATTCACAATTCTTGCCGCTATCTCAACATATTGGATGTATCAATATGTTGGCTGGAGTGCACTAGCACAGCTTGCAGGAATAGTTCTCGTCGCAGCGATAGGCGAAAGCTATGTGTCATCACAAGGATACTATGAATACCCCAAGAATGACAGTAATGGTCCCTTCATAAGGAATGTCCCAATTTGGATCCCATTTCTCTGGATTTTCTCAATTCAGGCTGCTTTTCTTACTGGATTGATATTTGGCTTATCCGGCTTAGAAGCATGTCTGTTGTCTGGATTACTAGCTGTCGTATTTGATCTTCTTTTCCTTGAACCATACTTTAGCCGCCAGAAAGAGCTCTGGATATGGTATTCTGTTGACAATGGCTATTTCAGGTTCATTCCTTCACAATTGGATAGGTTTACAGCCCCACCCGGCAACTATGTCGTTTGGCTGATATTTCCCATTTTGATGAATTATGGGACAATCCTCTTGTCAATGATTCTGCTGTAATTTTTCCCTATATCAGGGCAATAGGTCAAGCTTCAAATCCGTCCAAAGGCTCTTTCATCCAGGTGCACTCTTTGGCGACGATTCGCGACCTTGAACAATCAGATATGGAGCAGGTCATGACAATCTGCTCAACAACTTGGGGCGGCAATGACTACATACCTGAAGTCTTACCAAATTGGATCGATAGTCCGGATTACATCGCTAGAGGTCTCTTTGAAGCCGATGAACTCATGTCAGTATGCACTCTCCAAGTAGTGCCATCATCCAAAACTGGGTATATTTCTGGTCTGAGAACCAAGGAGGAACATCGTCGGAAGGGACATGGCAAAGAGATCACCGAGGATTTGATAGCAACAGCACAGGAGATTGGTGTGAAACATCTTCTATACCTGACGATGAACTTCAACGAACCATCCAAGAAGCTCGCGGAGCAGCTTGGATTCTCCCTAAGAGACCAGTATGGTTCCTTTCATCTTTACACGCCATTTCCTTCTCATCCAACTCCAAGCCCTGATTTAATTCCAATAAATGCAAGTCCTGAACGAGTCACTGAGGTTACTAGATCGTTTGCCTCTCTTGTCCCAAATCATTACATCCCATTTGATTTTCATTTCTATGGGAAGTCGCTCGATAATTTCAGGCATATATCAGCTAGCTCAGATTTTCATCTTGTGACGGACGAGAATGGGCATCCAGGTGGCCTATATTATAGCGCTCCGTTGCGGGATGACCGAGGAGAACGCGCCACCTCCTACATCGTCTATACAACGAATCAAAGCATATTTGTCGATATGATGGCCAGGATATTGGATGAGATACCAGAAAGGGGAGCTACCCGAGTAACCTTCCTTATGGGCCCTAATGCAACTGAATGGGTGACGGGATTGAGGTACACAGACTCTGAGATGGGCGCCTGGCCTGGCGTTTACTCGGAACGTCGTCTCCTTCTTTACGAGCTCGAGCTTTGGAAGAGAGGAATTAATACGTGTGCGGACTGAATAATTTTCATGACAAGGCGACTATCTGTGAAGATTCCAAAGGATTACAAGATTCAGTTTGAGCGAAAAAACAAAGAATACGACCTGGGCTATGCTTCCTTTCCCGAATTTATAAGGGATTGTATGCGAAGACGCTTCAATGAATTGGATGCGGCTCATAAAAGAAATGATTAGTCAATTTCCTGTTCATTTTATGGCTCATAGCTTTTGATAAACGGAACAAGTTTCATATGCGGTTTTCATTTTCTGCCGACTAGACGCGAACTAAAAGGAGCTCCAAAGATCATTGGGGGCCTTCAATGCCTATATTGGGAGTGGTGACTTGGAAATTGTGTTCAAATGCCCTGAATGCAGTGGGGAAACCAATATTGAGATATCTGAGAAAGAGGCTGCAAAAATTAGACGAGTTATACTGAGCGAAGGACGGGCCCCTCTGTTTATTGTTCGTTGTGAGAATGAGCATGAGCTTGTCGTCACCTTTTACAATCTTAGGACCGGTGAAGGCATAGGAGTGCGGGATGTTGTCATTGCTTATCGTATAGCAGAAAAGAGTCCCTCCAAAAAGAAAGCACGAAAAAGGAAATGAGTTCTGATGATATATCCCCAATATGCTTGGAGATTATGGATTCATCCACCTAATCCTTTAATTAACTTACACCGCGAATTACCCGCGGACGAATATCAGACCAGTGACATGGACACCTAGGGATGGGATTGGCATGCCAATAGTGAAAGCGGTGATTCTGGGGGACTCTGAATGCGGCAAAACGTCCTTTACGTCACGCTGGACTAATGGCACTTTTCCTAATCCTGAAACCCTGCAAACGACGATTGGTGCCAGTTTCGCCACCAAAAGGGTTGAAGATTCTAACGGGGACAGCACCGTGCTTTCTCTATGGGATTTCGGCGGACAAATGAGATTCATTGAGCATTTGAAGACCATGATAAAGGGATGTACAATCGGGCTCCTCTTCTTTGACGTAACCCTTTTGCAGAGCTTGGACAATCTAATCACTTACTGGGTGCCAATGATAGAGGAGAACGCTGGATTTGACTTCAACAAGAATGATGGCTCCAGATTTATTCTAGTGGGCAACAAGATTGACCTCTTGGATGGTACATTTGACAATATCCACAGAGAGATGATACAGTTCGCAGAAGATACTGGTACTGGATTGCAGCTGATTTCGGCAAAGACCGGAATTGGTATTGAGCAGCTAGACTTCAAGATTAGAGAGTTGGTCCAGAAGTATAGCCACTAGCTGTTTCTGATCCTCAACCGCCGGGACTACCGTGCCAAGGTGAGTCTTTCCAAAGAATGTCCCATATGTCGTTCTCTGTCAATGTTTCAGGCTCAACCACAGCCTTGTGGAGTTCCTTCAAGAGTGCGTGATGTCGCACTTCGTCTTCACGAATCATCAATGCTATTGTCTTGACCTGTTCACTGTCATTCTTGTCAGCTAGTTCTTGATAGGTTTCGATTGCTTTTGCTTCGATCTCAATATGTTTTGCTATGCCCCTAGCAATCTTGTCCCGTTCTTTCTCACTGATAAAGGGAGTTGGGCCCTCCACAGCTTTTCTCAGAGCTTTCAACAACGTGGCGTGCTTCTTTGAGTCCATAGAAACTCCTAGAAGCAGCTCCTTGATGAAGACATTACCCAGCTGAGAAACATTCTCTTCCACTATCTTGATAATATTGTATTCCATCTCAATCTGCTTGTCGATAAAGTCTAGCGTTTCTTCCTTATTCACTCTCATACCACTCCTTGTTGAAGATTGACCTGTTTGGAGCATTTGTCACTTAAGACTCTTCACACATGACTGTCGCTAACAACCTCTTCACAACTTATATCAGCATTGCCGCACCACCCGAGAATTGAACTAGGAATTCCAAAGACTTGATGCGAGGAGGTACGTCAAGGATGGCGAAGGTGACGATTTACACAGCACCAGATTGTCCTCATTCGAAGAAGCTAAAACAGTTCCTCTCGGAGGCAGGAACTGAAATTGAGGAGAAATGTATTCTTACAAATCCAGAAATCCTAGCTGAACTAATTGAAGTCAGTGCCCAGAGAGCCATTCCAACAGCGGTTCTTGGAGAAGACGTGTATGTGGGCTTCGACAGACGAACCGAGCGCAGATTAAGGCGCAAATTGGAGGGATAACGAGATGTACGACCTAGTTGTAATTGGATCGGGAGTAACAGGATATGGCACGGCTATGTATGCAGCTCGTCTTGATCTCTCTGTTGCGGTCATAGGCGATGTAGATGGTGGTACAATCACTTTGACCGATGATGTTGCCAATTATCCTGGTTTCATCCAACTCACTGGCAAGGAACTTGCAGACAATCTCAAGGCTCATGCCTTGGATTATCCAGTGGCAATCGAAAATGGCAAGGTCGAAGACATCTTCAGGGATGACCAGGACTTCTTCTATGTTATTACATCCAACAAGACATTTCTAGCCAAGTCTGTTGTTTTTGCCACAGGCATGAAAGAGCGCGAGTTGGAGGTTCCAGGGCATGATGAATTGCGAAATAAAGGAGTTTCGTACTGCGCCTTATGCGACGCTCCTCTATTCAAGGACAAGACTGTAGCCGTTGTGGGTGGAAGTGACAGTTCTGCAAAGGAAGCATTGCTCCTAGCAAAGTACTGCCCAAGGGTCTACATCATCTATCGGAGAGAGAAGATAAGACCCGAGCCTATTAACGCCAGAAGAATAGAGAATGAGCCAAAGATAGAGGTTATCACGGAAACCAATGTAACTGAGATTCTTGGAGACTCTAGAGTCACAGGTGTGAAGCTTGACAAACCTTTCAATGGATCTGACACTCTACCTCTTGATGCATTATTCATCGCAATTGGCGGTATCCCATTCTCAGATCTCGCTAGGAAACTTGGTGTTGAAACGAATGAGAAGGGAGAGATAATCATCGACCGCTCAAGCCGCACAAACATTGAGGGTGTTTTTGCCGCTGGAGACGTTGTTGATACTGAGTTCAAGCAAGCGATCACTGGAGTTGCAGAGGGAGTTCATGCTGCATATCAGGCATACAAGTATGTTAACGAGAAGGATTTCGCCTTCCATTGTGATTAAAACGGCTACAGGTGTCTAATTTCCAAGTGCAATTCGCCATGGATATAGCTCTGCGTGGAATATCCCTGCCTTAACAGCTGGGTCCCCCCTCATAATCTCAATCGCTCGTTCCTTTGTTTCGACCTGAATGATTGAGAGGCCGATTAAGACCTCACTGAATCTCCCTGCCATTATCAGGTCTCCTTTCTTTTGCAGCTCTTGCAGGTAGCTGAAATGTTCACCAACTATTTCTTCAGTGCCGTCTTCTCCATATGCAGGTGCAGGTCGCAGCATAATAACATAGGATTGCTTTTCCACAATTCTCTCCTCCTCTCATGAAACAATGATTTCTCTATTCACCAATGGCTTCATACAGCTTCTCAATGAACATAACTGGTGGAGTTAGTCCCTCGACTGATACATCTTCATTGAAAATCGTCTTCGGGACGCCGAAGACCTCGTACTTCTGTGCTAGCTCCTGGAATTCAAGTGATTCAATCATGTCTGACTCTATTAGTGGATTGATAATTGCCGCCTGATTTGCGAGACGTACCATTCCTGGACAATAGGGACATTGGGGTGTGGTGAAGACCTGAATGTGGATTGGCTTGTCGATTGCATTGATGTCTTCAACAATGTCTGGAGGTAGCTGGGTGGCTCCCATAGAAACATCAACAATGGAACCTATTAAAGCACCAAATTCGTGACCTGCAGCTATGCCATAGAACTTGATTTTGTAAGGATCTTTGCCATGAAGAACAGTGGCTGGAACATGTTCAACACCGAACTCCGCTGCCTTTCCTTCTCCTAGCGAGCCTTCGTGAATCTCAAGAGTGATCTTGTCAGATAATTCTGCTATCTGCTCCGCCATGCTCTTTACATCATTGCAGTACAGGCACTTCTCCTGCTCAATGAAGACATGCATAGTTACATCATTAACCATAGGCTCGAAAAGCTCTCGTACTTGCGCCTGAGTATCTTCATCAATTTCAACAACCATTATGAACAGGCCTCTGTGGAAATCTGGTTGCATTTCTTGAATATAATCGCTTTGTTCCAGCAGAAACAGGAATGCCCAATCAAGGCGTCAGTTTCTTGACAATGTCAACAATGGCCTTCCCTTTGACCTTTGTTACTCGCAGCAAATATTGAGAGGTCTGTAGCTCAAAACTATCACCATCTTCCACATTATCCATGACATTTCTACCCATCGGGCCATTAAGATAATTGGAGTACCGCTGGACAACACTGTCCTTGTTGTTGTCCTTTTGATCATTATATGGCACCGGTATACCATCCTTGTCATGTTTTAGAGTTCTTGGTGGATCTGTAGACCTGAGCACTATACACAGATTTTGAGTGCATAAATATTGTCTGTGTATTGGTGGTTATATTCTGCTAGCAGCCCTCTGAAAGCTTCACTCACTCCAAGATATCCTGCCATCTTCAATTAGCTCATCCAGTGCGAATGGTTTCTCCTTTTTCTTTTTCAACGACGAGTCTGCGAAGAGTTCACAAGAATCGGGAACACCAAGATCCTCTAGTTCAGGACATGAAAAAAGGGGAGTCAGATTCAATTCAGAAAAGTCATTCTCCTGCGGATGGTTACTGTGTAGGTATAGCTCTTCAAGGGCAACACATTCCGAGAGTGGACTGAGGTCTATAGAATCAAGCTGGTTGCCGGCGATATCAAGGGCTCTGAGGTCCACACAACTTGACAGAGGTCCTAAGTCCAATTCAGTAATTGCATTCATTGCAAGCTCCAGTCTTCTCAGATTCGTGCAACGAGAGAGTGGCTCAAGGTCTATAGTAGTAATCTCGTTACCGCCTAGGCGAAGTATTCGGAAATCTCTAGCGTTTGAGAGAGGACTCAGATCCACAGAAGCGATTGCATTTTGGTGCAGATATAGGAATTTCAAATTAGTACAAGCCGATAGCGGGATTAGATCGATCTCTGTTAGAGAATTATACATGAGGTTTAGCTGAGAGAGGCTTGCGCATCTCTCTAGAGGTGTCAAATCGACAGATTCTAGCCCATTGGTTTCAAGCTCCAAACTGGTCAGCTTCTCACATGCTGAGAGTGGGCTAAGATCAATCTCTGTGATCTTGTTGTTGAATAGTCTCAATCTCTCCAACTGGGTACACTTTGATAGAGGGGTCAGATCTACTGAGGATAATTCGTTTGTTCCAAGGTTGAGCTCTCTGAGATTGGTGCAGCTTACTAGAGGAGATATGTCAACAACCGGAATCTGATTTTTGAAGAGATTGATGACCCTTAATTTCTTCAATACACCAAGAGGGGAAAGGTCGATCTCAGTCAGTTTATTGGCGCCCAGCAACAACTCCTCAATATCAGGAGAGTCCTTGAGCACTTCAAGACTGATGTCGAGAATGCCTTTCTTACTCAAGTCTAGAACACTGTTTTCAAGGTCGAACTCAATTCGTTTGGTGCCATCCTTGTCGGTATATTCAATGTCAATCTCGTACAACAAATCACTCCCTTCTTAGTCCTGCTATAATTGAGTCGAGGCTGCAATTGGTCTTTTCAATGTTGGCCTTATTTCCTGTGAATTTTCACAATGATTGAAAGCAAAACACTGCTTCAGAGTTAACGTTTTAAATGGCACATGCTCCGGCCAGAGAAAGCTTTGGGAGCTGTATAGGCTTGGAGAAAAAGACTCTTGGAATTCTACTCCTGACTTCACCGTACACATATCAGAACAGTCACACATTCTATGACCTTACCAAAGCCGCTCTTGAGAAGGGCTATGCCGTCAAGGTGTTCTTGTTTGTGGATGGTGTGAACAATGCGAAACTGGGACAAGATCCCGACCCTGACATTCCAATGAATTACAAACTTCAAGAACTGGCTGACGCGGGAGCTGAGTTCCAGGCTTGTGGTCTATGCACATCCGCTCGCGGTTTTGACCAGAGAGGAACTGATTTTATTGAAGGTGTGGAGGTTTCGGGCCTCACCGAGTTTGCAGAATACATAGGCGAGGCCGACCGTTTCATCACGTTTGGAATGTAGGAGGAACAAGGATGGAGTTTACAGAACGCAAAGTACTCATACTCGTGAAGAGCCGCCCCTATGGTGAGATTATCAACTTTGAGGGTTGGAGGGCAGCAGTGGGGATGTTCGGGATGGACCATGAGCCGTTGCTCTTGTTTATAGGTGATGGAGTCTTCTCCCTTTTGAAGTCCGCTGATGTGATGCCTTTCCGGATGTTCAAAGCAACCTACCTTGATTTCGACGGGAGAATCCTTGCCAGTAGAAAGTCGCTTGAAGTGCGAAACATCAGTGCAGAGGAGATCTTTGAAGAGGTCGAGCTGGCTGATGAATCAATGATTGCAGAGGCATTGACTGAAAATGAAATCATCATTACATTCTGAGGTGGATATGGTTGAAGTTTCTAATCTGGATTACAAGTGATTGTCCTGACATTAGTGAGGTCGTAGATGCTCTGAAAGCTGGTGGACATGAGATTGGAATTCTAGTAGCTCAGGATGGAGTCTATAGCATAGATAAAGGCTGTGCCACATCAGGCGATATCAAGGGGCTTGGAGTTCCAGTATTTGCAATCAGGCATCATGTTGAAGAGCGAGGCCTGAATGAGCGTCTAGCAATTGATGCCAATATGGTCGAATATGATGGTGCAGTCGGCCTCATTATGGAGCAGTATGATAAAGTAATCTCGCTGTGAGCTAGTCATGATGGCTTCTTTCTTTTCTCTTTGTTCAGATTTCCATATTGGGTCCTTTTGAGGCTCTTCGCAAACGTTGAATAAGGAATGAGACAATAGCAGAAACCTAGGTGCTCACTTATGGCATGGGAAAAACACTCAAAGAAGATTACAGAACTCAAAGAATCCAATACTCAGATTGATATGAAGGTCAGAGAACGCCTTGAAGAGATGATTGGCAAAGTCGCTGACCAAGACGTAGCTGTAAGTTTAGGATTTTTGAAAGATTATTTGCATCTTCGAAAAGAAGATGATGATGCGATTGATGAGCTCAAGTTTCACGTGAATCTAATGGACGACATCCGTTACAGCGTAATTGCGGATGATAATGATCAGTCCATATACATCTACTTCACAAAAGAGAAGGAAGACAAGGACTGATATACCCACAATGCAAAAGGAAAGTGCATTGGAGAGAACTTGAGCTAATCCTGAGTTCTCTCCGCATGTTGGTTTTAGAAAGTCATCACTCTAGAGTGCTTCAGTGTATCATCAATCATGGTAGCTGCACCGGCGATCTCAATTCTCGGATCTCTGAGCTGGTCTTGAGTGATACCTCTGAACTCGACAGAGTTTGAGCACACCTGTACTTTGCCTCCTGATTCCAGAAACGCATCGATCAAGTCTGGAAGTGGTGGGAAACCGGGTGCCTTTACTTTCTCCGCTGCGCCTTTCTTCATCAGATAAACTGCATCCATCATCAGAAATATGTTGGTTTCAATATCCTGAGCTTGAGCAGTAGTGCCTGTCACAAAGGGTCCATAACATCGTTCTGCTGCTTCAGGGCCCCATTGACCGATAATGTATAGTTTTTCTGCTTCTGCCAATTTCATTCATCTCCACTATAGAACAACAAGTTCAGCGTAGTACAAGACCATTGCAAAGGCTAGAAACATACTCACAATCAGGTTTGTGATGTGTGAGCTGTGAATTGGTCCACCCTGCATTGTCTTCATCAAGACAGGAACCGCCTGAATGAACTCCAGCAGGAACGCTAGAGCAAAGAAGACGAGGTCGATCGCTAGTAATAGCTGTACCAGATCCATGAATCCCAATGAGAATGTCGGCGCCACAATCCCCACAATCAAAGTGATGAGGCTGACCAGCATTCCCAACATGAGCATCATGACCTGGGGCATCAAGACAAATCCCATTCTCCTAGCCGCCATGAATCCACTGAACATCGTGGCGAAACCCATTGCGAACAGGACGAATAGTAGTAGTTGGAAAACTGCCATTTTGGTTCACCCAAGTGATTGAGGCGCAAAAATAATCCACTGATAAGGGTGTCGGAAATGGAACAAAAGATGGACATCGGGTGTGCGAAAACGCACAATCGTTGCTTAAGAATTGTTAATCGGGTGTGTGAAATCGCGCAACCGATGCTTAAAAATCGTTAATCGGGTGTGTGAAATCGCACATCTGTGCATCGCAATCCTTTAAACTGCAACGCAACAGAGCCGGGCCGTAGGTTTTGACGATGACCCACGACGTAGCACGAACATTCGATGCCTCAGGTATGAGGTGCCCAATGCCAATCCTCAAGACAAAGAAAGAGATCAGCCAAGTTGAAATTGGTCAGATTCTCCAAGTAATCGCGACTGACATCGGAACCAAAAAGGACTTCCCTGCATTTGCCGAGAGAACCGGTCATGAGATAGTTGAACTTGTTGAAGAAGGCGACAGACTCGTTTGGTATATTAGGCGTACCAAGTGATGTTTTTTCTGGGAAGGCTATGCCTTCTTTCCTGGGACGATTAGGACTTGTCCCAGCATATCTCCTATCATGACAGAGGCCTTCAGTCTGGACTGAAACATTGCCATGTTTGCCACTCTTTCTTCATTATAAGGTTTGTATTCAAGAGCCCCAATACAAGATATGTGGCCCATGCCATTCGCACCATAAAATGATTGAAGGACCATTCCATATGCTGGAATGTCAATTGGTCTTATTGGGACTATTCGTGTTTCACCTTCAACAAATGGGACTTTCTCATTTGCCACGACTGGTGTCAGCTTCGCTCTGTCCCATTGCAATGCGATTTCAATTTCGTTAAGTCCATCCACTGCAGACCTGACCCTATCTATCCCAATCTCTGCTAAGTCTTGTCTGCAACTTATGACATAGATTTTCTCTGACAATGCTGAGTTCTCCTTGATGAAACTGTGGATTAGCAGTCTTAAGTAATTATCGAATCATGATTCATTATATGGTGAATAATTCTAGAATCTATTTATGCTAGTCTTCAGTTGATAAAATGAGTGAGATCGATGGATACAGCTGAAATCATGGAGATTGCCCTTGAGATGGCTGAGCTGGACGAGATTCCAGGTGACTCGGCTATCCACGTGCCTGGGACAGACATTCAGCGAATTCTGATAGGAATTGACATGTGGACGTCGGAGCTTCTGCTTGCCAGAGAGTTAAACTACGACTTGGTCATTGCACATCATCCTCCCGGTGGTGTTGCTAGAATCAATTTTGACCAAGTAGTGCTAAGGCAGATTCAGCAGATGATTGATGCAGGCATTCCTTCACACCGAGCAGAGAAGGCTCTAAAACCACGTCTAGATGTCACAAGAGCGAACATTCACACAAGCAACTACGATCGGTTTGTTTCTGCGGCACGTCTGATGGAGATGCCCTTTATGAACATCCATCTCCCCCTTGACATAATCTGTCGAAGGCGATTCATTGAGGCGGTGGAAGAAGGAACTAGGAACATCACAGAACCACTGGTGCAAGATGCAATAGAAGCGATGAATGAGATTCCAGAGATGAAAATGGGAATGACTGAGCCTATGGTTCATGTTGGCTTAGCCCAGAATCGACTAGGCGGTTGGATTGTAGCAATGGCGGGAGGGACAAATGGAGGAGCAGGAGTCGCCAAGGCTTACTTTGATGCTGGTTATTCAACTGTGATCTACATGCACCTTGGGGACACAGATAAGAAGGAACTCCTTAATTATGAAAATGCTGGAAACCTGGTGGCGACGGGGCATATTGCATCGGACTCGGTTGGCATTGCTCCCTTTGTCAAGGAGTTGCGTTCGAGAGGACTAGAAGTCACACCTATGAGTGGAGTCTTTGTCCCTGAATAGTCGAAAGACACCCGGTCAGAGACCCCGCATATGGCTAGGGCGCAACGACTTCTTGTCACCTGTGGTCAGTACTGACTCAATGATATGTAGAATCTGATCTCTATCTTTATTCAGAGTGCCTCCGATTGGCAAGTAGTTTGATGCGTGATTGGTGCGAAATACACATTCACTAAGCTCGAGATGTTTGACTAGTGTCCTCATCTCATCAAGAATCTCAAATGGAGACATTGGCTCGAATTCCTTTCGTTTTGTCATCTCATAGAGTGGCGTCCCTGGCGGAATCATCAAAGTCAAAGCGCCCACATATTCGGGATCTATCTTGTTTAATGCTTCCGCTGTAAGTCTTGCATGTTTTTCAGAATGCTCCAAGCCTCCCAATCCCAATATGATTGTTAGTGACAGTGGAATTCTAGCGTTCCTTATTTTCAGGCAAGCCTCGACATTTTCTTCTGTCGTCACACCCTTTCGACTCCACTGGAGCAATTCATCGTCTCCAGTTTCCAAACCCAGGTACACAATTCCCAGACCAGCAGTCCTAAGTGTGCTTAGATCGTCTTCTGACTTTTCTCTTACGTCCTTAGCATAGGCATATGATCCAACTCTCTCTAGTTGCGGTAACTCTGAATGCAGGAATTCTAGGACTTCTTTCAAGTCATCAGTGTCCATAGCTAGGGCGTTCCCATCCGCAAGAAAGACTCTTCTCACCCGGTTCTTGATAGTCTGATCCACTGAATTCAAGTCACTTGATATTCCCTGGACACCTCTCACCTTGTACTTCTTCCTCTTGTAAGACACGCAGAATGTGCATGCATTATGGGAGCAACCTACTGTTGCCTGAAGAATCAGACTTCGCGCCTCACTAGGTGGTCTCCAAATCGAGCCTTCATATTCCAACACGGGCAGCCACAACGCAATCAAATAGTAATAGCGCGTCTATCTGTCATTTTCGAATAAATCTTGTTCATTAGCCAAAGGCAAGTCAATAACCCAGATGCCCATAGATAAGGCGCTATTTGAGCTCCAACATCAATGTGGAGTGAAGGAGCAGAAACACTGACACAGCAATAGAAGAAAATCGTCACCATCCAAGAGAGAGAGAGAACCGCAGTGAGAAGGTTTGTCCAGAAACCAACCTCTTCGATGGTTTCGTCTTCCCTTTCCTCAAGGGATTCCCAACGATAATGCTCCACCTCTTGCATTATTCTCCACACCTATGATGTACCATCAAAATACATGGTTTCTATCTTAATAGAATGTTATTTCAACGCAACAAGCAGCGGAACCAATCGGGATGGAGCATCTCACGCACTGAGCTAATCCGCCTTCATCTTTGACTTCTTCACAATTCAAAGAATGGTGACTAGAATCGATGCCAAAAGATACGGAGAGATTTGTGCTAATAAATCGAAATTGAATGATATTGCTGCCCACGAGATTTGGATAAAAACACAAATGTGATGAATCAGGCAATCACCAGTATGCCAGTCCAAACATCCATCGACCCTTCTTCTTTGGGCGGTCTTCCAGTTTCCCTGGGTTCATAACTTGGTGGAGTCATGGTTCCATTCTTCCTTCTGCTTGTTCACTTGCTTTACAAAGGGCTCCAAAAGGATGTTCCTTCTGAGCATAGCCGCCTTTCTGTGTTATTCGCAATACTCATCTTCATAGCGCACTGTAGGATACCTCGATTAGCGTCAGTATGAGGAATTCAATTTGTCAGTGCCAGCTTACAAAGTGCTTCTTGTGGGGGACGCAAATGTAGGAAAATCCTCTTTGATTCGAAGGATGGTGCTTGGTGAGTTTGACCCTGACTATACTGCAATGATAGGCGTGGATCTTAGCGCCATTGCCATAAATGTCGATCCCATCACACCAGTGATTTTGACAGCAATTGACCTAGGAGGCCAAGAGGATTTTAGCAAGCTAAGGACTCAATACTACAAGGGAGCTCACTATGCGATAATGGTCTATGATATATCAAATCGAGACTCGTTTGATCATATCCCCGTCTGGATCCATGGGCTGATGACAAATGTGGAGCTACGGGATAAGCAAACCTTTCCATGCATGCTTGTTGGCAACAAATCTGACATGGACTCTGAGCGCGAAATCACAGCAGTGGAAGGACGACTACTTGCCAACTCTAGGGGTTGGCCATTCTATGAGGCAAGCGCAAAGTCTGGGGACAATGTTGATGGGATATTCCTAAGAATTGCAAAATACCTCTTTGCTAAGTATCCCCCAGTGAGAAAGTAGGGTTTTTTAGGGAGTTTCAATGGCGGCGTACTTCGCTCGTCATAATTGACGACCGAAATTGGAGCAATTCAGAGAAGGAATGTCTAATGGCTGATGTGCCCATAATTAAGAACTACATCAATGGAGAATGGGTTGAGTCCAGCTCCTCTGACATCAGAGATATCCGGAACCCTGCAAATGGCGAAGTCATCGCGAAGGTCCCGATGAGTACAATCGAGGAGACCAAGGCAGCAATTGAAGCAGCACACAAGGCCTTTCCCAGATGGCGGCGGACTATTCCAATCACCAGAGCTAGATACTTCTTTGAGATGAAGACTCTCATGGAAGAACGATTCGAGGAGCTAGCCGAACAGGTTGTTATCGAGAATGGAAAGATAATGGATGAGGCTCGAGGTGAGATTAGACGTGGGATTGAGAATGTGGAAGTGGCGACAGGTATTCCTTCATTAATGATGGGTTATAATGCAGAAGATGTCTCTCCTGATATCGATGAGATTGTCCTACGTCAGCCAATGGGAGTCTTCTTTTGCTTGTCGCCTTTCAATTTTCCAAGCATGGTCCCGCTTTGGTTTCTACCAACAGCTGTAGCAACTGGAAACACCTACATCCTGAAACCCTCTCCTATTGCTCCGATTAGTGCCATGAAGCTCTTTGAGATAATAGACGAAATCGGTTTCCCTCCAGGCGTAATCAACCTAGTCAATGGCGACATCGATTCCGCAAACACACTTTTGGATAGTCCCTTAACGAAAGGGGTTTCCTTTGTTGGTTCAACTCCAGTTGGAAAATTAGTCTATGAGAGAGCTGCAGCCAATGGCAAACGAGCACAGGTCCAGGCTGGTGCCAAGAACTTCCTGCTTGTTATGCCGGACGCTGATCTCGAACGTACAGCATCGGCTCTTATGACTTCATGTTATGGATGCGCCGGAGAACGTTGCCTCGCAGGTGCGGTTATTCTGGCAATGGAGGAGATCCATGAGCAATTAGTCAAGATTCTTGTCGAGAAAGCCAAGATGATTCGAGTTGGTAATGGTCTTGAAGCAGGTGTACATATGGGGCCTGTGATCACCGCAAAAGCGAGAGATAGAACATTCGACTTCATTGAGAGCGGTGTCAAGGAAGGTGCCAAATTGCTCCTAGATGGTAGAAATGTCAAGGTTGAAGGACACGAATCTGGTTTCTTTGTGGGTCCAACGGTATTCGACGAGGTCACGCCTGACATGCGGATTGCCAAGGAGGAGATATTCGGTCCGGTGATGTCAGTAGTGAAAGTGAAGAGCTATGAGGAAGCTTTGGACATCATTCATGCTAGTCCATTTGGCAATGCATCTTCTATCTTTACCTCCAGTGGAGGATGGGCAAGGAGATTCTCATATGAGGTGCCAACCGGGAATGTTGGAGTTAACATAGGAATCGCGGCTCCAGTGGCTCATTTTCCTTTCTCTGGGATGAAGGACTCATTCTTTGGAGATCTGCATGGTCAGGGAAGAGATGCAATTCGATTCTTCACCGAGGACAAAGTAGTTATCACACGTTGGTTCTAGATGGAGCAAGGAGCTAGACTGAGATATGGACCTTGGTACCACAGGGGCAATCCTTACTTTTGCCCTTGAGCTTGAGAAGGACATTGGGGCTTTCTATAGAAGGAATCTTCCTGAGTTGAGCAATGCCCATCTTAGGCAGGTTTTTGGAGAAATCCAGAGGACCCAGAAAAAGCGAGAACGGCTCTTAGGTAGGCTGAGAAGAGAGAATGTCACAGAGATGATTCTTGAACCTATTCATGGGTTCGAAAGCGATGCCTTTGAAATGGCTATATCATCTGAGGTACCTCATGATGACTCTTTCCTCAAAGCAACTGCTATCAAGGTTGAAGAAACCTTACAATCATTCTTTGCAGCAGCATCTGAGAAAACCACCTTCCTTCCCGAAGTTAGTGATGAGTTCAAGAGGATATCAGAGGAAGCCGGGAAATATGCCGTTCTTCTGTTGTCAATTGAACCATAGCCTATAAACACACACTTCTTCAAGCATCAGTCCTTGCATTGATTAGAAATCAAAGATACTGGTGGAAAACTCGTCTTGCCTTGCTTCTCTTCGCAGCTTCAATGGTATCTCTATGCTCTTGTCTAGACGCCAGGGAATGTCAAGTGTTATCTTTAGAATGTACAGGTAATCAATGAGATTCGACTTGAAAGCTTCTGGCCATTCCTCCCCAGTCTTCACTGTCACATCAACCCAACTCTCTCTCAAGATTTTGTCTTCTTCCCAATACTGTTGATCCATCTCATTGTCGTTGTTTGTATCTCTCCCCTGAGGTGAAACTTTCTCTCTTAAAATGAGTTCAGCTCTAACTCCTCGGATATTTGTGTCACTGCCTACAAGATACCTGAAACGGATGTAATCTCCACGTCGAACAGTGTCACTGTCCAATTCAACTCGCAAGAGATGTCTGCCCTCATTTGAGATTTCTTTCTGAATCATAGTCTGCTCCAATTCCACTGATTCTTTAGGTGGCGCAGTAACTACAATTCTCCGCTCCGTTTTGGGATCAAGAGCCCATTTGACCTCTATTTTGCCTTTGATTTCATATCTAATCCAGCTATATGTGCCCTCAAAGCTAGATACTGATTCTTTCGGTAGTTCAAATGCAAACTCAAATCGAGTTTCTCCTTCCATTACGGTGGATTGATTAAAAATCTCCAGATAATAGGCGAAATATTCGAATTTCTCAAGAAACACTCGACGATGTTTGCCGCTACCTACAACCACTCTTGACTGTTCAGTACAGCTGAAGACTAGATTCACTGACTCACAGTCGAAGTCGTCATCGCAAACAACAATCGCATGTCCTTCAACTCGCTCTCCAGGTGAATATTCCTCTTTTGGCAGATGAATGGATATCTCTCTCAAACCTACTACCCCTTTCCTATCGAGAAGTCTTTCATTGCTTTGAGCCTATTTGGAAATGAATGCAGAAAAACACTTGCCAGAATATTGTAAATGGACACTTTGGGGGCCATCTCGAGTCGGGTACTAGAACCCAAACATATGAGCATACCTGTGTTCAAGGAAATCGAGGAACGGGTTTGCCTCAAGTTCGTTTCCAGTGACATGCTTGACCAAATCTGCAGGATCATACAATGCAGCCTTGCTCATGATATTCTCTGCCAGCCAGTTGAGAATTGGATTGAGCTCTCCTCTTGAGATATTGCTGCTCCACTCTGGCAAGTCTTTATTCATCTGCTGAAGCCATTGACCATCATACACATTCCCCAGTGCATAGCTTGGGAAGTAGCCGTAGGAGCCACCACCCCAGTGCGTGTCCTGGAGAACTCCTTCAGCATCATCTTTCACATCCACTCCGAGGTACTCTGAATATTTCTCGTTCCATACCTGTGGTAGCTCCGGAACCGATATCTTGTCAGCAAACAATGCCTTCTCTATCTCGAACCTAATGATGATATGAAGTGAGTATGTCACTTCATCGGCATCGATACGTATCAAGGATGGCTTAACTAGGTTCATGCCTCTGACGAAATCGATGAGGTCTATGTCTGAAAACGCATTGCCTGTAAATTCATTCAGCTTCGGAAGATAGTACTCCCAGAATTGTGGAGTTCTCCCAATGATATTCTCGATGAACCTCGACATTGACTCATGAATACCATAACTCGCAGCAACACCTACCGGCTGATACATGTAGTCCCTGTTTAGGTTCTGTTCGTAAAGTGCATGGCCTCCCTCATGAAGCATTGCGAAGACAAGCGATGGAAGGTTGTCTTCATAATAATGGACTGTCACCCTGACATCATCATAGTAGCCAATCGTGAAGGGGTGTTCCGTTTCATCTATGCGCCCTCCAGCTTTATCAGAAGTGGTATCGTACCCGATGAGATTTCCGAGGTCAGTAGCAATCTTGCGTTGGATATCGATTGGTATCTTTCTTGATAGAAAACTCACATCCACATTTTCCGAAGCATCTGCACATTTCTGAACCAACGGAACGAGGCGATCCTTGAGTCGCGAAAAAACCTTGTCAACCATATCGGCGGTCATATTCCTTTCATATTCATCAAGCATAGAATCATAGATGGTTGAGCAACCCTTGACTTTCATCGCAATCTCTTCTTTCTCACGAGAGATATCGACGAGTTTCTGAAGCTCTGGCTCAAACATCTTCCAGTCTTTTGCAGCCTTCGCTTTCTTCCACACATCGGTGGCTATAGCCTGCTGCTTGGTGAGTCGACCTATCAACTCAGAAGGAATCTTTGTGTTTATGTCATATTCTCTTCTTGCAAGGAACAGATTGCGCCTCTGCACCTTGTTCAAGTCTTGCTCCTTCTCAGCTGCTTCCAGAATCTTTCCTATTTCCGGAGAGGTTGATTTCTCGTGTCCAATCTTACTGAGCACGGATATCTGTTCACTCCTTAATTGAATACCTGCAGGAGGCATGTAGGTTTCAAGATCCCAATAGATTGCTCCCAGGGAAGTTCCAATAAGGGCGATCTCTTTTGCTTTTTCCATCAATTCACCATATGCATTCATGTCGAACACCAGAATCTGTCATTAGTCCAGCTACTGATTCAGCGGGTCTTAGGCCTAGTTATTTTTCTTCCGAAATAGTGGTTGCATTATCATCCCCGCCCGGGTAATTGATGATAAGAATGCCACCAATTACAAGGGCTAATCCAAGGACGAAAGTCCATGGGATGATTTCGCCAAGAATCAAAAAGGACAGCGATATGCCAAAGACAGGCACCAAGTTGATGAATCCCCCCGTCTTGGTTGCGCCAATTTGCCTTATTGATTCGAAATAGAAGAGGAATCCAAGGAAAGTGACAAGGGCTCCCAAATAAAGCACATTGATCCAAAACAATGGGTCAGCCATGGCAGGGAGAGTCCAGAACTGTTCTGTAGTTGCACTGAATCCAAACAAAACACAACCAACAAAAACTCCAGCAGCAGTTACTTCAACTGCAGACATTGTCTTCATTGCTTCCTTGCCAATAGAGGAGTATAGACCCCATGTCATCATTGCGCAGAGGATAATGAGATTGCCGATCAGATAGTCCAATCTGAAGTCGATGAGTGCTTGGACGCCTACGACAAAGATGATGCCAGTGAAAGCCGATGCAAAACCTAAGTATTGCCATCTCTTACTTAGACGCTCGTTGTGTATCAAATGGGCGAACAAGCTTACGGTTGCTGGGTTGAAGCCTGCAATTATTGCCCCCTGTGAGGCGGTAGTGAATTGCATCCCAGTAAGAAAGAAGACGCCATATCCGTAGATGCCTGTCAATCCCACGAGAAACAGGATTTTAGCACGTTGTCTTGTGAAAAGTCTGAATGATGATTGCCCTTGGATGGCCAAGAGGATGATGAATAGAACACTCGCGATAAGGAACCGAAAGAAGCCAATCGTGAGTGGTGGGGCAATTGCTACCAATACCTTAGCTGAAACCCATGAACCTCCCCAGAAGAACATAGCAAGGACGAGGGCTATGTAATATTTGAGGGACCGGTTTGCCATGTTTGGTGGTCTCCTAGGAGCTAAAAGTCGACGAGTTGTCCTAGATTTAAAGCAACCTGAATGCGCTGAATTCATTGTCAAACCGAAGAGTTCATATTCTAATGTATGTGACTCGACTGTGCAGAACTTTGCACACTCGCAGGGACTAGAGATGCTAAACGACGATGATCTGGAGGCAATTCGAAGACGAAAGATGGAGCTCTTGATGGAAAGGGCAAAGCAGCCTAAAGTAGAAGAGCCTCTTTCACAAGGCCAGGTTCAACTTCTTACGGATGCAACGTTCTGGAATACGGTTTCCCAGACCAAGACAGCTCTAATCGACTTCTTCGGCGAATGGTGTGCTCCGTGTAGGCAACTTGTGCCAATATTCAATCTTCTTGCTCAGGACTACAAAGGAAAGGTCTACTTTGGCAAGATTGACATCGACAAAAATCCAAGAACAACTGTTCAGTTTGGCGTGCAATCAGTACCTATGGTCATAGGCTTCAAGCATGGCAAACCAGTCGGCAAGCTGCCTGGGTTAAGGTCATATGATGACTACGATTCTGTCGTCGAAAAGCTCCTTGCTGCGTAAGGACTATCTAGTTACTTTGCGAATGATTTGGTGTTACCCAGATTTTCAGCCACGACCGCCGTAGGCATTGCCTTGGCATTTGTTGCCCTTGACCAGTTTCCATTCCTATCAGCCATTACGAGTCCAGCTTCACTTCCAGTCCTGGTTTCAAAGAGATTCATCGCCTTATCCGCCGCTGATTGGATATCAAAATCTTGCTCAACATAGAGCACAGCCATCCTTGTGAGAGTGACCCTCATGATGTGCTCGCCCCATCCAGTTGCCGTGGCACCGCATATCTCATTCGCATAAGCTCCCGCACCAATCACTGGTGAATCACCAACTCTTCCGGGAAGCTTTTTTGATATGCCGCCTGTGGATGAAGTCACCGCAATGTTGCCATTGGAATCGACGGCAACACATCCAACCGTATCTGCTCCATCCCCTTCAAAGAGTGGCAAAACGACACCAGGTTCCTTCTCATCACGATAGCCTTCTGATATCATCTGATTGTAAACGCGATTGGCGTTGTGCCCAGCGAAGAAGGCATAGTCTGTCTTCTCCATTATATATCGCGCTAGTGAAACTGGATTCTGGATGTCACATACCGCTGCAACTGATCCAAACGTCAGAATGCTTCCATCGATTATCATCGCGTCTAGCTCTCTTACCCCGTCGAGGTTTGCTCGTGCTCCTAGTCCCGCATTAAGCTGTCCACAGTTCTCCATGAATACCGTGCACGCCTCAGCTGCATCGAGAGCCGTGCCTCCCTTTTCAAATGCCGCGAATCCAACTTGGGCCGCCTTCTCGACATATTCTATGCCTACTGGAATCCTCTCATCTTTCCAATCTCCAGCTCCGCTGTGGACTATTATCATTGGCAGCTTCATCGTACTCAAGTAGATGTTCCCGCTTAACCTATTACTAAGGATTTTCATGCCAAATGCACTGATGCATGATGAGTCCTATGACACCTGACCTGACAACGAGAATTATCTTCCCATTTTCTTTGATTGCCTTTGGAGGTATTCACATTGACCAAGGATTATAAAGATTCTAAAGCCGAGTCGGAAGATCGTCTGAAGTTCTGGTCTAATTTTCTTAATACTGAGGAAGGCCGCTTGATTGTGGGGGATCTGGGTGAAGATGAGGTGAAACATTTTCACGCTGATGGCTTTCTGTTTGAACTAAGAAGAGGAAAAGAAGGTCGGATACTAGTAAAGCTTGCAGACATGAATTAGACTTAACGTACACTATATGATAGCAGGGAGATTGACAGTGAAAACAGTTCCTTGAGTGTAATCTCCTTCGACTCTATCGCTGACAGCTATAGTTCCGCCAAAAGCATCTGTCAATGCATAAACCATTGAGAGTCCCAGGCCAGTCCCTTCTGCCCCTTCCATGAATCGCTGGAACAGTGTCGCTTTCTTCTCAGGCTCAATTCCTTTTCCAAAGTCGATAACTTTGGTTGCCCAAAATGAATCGGGTCCCATTTCAATTAGTTCAATCTCTACTATGATTCTCCGATGCTCTCGGGAATATGCGATTGCATTCCTAAACAGGTTATAGAAGAGATCACTTAGAAGTCCATTGGCAGTGACGAAGCACTCACTTATGTCTCTGCTGACAAGAATTTCAACTGTCTGGTCTGGGAGCTCCATAAGAACTTGCTTAATTGCATGATCAATCGCTCCTACTAGGTCAATGGTTTCAAGAGGTGGAGGTTCATCTAAATCGGTCATACCTAGACCTCTTACATTTCTGACAAGTTGATCGGCACGTCTGAGACATCCACGGGCGTCTTGCAATGCCATGTCAAGCATGTCTTGAGGTAGGTCGTCCATATCCATTAAGCCAAGTGCCACAGTCATAGCTTGGTGCAGGTTAGAAATATCATGTGCTAAGATATCAGAGTATAGAGTTGCCCTCCGACGAGAATTATCTGAACGAATCATCTCTTGGAGGTATAACACCCCTATGAGCGCTGGCCCCAGCAACAGGCCAATAAGCAGGAATACCTCTGCAGCCCACCACCCTAGAACCCAATCGTCGAAGTTGCCCTTCAAGTAGTTTGGAATGATCCAGAGAGCCAATACACCAACGGAATATCCTTCAATGGATCTCCAGTGCTTATGCTTCTCTGCATGCAGAAAGCCTAGATGGGTGAATGTGAACATTGCAGCAAAATTGATACCAAGAAGTATCACTCGACCGAGGGGACTACCAGTTAAGCCTGGAGTTTGTGCAAGAATCAATCCTTCGAGAAATTGCCCTCCTACTACCATGGCAATGATAATACCTAATCGAGGAATAATCCACAACTCAGGTCTACCAAGCTCTTCATCTTTGGGAGTGCGTGTCCAAATAATCCCTCTGATGAGATAGATTACGGAAGCAATGCTACCCACAATGTATGGTACAAGCGATTCTCCTAAAGTCATGAGGGTTTCAGAATTTGAAAATAGAACAATATGCGCTTCAATATAGGTCCAGCTCAAGAATAGCAGTATTAGTGGAATGTGTACCCATTGAGGCTTTTGCTTATGATATGAGTAAACTAGGAATCCCATTACACCGGATAGAACAGCTGCTCCAAGATGTGCGATATAGTAAGCTCCAAGTTCAACAGCGTAGAAGCCTGGGGCCCAAGAAGTTGCCATGATGCTGACCATGAAGGGTGCAATTGACAACATGCTGAAGAATATGGGCACAACGAATGCAGAAAGCAGGCTCATCCCCCACTTCAACTGCCCCGGTGCAGCTATTGCAATAATGAATGTGAAGAATCCCCACGATTCTAAAACCATAGCAAAAGCCCAATGAGCGCTAGGAAAGGCGAGTGAAGAGAGTAATGGAATAGACGAGATAGCGAATAGCACGAAGCTAATGATGAGTATGGAGGTCTGGCGATCTCCTATTACAAACGGAGAACGGGATCTCAAAATGGCAGCCAAGATGAGCGAACCAAATGCAATGATACTGAGTATTGTTCCCAACATTTGAAGTGATGGATTGTTTAGAGCTGGAACTATCCAAAATACCATGATTCCGTCAAACAACAGCAAGATAAGAATCAGGAGGGGAGCCATTTTCCAGGATACTTCTGCATCCTGCATTCTTCTATGTAACATTGCGGCTATGAATAGCACAATGCCGAGAAGAAGCAATTCGAAGATGTCAGTGGTTGTTTTTCTAACCCCATCAATTAGAAAGGACTCGCCTAGAGCATATGCAGTTTCCATGGATGCTGAGAGATGGATAATCGCCCTCGTCGCTAGTATTGAGAATACTGCAAACTCGTAGACTGGTGGTCTTCCTCCTGCCTCACTGAAAACCCATGCTGCAGCAATGATGGCTAGGAACGCAAGCAACGAGTGAAAAGCCACTCCAGTATAGATTGAATCCCAGGATGGAATTACTGACAAATAGAGTCCACTAGCAATAAGCGAAGCAGCTACTACTCCGATTGGAACATCCTTTCGCAGCTCACGCGGCATAGCTAGATCTGACTGCACACGAGGTACCTTCTCAATTGAAATCAGGCCTTTCATCCAAGCCCTGACCACACACTTCGAAGAGTTGCCTTTAGAGGAATTTAAGGCTATTCTGATTACAATCTCTTTATATCTCACAGTGAGCCTTTATAGTTCTGGAGACCCTACTGATGAATAGCAGGTTGCAGGCCCTGCGGGACAAAATGGTGGGCACAGTCCCCAGTATTTCGATAATTAGGACCAAGCTATTTACTGAATCTATGAAGCAGACTGAGGGTGAACCCGCAATAGTGCGACAGGCAAAAGCACTTGCCAATGTATTGCAAAACATGCCGATTGAGATCCTTCTCCATGAGCTGGTAGTTGGCAAAATAGTCGAGAATGTTCCAGGAGCAACAATTTATCCTGAAGCACATGGAACGAGGGTGTTTCCAGAGCTAGAGGATTTGCGGACACGTGAACCAAAAGCTTACTCGATTTCTGATGATTCCATCAACATGCTGATGGAGGAGGTTGAACCCTATTGGGCTGAGAGGTCTCTCCTCGCACATGTAGAGAAATCTACTCCTCCTCATGTAATTGACACTCTTTATTCTGGTGCAGCTTTTGTACTGACTGAGTTGGCTGGTTATGGCCATGTAAGCATTAACTACCCACTGCTCTTTTCGAAGGGGTTCGACGAGATAGCGAATGAGTCTCGGGAGAGGCTGAAACACGAGTCAGGCGACAAGGGACAGTTCTATAAGGCTACATCCATCGTGGCTGATGCTCTCGTGGAATACGCGAACCGATATGCATTACTTGCCCAGCAACTTTCTGAAGAAGAAGACAATCCTGAGAGAAGATCAGAGCTTGAGAGCATAGCTGAAGCATGTAGGTGGGTTCCTGCAAAACCTCCGCGCACTTTGCATGAGGCTATTCAATTCATTAGATTCACCCACTTAGCACTCAGCTTGGAAACCTATGACGGGCAGGCACTGTCTCTCGGAAGAATAGATCAATATCTCTATCCTTTCTATAGGAAGGATTTAGACTCTGGAGATTTAGATACTGAAGGTGCGCGAGAGCTAATTGAGAGCTTATGGATTAAGCTCAACGAGCAGGTGCCACTGTTCGATGAATTAGTCGCCCTGTATTTTGAAGGTCTTCTTACTGCAAAAGCCGCCACTATTGGAGGGAGGCAACCGGATGGCTCCGATGCCACAAATGAATTGACCTACCTTGTCTTGGAAGCTACAAGGCGAGTTGCCCTGCCTGTTCCGAATGTTCATGTTCGAATTCATAGTGAAACTCCAGATGCCTTACTGTCAGCTATTGTTTCAACAGTTGAGTCGGGAGTCAACAACATTGCTCTGTTCAATGATGATGTTATAATCAAGTCAATGGAGAGGAAAGGTGTTTCAAAGGAAGATGCCAGGAATTACGCGACAATTGGCTGTGTAGAGCTTGCTCCATTTGGAAATAGCTTCACCTCATCAGATGCAGCTCTCTTCAATATCGCCTTATGTCTTGAACTTGCGTTGAACAATGGTGAAGCTGTTCATCTAGGTCAGCATCTTGGGACAGAGACCGGCGATGCAACCGAATATACTTCAATGGATGAGGTCATTCAAGCATTTAGGAAACAGGTTTCATTTCTTGTTGCACAAATGGCTGAGGGATCGAACTACTTCGAAAAGGGGAATATGGACTGCAAGCCGACTCCATTGCTCTCGCTGTGTGTTGAGGGATGCTTTCAGAAGGGTGCAGACATCACAACTGGATCTGCGAAGTACAACTTCACTGGGGTTCAGGGTGTAGGCATGGCCACAGTCGCTGATTCACTTGCAGCTATTGATCTATTGGTATTCGGAGAAAAGCAGATGTCAATGGCCGAGCTTGTAGATGGTCTTCGGAAGGGACTGGAGAAGAATGAGCCTCTCAAGCAGCTACTCCAAAACCGAGGTCCCAAATACGGTAATGATGACGAGTTGGCAGACGAATATGCAAAGCTTGTTTCCAGAATCTACAGTGAAGAAGTTGAGAAGCACTCCAATGTGAGGGGCGGCTCTTTCATACCAGGAATGTATTCAGTTTCAACACATGTGCCATTCGGTTATATGACGGGCGCGCTCCCCAGTGGCAGAGTGGAGGGGACTCCCCTCAGCAATGGTGCCTCTCCAGCCGTTGGGTCTACAAGAAAAGGTCCAACTGCTGCCATGACTTCAACTTCGAAAGTTGACTATACGCTGTATCCTAATGGTATCGCATTCACATTGTCTATTGACCCAGCCATGGCTTCGGGAGGGGGCGCTGAGATTCTCACATCGCTAATACGGTCGTATGTGGAATTGGGAGGCATGCAGATCCAATTCAATATGACCGATGTGAACACTCTTCTGAGCGCTCAGAAGAATCCGGATGCTCACCGTGACCTGTTGGTGAGAGTTGCGGGGTATAGCGCGTATTTCACTGACTTGGGCCCAGACTTGCAGGAAGAAGTGATAGGAAGATTTCAGAGGTCAAGCTAAAACCGCTTCCTCTGCTTGGGATATGCGCTAAACGGTGCTCTGGGAGACTGACTCACCCAATCCTTCGCGTCATCAATCCGAGTCAGGGAGCGAAGAATGTCAAATGTGATCCATCGAGTTGCCTCAGGCCGAGGCTGATATTCCCAGAGGCCATAGAGTCCCTGCTGCTCCTCAAACCATTTCATGAGATCTTTCACTCGTTCATCATTCCTATCTGCTCCAATCCTCCATGATAAATCCAGAATTAATGCAGGATCGAATCGTGCGTGGTATGTGAAATGTCCACGATGTTGTTCGAATCCGACTAGACGGGCTACATTTAGGCCCAACGTCTTCCTGTTTCTAGTTTCTCTACCTAGGAGAAGGTCCAGCGCCCGTTTTGCTTCGGGACTTGACCTTCTGGAGGGGTGATACGCAAGAGCGGTAAGTGCGAGGGTTGTATTTGTCCGGCAAGCCCAGTCAGAGTGAGGCATCCTCCGATAGCCTGCCCTATAGCCGAGTACTTCTCCCACCTTTCCTGTTGGCCACGCCCCATCATCAAGTCGTTGGTCAATGAGCCACTCGTAGGCTAGCTCTGCTCTCTTATCCGTTGCATAGCCTGCAGCTGCGATGCCTAGCAATGGAATGGAAGTCTGCAGGGGCACCATCGTGTAGACACCTCCATCAAGACTGCTACCATCATATGTCTGAGGAATTGCCCAAGACCCATCTTTCCTTTGCATTGAAAAGATGTATTCAACACCTCGTTTCATAGCGGGATGGTCATGAGTAAGCCCGATGTAGCCAAGTCTTTGGAGCGCAAATGATGTCGACCGGACTCTTTCCTTGATTTCAGAGCCTCCAAGGTCAGTGTTCTTCCAAGACCCGTCACTACCCTGCTTTTTCAGGAGATTCGCCACCAGGGGATCTTGCACAATTAGCTCATCTAGCTCCATGACTTCGGAGTCGTCATTGGGACGATTGAGGAGTTCTTTGAGCACAAGTCTTCGCAGACTTGGTGACCTGTCAGCTAACAGAAGTGGAATCCAGGTCATGACGCTCCCTCCAAAACTTCTCTCAAGTACGGCGCAGTAGGAGTGTCCATACCTGCGACCTCCTTGGGAGTCCCAGTGGCTATCACCCTTCCTCCTTTCGGTCCTCCGACAGGGCCCAGCTCCAACAACCAATCACAGGCAGCTAGAACATTCGGATGATGCTCTACTACAATGACTGTGTTGCCTTCTGAAACAAGCCGCTGCAATACGCCAATTAGACGGTCGACATCCTCTAAGTGCTGACCAACAGTAGGCTCATCTATGATATAGAGGGCTGAAGACGAGTTCTTTTTAGAGAGCTCCTGTGCTATCTTGAGCCTCTGTATTTCCCCGCCTGAGAGTGTCACACTTGGTTGTCTGAGAACCAAGTAATCTAGCCCAACCTCTAGTGCAGTTTCCAACTTCCTTGATACCCTGTCATCATCATTGAACAACTTGTAGAGCTGACCGAGAGTCATGTCATTGAGTTCAGGCAATGAAATCCCCTTGACTCTAACATCCCATGCCTCTGGAGACCTCCCGGTCCCTTTACAGGTTTCACAGGGTGCAAATACATCCGGAAGGAATCCCATCACAGTTCTAATTCGCCCTTGACCTTCGCATACTGTGCACGGCGTGCTGAGGCTCTTGTAATCTAATCCCAATGCTTCTGCATCCTCGCTCTCGGCATATATCTGAACAAGGGGCTTGAATAGGTCAAGAGCATATCCAGGACTCCGAATGCCCTTCCGCCCTTGGTCTAGCATCACAACTCTCTCTGGGCTCCCTGTAATCGATTCGTGTTCTCCTGGCTCAAGTGGTACATATGATACGCTGGTGGTGAATTTCGTCGGTGCAAGGGCCCTTCCTATGGTGTCTACCATCAATGTACTCTTGCCAGAGCCAGAAGTTCCGCATATTCCAATAAGCAAGCCCAAGGGGAACTCTATTGTGAGGTTCTTGAGATTGTTTGCTTTAGCTCCCTTGATTTTCATCCAAGCAATTGGTTTTCGAGTCCCATCGGCAATAGAAGGCGCCCTGTCACCTCGGAGCCATCTCGCTGTAATTGTATCCATCTTCATCAATTCAGGGAGTGTTCCACTGGCGACTACTTTTCCACCTGATTCACCCGACTTGGGCCCCATATCAACAAGGATGTCTGCTGCCTTGATGACACCTAGGTCATGTTCTACGACGATAACCGAATGCCCCTCATCCCGGAGCTCTTGCAGAGCATCAACAAGTGCATCTACCTCAGAAGGATGCATTCCTCGCGTTGGTTCGTCGAGTAGGACAGTCAGAGATGTGAGACCGCTGCCCAACAATGATGAGAGAATAACTCTTTGAGACTCACCAGCGGACAGTGTGTTTGCTTCTCGATTGAGGTGAAGATATCCAAGACCTACTTTCTCCAGAAAGCCAAGCCTCTTGATTATCTTCTCAAGGCTGCTTCTGGCAATCTCACCCTTCTTCGTTAGCTTGATGACTCCAAGAATCCGCTTCAATTCGGAAATGGGAACTCCATTCAGTTCGTTAATGCTATGGCCTCTCAACTTGATAGTGCGGTACTTCTGACGTAGGCCGCTCCCATCACACTCTTCACAGTGTTCTCTTCTTGTATATGTACCGCCAACATCCCAATCGCTAACCCAACGGTAGAAACCACTCCAATGCCCCTTCGACTTGACCTCCAGCCGCTTTCCTCTGCGGGTTCCCATGTACGTGATGTCGAGGGGCTCTGGATTTGGATCACCGTACAGGAAGACATTTTGCACATGTTCCGGTATCTCATTCCAAGGCGTCCTTTTGGGGTCAAATCCGTATCGTTCCCCAAGAGCATCGAGCGCGCCTCCAGCCCAGCTTGTTGGTGTGCAGAAATAGCCTCTTGGGAAGTAGCCTGGAGAATACATTGCTCCAGCGCAGATGGGCTTGTCAGAATGGATTATTAGCTTCTCCGGAATTGGCACTTGACGATGCCCAACGCCACTGCAAGTCACGCAAGCGGATGTGTATGTTCTCGAGGAGAAATCTTTTGGCCTCAACAAAGGGACTTGCGTTCCACAAGCAGGACACTCCAATGTTTCACCTCGTTTCATTGTCTTGCCGCATTTCTCACAAGGGACTTTCCCGATTGTGGCAAACAATGCTGCAAGATGATTGGATACCTCAGTAACAATTCCGACGGTTGTCCTAACTGCATAGACTGACCACCATCCCGCGCCTCTTCGTCGCCGAGATGT
This sequence comes from Candidatus Thorarchaeota archaeon, assembly GCA_048882485.1. Lineage (GTDB taxonomy): Archaea > Asgardarchaeota > Thorarchaeia > Thorarchaeales > Thorarchaeaceae > SMTZ1-83. Next base: position 276,900 of record JBHLRP010000001.1, read on the forward strand.
GATAGAGATAGTGACGCCAAGTCCGTTGACTGATTCAACGGGCGCCCCTGGGCCCTCCTTTATTCCTTGCCTCTCATATAGCGACAAGGATTCGTAGTACCTCCGCTCTGCCTCCGCCTGCAGAACATCCCTGACCAATGAGCTCTTTCCGGACCCTGAAGGACCAGTCACGACAGTGAGTTTTCCCTTAGGAATGTCCAAACTGACATCCTTCAGGTTGTTTGCAGAAGCCTTCTTCACTCTGATGTAGTCCGACACATGACTGCTCTTTTCAGGAGTTTCTCTTGGTGTAAGCTTACGCTCATCTCTTAGCGCTTTTGCGGTCAATGATGTCTTGACCTTGCCGAGTTCCTCTGGTGCACCTTCAAACAGCAACTCTCCACCATCTGGACCTGCACCAATTCCAAGATCAATGATCCAGTCGGCTGAACGGACAATATCCAGATTATGTTCAACGACAACAATCGTGGCACCAGCCTCAACGAGAGTACCGAGAACACTTAGAAGTCCATGAAGGTCTGCAGCTGAGAGACCGGTCGAAGGCTCATCAAGGATTAACAGGTTCTCTGAGAGTCCTCTCTTTCCCAGGAACTTCGCTAACTTCACTCTTTGTGATTCACCACCTGAGAGTTGGGGAGATGGTTGTCCAAGCTTTAGGTATCCAAGTCCTATTGTGACAAGCGCTCCAAGAATCCTCTTTGCTGAACGCCTCTTGTTTAGTGGGAGTCGTTCGTCTTGAGCCAGGAGCTGTTGTACTTCCCGGATCGAGAGCTGATAGAAGCCAGCTATTGTCAGAACCTTGCTTCCAAAATTCACTTTGGTTTCAAGGACTTCAGGATTGAAACGTTTGCCTTCGCACGCCGAGCAAGTGATCCAAATGGAAGGAAGATAGCGCATCTTGACTTCTACGGCGCCCATCCCCTTGCATGCTGGACACCTGCCTTCAGGTCTGTTGAATGAGAAGTGTGATGCCGATAGCTCAGATTCAGATGCATAGAGGTCTCTTACTATGTCTGACAGTTTTGTGTACGTCGCCGGGTTTGACCTAGGATTTCGTCCTACGGGCTTCTGATCCACAAGAACGGGTTTCAGCTTCTCACCATCAATCTCAGCGCATCCAACGGGCTCTTTCTGTTCTAGCGATGGAACAAGTACATGTTCCACAAGGGTGCTCTTCCCTGAGCCAGACACACCCGAAATGACGGTCAAGCGTTCTAGTGGGATGCGGACATCAATACCCTTGAGATTATGCTTGGTTGCGTTCCTAATAGTGAGGAACCTACTCGGGGGAGTCCGCTCGCGCCTAATTGGAACACTCTCATGCAGACTGAAGTATCTCCCCGATGTAGTGTTTGCCTCCCACAATTCTGCAGGCGTGCCTGTGAATATTATCTCGCCGCCGTTCTCGCCCGCTGCTGGACCTATGTCTATTGCTCGATCCGCCTCAGCGGCCGCTAATCGGTCATGTTCAACATAAATGACAGGACCAGGAAGTTCTCTGAATGCTGGAAGAAGTCTCTTGATATCAGCAGCGCTCTGCCCTATAGTTGGCTCATCTAAAAGGTGCACCACATCTTCCAATTTGTTGGTCAGCGATATAGCCAAACGAACTCTTTGACTCTCACCTCGAGAAAGACTAGGAGCCGGTCGATTTAGCTGTATGTAGCCGAGTCCCACTCTAAGGAGAGCATCGAGTCTTTTCACAATCTCAAGCTTTAGTCTATTGGCAGTCGATGGCAAAACAGCATTCCTGAAAACCTTCCTAGCCTCATCGACCGTGAGCGCCATCAGTTCGCCGAAACCGTGACCCTCCCATTTGACCATGGCAGCCTCAGAGTGCATTCCAGTGTAATGGCACACTTCACATCCTTCACCGCCACATTCAGTACACTTCATTCGGAAGTGCTTTGGCTCTAGTTCTTCAATCCACTTGCCACATTCACTGCACTCACCAGTTCTAGAGAGTCCAATTTCCCCGGCTTTTGACCGAATAGCAACTGAATTTGCGCCAAGAGCTGAGGCAATCTCTACGCTCTCACGAATCTGTTTTCTCGTTGCTTTTCCAGTGTATCTCCCTATAATGACCGATACATCATGCTCCAGTGAAGGAGCCAACGCTTGCCTTTTCCATGGTTTGCCGTCAACTAGTAATGATTCTGCGCCAAACTCCTTGTCAAGGAGACTCAACAGAGTGGAGTGTCCGCCTACAACTCGTCTCATCAAGGGTGCGGTGAGAATAATCCCTTCTTTCTTTGCTAGTTTCTGAATTCTCTCAACTATCTCGTCTTCTGTCATCCTCGATAGTGATGCTCCACACTGAGCACAGAATCTGGTTCCGAATCTCGTGTATAACAGCCTTAGGAATGGATGAATTCCTGAAGCAGATGCCAACGTGGAAAGCGGATTTCGATTCAACAGATTCTGCCCAACTGCCACTGTCGGACCAATGCCAGTGATTGAATCAACATTTGCAGGTGCAAGTCGGACAGTGGAGCGACCGGCATTAAACACCTCAAGAAATCTCCGACGAGCCTCGTGATACATCGTGTCGAAAACAAGAGAGGTTTTCCCTGATCCACTAATCCCAGTAACTACCGTCAAGCCGTCGCCTATATCAACACTCACATCTTTGAGGTTGTTCTCTCGGGCTCGCCGGATTCTAATATCCATACCTTGACACCATTGTCTAGTTCATTGCGGGATGACTGGCTTATATCCTATGATTTGTTTAGCTCTCTCAGTCTCTCCGAGTTCAGCAATGCCATGTGAGGGAATTTGGATTAGCAATCTCTACACGCTCTCTGCGAGTGCGTTCATCGTTCTGGTTTCCTTTTCGCTGATTTGCTTTAGAAGATCGCAGACTGGCTTGATGAACTCGGAATACTCTGATATCTCATTCTTTGCAGCTTCGTCCATCAGACTTGGCACCTTATCGGCCTTCTCTCGGACTTTGTCCAACATCTTCAATCCTTTTTTCTCAAGTATCTCATTGTTCGACCACTGAATCTCCCTCAATTCAGCTAGAGCAGGATATTCATCAGGCAGAAGCCCATTCGCGACATCTCTCCACATCTTAACTATTTCCCTGAACTCCTGTGCTGCTCTCAACATTGGATCACTATTCATGAGTTCACCAGCCTCCTGCAGGAAGTCAGAGTATATCTGACGGAATATCGCCCCACCGGACCCTCCAGTTTCAATGTAAACAAAGTGCATTACAAGTGCATGGATGAGGTCTCTTTGATTCGGGAACATCTTCGGATATTTGACAAGCTCCTTACTCCATCTTGCAATTCCTTTCACCCCGACATTGGAGATTGGGGGATTGAGTAGTGCATCTGCATTCTCTCGTATTGCATGAGGGATTATGTTCTCAAGAGGGGTGAGAGTTTCTGGAAAGGAAAAGCGTGCCATTTGGTTCATAGCTGGAAAGGGAGGATATTCTGATGCTCGTGCTTTTTGCAATTGAGTTAGAGCCATCTCTGCAGTTCCATGAAACCTATCTGAGATGTAGGCTTTGTCGTTCGGTTCATCGATACCATAAACAAGGAAATTGTGTTCACCGAAATGGTCGTCTTCGCCAGTCAATAGATGGTCAAGATAGGCCATGTCAACACAGACCAGGCCCGGTTGGTTCTCCTTGAGGGTTTCTTTGAGAAAGATATGCGCCTTCTTCACACTCTTTGTCAGAATCGACTCGAAGTCTCCTCCCAGTCTTTTCGCAGCTTTTCCGAGAATGCCTGGAAACTTCCTACAGTCGGACCTATTCATTCCTCCTACAATAGGATAAGGCATTATCTTCATGAACCAATAGATGAATCCCATTCCCGCTGAGATTCCAACTAGCATCGGTTCACTAATCTCATGTCCAAGATGATTCATAAGTCGAACCATAGCACTAGTCTGGCAGTTCTTTCCATCGCCAAAGTGCTTGAAATCAAGGACAATTCGTTCATCTCCTATGCCAGCCGGCTTGAACTCCTTCTTCTTACTCATACCACTCACCTTTTGCTATCTCGAAACAGAAACTCTGCTTCATCTTTCTCTATCATCCCCACCAGATCTTGTAGCCACTTCTTCTCACACTTCAGTCTGACATACGGTCTCTCAAACAAGGCTAGAACTACTCCCAAATGAGCATCTGCCGGAATTTGAGATGCCTTTACTCCCCCCACGATTCGGCTAGGATCAGATTCACGTATCTTGTCAATGTTCTTGATGGCCTCAGCATGACTTCCAAGAAAGCGGAGTTGCTCATTTAGATTGACCAATCGCTTCTTGAGAGAATCCACAGCCTCTTCTTTTGTGAGCTGATAGATGGCTGACATACCTAAGTCGAATAGACTATTTGCCTTTGGTGGATTGACCAAGCATTGCACAACTTGATTTCGCAGCAACCTAGCGCCTATCCTCGTAATGGAGTATGTCTTTTTGGATGGCTGCAATTTCTCGTCAGATTTCTGCCCCTTGATCAGCCCCTTTGCCTCAAGTTCCTTTAGAGCCTTGTATATCGATGAGAATTTGATGTCTACCCAGTTTCGATATCCTCGCTCTTCGAGGATTTGGTTTATCTCATAGCCGTATTTTGCTCCTGCTCCAATTAGAGAAAGCACAGCGAGATAAGTCGAAGGCAATAGGTCTGGCTTTTGGGGATTAGATTTCTGTACCATGGAATCAATCCTGTGGACTATTCTACTAATGTAATAGTATATATTCTACTAGTAGAATAGAATATAAGTCTTCCTTCTCAGTGGAATCCTACTCCATGCGAAGATACGCAGCACATAAAACCTAGATTGAGGAAGAAATGTCTACCTTGACGTCAGATCCAAGATTGCTATACCCCGTTTCATGGATTTGCGAAAGCAAGTCAGTGACCGAATATCTCAGGAAGCAGTTTGCAGCGCAGGATAGCGAAGAACTACTCATCGCTGATTTTGCTTCAGGAGAGAATGATAGAATCCCAAGCTTCATTCTTAGAGTGCTACCTGATTTCATTTCGAACGTTGATTTCTCTATTAGGAGGATTATTACCTATAGCACTGACTTGCATGGATTGCGTCTGGATAGTCTCTTTGGGCTATTTCAAGAGCAGCATTTGGAGGGCCGCGCAAGAGCAGTTCACGCCAGACTGGAGAGTATGGTGACCGAGGCATCATATCGTTTGGAACAAGCTGAATACCTAAATGAGCATCAGCAAGAGTTGACTATCTTGGACAAACGTATCATAGAGGAAAAGGGGATTGGGGAAGATGTATTCGATCTTGGATTCTTGAACAACGATGTCATAGGGTATCTGTTTGAATATTACAAGGCATATTCTGATGCATTAACTAGCTTGGATGCAGTTCAGAAGACAATGAAACCGGGAAGTCTCCTGATAGTGACACAACCCTGCTCCCTCTATCCAGTAGACAACCTCGATGTTCTCGGTCGTGTAGGATTCTCATTCATTGAGGGAATAGATGTAGAACTGGATTCTGGGGAAGTCACATTGATTAGTGATGATGCTGAGTTGGACACTCTAAGTCGTATAGGACACTATACGTATCTCGTTCTAACAAAGGCATGAATGGTTGGCTCTAACTTGGGCTGCTCTAGAATGATCGAACTAGCAGCCAAACATGGAGATGAGCTAAACGTAGCTTGCGATTTCAGTCCAGAGCAGACAGAGGCAATCTTCACTCAGCTTTCTAGGTTCGCTGAGAAGCATGGGAGAAAACCGGAGAGTGTAGCAAAGTCTGTTGGAATCTGGACTCGAATTTTAAGGTCAGAAAATGAAATGGAAGAGAAGATCAAGAAGGGCGCTGTTGCTCGAGGGGTGTCTGAGGAAGCATACCGGAAAAGGTTAGCATCTTCTATTTGGGGAACACCTGATATCGTTGCTGAGAAGGTGGGACAATACAAGGATCAGGGAGTTTCAGAAGTCATTCTCATTTTTCCATATGGTGAGAAAAGGGAACAGATTGCGATGCTTGGTGAGTCAGTACTCCCTCGACTCTGAACTGACCTCTTCATGATCTCAGCAAATACTGATATACCAGCATCCTGTGTATGGACACGGGGCAAAAGGGAATGCATGAGGAGCTTACTCGAAGTATTCGCGATTACGATTCTGCATCAATTCGTGATATTGTTGAAAATCTCACCAAGTCAGAAGGCTGGGCAAAGGTATTCCAATATCTAAGACAAGAGCTCATCGAGGTTTTTTCCGATAGATGGTTTGGATTGAATCTCATCATTCTCGAAATATTCGAAATGCCTGAACTAATCGGATATGATGGTGATTTTATTCAGATTCTCGAAGATGCTCCAGACACAAAGCGATTCCAAGATCTAGAGAAGTGGATAACTGACTCATTTATTGATGCTGTATCCACAAATATCATCAATAATGGACCAACCATCTTTTACGACTTAGAACGAATGCAGACAAGCCGGACAGCGAAGTCAGTAGATTCAATTCTAAAGCGTAGAAGGGAGGAATTCGCAGCCGGCGTTTCAATCTTCAATGAAATCAAATACAAATCAGATTCGGGTGATATCTGGGAGCCACTCTATACCACAGCTTATGGCTTCCAGCTTCTTGATTCTCTTGCAGAGCAAAATATCTGGGGAGAGAAGTACATCACCAAAGTGACTGATTCTCTTAATGAGATCTGCAGGAATCTGGAGATCATTTTGGATGATGTGACTGACATAGATTCTGTTGTTATCAGTGATAGGATGAAGACCTTGGCTGATGCGCTATCAGATTTGAAGACAGGAGACCCTGGTCCTGGAGCTGCTGTTTGGACCAGCGGTTACGTTTCTCCTTACCAAATGTTCGAGGATGAGCTCTTCATTCATTGGATTATGGATTTCGGGCCTATAGACAAGTCAATCGATGCCTTAGGAGAGCTCGGAGGAACCCGTGCCAGTAATCTGCTATTGTCATTGCTATCCGGTGAACTCGGTGATAAACTGGAGAGCCATATCAAGGATTCTCAATATGCAGAGCCATGGTGGATGGGAGAAACCCACGAAAGAATCCTCAAAGCATTGCAGGAAATCAATATCGAATCGGACGTGTCAATATTACTGAGCTTCATCGATGGACTTAGCTGGCGAACGGATGTTGATGCTGATCCCTATGTGTATGGCAGTTCATTGAAGGCCTTCTCCCTAGCCATTGACATGGTCCCTGAATCATACAAGGATAAGATTCGGCCGAAGCTACGGGAATTCCTGGGTGCAATCAGTTGGGAATGGCCCAATTGGGCACACCGAGGCAGCATAGGAGGGTGGGCTGCCCAGAAGCTTGTTGAGTTATTCGGAGTGGGCGCTGTTGATTCTCTGGTTCCTTGTATTCTCTGGGATCATCCAAAGTTCGATGCTCGAAATCTCAGTCAATCACCGGATCCCCGGATAATAGAGCCGTTGATTTCTCTTGGATCTCCTGCAATACCCAAGATTCTGGAATCTACCAACAAATACCTGAAGGATTTTCCATATTACGAGCGGCGATTTCTAGAGCAGGTTGAACTGATTATTACAAAAATCTGGGATTCGGATATCTCAAAAGCTCCTGGCTCAGACGCATCGGAATTTGCCGACTTCTTTTTCTCGAGTATTCCGGATATAATTCCACTAATTGGGGAGGCAATGGCAAAGACTTTGGGAATTCAGAATGCTAAGCTTGGTACGCTTGCGATTTGTGGATTGATTGCAAAGAGCGAAACAAGGAGCGATAGGGATTATGAAGACTGGTATGGTGATTGGGTTGTGAATCCTGTGCAATGGGCAAAGCATCTGGGATTTGCTTTTGATAGGCAGGCCATAATTGAAGGTATTAATCATGAGAGTCAACTTGTCCAATTGGGATCAATCTTTCTGTTGCCTGAAGGAGACTTATCGAAATCAGGGCCAGAGGTCCTGCAAAGCCTTGTTGTCGCATTTCTGGACGTCCTCAAGAAGGAGGATACAAGATCGGCAAACTATCCATTTGTTAGCGTGGTTGATAGCTTGGCGGAAAGCATCTGTAAGCTCCTGGTCAAAATCGATTTGTCACAACTTGAGACTCTGCTGCACGATGAAGATGAAAATGTGAGGTTTGCTGCGAATATCATCGTAGGGAAGCTCCCGTATGTTCATCAAGGTGCTTCTGCTCTGAAGAAAGCGGGACTTACGGGCTTTGCACATTTCTTCACTATGAATCTGACAAACGATTTGAATCGCTGGTTTGACTATCTTGACGAGATCGATTTCTGGAGGCTTTCGTCAATAAGGAAGAATCAAACAATTGCGAAACACTTGCCTTTTCTTGGTCAATCAGAAGTGATTGATTTTGATCGAATTGCGGACTTGTTGAGAAAATCAAAAATGCCTTGGAAAATAATCCATGCTATTAGGGATTACCCAGGCATCTTGGAAAACCCCTCAATCTTTGAGGCACTCGAAATATTGAAGCCATATATCCTAGAGAAACTTCAAACTAGGCGTGAATACTTGGTGGAAGAAATTCTGGCGCCTCTTTTGCAGATCGATCTATTTATGGAAGACGAAGTCATTGTCAACAAGGCAAAATGGCTGGAATCTAGAACGGATTCAGACATTCTTGCCCAACTCCAAGAATCGATTTCAATCTATACGAGCGAAAAGCCGCCTGTTGGCGAATATGGCCAAATAACCATCTGTAGTCAGAGCGGATTTGAAAATGCACTACGTTCAACTCGTATCAAGGAGCTTCATTCAATTGGATTACGTAAAATCAAACTTGATGGCATTTCAGTATTGAAGAATCTTAAAGCGTTGGATTTGGGGTATAATCAGATTGAGGTAATTGATCTTCGCCCAATTAGGGGGATGCCAAAGCTTGAGTCATTGAGGTTGCATAACAATATTCTCAGAAAAGTTGACTTCACCCCGTTAGCCGATTGTCCGGGGCTCAGATATCTTCACCTAAATAATAATCATATTCGCAAAATCGACCTTGCACCCCTTACTTATACGCCCAAATTGAATAAGGTGGAACTCCAGGGAAATATGCTATCGAGGATTGATTTGACTCCACTCAAGACATCCAAATTCATAGAAGTATATGCTGATTTGAAGACAAAGCTTCTATGTGACGGTCAGGAATTTCGGGGTGAAATATGTGAGTGGGGTACTTACAAGTTCGTCAAATTAGGAAAGTCCGTCAACCATTAATCTCGAGTCCTTTTCCATGTTCCAAGTAGGTACTTCAGTTGGCCGAAGTGTTCAGTTTCATGTGAGAAATTGAGGAGATACTTAGCGACAGCCAATGCACGGTCCACCTCTCGAACTGAATCACGTCCTGCAATCATATCATCGAGAAATCCCATTGACACTTCTTGAGTCTGCTTCAGGAGTTCAATCGCTTCTGATATTCCCAACAACTCATCTTTTGTGAATTCATATGCCTCGACCCCAGGTTTGTATATTGCAACTTTCTCTGGAGTAATGAACTGAGGGAATTTGAATCCGGGTATCTTATCTGTGACCATTAATTTCTCAAAAGCAGAGATATGCGGCAGAATCCATGCAGCTGCGTTTGATTTGGATGTTGGCTGATAGAAGTAACTTCCATCATCGAATTTGCCCAGATATGCAATCAAGCTCTCTCGAAGTCTCGTATACATTGATTTGACTAATTCCAAATCGTTCATAGTTGCTGCACAATCAATATCCCAGATATATCTGTAGGATTTCTGGAAACACACTTAGGGGGCTCTGCAACCTTAGAATCCATGACCTCACTGCAATCCCATTTCCGGAAGTTCTTGGCTGTTGAAGCAGCTGGAGGTGCAAGTTGGCATCCAGATGGCTCTAGCATTGCGTTTATCTATGATGCCCCTGGCGTGTTCCAGATTTACACTGTACCTATTGAGAAGAACAGAACCATTTGGCCAACAAGAATTTCCTTTGAGAATGATCGCTGCACAAATCCAAAGTACTTGAGTGATTGCACATTGCTCTTCACAATGGACAAAGGCGGCGATGAGAATTTCCAAATTGCCAAGATTGACTCAGATATGGCTCTTGAATGGATCACGTCTGATTCAGCTGCTAAACACATCATTAACCGTGTATCAAATAGTAGCTACTTCTTCATCGCCAATATCGAGGATAAAGCTCGGTTCGACATCTACCATCATAGGCTTCCTATAGATAGAACTCGACCTGAAATCGTATTTAAGCCCGAAGAGGGATTATGCCAAGTAGGCACTGTTTCTACCAACGAGAAGCACGCAATTATAGAGCAATACTTCGGTAACAACAATGTGAATCTTCTCTATCTTGACATTGCTGGTCGCGAAGCCAAAAACCTGACGAAATCCTTGGGAGAGTCCCGAACGAATCGGTGGGAGGCTATTCGATGGATAGACAAGGACCATATTCTTGTTGCTACCGACTATGACCATGATATGATGCGCCTGAGTGTTCTATCCCTCTCAGGTGATTTTCTTCCCTTGAATGAAATTGAAGCCTCAGTGAAACATGAGTTCGACTATGCAGCCTATTCTCCCGAATCAACTCATACCTATTTCATTCTGAATGAGGGAGGTTTCTCCAGCCTCTGGCGAGGCACATTTGCGGCTGATGGCGTTCGAGGGCTGGATAGGATTGAATTGCCAACAGGAGCAGTTATTGTGCGTGGTGACTCACGATCCTTTCAGGACTCCTTGAGTCTTTCACCGAATCATGAGCTTATGGCTATGACAATGAGCACTGCGACTTCGCCTACCAATATCTGGATTCTTGATCTTGATGACCATTCATCATGGAAGGCTACGGACGTCGGAACTGCAGGTCTCAACCCATCTTCATTTGTTAATGCCTCCCTTCATAACTTTCTTAGCTTTGATAGTTTGCCCATCTCCTATTTCCGATATATTCCAAAAGGCGACATGCCTGAGAAAGGGTGGCCCGCCATTCTTATGATACATGGAGGTCCTGAGGCTCAGATTCTCCCCAGCTTTCAAGAGATAATTCAGTTCTTTCTATCCGCAGGGTTCGCAATATTTGCACCCAATATTCGTGGAAGCGCGGGCTATGGACGGGCGTATATGGACATGGATAATGTGGAGAAGCGCCTGGATTCTATAACGGACATCAAGCATCTTGCATTACACATCAAGGCTAATGAGAAGAACATTGATGGAAACCGCCTAGTCATTTATGGTGGTAGCTATGGGGGTTTTGCTGTTTTGTCGGCAATGACAGAACATCCAGATTTGTGGCAAGCTGGAGTTGATATTGTTGGGATTTCCAACTTCGTTACATTTCTTGAGAATACAGCGCCTTGGCGCAGAGCGCTCAGAGAGTCTGAATATGGTAGCCTAGAAAATGACCTTGAAGTCCTCAAGATGATTAGCCCAATTCACAAGATTGAGAACATTACAGCTCCGCTCTTCATCATTCAAGGTGACAACGATGAGAGAGTCCCTCTCTCTGAGTCCGTTCAGATGTATGAGAAGCTTAAGGAGAAGGGTCTTGAAGTTGAGCTAATGCGCTTTGCTGATGAAGGACATGGTCTTGCAAAACTGGAGAATAGGATCAAGGCATACTCGCGCGTAGTCGAATGGCTCAAGAAAATCGTGTAGCAACTTTAATCGTAATCAGAGTCAGAGACAAATAGGAATCGCTGTAATCGAAATCTTTACCTTCACAAAATGCGCGTTGCTGGATTGATGCCATCATGGTAACTGTTAGAAGGCTGATACTGAAGGCCGCACTCCTAGTTATTGCAATTATCCTCTTCATACTATTTCTCTATTTACAGATGTTTCCTATGTCGTAGAACTATTAAGCAAATCCCACTCGGGCGTTCATAGTTGATTGATAATGGTTATAGCGGAGATGGTTTGGGACTTATCACAGCTTGTCGAATTCGACGACCCTGCATATATCTCTGAACGACTGACTGCAATGGTGAGATGGGCAGAAGGATATCGCGACCAACATCGAGGCAAGATTGAGGACTATGACGCACAGCAGGTCTTTGACATGATTGCGCAGTATGATGGGGAATTCATCGAGTTCGATGGCCCCAATCAATACGCATTGCTTCGTTATCAAGCTGACGTGACAGATGAGGTGGCACAGAAGCTGTTTGAGAAAGTGAGGCAATCATTAATGCTTGTGAGTCAAGCATTTGCTTTCTTTGAATTGGAGCTCGGCAAATTGCTCTCAAAGAAGCCAGAGATAATTGAGGCTCCTGAATTGTCTGAATACAGGCATCAGCTGGAGAAGATGAAGCGTAGGAACCCACACCTATTACCTGAAGAGCAGGAGCAGCTAATCATTGTGAAAGACCAAAATGGGATAAAGGCATGGGAGAAGCTCTTCAGTGACTGGCTAGCCACACGTACCTTCGAGATTGAGATTGATGGTGCAAAGAAGACCATGCCCTATGGCGAGATTATTGGGCTCTACCAGAATCCTGATAGAGACCTGCGCAAGCGAGCGAATCAGGTGGTGTATGAAACTCTCAGCAAGGACACGACCTTATGGTCTTCTGCATTTTTGTCAGTTTTCAAGGATCATCATCAAATGACCAAGCTTCGAAAATGGAGCACCCCAATGACACAGAGCTTGATTGCAAACGACGTGGATGAAGAAACCATAGAGGCATTGTTGACAACTATGGAGAAGAATGTGGATGTTCTTCAGAGGTACCTGCGACTTAAGGCGAAAGTTATGGGTCTTGACAAGCTTGGCAATTGGGATATCACTGCTCCATTACCCAATTCTCCTGACAAGAAATACATGTGGTCAGAATCACGCAAGCTCATAGTGGACGCTTACAAGGACTTTGATGAAGAGAGCGGCAAATGGATGGATGAGATGTATGAACGTCGTCACATCGATGCTGCGGTAAGAAAGGGCAAGACTTCTGGAGCTTTTTGTGCGACATGGCATGCTGGAAAGAGCGCATACATCCTTCAGAGCTTCAATGGAATCATGAGTGATGTCTATACATCAGCTCATGAATTGGGCCATGCACTCCATGCCTACCTTGGAACACGCGCTCAGAAAATGTCGAACTATGAGATAGGAAGCTGCATAGCTGAAACCGGTTCCATATTTGGAGAGCTCCTACTGACAGAGAAGATGCTTGCTGATGCAAAGACCAAAGAGGAGAAGCAGGCTATTCTGTCCATCATTCTTGATGAGTTCGGAGAATCCGGCTTTCAGGTGTCTGCAAGAGTGTTCTTCGAAACCAGCATCTATGATGCTCTGGAGGACGGGAAGTTCTTGGATGCAGAGAAAATATCGGATCTCTGGGTTGCTGCCCGCGACAAGATCTATGGCGATGCCATTGAGTGGCTACCAATCATGCGGTATTGGTGGACAATGAAGATGCACTTCTATATGCCCAACTATCGATACTACAACTATCCGTACGTCTATGCTCAGCTCTTCGTCTTCGCCATGTACAGGCTTTATAAGGAGCAAGGCAAAGACTTCGTGCCCAAACTTAAGGCACTGCTATCTGCCGGGTCAAGCAGGTCTCCTCGAGACCTAGCAGCTGAAATCGGCTTTGACATAACCAAGGAGGAGTTCTGGCAAAAGGGCATTGACCAGTACTCAGAATTCATCAAGATGTTTGAGGACACTCTATGAGATGTGGAGAGAGGATATTCCCTTCGCTCCATCAAGAAATCAATGGTGCGATAGTATGATTGTAGAACACATTGACGTCGGCCATGGTTTGACAAACTCCTATCTTGTCATTTGTGAATCAACTTCTGAAGCAATGATAGTTGACCCCTATTTCTTGGAAGAAGAAGGGAAGGCGGTTCTTGAGAGCATTCATTCACGTTCATTGAAGCTTCGCTATATTTTCAATACGCATGGCCATCCAGATCACATGAGCGGAAATGGCTGGTTAAAGAGAGCAACTGGTGCAGAGATTTTGATTCATGAGAATGAAGCTGACGATATTCTTACCCCTTGGAGTGCCTGGCGTGTTATATCAGGTGTTCCACGTGAATGCCCTTTGTGCAAGAGAATGACTGAGCGAATCTTAGACATTAATGAGGATGAAAGCAAAGCATCATTGAATTGCCAGTTCTGTGGCCCCATTATCACTGCACAAGCATCTCCTCCAGCTGACATTCTCCTAATCGATGGTGACACAATCGATGTTGGAAATACAACCTTCAAAGTAATCCACACTCCCGGACACACTGATGGTGGAGTTTCACTCTATTCGGAAACTGAGAGTCTTGTCTTCACAGGAGACACATTGCTTGCGGGGGCTTTTGGGGGCACTTCCTCTCCTTCATCATCTGATGAAGAGTTCAGAATATCTCTGAAGAGATTAATGGAATTGCCAGACACCACTGTAGTAAAGCCAGGACACGGACCGCCAACTACTATCGGAAAAGAACGGAAAGATAATCCTCATATATAGACTCCGAATTCCGCTGCAGAATTACTTTGAGCGTGTTTTCGCTAAATGTAGTAATCTGGTGGCTTGTCATCCAGACTCCGAAGAAGCGCCGCTGCAAGCGCGTAGAGCCAAATCTCATCTCTTGAAACTCGCTGCATCTCATTAAAAGGATCTATTTTGACTTCACTTCCGCCAGCCAAGTAGATACTCTGAGCTTGTCTGTAGACTGACCTGACAAGCTTCGTCTGTGATTTTATGTCTGATAAGTCGAGTTCAACTGCTTTCCCATAGGCCTCCGCAGCTTCGCCGTGTCTGTCCATCAAATCGTATATATCTCCGAGAAGTATCCATTTCTCATTGCTCTTGGGCCTTTTCTCAAGCTCATCGGTCAACTCTACTGCTCTCTGTTCAAGTGCGTCACCGTGACTCTCACGCAATTCCTCTCTCTTCTTTGTTACTTCTGGAGGGTCTCTCGAAAGAACGATGAGTAGGATGATTGTGTAGTCATGTGGAATGAGATTCCTGCTGTCTTCTGCTTCAAGAATTTGGATGAATTCGTCCATAAGTGAAGGATCTAGACTCCGAGCCTTCCTATGTGCGTTTCTAGCATCTCTGAGAGACCCACCCAAGAAAAGGGCATCTCCAAATAGCTTCCAAGCAGAAGCGTTTTCTGTATGAAGGCTTGTTGCCCTCTCAAACATTGATATTGCGTTATGCATCCTCCCCTGAGAAAGCTTCGTAACCCCCTCTCGGATATGATCCATTGCTTTGGCTTCATTCCTGATGCGGACCAATTCCGCCCTCTTTTCCAGGCTTTCATCTTTGTAAGAGCTATCAAGCTTCATTGCCTTCTGGTAGGCTTCATCGGCTTCATCATACTGGGTTTTCTGAAGGAGGCAGTCCCCAAGACATTTCCAAGCCTCTGCAAAATTGGGATCAGTGTCTACTGCCTTTCTAAAGGAGCTCTCTGCCTTATGGAGTTCCATTCTAGCAAGCATTGCTTTGCCCATGCCAACCCATTCTCTGGCAATATCTCTCGGTTTCCTGGTCATCCCCATTCCTCCTCTTCTAGGAATATAGCAAAGAGATGGTAGCGCATATTAAGCTTAACCATTTACTCCATCAGGATTCTCTGGGTATTCCTTGGAACGGGCAGATCCTTCATAGTGTGTAGCCCTGGGGCTGCTCTGACTACAATGGGAATCATATTTACAGCCATTGCTGCTGTGCCGTAGTCGCCCATTACTCCACCTTCAATCCTAGAGGTAAGATTGGGAAAGCCCTCGATCTTGACTTCATCATATTCAGGAGACGCACCTGCATGGGCAATGAAATCCAATGTAATGATGGTCTGATTTTTCTTGGTTCCAACTCCCCTGCTCCTGAGCCCAAGTACCTTCCCGACCTCGACTTTTGCAAATGAGGTATCTATCTCCTCCTCTGCAATGACTGCTTCTGGCGGTAGCTCCTCAAAGTGATCGAGATTCAAACCTAGGGCATCATCAATCAGACGCATGGACTCTACCAATCCAACATGGCCCGTGATTCTACCGCTTTCAATTGCCTCAGTGAACTCATTGACAGACATCGATGTTCCAACCTTCTTTTGGAATGAAGCCCTTCTTCTGGCAGAATCGATGACTCTGGTTACTTGAATTCTGACAACTGACTGACAAGGGGCTGTCAAGACTATTGGCAGTAGGTCCATCAGATATCCTGGGTTGATTCCAGTCCCCAAAACTGACTTCCCTACTTCACGTGCCGCTTTGTCAATCTCTTTTGATAGTGCTGGATATCTAGCATAAGGATACGAGAGTTCCTCGCAGATCGATACCACATGCATTCCTGCCTCCAGACAACGGATGATTGTTGGCTTCACCTCTTCTACCGACGAGGAAGTTAGAACCAAAGCGACATCAATAGGTTCTTGTATTTCCTCAAAGGCTGCATCAATTGTCGGGTAAACTTTGGCAGTCGTGCCTGTCGGTTGAGTGAGAAAATCTGCTACTGGCTTTCTGCTCAATTCAGGGTCGACATCAACCACCGCAACAAGTTTCAGATTCCTACGCGCAATGGCAGTTTCAGCAATTGGTCTTCCTATAGTGCCAAATCCAACTTGAAGCACAGTGAATGGTTTTGTCATGGCGTCGTTTCAAAATCAACTGCTGTATAACCTTTTGGGGAGAGAGATTGATGTCCATGGAAAGAGCCTTTTGAGGGATGTGCTTGACTAAGTTCATGTTTCAGGTTCGAGAAGCAACAGAGGATGATAAGGAAGGTGCCCTTCGTGTTCTCTGGAAAGCGTTTGAAGGATTTCGCGATTTTGATGAAATGAAGAAGGATGACTGGACCCAATACTGGAATCGGCCCGAGGATGAGGATTGGGCTTATGTGGCAGTGGAGGATGGTCAGGTTCGTGCATGTCTTTCTTTCTTTGCGAGCGAGAGCAATGCCATCCGAGGAGTTCCTTTGCGATTTGGGGGAGTATGGGGTGTGGGAACCGAGCCACACTATCGAAAGCAAGGAATGATTGCAGCATTAGTCCGCGAGTCATTCAACCGAATGGCGAAGGAGGGGATCGTGCTTTCAATTCTCGATCCCTTCTTCCCACCATTTTACGAGAAATTTGGGTATGCACAGGCTGAGTCTCGAGTTGTACACAAATTCAAACACGATAATCTTCGAGAGGTGAAGGGTTCTGAGCAGATATCAACACGAGTCCTTGAAGATACAGCTGAAGCTCCAAAAGCACTGAAGCTTCAAGAGTCAATGGCGAGATTTGGCTCGCGAGTCTTCTTCCTTCAGAAGTCACTGGAGAATCTGATTAAGAAGAATCATTATCACATATTGGAGCGGGATGGGAATCCTGTCGGGGCGATTAAGTTTTGGTTCAAAAAAGTAAGTGATTGGGAATTCAATCTCGACATCTCAGCTACATCCTTCATCTCTATGGATGTACTGCCATCAATTGTGGAGCTTGTCTCTAAATATTCAGTTAATGCAAAAGAGGTCAAATGGTACTGTGATCCTGAGATTCCCATTGCGTACTTCATGAAAGACCCCGAGGACGCACCTGTAGCCTCTTCTGGGAGAATGATGATGCGTGTCATTGATTTTGAGGGTTATTGCTCAAGCATTAAGGTCCCGTCGCGCGCCAAAGATTCGATTGTGGTTAAGCTAGTAGACCGAGATTGTGAATGGAATACTGGAGTCTATCTTCTAAACCCCGATAATGGAAAGCTCGATGTCGAGAGAGTTGCCTCAACCCCAGATGTTGTTCTCAATGATATTCAACTCTCACGAGTCATCTCTGGACGTACTCGGGCAATAGTACTGAGAGGCCTGGGTGGAATTGAATGTTCAAAGGAATCTGCAATGAAGCTAGATTCGATTTTCCCCGAGGAATCATTCGTTTCGTACCAGAGGTTCTAGGATGTGCTATTCCCTAAATGATATACACCCATTAGGACACTCCTCAATGCAATTTCCACACTCTTTGCAGTACATGACATGGGCTACCTGTGGCTTCTCATCAAGCTTCTCGTAGACACCATATCGGCAAACCTTGACGCAGGTCCCACAACCATCACAGCATTCTTCGTCAATAACCGTAGGAATTACATTCCACCTGCAGAGTTTTGCTGAATCATTTTGCGAGTCCATATGAATGCTGGTTTAGTGACATATTGCCCCGAACTTGTAGAATATCTTGGACTAGGTAGAACTATTAGCCACATAAGCAAGTGACTCTAGGCCTTTGGTCCTAGCTATATCGGACGGAGAGGTGTCCCAATGGCAGTCGAGAAAGAGGAAGCTATGTGGCAGAGCAAGATAATGGAGATTGTCAATGATGGCATAGTAGTCCTGATTGAAGAGGATGTCATGCTATCAAATGCTGCCTTCGCCGCTATGCTGAATTATGAAACGGAAGAGCTAGTTGATGCATCTTTTGAGGACCTCCTGCATCCATCCTCGAAACGTTTTGATCGAAATATGATAGATGCTTTGTATTTGGGCGATGAACTCACTGCGTTCAATACAAGACTGCAGTCAAAGGAGGGGGACACAGTTCATGTTGAGATTCATCCAGTCAATGTTGTATTCGAAGGCGAGGATGCCGTCCTAGCCTGCATTCGAGACGTATCAAGAAGGATTGCACTTGAAACAGAAGTTATTGAACTTGAGCAGAGATTTGCATCATTGTATGATATGTCCCCTATTGCGTATTTCATGCTGAATCGCCAAGGCATCATTGAACAGATTAACCAAGCTGCTGAAGAGTTGCTTGGATGTGATGGTAGCGATATTCTAGGAAGAGCGCTTTCCGATTTCCTGCCAGATATTGAATCAGATTATGACCCTGGACAAGAGCTGATTCGCGAAGTCCTAAGGGGCAAGAATGTAAGCGGCATTGAGATACAGATGCAGCGCCCTGATGAACGAGTTATATGGGCTAACGTGTCATCGAGATCTCTTACAGTGGGCGCGGAAAAGCCTGTCGAGATTGGACTCATGGCTTTCGATGTAACACAGAGAAGAGCATCAGAATTGAGAATTCTTGAGGAGAAGCAGAGAGCTGATCTCTATTTAGGAATCATGGCGAGCGATCTTAACAACACAAACACAAGTGCGCTCTATTCCTTGGAGTTTCTTAGTACGACCCTTGACCTCCCCGAACATCATCAAAAGGTCCTGAATGAAGTCGTGTGGAATATTCGACGGGCTTCACGAATGATTGCTAACATGAGAGCCATCGTAATGCTGAAGGAGTCTCCTCCCACAATAGCAAAGACTGATCTATTCCCTCATTTCACCAGAGGTCTGCGCGAAGCAGACAGGGACTTCGAGGCAAAAACCCTGAATGTCAACACCAATATTGAGGATGACGCCTTTTGGGTATCTGGACATGCTTGGCTTTGGAGCGTGTTCTTCGTCATCCTCCATAACGCCCTAATGTACAATGAGAGCAAAGACGTCGAGCTTGATGTCAATGCTGAACTCATCGAGATGGGTCAAAAAGTCCGGATTGAATTTGCAGATAGAGGCCCGGGAATTCCTGATGACCTTAAGGAGAGTGTCTTTCGAAGAACGGGCAGTACGGAGGGCCATGCTCTAAGCAGTGGTCTTGGATTGACCGTCGTTAACCAAATGGTGACAGACTTGAAGGGCCAGGTATGGGTGGAGGACAGAGTGCCCGGTGATATGTCGCAAGGCAGCAAGTTCGTCGTCATTCTTCCTGCCTGGAAGGAGGAATTGGTATTACCCTGCGGCCGCGAATCATGCATCACCTTTTACAAGAGTGATCATTGTGTCTTCTGTGGTCCTGCTTATGACAACATGATGAGAGTGCTTGATGAGTTTGGCGTCAATCGCTTGATGGTTCAGGTCTTGAATGTCGATGATCCAGAGTCAGGAGTAACAGAAGCAGACCTCATTGCTCTACCTACGATACGTATCTGTGAAGGGGAACGAGAGGGATACGTAGAAGAGGATGATATCAGGACGCTCGTCTTGGAGATGATAATGAAAGGCTGCTTCTCCTAGGGTCTCCGACTAGTCGGATATTAGAATCTCTGTTGTGGCATCCTTTATTGTCTTGCAGCCAGTCATGATCATCGCTCTCCTCAAGTCTCCCTTGACGTAGTTGTAGTACATATTGACTGCATCAGCCCCGCCGGCCAGAGACATCCTCAATAGTGGTCTACCAATATGTGTTGTATCAGCGCCCAATGCAATCACCTTCAGAACATCAAACCCAGTCCTTATGGCGCCATCGACCATGATTGTGAGCTTCCCCTTAAGTTCGGCAGCGACATCGGGAAGAATCTCAACTACACCCTGTCCGTTGTCAAGCACTCGTCCACCATGATTGGATAGATACACACCAGCAGCTCCTGAGTCCGCTACTGCGAGCGCGTCTTCAAGTGTCATTATCCCCTTGAAGAACACAGGTCTGCTTGTGGAATCAACAAGCTCTTTCAATTCATTGGGGTCCTTACGATAGACGGGCTTACCTTTGGCGGCCCATATCGCAGACCCGCAACCATCAAGGTCCACGCCTATTGCGATAGCATTGTACTCTTCCGCGAGTTTAAAGAGTTCAAGGAGTCGTGATTGAGACTGAGGCTTGAATACAGCTATTCCCCAGCCGCCATTCTCCTTGACCATGTCAATACCCAGATGATCCGGTACTGCGGCCGTGTTTCCGACAAGGCCTATTGTTCCAAATTCCTGTGCTCCCCGTAGGAGACCTCGATAAAAATCCGCCTCGGGTATCACATCATTCATGCTAGCTTTTACACCAGACATGCTGCATCCCAGAACAGGAGCGACAATCTCCTTTCCAAATACTCTCGTCCTCATCTCAGGTTCATAATGCTCTTTGACAACCCTCTGTTTCAATTTGTATTTGTGAATGGCCAAGTAATTTGCATGAAACGTGTTTCCCTGTCCAGCGCCACCGACGCCAAGTGGCTTTCCATACTTCTGTCCAGCACAGACCCTGTCTTTTGCGCCATCACAGACGGGATGAACACCACACAGACCAGAAAGCATTTCCCTTGCAATAGAGCGATAGTAGACGAGATCCTTCTTCTCTGGCTCTGGACCATCGCTTCTCTTCCTGCTTCGCGTCTTCTTCTCCATGAAGACCTCTTCACTAGTCTCCTGCATGTAGTTCCTCGGCTGACCGCAAATTGGGCATCTCCATTCATCAGGAATCTCTGCTACTTTGGTTCCTGGTGCCAGACCAGTATCAGGGTCTCCTTCGCTTTCGTCATACACATATGCGTTGCAGTAGGTACAGATGAAATACAACTTACAGCCTCCGGATCGCTCCGTCTGATTAGGAACCTAGGTCTTGGCATCTATTACTAAATGTTGCTAATGAGGGTGAATTCATGCAAAGCACGGTCAGCTCGAAACTCACTGCTCCGGTCGCCCTATCGTTGAGAGGGGTGGTAGAATCCCCTCTCTGATTTCACATCCCAGGTCTCAAATCGTCCTCGAGATAAACCTGTGCTTCACCCATTACAGGTTGTCTAACCTTGACCAGGATTAGCAGCGCAATTGCAAAGACTCCCAAGATGCTGAGCATTGAAACGCGGTGAGCCATCGCTTCTCCTAAACTCGCAGCTAGTGCAAGTACAGTTCCATATACAGCTGGGCCGATTATTGCCGCAAACTTTCCGCTCAGAGCATAGATCCCGAACATCTCCGTCCTCTTCTCCTCGGGAATGAACTGACCGTACATTGACCGGGCTGTGCTTTGAGAAGAACCCATCCCGATGCCTGCTATCATGCCAACTGTCCACCATACAATCTGAGCTTCACCAAAGAATGCGATAAGCAGAGCAGCAATCCAAATGCCGAGTGTAATCATCAGAGTCTTCTTAGTGCCAATTGAGTCTGCAATGTATCCGAAGACAAAGGCTCCTGGAATAGCAGCTAGCTGTGTCACTGCGAAGAAAATCAGAATGAGCTCATCACTGAATCCATACACCGCAGCTCCAAAGATGGCGGCAAAGTAGATTACCGTGCTTATTGCATCAGAAAACAGGAAGTAGGACGCTAGGAAACGTGGCAGTCCTTCATATTCTCCAATCTTGCTGAAGGTCTTCCTCACTCGTCTAAAGCCTATTGTGACTATGCTTACACCCTCCTCATCAGGGAATTGACTTGGAGGTCGTTCCTTCAGCCCAATGATGCTTGGCACCGCAAACACAAGGAAGAATATTGCAGCAAACAGGAAAGGCAATGTTGGAAAGTCTGGAAGCATGAAGTAGCTGACTAACGCAATAATGATGGTTGGCATTGCACCCACATAGCCTGCTGCGTATCCAATACCGCTGATTCTTCCTACATCTTCCTCTATACTGATTTCAGGCAACCAAGCATTATAGAACGGCAAAGCACCTTCAAATCCAATGTTTGCTATGATGAAGAGTATGAACCCCCACATCCACATATCCACCCCCAAGAATGCTGGCACACCCTATCTGAGGAAGAACATTAGTGATGTGAAGACGATCGACAATCCAGTGTAGAATGTCAGGAACTTTTTCTTCGCACCAGAGTAGTCAGCCATAGCTCCGAGGATTGGCGATGTAAGTGCGATTATTAGCATCGTGATGCTTCCTGCATATCCCCAGAGAGTCCCTCCTAGAATAGGGTCTCCCACCAATCTTCGGAAAAAGAGCGGGAATAGAGCGGTAACAATGAGTACCGTGAAACTTGTATTGGCAAAGTCAAACAGGTACCATGCGGCTCTCTCTCTCCTGTCAGTTGGGATTCTCCCTGTCGATTGTTGCTCACCCATTATTTCTATCTCCATGCTTCATTATGATTTGAAACAACTCATGGCTTCATATCAGACATAGGTTTCTGCCGGAACTGCATTACTATCATTAACCGGAAGAGTTTACCTTAAGTTTAGACATACTCAAATCATGCACGAATCAGAGGCACTGAAATTCTGTGAGAGGTGGCTAGCAGCTTGGACCGGGAATCAGCCCGAGAAACTTGTTGGGTTCTATGCGAATCATGCATTCTATCGCGACCCTGCAAAACCGCATGGTATCAAAGGTCGTGACCAGCTGCTACTCTATTTCCAGAAACTGCTTGACAGAAACCCTGATTGGGCATGGACTGTTTCGAAGGTGTTCCCAACCAAAGACGGTTTCATTCTGAAATGGAAAGCTGAGATACCAGTTGGCTCAAGTGTGCTAATCGAAGAAGGCATGGATATTGTCGAAGTCATGTTTGACAAGATAGTTCACAATGAAGTATACTTTGACCGATCAAATTGGCTAGAAGCATTGAGAGAAGACAAATGGTTCTGACTATGCAGATAGAGATTGATACCAATTCGCAATGATATCGTTGAATTGCTCCCATTGCTCCAGCATTACACTATGACCCGCCTTGGGTATGACATGCATTTCCGACCCTTTAATCCTGTCAGCCATGTATTGAGAGTATTTCACTGGAGTTAACGCGTCGCTTTCGCCTACAATTATCAAGGTAGGAAGTGTGATATCATTCACTCTTCCCATTATGTCAAATTCATCACACAATTTGTAGTCCCTGTGCGTTATGGATGCTGGACACTTTCTAACTTCGGCCCTAGAGGCCTCTCTAAGGTCTTCATCCGCATCTCCGTGGAACATGATCTCGCCAACAGCATTCACATAGCCCTCAAAGTCGTTCAGTAGCATATTGAGAATCATTGGATTAACTCTGAGTCGCGAACCAGTGCCAACAAGTATGATGCCTTTTAGCTTATCGGGATTTTTGAGAGCATAGAGCTGAGTCAATGCTCCTCCCATGGAATGCCCACATAGAACTGGCTTTTCAAATTGGGAGACTACTAAATCAATGTCATCTAGATAAGAGTTGGCAGGAGTAGCCTCCTTCCGATCTGGTGTTTTTCCATGGCCATTGAGATTAAGGCCGATCATGTGTAGTCGATCTGAGAGGTGTTTGATCTGCATGTACCATGTTGCTGAAGAGCCGCCTGCTCCATGAACCATGATGATTGGGCCTGGATTTCCCTTTCCCCTTTCTTCAATGTGGACACTCATAATCGTTTGAATGCCTGCGCATCCTTTGAACCTTGTGAATTTCTGCAAGAGTTTAAAAGAAGAAGTTTCGCGGTGGGCCTCGTGAGTTTTGCTATGGACATGCTCAATGACGCCCTTTCATAACTATGCCGCCTTCTAGGCCATAGTAGGAACTTTGGATTAGTTGCCACACAAGAAGGGCCGTCGAGGCCAGAAGAAGACCCGCGTTCGTGAGGTTGGTGGTCTTCGCTATCCCCGCAAGATGGAGCGCTGCACTGTTCATGTGGCCCCCAACTGCAAGGGATGGGCGAATAGCAACACCATGCCGGCACCGGGTGTCTGCAAGCGCTGCTACCAGACAATGAATTCCAAGAAATAGGGGGTTTATGGCCCCTTCTCGATTTTTCCGTCTAACAACGTTTCGACTGATGCCGATTATGAGACAAGAGGTTTTTTAACGGGTATGCGGACAATCAAACTAGTCAAGAGTACTAGTCACTCAAGACTTTCTTGGTGTTATAACACTAGGAGTGAAGAGAATGAGCTCAAGTAACAAAGGCATTATAGCCATTATCGTCATCGTGATTATTGGCGTTGGCGCTGTTGCAACCTACATGTTTCTAAATCCGCCAGTGCTACCCGATAATCCCGACGAGATAGCTATCGTGTTTGCTACAGGTGGTCTTGGAGACAAGTCATTCAATGATGGCTGTTTCAAGGGAGCCACCGATGCAGAAGATGATTTTGGCATAAGCTTCACTTATGTCGAACCAACTGCGATAAGCGAATACGAGGGCTTCCATCGTGCGTACGCAGCACATGCAGACTATGCAGATCCTTATGACCTGATTATCGGTATTGGATTTGACCAAGCTGATGCAATTCAGGCTGTTGCAGAAGACTACCCTGATCAGAAGTGGGCAATCGTCGATATGTGGGTCAACGACACTACATATCCGAATGTAGCATCTCTGCTATTCAATGAACACGAGGGTTCCGCTCTAGTCGGTGCGATGGCAGGTCTAACAACTCAGACTGGCAAGGTGGGCTTTGTTGGTGGAATGGATATTCCGCTAATCAACAAGTTCGCTGCTGGCTACATCTTTGGTGCAAACTACACCTTCTATGAGACGAACGGAACAGAGATTGACTTTGATATTGCCTATACAAATGACTGGGTTGATACAGCTGCGGGCCAGACTCTGGCTGATGGTATGTACTCAACCGGTACCGACATCATCTTCGCTGCAGCTGGACGTTCTGGATTGGGTGTGTTTGACAGCGTTGCAGCAAACAATGCTACCTATGGACCTCTATGGTGCATTGGAGTGGACTCTCCACAGATGTACCTTGAACCAGGCCTCGTTTTGTCTTCAATGCTGAAGAGAGTTGATGTGGCAGTCTACGACATCATTGATGACGTAGTTGGCGGCACATTTACGACTTTCAACCTATTCACCCTCGCAAACGGCGGAGTTGGCTATGAAGTCAATGCCACGCTATATGAGGTTGATGCAGCAATTCTTTCAGCGGTGGAAGACCTGAAAGCCGATATCATCGCTGGTACTGTCACTGTACCTGATGCTATCTACTGGACCTAGTCTGTGCAAAGCAAAGGAGAGGCGAAAGCCTCTCTTCTCCCATTTTTATTCATTCTCACTTCTCAAGCCACTACTGTTAAGTAGGCCTTATCCCTCAAATGAGGCAAAGCTGCCCATATTACCGATGCAGGAGGTTATGGCCATCTACGCAGTTGAGCTTGAAAACATCTTCAAGATCTTCCCTGGCGGAGTTGAAGCAAACAAGGATATCACGCTCCGTATAGAAGAGGGCGAGGTGCATGGTTTGCTGGGTGAGAATGGAGCCGGGAAGTCGACGCTCATGAATATTCTCTACGGATTACTCAACCCCACATCGGGAACTATCAAGATACGTGGAGAAGAAGTAATCCTAAACTCGCCAACAGATGCTATTATTCGAGGCGTTGGAATGGTTCACCAACACTTCAAACTCATTCCTCCATTAACAGTCACAGAAAACGTCATTCTTGGAATGGAGCCCGTTCTTCGGTCCGTACACGCTGGTGGTGCCCGATTCTCTGCATTACTCCGAAATACTCTTCCAATGAACATTAGCGGGGCAGCAAAACGAATCAGAAACATTGCCGAAGAAAATGGCTTGGATATTGATCCTAATGCCAAGATAAGGGATATTTCAGTTGGTCTGCAGCAGCGCGTTGAAATCATCAAGACCCTATATCGGGAGGCAGAAATTCTAATCCTTGATGAACCTACTTCAGTTTTGACTCCTCATGAAGTAGATGAGCTGTTTGAAACACTTGAGAAATTTAGGGAACAAGGGAAGACGATTATTCTAATCACCCACAAGTTGAGGGAGCCTATGGCGCTATGCGATCGCATTTCGGTCCTTCGAGATGGTGAACTTGTAGGGACAGTAAACAAGGTTGATACTTCTCCTGA
Source organism: Candidatus Thorarchaeota archaeon (assembly GCA_048882485.1). Lineage (GTDB taxonomy): Archaea > Asgardarchaeota > Thorarchaeia > Thorarchaeales > Thorarchaeaceae > SMTZ1-83. Next base: position 303,341 of record JBHLRP010000001.1, read on the forward strand.
GGAGCTTGCGCAGATGATGGTTGGTCGACCTGTAGTCTTTAGAGTCGAAAAACCGCCGAACATTCCTGGAGAAGAAGTTCTCCGGGTTGAAGATTTGCGTGTAAATGACAATCGTGATTTGTTGGCTGTCAAGGGCATATCGTTCTCAGTCAAAGCCGGAGAGATATTTGGCATAGCTGGAGTTGAAGGGAATGGCCAGACTGAGCTTGTTGAATCCATAACTGGTCTTCGGAAAGCAATAAGCGGAAAGGTCTTTGTCAGCGGGAAGGAAATTACGGGATCAAGTCCCCGGAAGGTTAGGGAATCTGGTGTGAGTCATATTCCTGAAGACCGCCACGCTCGGGGTCTCATTCTTCCTTTCACTGTGGTAGAGAATTTGGTGTTGGGAAGTCACTACTATCCTCCGCACTCAACTGGACCCGGAGGTTCATTGCTCGATCAAGATGAAAGCGAAATAGCTTCGGACAGACTTGTTAAGGAGTATTCAATCAAGATTAGAGATTTGAGAAGCAAGGCTAGTACGCTATCAGGTGGGAATCAACAGAAAGTAGTAGTGGCTCGTGAACTTGCTACGTTTCCCAAATTGGTGGTGGCCGCTCAGCCAACTCGAGGCCTAGACGTAGGTGCCACTGAATACATCCATAGAGTATTGATACGAATGAGAAATGAGGGCGTCGCAGTCCTATTGGTATCTGCGGAGCTCGATGAGATCAGAATGTTGGCTGATAGAATCGGGGTGATTTATGAAGGCAAGTTGGTCGCATTGAAAGATCCTGACCAAACTGATGCGCGAGAACTTGGCTTGCTAATGGCAGGCCATGGTGCTGAAAATGCACAGGAGGCTGCTAACTGATGGCCACGACGAATGATACCCCTCCTGAACAGGACGCTGATATGCAGCAAGAGTCTGAATCTCAAGATAAAGTGGTGCTCTTTCTGCTTGGTATAAAGGACAAAATAATGAGCAAGGAGTTTCAGAAACAAGCCTTGTGGACAATAGGATCCATTATCTTGGCGCTTCTAGTAAGCGGTGTCCTAATCGCATTGACTGGAAATGACCCCTTACTTGCATTCAGCTCACTTGCACTAGGCGCCATTGGCCAACTTGACTTAGTGATGAGATACGCAACGCCATTGATACTCACAGGGCTCTCAGTAGCGCTAGCTTTTAGGTGTGGCTTGTTCAACATCGGTCCTGAGGGGCAACTATACATGGGCGGCATTGTCGCGGCAATATTCGGTTTTATGGTTTCTCTGCCAATCTTCGTCCATCCTATCGTATGCTTGGCAATGGGCGGGTTAGCAGGCGCCTGTTGGGGCTTTATACCTGGAATCCTAAAGGCCTATCGCGGAGCTCATGAGGTGGTAACCTCGATGATGCTCTCCTATACTGCAATACTCCTCACACAATGGCTCGTCACCTATCCTCTAAAAGAGCAGGGCCCCTATGATTGGATATCACAGACTCCTCGGCTCTATGATACTGCTATTCTTCCCCCTCTTCTTGGCAGCAACTATATGCACTTTGGACTCATCGTTGCTTTTCTCTGTGTCATTGGGGTTGACATTCTCATAAACAGAACTGTACTTGGATATGAGTTGCGTGCAGTCGGGTACAATGAGAAGGCAGCGGAGTATTCAGGGATAAATCCGAAGAAGAATATCACCCTCGCAATGACTTTTGCAGGTGCTTTGGCTGGGCTAGCTGGTGCGGAAGAGATAATGGGCACCTATGAACGATTTACTGACAATTGGTCAGGAGGGCTTGGATGGGATGGAATAACCGTAGCAGTTCTTGGGAGGAATAATCCTTGGGGTGTTCTTGCAGGTGCAATCTTCTTTGGGGCGCTTCGTGCGGGCGGTCAGACCATGCAGCTCAGGGCTGATGTTCCTGCTGAGATGGTGAGTGTCATTCAGGGCCTCATTGTGCTTTTTGTTGCAGCTCCACGTATAATTGATTGGCTTGCAAAGCACAATGTGGGTTTCGCGCATTGGATTCAGAAGAAGCCAAAAATAGCACTTCCAGCATATGCTTTGGTCATTACTAACTTCCTTTCCATTCTCTTTGCGTTTGGCGGATTAATTGATGTCCATATGACCCAAGCTCTCATTCTTATGATCGTAGCTTTCGCATCAATAGGAGCATTCATTCTTACTCTATCACGAAGAGAAAGGGGCCCATTGACATCCCTTGCCACCTACATTCTATGGATAGTAGCTGCAGGCGTTGGATTGGTAATGGCAACCGAGTATTTGCTCGTACCCTTGATCATCGGTGTCATTGGTCTTATCATGTCGCTCTACATCTTCTACATGGCGAAGTCAGCAGATTTTGACCAAGGAGGTGACGCCTGATGCAGGGTATGGATGTAACACTCAATTTGATTGGGTGGTTGGTAATGGCGACGCTGCAAAGCTCAACTCCTTTGGTCTTAACTGCTCTCGGCGGGATGTTTTCGGAACGGTCAGGAGTAGTGAATATCGGACTAGAAGGCATGATGCTAATAGGAGCCTTCAGTGCTGTCGCAGCAACATACTTCACAGATAATCCTTGGATGGGCATTCTTGTGGCTGTAATTTCAGGGGGAATGCTCGCTGGAGCACATGCTATTGTCTGCGTCAAATTCAAGGGTGATCATATCGTAAGTGGCACCGGCGTAATTCTGTTCGGAGGAGGATTTACCACCCTAATGCTTGATGTAGTATGGGGCCGTCGAGGTTATTCTGAACAAGTTACACAGCTTCCGAAAGTCAACTTGCAGCCATATATTGGTGACATACCCATTATTGGAACTGCATTTGGCAATCTCTCACCTATTGTCTATTGGATGTTCATTATAACAGGCATTTCGTTATATGTGCTATACAAGACACCTTTTGGCCTTAGACTTCGGGCGGCTGGAGAGGATCCAAGCACTCTTGACGCTGCGGGTGTGAATGTGGAATGGACTCGTGCTATTGGAGTTGTCCTTAGTGGATGCCTCGCTGGTCTTGGAGGTGCATATCTTTCAATAGGATTCGGCTCCGCCTTTGGGAAACTGATGACATCCGGTAGAGGATTTATCGCATTGGCTGCTATGATTTTTGGCAATTGGACTCCAATAGGTTGCCTCCTGGCTGGCATATTCTTTGGATTTCTAAATGGCCTTCAGTATGCTCTGGTGCTAGCACCAGGATTTGAATGGCTGCAACCATATAACAATTTCATTCAAATGATACCCTTCATACTAGTAATTGTCGCACTATCTGGAATACGCAAGTCAATACCACCGAAGGGAATTGCGGTACCTTATGAAAAAGAAGCAAAAGCATAGCGAGGCCGCTGCTTTTATGGCGGCGTCATTCTTTATTTCCGACTGATGTCAGGATTACCTTTAAAACGAAACCATCCGGGCGATGAGTTACCTTGAAGAGAATTCACAACAGGAATCCGCTGATGTTATGTCTTATTGGCGGGTTGCTCATGATATCCTCTGGTGCGAGCGGAGCGATTGGTACCCTTGCTGAATTAGCTCCTCACCTAGGGAGTCTGTTCGGGACGGGGTTTGCCCTCACCTTTGATATCATTATGGGGATTCTTGCGGCTCTAACACTCATTGGTGGCGTTGGTGTGATTGTCGGAGGCGTAGTTCTGACCACACGTTTCTATCGGCTTGGAAGAGTTGTTGTTATATTATGCATCGTGATGGGCGTTACAGGTCTCATCATGAGTCTGATCCAATTACTAATGGCGGGAACCCTGATGATGGGTCTATCCATGCAACTTGCTCAATCGGTGGGCTGGATCGGTGCGATCTTCTCATTGATTGCTCAGACAATTGCCGAGCAGCCTTCAATGCTTGTTTCATTGTGAAACGTTACACATCAAGAACTGAAACGGATGTTTCGAGCAACTTGGCAGCCTGAATGCACTCACGAAGGATCCCTGACTTATCTTGATCCATCGGTGCGAAGCACGATACAAACCAAACTCCCTTGCCTGTGCCCACAATGAGAGCTATAGCCCCCTCTGGATTTATCGCGACAAATCCATTCTTCTCAGTCATAGCGCTCAGGAATGAGATCTGCTTGACTACGAAATTGCTAGTTCCGCCATTCCAGGCACTGAAGATTGCATGGAGATTATTCGCGGAAAGCTGCATATTGTCAGTTGCATACGCGATTCTCCCTTCATAGGAGAATACAGCAGAGCCAATGATTCCTTCATAGTTGGACATTGCGATGTCTATAGTCCTCTTGATGCGCATGACCATTCTGATGTCCCATTATGAACTCCATCTAATGATAGAAATAGGTATGTGGCGTATCTAGTTGGATGTGAACATCATTGCTTTTGCTAGAAGCAGAGTTCTTGCATGAAGCTCCTCGTTAGATACGTGAGATGTCAACCGGTTACCCTTGACAGACATACCATGCCTTAGCGCAATGGCCTCAAGGTTGTCGCCAAGCAATTTTGATGATGTTAGCCGATAGTTGAACCAATCTCCGTTTGCTCCCTTTATTAGACAATTGACATCTATATAGCGATCATCGTCAAGCAGTAGTCTGAAATTCTTCCCTATAGACTGCTTAATTGTCACATCTGCACCAAGGATACCCCTCAGGACTCCCTCGGTGAATATCGCAGCTGGACTCGGGAGGAAAGCCCAGGTCCAGAAGCTATATGCTAGTATCATGAGGCAGAGAGCCAGGAAGAAGCCTATGGTGTTGTATGATGCTATTACTTCGAACCCCTGTATCCACCCATCCGAAAATATCTCGGGTGGCGTCAAGTCAAAGATCCCTGGTGAATAGAAGAGATAGAAAGCAACGGTGCCTACAATGAGGATTGCAGAGAATGCAATCTTCTCTCTCTCCTTGTAAAGCGCCCTTGCGTTCGTGAGCAGCTCGTCCATTACTCTTCCTCCAGGGCTTTCAGGTAGATGTTCTTTGTTTCTCTTCCGTAAGCTCGACATATGTCAACAAGCACTCCCAAAAGGGGGTGCTCATTGTTGATTCTGATTGAATACAGCTTGGGAGTGAGTTGATCAATCAAGATCATCCTGTCCTCTTGAAGGTGTGCCAGCACACCCCTGTAGAGACTTCTTGATTTCCCACTGTACCCTATCAGACGACTGAGTTGGACACCACTGACGCTACGAGGGTATATGTGTCCCAGAGCCAAGAGTATCGCTCTCTTGGTGTCGTTGAGTGACGACATGAGCTGGAGCAGTTCATACACTGTGCGGCGTGTGTCTCCCTCTGCCATCGCAATCATGTCTTCCTTGGCACATCTAGTTGCTTGTGTCGCCCTTTACACAACATTTCTTGGACTAAAGGCTAGATGCAAAGACTAGGATGCTTCTCAATATATCTTTCTTTCCTAATTTCGAATTGATTGCACCCTACATCAGTTAATAAGAGAGCATTCGAGTATGAGTCAAGAACCTTGTATTCGTTGGAGGTTTATTCAGATTATGGCTTTCGGTAGCAAATACTTCGGTTGGTTGTCAGCTATGGCGATAGTTCTCGCTGGAGGCTGGTTCCTCTTGCCAGCCGGGTATAACACCTTGATTCAGTGGATGGCTCCACAATTGGGTAACTATGTGCGGCCTTCACTTGTCATGGTCAACATTCTACTAGTCAACCCATTGACCAATATCACGATGGTCGCGATTTGGGGTGCAGCTGGTTTTGTCGGAGGAGTGCTAGCTGGTACCAAGAAGGGGGCCTTCGTGGTAGGATTCATGACCTGGCTCTTCTGCATATTATTGGCTGGGTTTTGTGTCATTCAGATGTTCATGTCTGGCCTTGACTTGGGCTCAATTCCTCCAATTCCACCGGGTAGTTCGATTGTTGATATTCTAGGTATTCCACTGATCCAGGATGTGATTGGCGGAATACTCCCTATGATTGCAGGTTTTGCAGGTGGAGGTTTGGACATCTTCTCCATGATTCTGCCGCTTGTGATGTGGGTTGTTGTGCCAATCGTTGTGGTGATTGTAGCCGGAGTAGCTGGCGCGATGGTTCGTCCTAAGGAGTGATGATAGATGAAGCACGCATACAAGCACGCGTTTATTATTGTGTTAATGGGATTTCTACTGGTATCTCCAGCCGTGGCGGCTACTGTTTTCAAGAATAGCTATACCCCGGCACAGGACATTAGCATTGATGATCTTTTGTCTAACATTATAGAGCATGGTGCGGAACTCGTATTTGCAAACATCGACGAGGAAGGCGCACCACAGGTAATCTATGGGCAGCTTGGAATACCCTCTGAGGATCTCGGTCTAACAACTGGCGGTGTTCTCTCTGAGATGTATACTGGCTGTATAGCCATGGTCCTGGTGGCAACCTATGGTGAGATGCTTCAGTACATCTTTGACCTAATTGGGTTCATGGGTACAAACGAATCAGATGGAGGGATCTTTCCGCTTCAGACTGACATGTTCAGCATGGACTCAATAATGGACCTCATCGGAGATGAACTCAATATGATGATCAATGTCTTCATTGATGTTGAAGCAACAACATCTCAGACGAGAATGAACATGATAAAGAACCACCTGAGTCTCCAATTCGGATTCGGATTCTCAGAGCTGTTCTACTTGCGAATTGATGAGAGTTTCTTCCCTCCCGATGCAGGGATCCAACTTCCCTTCCAGTCACTCGATGTCTATATCAATCAGATGACGATTTCTGATCAAGAGGTCATTGACGCGATATTCAATGTTATGAACACTGGGGGCTTTGCAGATTCCATTGATCAGACAAAATTCAAGAATGCTGATGCGGCTGCAGCAGGTCTAGTTGCAATCCCTGATATGGACGCATTACTGAACCTAATAAGTGGATTCTCTGGTTCTCCGCCAGCTAGTTTTGTTGTCTCAGACTTCTTTGCCTCGCAGTTCGACATCGGCAATCTAACACTGGAAGGGCCTCTGGCTGTTGCTGCAGTTGGATATCTTGGAAATCAGCTGCTATCAACTTCGAGTACTGATTTGGATATCTTTGCTGATCTGCTGGGTGCTACAACTGACATCGAACCTTTGAGTCAAGGAATGTCAGCTGTCATTGCCAAATTCCCGTTCAACATCAATGTCACAGGATATTCCCCTGAGAACCAGGCTCAGAATCTCACATTCTATGACAATTCTTCGAACATTATCTTCTGGAATGCAACTGGCCTAGGAACTCAGCCTGACTACAGTGTGACTTTCAATGCAACGAACTTACCACCTCTGATAGCATTGGAGCGCACGTTCATACCGGATAGTTGTGCAGTGGGAGAATCGACTCAAGTTACAGTGACTGTGACCAATGATGGTGATGATCCTATCGCCAACGTGTCACTTGATGATACTGCTTTCAGTGCGATCTATCCGGATGTTGCAGTCAGCGGCTCCACTACTGGATCCTGGCCATCGTTAGCAGCTGGAGCATCTCAGAGCATCACCTACACGGTGACATTCACTAATGAGGGTCGTTACACATTCCCCGGTGCAGTTGTCACCTACACCTACAATACGAACATCTTCAGCAAGGACACACGCAATCAGGGCTTTGATGTGAATGCGGATATTGTAGGTCTGCTGCAGCAGGGAATTGCAGATGGCTGGCCTTACACTGGAATGATTCTTGGTCTAGTCGGTGTAACTGGCATCTACTCAGTCTTGGGATTGATTCGTGGCGGCGGTAGCGAGTACTATCAGACATAAAACACACGATGAATGGGTGCTCTATTTCTTCGGAGATGGGCACCCACTCAGGTTTCTTTTGCCGAGCTTGGCAACAATAGACTCAGATTTTCTTATGATTCTCCATTCATCTTGAGTATGCGAGCTCATTCAAAGCTCGCTCTTTTCCTGCTTAGCTTTCAGTCTCCATTGATAGCATGATGCAACTCCAGCACAAATCCACAAAGTTGCCAGAATTTGATGTGGTATTAGCAACACCCGTAGACTTTGAGCCAATGGAGATGGGAATATTGCGATGACCCACATCATAATCTGTGTATCTACCTCTATAGTTTGATTCTGACTTGGATTATAGTAATTTGCAGTCCAGTTGGCCACAGTGATAGGTCCCGAAAGAGGATATGGCAGAGAAATAGCTAAATTGGTGTCATTAGCATAGGTGCCAGAATAATAGAATACATCTGGTCGATTCTCATCCACAATGTAGAATGTAACATTTCCATTTTCCAAAAGAATTCGAACTTCAAAGTCTGATCCATCAAGAGATCCTTGGTTTGATAAGGGGCCCAGTTTACTCCGTTCTCCGGGTGAGAGGGAAAAGGTAGCAGTTGCACCCGGACTGCCATAGTAATAGGCATTGATTTCAAACTGATTGAGTATCAATACAGGCGAAATAACAAGGGTACTCAGTAGTAAAACCATCATGCCATTCCTTCTCTTTCTTATCCATTGACTTTTCCAAAAAATGACAAAGCATACTATAACAGTAGGAATGGACGAAATCACCACATTCCAGAGATAGTACACTACCGAGAGCATATGTAAACCCTCAATTGCACGCAAGTTGAGCTTGTACCTTTCCACATTAGATTAATTAGCTATTAGATTTTATTGCTCATTTACATCGTGATTGATAAGTTCGTAAGTATCAGGAACTACTCGTGCATCATGTTTATCTGAGGTGAGTCTGAACAAGACCTCCTGTGAAGTGACATGCCACTCCGCGATGAACTTAATGGTTACCTTAGGCTTCCTAGAGCGTTCTTTGGCGTTAAGGAGCCTGAGACCGGGATTCCTGATGTAGGTGTATTGGGTGTGCCTTATGACCTGACATCTAGCCATATGCCTGGGTGCCGCTTTGGTCCTGATGCCATCAGAGCTGCTACGGACTCCGAGAGGTCCCACAGCTTTCCGCTAACAATTGGTAAAGGAGCCATGCTCACGGATGATCCCTTGTCAAAGCTCATCACACTAGAGGACATTGGAGACCTTGAGGTAATGGGACGACTCCCTGACGCAGCTCAAGTCGATATCTCAGAAGCCGCTGCAAAGCTGGCTATATTGAATTCCAGCTTCTTGTTCCTAGGTGGCGATCACTTCATCACCTATCCTCTCCTAAAGGGAATCAAGCGAGCTAGTCCTGGACGATATGGGATTGTCTATTTCGATTCTCACGCTGATTTCTATGAAGACTACGGTGGATACTCTTTATCGCACGCTACGACACTGAGGCGGCTGGTTGAGGAGAAGGTGGTAGGGATTGAGGATGTGGTTGCATATGACCTTCGATCAGCTCTTCCCGAGCAGAAGAAAGCCATTCTTGGAGACAATACTCTGATTCCTACATTTGAGTCGTTTCAGGAATCGCTCAACGCAGTGTCCGAACGTGTCGATTCGTTGTATGTGTCCATAGACCTTGATGTATTAAGACCCAGCATCCAGTCTAGTGTCAGTCATCCAGAGTCTGGCGGTCCTGATGTTGAAACACTAGCTGGATTCATCAGAGCATGTTTTGCGACAAAGAAGGTTCGATATGCGGATATAGTGGAACTGAATCCCTTAACTGATAAGTCTGGTCTTGGAGCCATTGCCGCACGTGATATTGTGAAGGAAATCCTCACCGGATTCGCCTTTCAGAAAGGCTTAAATTAGTAGTAATTGCACATAATTTTCGGCTGAGATGACAATTGCTGAAGAGAGAATAGAGCAAGTGAGCTCACGAGCAGAGGCAACACTAAGGGAATTTGGATTTGGTGCGCACGAATCCTCAGTGATACTATCACTGAACCAGCTTGAGAGTGCGACTGTAGCTGATCTCTCTACAGCAACAGGAATTCACCACGCAAATCTCTATTCTGTTCTTGATGGTCTTGTGTCTAGAGGTTTAGTCATTGAACATGAAGGTAGACCTCGGAGATTCGAGTTCACTCCATTATCCAACGCGAGAGACCTCCTATCTACAAGATTGGACCAGCTTATCCTGGACATGGAGAGGATTCAACAGGAGCGAGAAACCACACAGCATCTGCCCACGCTGATATACACAATCCGTGGCAGGTCCATAGTTGAATCAAAGATACAGGGTATGATTTCAAAGGCAACAGAACGGATACTCCTCGTAACACCTACTTTGGAGATGTTTGATGAGCCCTTTCATGTAGCATTGAAGACTGCATCCGAACGCGGTGTTTCGATACGATTGATGGTTGCGGAGGCAGCCGATGAGCTAGACTATAAGGTCGAGCAGAGAATCAGAGAAGATACACTCGCAGTCAATCTAGTAGTCGATGGTGCGGAAGCCCTTATTTCGATGCCAGACCTGTCGGTATGTGGATGGGCTGATAATGCTCTGATATCTCTGCAGCTCGAGGGATTTCTTGAGCAGACATGGAATATGTCGAGGTAGCACACTATGGTAGATTATGATGTTATTGTCGCTGGAGCCGGCACGGGGGGCGCAATCACAGCGCTTACCTTGGCCCAGAAAGGCCATTCGGTCCTGGTTCTAGACAGAAAGGCGAGGGACACAATTGGCCTGAAGACTTGTGGGGACGCTTTAGGTGCCCATCACATCCGTGAGCTAAAGGAGATGATTGGTCTTCCTGACTTGCCGAAGGATATTATCGAACACCATGTTTCAGGAATGGACCTTTACGCTCCTGATGGAGAGCACAAGCTCACAATGGTTGGAGAGACCACTAGGGGATACTCATTTAATCGACACAAGATGGGACAGTGGCTAGTTTCTCTAGTTGAGAAAGCTGGTGCTGAGGTATTGGCTTCCACTCGAGTCAAGAAGCTTCTGTTCGAAGAAGGGAAGGTTTCTGGTGTCAGAATCTCCAAGGAAGGCGAGGATGCTGAGAAGGACTTCACTGCGAGAATCGTTGTAGATGCAACAGGTGCCACTGGAATGCTCCGCCGTCAGCTACCAGATAGTTCACCGATTGAGAAGACTGTTGCCAAGGAAGATCAGATGGTAGCATGGAGGGACATCTATGAAACCCCAGAATACGAATTCGAGACTCCGGACATTCTAGAGATCCACTGGAATCAGGAACAGACACTTGGGGGTTATACCTGGGTGTTTCCTGCAGGTCCACATAGAGTCAATGTTGGGCTCGGGGTTATGATGATTCCAGGTTATACCCATCCAAAGACAATCTTCAATAGATTCGTCAGGACCAACTGGGATTTCATGAAAACCAAACTCATGATATACGATAGCAGTGGGGGGATTGCTCCCATCCGGCGTCCTATAGACACAATGGTGGATGACAACTTTATGCTGGTTGGGGACTCAGCATGTCAGGTGAATCCCATACATGGAGGAGGAATTGGTTCTTCTATGCTAGGGGGCGTTCATGCCGCAAATGTTGCATCAGAGGCCCTTGAGAGAAACAACACTTCTATTGATTCTCTGTGGGAGTATAATCCTCGATATATGGAGGCATATGGCATAAAGCAAGCATCATTGGATGTCTTCAGATGGTTCCTACTCAATGTCACAAATGATGAGATTGACTTTGCATTCCAGAAGGGAATTGTTAAGGGAATTGATCTTCTTAGCGTCAGCATTACAGGCAAGATGGAGATTGGAATGGGCGACAAGTTCAAGCGGTTAGTTTCAGGCATCGGGAATATCCCGCTGCTGAGAAGAGTCAACAAAGTGGCTTCCTTGATGGAAGATGTGAAAGAAGTCTACAGGCAGTATCCTGACTCACCTAAGGGACTTGAGGCTTGGAAAGCTCGACTTACTCCAATCTATGATGCTGCAAAGGCATTGTAGCAAATCAAGGACCTGTGTGTTTCAATGAGATGTATGGGAGTTGCAGGTAGCGTTTCTCTCTACGCTCATGATGACTCCTATCTCTCCTACTTCAATAGTCCTTTCATTGGTCACAGAAGATTCAGTTCAATTGATGTGTATCCCGCAGATGGTGCGTGGGACGGTCCAGCGTTTTCACCAATTGATGGGAAAGTCACCCAGGTGAGAACTTTGAAGATGGGAAAAAAGAAGGCTTTCCCCACTTCTTCTCGCGACTATGCGATTGCAATCGCACCTGACGATGTGACGGACACAATTGTCCGGATTCTACATTGCAGGCCCAAAGTATCCGAAGGTGACGTTGTTTCAAAAGGGGATCTCATTGGGAGTCTAATCAGGTCTAGATACTTCTGCTTTTGGACTGGCCCCCATTATCATGTCGAAGCAATGCATCCGAAGGACTTCATCAGGCCATCTCAATCATTTCCGATAATAGTCAAGACTAGAACGATTAACACTATTCTAGGAAATTCGGCCAATCAGTTTGAGTGTGAGGTCATGAACTGCACTCAAGATATTGTGGAGTGTTGGTCACATGAGATTTCTTCCGCAAGCATGGAGGAATATCACGGACACTTAGCTAAAATTGGCAGTTCATCTAGCATTCTTGATGCTGGCGTCCCCCATTACAAAAAAGGAGGATTGCTAGGAAATCCAATTGCAGATATTGGCTATCCAATTCAGGCGTTTGGCGTCTCAATAGGTCGTGTATCATCGATATCTGAATCCTTTGTACAATTCATAATGGAGAAGAATGTAATTGCTACTCTGGATGGGGAGAATCTTGGGGGTCTATCGACACATCTCTATTCCAATAGGCAGCTAATTAATGGCCGTCCCCCCATCTTCCTGATCCCCGAAGAACGCAATCAGTTTGAAGGAAGGCTATCCGAGGGTGACTGCATCGTTCTCAGTATCAATAAAACTTGAATCCCCGTCATTGCTAAAAGCGAAAAAGAAGGAGAGAGGAGCTCAAAGGCTCCTCTCTGTTGAGGATTGTTTCTAAAAAGCAGAACACATATTCCTCAATGGAAATCATAGAAGCAGAAATCGCATCCACCACCCCTATTCGCGACCTCTGACGACCAGTTATCCTCATGATCACGAATATCGATCGGTACCCAGCGATACATCTGCTTTGGTACTGTTTCTCGGTCCACAGAAATGCTGTCCTTGCTTGAGTCCTCCTGGCACGGTGTTGCTGACAATGCGTTCACTGCACTAGTAAACACAGCTGCAGCGGACATAGCAAAAAGGACGACTATCCCTGCTGCCAATATAGTCCTCTTGTTCAACTATTCCTACTCTCCTCTATAATGTGCTGCATGGTCAAACTCGCGCAGCAGCCTAGAATACTGCCAGCTGTCTTGAGAGATTTTGAAAGCAAATTCCTGGGACTGGAATGGACAATGGAGGTCCAGGTTTTTGAAGACATTGAATTCAACCATGTAATAGTGTTACAGCTTACTCAATATATATTTTTCGATTACAAGTTTCATATTGCTTATTTGCCCTGTATGAGTTGAAGTAGTTTGCTAGATTATCAAAACACAGGCCGGAATCCTCAAGCAAGGCATTTCGAGAACGCAAGGAAGGCAAGAACACTGTCCTTTCGCTTGAAGATTCCGTGTGATAGTATTACATGTTACATTATATAATTCTTTCGTTTAATCAGAATTGAATGCTAAATCGGTGTCTAACAGGCCTTTTAGCATATTGGCATCCAAAATATCTCTAAAAGAGTGATCCCCTCTTTTTGGCTTAGAATTCCCTTTGAATTGTGGAAACATCCACTCGAAAGACATCATATACAGTAATAGTGTTACGTAGAAAAATATATTAGAATTCATTACTATAATTAGATAGGACAGGTGATCACATTGTCTGAAAAGAAAAGTTCATCGAAAGCTGCTGCACAGCTCAGTCTGAGGGAGGAACTTCTTGGGCAGCTCTCTGCAGAAGAGTTTGGTCTGAAAAAGCGTGAGATATCTGTAATGACCAGGATGAGTTCGGATATTGTTGAGATTCTTGACGCTCTTGTTGAGCTTGAGATATTCAAGAGTCGTTCTGAAGCAGTTGCAGCCTTCGTTGAGAAGTCGATTGCATCTCGTGGCGATCTATTCGATGAGATAAAAGTGCAGGCCAAAGAGATTACTCGAATGCGTGAGACCGCAAAGCGGCTCGCTTTCAAAGCAATGCAGGACAAGAGCTAGCCACACAGCACACAGAGAAGTAGTTGCGACAGAAGTCGTGGTTAATAGGTGGGAGACCCCAAGCCAATACATTGGAGCACGTTTGAAGCGAATTCATTTCCAGATTTGTGATGATTGAAAATCCTTGCGTTGCTGCCAACGCCACTCTTCTGCCTTCTTTCAAACCTGCTGTTGAAATAAGACTCGTTTCGCATCTAAGCTCACGTGTCTAAACCCATTACTTGTTCGAGTGATTATTTGAATGGGCATAAACCTTCGCCTACAATCCGTCAGAACGACATTGTTAAAGCAGAAAGGCCCCATCGTCGAGGACGATTGAGTTGGTCGAAAAGATTCGCTTATCCATTGGTACTGCAATTCAGATGGGATTGGAGCCAGGCGATTTGGATGAATGTTTCTCGACAGCATTCCTAATGACATATACTGATAGAAGGTGCAGCGCGAACTGTGCATTTTGTCCTCAGGCTAGGGGTAGCAACTCAGCTTCAGATCGACTTTCTAGAATTTCATGGCCCGTTTACACCTTGGATGACATCATGGAACGATTCTCAGAAGATACTCCTTTCAAGCGTGTATGCATACAAGTTTTGAATTCGCCCGGCATAACCAAAGATGTCAAGCAGATAATCATTCAGCTTCGAGATAACATACAGATTCCTATTTCAATTTCAATTCATCCTCTTTCAAAAGCAGAGATGATGAGACTACACGCAGCTGGAGCAACCAGCATCGGTATTGCGCTGGACGCATGTACTGAGCCTCTATTTACCAAGATTAAAGGAAAAGAGCGGGGCTCGGCGTACAGATGGCAAACTCACATTGAAGCCCTATCCAATGCTCTGGAAGTGTTTGGAGAGGGGAATGTTGCCACCCATCTAATTGTGGGACTAGGTGAATCTGAGGAGGAGATCATTGAGTTTCTGAAAAAGATGAAACGCCTCAAGATTCGAGTGGGTCTCTTTGCATTCACGAATATTCGCGGTACCGCACTAGAGCATTGGAGCCAGCCAGATATTTCGACTTACAGACGAGTTCAAGTAGTTCATTACATTCTCAACAATGAACTACTTAGCGATGACAAAATAAGAATAGTCGAAGGTGGAGAGGTTCAACTGGATTTATCCACGACACGCCTGAAGGAAATCTTATCATCAGGAGCTGCTTTTCAGACATCCGGCTGCAAGGACTGCAACCGTCCCTACTATAATGAGCGTCCTAGTGGACCTCTCTACAACTATCCGAGACCTCTTTCACGAGAGGAAGTAGCGGAAGCCATTGCAGCAACCGGTCTGGTGAGTTGAGATGGAAGAGGTCCGTTTCCTTGACCTTGAAACAAATGATGCCTACACGAACATGGCGATTGATGAATCAATCATGCTAGCATTGAAAGCGGATGAGGTTCGCCCGACTCTGCGATTATATCGCTGGAAACCCTCCGCTGTTTCAATAGGTACCTTTCAAGGAATGATTGAGGAGGTCGATTTAGACTTCTGCAGAAGACGAAATATCGATTATATCCGGAGAATAACGGGAGGCGGCGCTGTCTACCATGATTACGAGGGCGAAATTACCTATAGCATCATCCTACCAAAAGGACACAGATTGGCCCCTGATGATATTCTTGATTCATATCGGCTCCTATGTGGAGGCGTGGTGAAGGGTCTTGGACATTTGGGAATTGCTGCAGAATTCAAGCCCATCAATGATGTAATTGCTGGCGGCAAGAAGGTGTCTGGCAACGCACAGACGCGAAGACATTCATGTGTTCTCCAACATGGCACCATACTGCTAGACCTGGATATCGAGACCATGTTCTCAGTCCTTAAGGTTCCCCAAGAAAAGATATCCGACAAGATGATTGCAGATGTAAAGGAAAGAGTGACATCTGTTAGAAACCTGCTGGATAGACAGGTTTCTTTTGAAGAATTGAGAGAGGCACTGGTGGTTGGTTTTACTTCTGCGTTGAGAGTTGAGCTCATTCATGACACTCTGACAACGAGTGAAATTGAGTCAATTCAACGTTTCAATTCTGAGAAATATGGTCAGGATGAATGGAATCTGAAGAGGTGATCTTAATGAGCTATTACAGTCACAAAGTCCCTGGAGGGAAGCTAATTAAAATAAAGGTCGAATCAAAAGATGAGTCCATTAGGGAGATCACGATTCTTGGCGATTTCTTCTTGCATCCAGAGTATGTTTTGGAGGAGATTGAGAGGTCACTGATGGGAGTCCAGCTTTCGGAAGATGTCATAGTACAGAAGATTACGTCAGTGTTGGAGAAGAACCATGCTACGCTAATCGGAGCGAATGCTGGCGACTTTGCCAAGGCAATTATAGCAGCAAAAATGGCCTCAGACCACAACTCATAACAATCACCAAGCTGTCGTCAGTCTGGGGACTAGAATTGAAGCTGGCTAGATTTGTAGAAGGCTCACGAGTTGCTGCAGGAATAGTGATTGATGATCGCATTGAAGTGTACGATTCTTTGGGATCGGACCCATTCGGCGATTTTATTGAACAATATCAACCTGATGAAATTGGATTGAGCGAATTCATGAAATCCATGATAGAAGGTCAGGATTCACTCTCCTATGATTTTTCTTGGATTGAGCCTCGCTTCATCATGCCTATGGTGCCTTCTGAGGTATGGGCAGCGGGAGTCACATACAAGAGAAGTGTGGAGGCTCGTGAGGATGAAACTGGTGTCAAGGGAATTTATGACATGGTCTATGAATCCAAGCGTCCAGAGATTCTCATCAAGGGGCTTGGTTACAGAACTGTAGGCCCAAACGACATCATCTGCATTAGGAGTGACGCTACATGGAATGTTCCAGAGCCAGAGTTCACTCTAGTATATGGGGAGAAGAAGGTTGTCGCTTATATGATTGGCAATGATGTCAGCTCAAGAGACATAGAAGGTGAGAATCCACTCTATCTCCCACAGGCAAAGGTGTGGCGTAGTTCATGTTCCATAGGGCCATATCTTGTAACCGCAGATGAAGTGAAGGATCCACGCAATGTGGGAATATCCTTGATAATTCGACGTGACGGTGAGATAGCATTCTCTGGTGAAACAAACACTGCAAATATGAAGAGAAGATTCGAGGAGTTGACAGAGCATCTATTCCGAGACAATCCCGTGCCAAGAGGTGCCATTATGTTGACTGGTGTAGGAGTCGTCCCTCCGGATGACTTCACACTCAGACATGGTGATTTAGTTGAGATTAGCATGGATGGACTCGGCACCATGAGAAATTACGTGAAGCAGCTCTAATCACTATCTCATATCTACAAACAGTGAAATACTCAATTGCGCTCTCCATTATGATTGCAATGTCAGTATATGATGATGACCAGAAGATAAAGAAGATCGACGCTGATATCGATAAGTTCAAGGATGAGCTTCGGGTGGCGGAGTCACAGCTCCAAGGAATTGACTCCCGATTAGATGCCGATATCGAACGCTTTCGCAGTATTGCCAAGGCAAGGAAAGACGAGTATGAAGCCATACGACAAAGAGCAAAGACTGCTGAATCAGCTTGGAAGTCTGCAGACAAAGACTTTCAATACGCCAAGAAGCAGAAAGACAAGCAGGTGTCTGACCTCAAAAAACGAGTTGATAACTTCAGAAAAAGGATTAAAGATGCCGCCAAGACTCGAGAGAAGAGAATCCGAGAGATTGAAAAGGAGAGGGAAAAGCTACGGCATGAATAGAGAGAATCCTAAAGAGTAGGAGCGAAGAACGAGATTGGCCAAGATTTAAGCCAGCATAGGCGTTCAATGGAGGATAGCTAATGAATGCATACTTTATGATAGTACTGCTGTCGTTTGTCCTTTTCTTTGTAGTATGGGGTCTTGGATGGTTGCTAGAAGCCTTATCACAATTTGTTTTGAGCACAACTCGGAATCCAGGTTCAAGAGGTTGGTATATGCTTGTGGGGCCGGGTGTTGCCCTACACGAGTCTTCTCATGCACTAGGCTGTGTCTTCACTAGGACCAAGATTGTGGAGTTTAAGCCAATCAACGTGACAGTAAAGAAAGATCGCATTATCTTGGGATATGTCCGTTACGTCAATCCTACTAGCTCCTTGAAGCGAGCCGTGATAAACCTCGCACCCGTAGCGGTATCGTTGGTGCTCCTCACTCTTTTCGCGCTTGCGGCAACATACTTGGTTCCCGGGTCCCACCTAGGAGGAGAAGCAATTGATTTGTGGCATGCTCTAATTGCCATCAAAACAGACCCAGTTGCATTGAGCAACTGGATACTTCCCGCGGAGCAAATTGGAGGATTTGTCTATGAGTTTCTATATGCATTCTCGGGCTTGACTGTTATCAATCCGTTGTTCTGGATTGTATCACTTCTTGCGATGACAATTATGTTTAGCAATGCGCCTTCGGATGTTGACATCAGGAATGCCAAGAACGGTCTGATATTCGTTATTGTCTTCAATGTTATTTGGCTGGGTGTGGCATATGTCCTACCTGCAGCTGGATATGCATTGTTTGGTCTGTATGAGCTTCTTGCTGTAATGTTTGCACTGGCACTTGCTTTTGCGGGTCTTGGATATGGTTTCTTCATCCTAGTAGCTGGTCTTGCGAGAATCAAATCACCTCTACAAATAATCCCACTGCTGGGTTGTCTAGGTACAGGTATAGCTTTATCCTATTTCACAGTAGGCACAGCAGCTTTTCAGACAGTTGTATCCATTGGAGTCTTGGTGGTTCTGATGCTGCTTCTTCTCGTGATGAAGAGCACCAGAGCATCAGGGTAATACCTACTTCCATATTTGACACTGTTCCCCCATACTTGGGTATAGGGTATGACCAAAATACAAATTGTCAGACGACCTTCTCTAATTAGCCCTCGGCATCTCCTGAGATATGTGTTCTCAACTGAAATGCAGGTTGAACAAGCAGCCAAGATTCTCAATGAGATAGTTCAGAGTGATGGCGTTGTTATGGATTCGGACTGGCGTCGATTCGTGGTGTCCAGCCGAGGACTATACGTGAAAGTAATGAGAAAGCTGAGAGACACAGGACTAGTTGAAAAACGGATGGGTGAGTTCAGACTGGCCAATGATTTCTCCAGCTCGCTAGGAAGGATGGCTGATTACTGGACTCAGATTGTTGGTTCCTTTCAGGGTGGAGACAAAGCGATTGCATTCTAAGGCTACTCTACCTCCCCTTCCTTGATCTCCAATTCTCGAAGTGTGGAAACTGCTTTGTCTCCCTTTAATTTCAGTACTCCAAGCTTGTCATACTGACGGACCCATTTCGTCACGAGCCCAATAGGTTGCGCCAATGTCTTTGCTAGATCCGCAATGGGAATCGAACCAACTTCATCAACTAGGATAAGCACCTTGGTACTGGACTCTTGGTTCAGCACGTCTATGTATCTCTTTACCCGTTCATCTGAGATATCTCTCTGCTCCAAGGCTATATCTCGTTCTTTCTCCATTAGTCGGGTGGCTTTCTCAAAGGCCTCCTTCTGCATCTCGAGTTTTGGTATCTTATCCTGGGTGGTCTTCAAATCCGCCTCCAAATCATAGATCTGCTGCTCCATTTCCTTGATACCTTTTATCTTGTCTTGGATAGCATTGAGTTCGTCGAGTCTGGATTGGCTCTCTGCTTCCGCAGTTTCTCTCTCCTTCCCAAGACTCTCAGCCTGTCGCTGCAATTCCAGAATCTTGGCCTGGCTCTTATCAGCTTCAGCACGTTTGTCTTCCAACGCCTTCTCAACCAACGCCAATTTGGCCTCTAATGCCTCATACTCAGCATCCGACTTTGTGCTTGCTGTCTTAGCGGCTTCGGCCTCACCCTTGTACACCTCAAGCTGGCTTTCTGCTTCTTTGTATTTCAAACGGAGCTCATTAGCTTCAGCTCGGACAGTATCTATTTCATCCGTTCTAGCTTTGATGGAGGCGTCTTTCTTCAAAATGTCCTGTTTGAGAGCTTCTACTTTGTCATCATATTCCTTGAGTTTGCGAGCCAACTCCTCAGTTGCGGCATCAGCAGTCTTTCCCTTGTCTACTATGCTCTGCAATGACTTTATCTCACGCTCGAGCTTTGCTATCTCTGCATCCTTCTCGGCTAGACCGGTCTGGAGTGACATCCCGTCTTCTTCTAGAGTTGTCATGAAGGACCTTACAATATCCTGCTGCTCCACGATTGTTGTCCTGAGGTCGAGTTCAGACTCTCGCACTCTTTGAGCGAATTCTTTGAATCTTTCTTGGGTCTGCTCTACAATCTTATCAACAAGATCTTTCTCAAGTGCTGCGAATTCATTGTCGACAATGTCTACAAATGTAGCCTCAATGAAGCTCTTGAAGAACTTCATTCTGAGTCGTTCGACCATCTCTTCGGAGATTCGTGACTTGAGCTCGACTACCTTTCCCCTGAAGGTCAGAAGTTGGGCAGCAAATACTCCTACGACACCTCTCTGTAGTGATGAAATATCGGAGCGAAGATTCTCCAGCTTTCGAAGGAGTGCATCAAATCCTGCCACGGCTTCTCCTGCATCAAGGGGACTCTCGCGTCCCTCCGGAATCTCCATTCCCTCGACAAATTCCAATGCCACCGCTGCAGCAGAAAGAAGATCATCACTGGAATCCACTGGCATCATGACTGGTTCAGAATCCTCCAGACCTTGTGCCATACCCTGAATATGTACTTCATCTAGTGAAGCCTCTTTCAGCGATTCTTGGAGCTTCGCCTTTTCCTCATCCGTCAACTTCTCGTCGTCAGGAGACATATCTATCCCTCAGTGGCCGAGCAAATGATATGAGCAATATGTCAGGTATAAGGTTTGTGAGAACGTATTCGGAAAATGTATCCAGTTATTCAAACGCGCTAATTATAGAAAATCAAGGAGGCTACGTCTCTCGACGGTTCTCTCCCGTACTTCTCAGTCTTCTCAACTCAGAGCAAGCTATCGGGGGCTGTGGCAATCTCCCATTCATACATAAGGTAGCACGTCCTCTGACCGGGAAGTCGAGGAGATTTAGCCACCTAAAGACTTCTGCCTGTCTATTGAGCGGTCTAGTTCACGACTTCATCTGACACCAGAACAGAACGTAGGTCTAGGTTCTTGCGGCATCAAGGAAGTGTATGACGGCAACTATGCCAGTCGCTGCCCAGAGCAAGCTAACCCAGATATTCCAGCCACCACCGACCAAAGACAACGGCCAACTCGCAGCGCCACAAGCTAAGAACACTAAGGCAGCAACAATGGAAAACGGACTGAATTCCTCGCGAAGCAACCATGCAGAAATCCCTGCAGTGATCCAGCCCACGCTTATGAATATCCAGCCAACCAACACAATGGTGTGGAACCAATCAGGGCGAGTATCAGGCAGGCCGATCAAGTAATACAGTAGGGGAACTATGATATCCCACACGATGATGCATATAGCACTGACTAGCGGAATGACGTTCCCGCTCTTTCGCCATAGTCCAAAGAACCCTATACTGATTGAGATCAAACCCAGGATAAGTATCAGATAGTGTTGTGCTCAATCAAGAAAACTTGGGCTGGGGAGACCAAGAAAACTTGGGCTGTATATTGGTGCGATGAGGAAACCACCAATAGCACCGAGTACGAACGAAGCTTTTGTTCCATTACTCAACGATTCTCTCCTCTCCTACTAGGGTTGAAGTGCAAGAAATCACTGCGTTCTCTCAGATTACTCGAGAGAGTCTAGAGGCTGTGTCATGGATATGACAACACTGTGAACTAGAGATTGCATGGAGCTTCGACAAAAGGTCTCCGGAGTTTCTATTTATTCTTGAATGACTCGATAAATTGAAAGAATGATGGAGATGGCGTAGGATGAAGCTTTTCCATCGCCAGAATAATACTGGTTGAATGAAAGCGCTTATGAGAATCAGTTGAATCATCCAAAATTGATGACAGCAAATTCCTCGACCCTCAGAGGACTGACGGTGGCAGTACTCGGATTCAATGCAAGGCCAATTGCGTGCTCTGCAACGAGAGCTGGAGCCAGAGTCATTGTATCTGATTATTGGGGTGATGAGGACCTAGAAGCTTGTGCATCAAAATGGAATTCCATTCTAAAAACCATACCTGGAAAGAGACAAAGAACGCCTTTAGAGAAGCGAGTTCATATTAGCTTGGTTGAAAACCTGTTGGAATCTATTGATGACGAGGAAATCGACCATGTTTTTGTTGGGAGCGGTTTTGATGATAATACTCAATCACTAGGGCTCTTGGAAAAGAGAGTGCCGATTACAGGCAATTCGATAGTGCAGATGCAAAGAGCGCGAAATAGGTCTGCAGTCGGAAAACTAGCTGAGAGCTTCGGATTAGAAGTGCCTCTTAGCTTCGTTTCAAAAACATTGGATGAAGTATATGCTAGATGCGATGAAGTTGGTTATCCATGTGTAATTCGTCCTCCTTCATCAGGGGGTGGAACTGGAATCTCCCTAGTTTCAGACCCGAGTCAAGTAAAAGCAGCATGCTGGAGGCTAGAAGCTGATATAGAGAATCCCGAGGTGATTGTCCAGCAATATATCTCTGGCATTGACGGGTCCACAAGCATTCTGTCAACAGGCAACGAGGCATCTGTTGTATCGATTCAGGGCCAGCTGATTGGTATGCCATCTGCCGGGAGGAATTGTGATTTTGTCTATTCTGGCAACTATATGCCTCTTCGTCTTCCCAAGAAAGTGAAACAACTGATCACCGAAAGCAGCGCATCTCTCTGCACAGATCTCGGACTCTTGGGCACAAATGGGATTGATTTCCTCGTGGATATTGAGGAGAATTTATGGTTTCTTGAAGTCAATCCGAGGTTTCAAGGAACACTGGAAATGCTAGAGCGGGGAGGAGGCATTTCTGTGACTGAATTGCACACTAATGCATGTAATGGCATTCTGCCATCAGAGCCGCCATCGTTCAAGCCATCTACGAAACTAGTGATTTTCGCCAGGCGAAGTGGAAAGGTCCCTGCTCTGAGTAAATTCAGCAATACTGTGGATCGCACACCTCAAGACGTACTCGTAGAGAGAGGTGATCCAGTGTGTACAGTCATAGAGACCTCATCCACTCTCCAAGATTGCTATTATCGCTCTCTCTCAACCTCGAACGCAATTCAAAGGAAAATCGAGTAATCTGACTATGATGAACTCCTAGAAGGAGATTCAGCAAATGTATATCTGGACTAATGCACATTGGATACTTTGTAGAGGAGCCAGAAGGTCAGCCCCATGAAAGTATGTCCGAAGTGTAACAAATCAAATCTGCCTACACGTAAGTACTGTATTCGTTGTGCTGCGTCTCTGATAGAACCGCCAAAGAAACGCGCAGTCGTTGATGATGCTCCCAAACCTGAAGTTCCCGAGATTGGTCGCGTGACCTCAGGGGCAGACATGGCTCGACAAGCAACTGAGTCAGCAGCTCCACCTCCGACAACGAACGATAAATGGGTTAAGCCAAGTGAAGTCTCTCGTGATCGAGTACGTACAGTGTCAAAGGGACGCGGAAAGACTGAGTTGGAAAAGGCACGTGAGGCATTTGCTAGAGCTGAGGATGTGGGAATAGATGAAGATGGTACCGGGGTGATTGAAACTCGGATGCTTCGCGCGAGCGAGGTTAGAGAACTCCTTGAGGCCACTCAGGCTGTTGCAGATGCCCCTGCTCCAATGATGATGGAGGGCTCCGAAACCCTGACTCCAGAAGAAATGGAACTTATGCAGCCTACCATGCCAAAAGCTGAGGCGCTTGAGGAGCAGATTCTTGGAACTCATTCTGCTTTCGTATCCTCAGAAGTATCAGATAGTCCAACACCTGAGAAGACTCTAGACAGCGATGTTTCCGAAGGGTTTAGTTCCTCAAGATATGAAGAGGAAGATGGAGAGCTTGATTTTAGACTGCCTGAACATATGCCCTCAGTGACTGCAGAAACATTAGCACCCGCACCCGCCACGGCTCCACCGACTCCTGCTCCAACACCAATACCCACTCCCGCATCAACACAGGCTGAGCCGACAACTGCCGTTTCGTCGGGAGAAGAAGAGCTTGACTATGTCACTATCTGCCATAAATGCGGTGAGCCGACGAATATCGACCAATTCGAGTATCCATTTGAGGTCTATAGTGCCATGGGTGCTGCACGACTGAAGCAGGCTCGATTCTATGTCGTGCAAGGTAAGCCGGACCAAGCAAAGGATACTCTTAGGATCGCAAGGGCCCTCTACAAGAAGGCTAATGATGAAACCGGACTGCATGAGACCAAGAAGCTCATTGATTCTCTTGCAAGAGAAGGTTAGGCTTCCAACCAGAGCTTCGTGAACTTGTTCCGTTCATCAACGAATTCTCCTGGGTCCTTACACATCATGAGAAATTTGCCAGAGTAGCCTCTCTCTTTCAATTCTCCAAATATTGGCTGGAAATCTATCTCTCCCTCTCCAATGGGGAGGTGCTCATCATATTCTCTGGCAATGACCAAGAGCTCTTCGTGAGGGATTTCTCTTTTGAGTCTGAGGTTTCTGACCCTACTCACCATGCGCGCACCATTATTGTCATGCACATTCACTACCGCAATGTGGTCATAGAATGACTGAATCACATCCAGTGCTCGATTCCTAGTAGCCATGATTTGTCCATGTCCAATATCAAGTGCAATCTTCATGTCCGGACATCTTTCAAACAACAGCGTCAGTTCGGTATAATAGAGACCAAGAGTTTCTATAGCAAGCTGAATCCCGCTCTCCTTTGCGGCATCACATAAGAGCGGTACCCACTCTAGAAATGCATCAATATCATTATCGCTGTAGAAAAGAGTGGATAATGCAGAATGAGTGGTTACAAGCTCAGCACCAACTTCAGCACTAACATCGATATATGGCATTATCTCACTGGGAAAATCCATAGGTCTCCAACATGGGTCGCTTGGAAGATGCAGAGTGGGCACAACACCTGCTTCCTCAAGAATTCCTCTTGCCTCCCTGAAGTTCAGACTGTAGTTTAGGTCCATTCGCAGATCAATGAAATCAGGATTTTGAGAGATCCCCATCTTCATCTGATCTATGTGCCTAGCGAAAGTGCCAATTTCCATGGAAGTCCACACAATCGGTTCAAAGGGGCTGGCTTTTGTTAGTTTTGGTCCCACGGTTTGAAGGGTCTTCTGCAATACAAATTAGTCATATTTATTGCCAGGATAGGATAATCCCATCGAGCTGCGTAAGCATTATATGACCCAATGAGTTCGTTTCGTAAATAGGCCTAGCCGTGGAGCGTAACAGACCTGTCTGACAATATATCATACCTGTTTAAGCTAGTTTTTCTAGGTGAGGGAGCAGTGGGTAAAACAAGTCTAGTCGGCAGATATGTCTATGACTCATTTGAAGGCGATTACCTAGCTACCATAGGCACAGACATACATGTCAAGACCGTTCAGGTTGATGAGGCCATGGTCAAGTTGGTGGTTTGGGACATAGCTGGTCAGGATGATTTCGCTCAGCTTAGAAAGGCTTACTATCAGAATGCATCAGGGTCCTTTTTTGTCTTCGACTGCACTCGTCCAGAAACACTCGAGAGAATCGGGGAATGGGTCGAAGCATTATATGGCGTGACGAAGAAGATACCCCTAGTATTGGTCGAGAACAAGATTGACCTCCAGAGCAAGATTGATCCCGCAGAGATTGAAAAGATAGTCAAGAAATATGGCTTTACACATGTTCGCACCAGTGCGAAAGAAGACACGAATGTCGAAGAGGCATTCATACAAATGACTCGGGAGATTCTCGAGAAGACAAAGGCTAAGGGACCAACTTCATTATGACACTGTACGCATGCGGAAAGTTAACATATGAAATGTTCAGTATTCATCGGGGAGTGCCAGAGTGAGTGAACCTGACTTTGTCTACAAAATTGTGTTCCTTGGGGAATCTGGAGTTGGAAAGACATCCCTAGTTCAGAGATTCGTATATGACAGTCTAAGTCCAGAGATGGCCCAGACCATCGGAGCCGTTCTGCATGTGAAGACTATTACACTCGATGACACGAACTACAAATTGATAGTGTGGGATCTTGGAGGCCAAGAGTCCTTCAAGCAGTTGCGTGTGCAATTTTGTACGAATGCGAGTGGGGCATTTTTTGTCTTTGACCGTGGTCGACCAGAGACACTAGGTACAATTGACACCTGGCTTGAGTCGCTATATTCCTCTGCAGGGAAGGTCCCAACAACGGTGGTTGAGAACAAGATTGACCTCGATCCAGTATTTAACCAGAAGGCTATCCAGTCTGAGATTGACAAGCGTGGCCTGAAACTTATGCAGACAAGTGCTACTGAAAGTCTGAATGTGGACAAGACCTTTGAGGACCTTGTGCGAACTATCCGTGAGGCCAAGTCTTAGTGTGGAGCATCTGCCGCACTGCCTTTGTATGCTAGACCCAGCTTCTTCTTTTCTCCTGTTACCATATACACAGCGCGTTCTGCAATTGCAAAAGCTTGATCCGCTGCCCGTTCGCAGTACCGACCAACGATTACATAGAACATCGCCATTGTTGTGATGTCCTTTCTTTTTCTGAGATAATCAGCAATTTCCTCAAACATCTCAGAGGTTTCGCGATCGCTATCAGCCTCCATCTTCTCCAGGTCATCGATGCCTGAGAGGTCATTCTCTAGGACTCCCTTCATCGCAATCTCAAGAGTCTTATTCGCTAAATCCGCCAAATAGGGCAGCGATTCAAGCTCTTTAAAGTGCTCGATACCCTCACACAGCTTGACTATATGAGCAATCTTGTAGGCGTATCTACCAACTCGATGCAGATGATGAGCTACCTGTAGATATGTGGCGAGCCTCCGAAGATCCGATGCAACTGGTTGCCTTCTAGCAATGGTTTCGAATACCTTGGCTTCGACTTTCGCGGAAAGCTCCTCTATCTTCTTTGAGTTCTCCTTTACCTCCGACGCCATCTCTTGGTCAAGATATTCAAAAGCTTTCATTGACTGCATGAATGCTCCTGTTGAAAGCTCATGTAGCTCCTTTAGACGATTGCCAATTTCTTCAATGTGAATCTCAAGTTGTGTCCGCATAGCGCTCACCTATCCTATTCTTCCAGTGATAAATGCCTCCGTTCGCTCGTCGCCAGGTGCTTCAGCAATTCTTTTTGTCTTATCAAACTCGACCAGCTCCCCTAAGTACAGAAATGCTGCTTGGTCTGAAACTCTGAATGCCTGCTGAACATTATGAGTGACAATTATGATGGTGTAGTCTTTCTTTAGCTCTATAATCAGATCCTCTATCTTTCCCGCACTTATTGGATCAAGTGCCGATACAGGTTCATCCATCAATAACACTGGAGGATCAACCGAGAGGGCTCTGGCTATACATAGGCGCTGTTGTTGACCTCCGGAGAGATTCGGAGCTGGCTCATCAAGACTGTCCTTTACCTCATCCCATAAGGCGGCCTTCTTCAGCGATTGCTCCACCATCCTTTCCAGCTCATTCTCATCTTTCATTCCGTGAAGCTTGGGACCAAATGTTATGTTTTCACGCACACTCATAGGGAACGGGTTGGGACGCTGAAAGACCATTCCGACGCGTCGCCTTAGTTCATATACATCTGAATCGGGGGCATAGATATTCATGCCTTCGAGAAGCACTTCACCAGTCATCCTGAAACTGCCAATTGTGTCATTCAATCGATTGAGACTTCGCAGAAGAGTCGACTTTCCACATCCGCTGGGACCCATTACTGCAGTCACTGAGTCGTCCTCGAAGTAGCAGCTAATCTCTTTCAGGATCTTCTTCCTCCCAAACCAGGTTGTGAGGTTCTTGACCTCCATTTTGTATTGATGTGACATTGGTTTAGACAATCCTCCGTGTCAGTTTCCTAAGAATGATATTCGCAATGATGTCAACTGCCAGAACCATTAGAAGAAGTACAAGCGCAGCTCCATGAGCTTTGGCCTGCAGGTGCCCCCTGGGATCAGTAATGTAGGACCAGACCGTGTAGGGAAGAGAGGCGACCCATGATCCTCCACCAGTAATGCTTGTTGGAACGCCGAGGGTGTTTCCAGCTGTGAAAATAAGCGGAGCGGTTTCTCCCATCACCCTTCCAATAGCTAGGAGTATTCCTGTTATGATTCCTGGAATAGCCGCGCGAATTGTAACATTCCAGGTTGTGGTCCATTTTGTCGCACCCAATGCCAAGGATGCTTCTCTTAGTGCCATAGGAACTTGCTTGAGTGCTTCTTGAGTAGTGCGCAACACAGTAGGTATCATCATAAAAGCCAAGGTGAAACCTCCGGCTATCAAGCCCATTCCAATATGAAGGAAATCTACAATAAATGCAAATCCAAATGCTCCGAAGACGATCGAAGGAATACCAGCTAGAACATCCGCTGCGAACTCGACTATACTGGTGACTCTCCCAGGTTTTGCATACTCTGTGATGTAAATTGCTCCTAGGACACTGAGGGGAATTCCCACCATACAGGCAACAGCCATCAGCAGGATTGTCCCTGCAATGGCATTTCTGATTCCGCCCTCCAATCCTGGCCCGGGAAAGGTGCCAAAGAATTCTAAGCCTTGCCCAGGGCCTGATCCAAAGACTTCAGGAATTCCAACAGAAAGAACTTGGATAAGTACTAGGAAGAATGGAGATACAATGATTAGGACGCAGATTCCTAGCAATATCTTGAATGTGAAGTCCGAGAATGTTCTTCTTGAACTCACCTGCATTTTGAGATAGCGTGATAGTTGCGTGATTCTGCTATAAGGAATGGGAGTTGTTCCATTGTCTTCGTATTCCTGCTCTTCTGATATAGTCGTTTGCTCACTCATCTCAACTCATCCCCCTGGTTTTCATTCCCCAGCGAATGAATAGCTTCGCCATAATTGTGAATGAGATTGACATTAACATCAGAACAAGTGCAACTGCAAATAGAGCTGAACGCCAGAGTGGAAAGACAAATGCATAGCCCAACTGGTTTGTGATAATGGAGGTCATTACATAGGTGGGATCAAACAGGGAGAATGGTATTTGCAGAGCATTGCCCGTCACCATAAGAACCGCCATTGTTTCGCCCACTGCCCTTCCAAGCGACAACACAATTGCTGCTCCAATCCCCGGCATTGCCGCTCCCATGACGACTTTCCTCGCTGTTTCAGTGCTCGTTGCGCCCAGAGCAAGAGATGCCTCTCGGAGTGTCATTGGCACAGACCGAAGTGCATCATCAGAGACTGTTACTATTGTGGGAAGAAGCATAATCGCCAGAATGATTCCTCCGGCTAGTAGGCTAAGACCATTTGATTCAATCCCAAATGCAGGTGCTAGTACTGACGCTATCCAAGGCACAATCACGAGATACGCCCAGAGGCCATAGACTATCGATGGGATTGCTGCCATCATTTCAATTACCATTCTAATTGGTCCCCTGAGCCGATGAGGACAGAACTCACTCAGGAAAAGCGCACCAGCCATTCCTAGCGGGACTGCAATCCCTATTGCAAGTAGTGTACACATGAAGGAGCCAGCTATGAAGATAGCTATACCATAGAGATCTCGATTTGGATCCCAAGTAGTATTGGCAATGATTCCTATACCTCCCTCTGGGCTGGCAAAGATTAGAGCAGACTCATACCAAAGAAATGTCAAAATGAGGACTATGACCGCCGAACTAGCAAATGCTGGCACCAATAGGCCAAATCTACCAAACAAATCAATTCTTGCTGAGCCCCTTGCCGTCTTGATCTCGTGGATGATATGTGAGATATTTTCCTTAATTTGCTGGCTCATATATCAACCACCTCTCACGAGTCTGTTGGATTCAGGGATGAAATCACATTGATTGAATAGATGATGGCAGAGGTTCCATTGATTGGCACATAGCCAACGCCGGATATGAACGTCTGTCCCCGAGTAAGAACCCAATTCATAAACACTAGGACATGCCAAGCAATATTATCCTCGTGAATCATGTAATAAAGGAGTCGTGCAATTGGGTATGCCCCTTCTAGATTTGAGTTCATTAGATTCGCTCCTGGATCGGACAATACAGATGGTAGAGCCTTCAGTGCATTCTCAAGAGAGGGCTCGATATATTCATCAATTGATGGATTGTACAAATATGCTGGAACTAGTCCCTCCATAAATGCTAGGCCAACATAGCCAATTCCTTGCGCGTCGCTTAAAACTCCTGCCGCAACCCCGGGATTCCCATCAACAGAGCTTATCGCTGGGGCCCATGACAATGTTTCACCATGTCCTAATCTCCAAGTGTAGTTTCCAAATGGGTTGGCAGTTTCATCAGAGGTTTCAAGCCATTTGGCGAAGGTGGCTGTTGTTCCGCTAGCATCCGAACGGACATATACATTGATGGACCCAGTTTGCTCGACGGTGACTCCGAAGGTGGATTCTAGCTCCTCCCATGTGGAGATGTTTCTCTGGAAGATTGCGACAGCCATATCACAGTCGAGCTTGAATGATGAGCTGTTGACTTCTGGATTGACAACAATGCCCAAAGCATCTGCTGACACTGGGACTATCTTTACACCAGGATTTGTCATTATATAGTCTTCATCGGGGTATGAGCTTGTTGCTCCTATATCGATCAATTGCTGGGCAATTTGGGATTGACCCAGACCGGAACCCCCCGTGCTTGGGTTTACAACAAAGGCTGGGTAGTCAAATTGGAAGCGAGTCGCCCATTCTTGGGAGAGAGTGAACACCGTCGTCGAGCCAGCAGTAGTAATAGTATACGGTCCTCCCGCAAAATCTCCAGGCGGAGTCAAGATTACAGCAAACCCAAATGCAATGAGCATGCCAAAAGCAAACACCACTAGTTGTCTTTTAATGCTGGCCATTCCTTACTTCTCCTTTCTCAGGTATGTCGGCGAGGTCTAACCATAATAAGCAATACGTATCAATACATCAGCACATCTATCTTGTACAGAACTTTTGGATTTTAGATGCGAATTTGAATACTTTGTAGGTTTATATACCAGATACGCACGATGCGTGTATGCAAGAGGCGGAGATTGCCTTCAATATTATTGGCGGACTTGCTCTCTTTATGTTTGCCATCACAATGTTGAGGGAAACCTTGGGGAAACTGTCGGGGGCACGTGTTGTCAGAATCCTAGAGCGAGTTAGCAGTAATCCGATAAATGGCATGGCCGCTGGGACAGCCACTACATTCATGACGCAGAGCTCAAGCATCACAGTACTAACTCTGATTGGATTTGTTAATGCGGGCATGATGACATTCAGGCAATCAGTCAATATCATGTTGGGGTCAGAGATTGGCACCACGGTGACAGCACAGCTTGTTTCCTTCGACATAGGTTTGGCGTTTTGGCCACTTGTAGCCATTGGTTTCTTTATGAGTTTCTTCTTTAAGAATGAAAAAGTCAAACTTACAGGAAAGGTAATCTTCAGCCTGGGTCTGCTCTTCCTTGCAATGGACTTCATGAAACAGGGAGCAAGACCCCTAACAACTGACTACCCCTTCTTTAGGGACCTTATCAATGACTACGGAGCTATTCCCCTTTATGGGATTCTAATTGGTGCTCTGATTGCGGGAATAACACAGAGCAGTTCAGCAACGACAAGTCTTGTTATTGCAATGGGTGCAGCAGGAGTCATAGATTTGGGGCCAGGAATCGCTCTCGTGATGGGAGCCAACATTGGCACTTGTTTTCTTGAGTTGTTCGCCGCTATTGGTGCCACTACTCCGGCAAAAAGAACTGCTATTGCTCAGACATTGATTAATGTCATTGGGGTTGCGATTTTCCTTCCTATCTTGGCACCTTTTACCGTTCTAACCGAATATACCGCGGTGGAGCTACCGAGGCAGCTCGCCAATGCGCATACGATATTCAATGTAATAGTGAGCTTCATCTTTGTGCCTCTTGTAGGTGGCTTAGTAAAACTGTGTGAGCGCCTCATACCTGACAAGGAAGGCGAGATTATTGGTCGCTACCATTTTGATGACCAAATGCTGAATATACCCCAAGCAGCACTAATCGAAGCAGAACGTGAGATTATTCGCACTGCCGAATTGACTATGCAAATGATTCAACGAAGCAAAGAGGCACTTCTTCACGGTCAGACCGACGAAGGTGATAGAGTCATGCTTCTGGAAGATGAGGTAGATGACCGATGTAGGACCACCGAAGAATTCATCGACAAGATTCGAGAGGAGGAATTAGGCCAGTTTGACATCATTTGGCGCATGAAGCTACTTGCAGTTTTAACTGATGTCGAACGTGTTGGAGATCTCTCTCAGAACCTTGCGGAATTCGCACTCCATCGTTTCAGGAATGGTGTGACTTTCTCAGATGCCGCAATCAATGACCTATCAAAAATGTTCGAAATGGTTGAAGAGACCTACGCCACTTCAATCGAAGCTCTGCGAACCCGAAACAAAGATTTGGCAAGAGTAGCTGTACACATGGAAGACGAAGTCGATGTTTTCGAGCGAGAGATCCGAGAAGCCCATATCCAACGCCTTAGAGATGGCATTTGCGTGGCGGAAGCGGACACTGTATTCGTGGAGTCTATCAGGAACCTTGAGAGAATAAGTGATCATGCAGACAACATTGCTCTCGATGTTATAATGGAGCACTAGACCAAGTCCATTTGTGGAAGAGTTTATGATGACATCCTGCAGAGCTAAGATAGTTGGCCCAAATGGGAGACTGACGCATGGCCGGAAAGAAGCTCAACGATTTGGATGGGAAGGAGTGGGTTAAGAGCACTAAGTCTTGGTTTGTAGTCAATCCACGCTCTAGAAGTAAAAATCAGATGACTCATCCAGCGAAATTCCCAGAGGAACTTGTGACTCGTTTTGTGGAGTATTTTACGAGAGCAGGGGGCTGGGTCATTGATCCTTTTGCTGGAGTAGCAAGTACCATGGTTGCATGCAAGGCAATAGACCGCAGTTCGATTGGAGTAGAACTCAATCCTGAGTTTGTCGAGATTGGACAACAAGAATTGAACTCAACTTCAGGTTCTGGAAATCATCATATCCTAACAGGTGACTCGATGGACATCGCGGCTATTTTGGAAACACAGTTCGGCGATGAGGTGCCGGAGTTTGACTACCTAATCACCTCGCCACCGTACTACAACATGCTCAGGAAATCGAGAGGTGGAAATGAAACTGTTCACAAAGAGAGGGGTGAGAAGGGACTTAAGCAGCATTATAGCAGCTCTTCTTCTGACTTGGGTAATATAGACTCTTATGATGAGTATATAGAAAATGTTGGCCTAGTCATTGATGCGGTGTACCCCTATTTGCGAAATGGAGCATATCTGACAGTTATAGTTCAAAACATGCGAGATGAAGGGAACCTCTTTCGACCCATTGCATGGGATCTGGCAAGACGTTTCTCTGAGGTCTATGAATTGCGTCAGGAACAAGTTTGGTGTCAGGACAACAAGCGGCTAGGATGCTGGGGCTTTCCTTCCACATATGTATCGAATGTGCACCATCATTACTGTCTAATTCTCCAGAAGCAGGTCGTGAATGATGATTAATCTTACCTAGGCCTGAATGAAATCTATCCCCTGAAACAAGTGGTTAAGATTCAATAATGCGAACCCGAGTCGTGGAACTGAAATCCGTCAAAGTCATTGTCGGCATCCATGACGAGTGTTTCCACTGTGGAACAACCATCAACTAGACCTTGCTCAGTGTCAAATGGTGAGGTGGTGTTAGCAATAACCACCACTTGGAAGGTATATTCACTCAGCAGGATTGGTTCCAAGGAGTTCATGCTGTCTTCTGGCGAATACAGAAGGTTCATGACAATTAGCAGTTTGCCACCAACTGGAAGCCAAGGGACAAAGAGTCTGTTATCCTCAAGGGTGATTTCCAATCCATCCATGAAGTTGTATGTCCCCGCTGGTATGAACCGATTGCAGCTGCCAATGAAGAGAAACACTGGTCTTGGCCAGCGTTCAGGTTCCTTAAGCCAGACTGAGAGATGCCGTATGCTGAAGTCTAGAGGTATATCGAGGTTCATCTCCAACTCACAGATGTCTAGAGGCCAGTTGTTCTCCAAAGTGACAGTGAACATGATTCTATCTGACCAAAACCAAGATCTGTAAATTGATGATTCAAGATTCAGGCTTGCCAATACAACCTCGATAGTGTGCATGTCTTCAGTGTTTCCATACTCATCTATACTATAAAATGAAACATTTCGTAATCCATCCTGACGCGAAAGGTGGAAAGACTCATTGTACTCAAGCCAAGGTCCTGCATCAATCGAATACATAGTCGTGAAATTTGATGGATGTTCGCTTGAAGCTTTGAGATTGAACTCTGTATTTGATGTGACATATGTTGTACCGCTCATATCCACATAGTGCGTTCCCATATCCAAGGTGGTTACTGGGGGTGCTGTCGGTGTTGGTGGCGGGGCTGGTGGCATTATAGATTCATAGAACTCAATTGTGAAGTTCCAAACATCACTCCAATCACTGGGATTTCCAGCGATGTCGAAAGCTTGGCATCTCCAGAAGTATGTTCCCTCTTCGAGATTGTAGAGTGTCAAGTTTAGAGTGGAAGCAGGTACGGTTTCCTGTAGGAAAAGGGTATCTGCCGAGAAGGTGCTTGAGTTATAAACTTCGATAACTGACGACTGCATGCCGCTGATATCTGATGGCACCTTCCAGTCCAGAGTAGCTGTACCTTGATCAAATTCCATTCCGTCCAAAGGCGCAATCAATGAAGGTTGCCCTTCATATAATGTGTCGATACGAAATGTCCAAGTTGCACTGAATTCTCCAAGACTGCCATTGAGAGTCCTCACTGCCCAGGAATAATCACCATCAGTTTCACCTGGTATTCCTGATGCTGAATTCAACCAAATCTGAAATGAGGTGTCAGCCCATGAGATATAGATCGGTTCAGCCATGCCTGGCATCACAAGCATAAACTCATATCCCTGAGCGTCTGCAACAGGTTCCCACTCAAAGATAACTGGTCCTGCATCAATTTGACTTTGCCCAAAAATCTCACCATTAGCTGGTGCGATAAGTTCTGGTGGTGGAAGATCAGATACTATCATTTGTGTAGGAAGTTTTGATGGAAACAACTCGGCGGATTTGCCCGTTGCCATTTCAGCTACATTCCCCGAAGATACAGCGGTACTCAGGACTAGTATAAATGCACATGATAGCAATAGGAATATCAACCGATCTCGGCTCTGCAGCTTTTTCCTCTCCCTCAAGCTAAGCCTACTGGTGGTGAGTCTGCCATCTGATGCACACGCGGTGGTCCAACGCATGCCGTTGACCCGTTTTAAGGTTTATAACAAAAACAATCGTTTCAATTTTTGCGGAATTCCTTACGAAAAATGAGGCGGATGGTTCATAAAGAAGGCACATCTGCGAAGAATCCATGCCTGAAAAACTCCGAGCTCTCAGAATTTCAGATCATCAGGCAGTCAATGAACTATGTATGGGAATATGGGGCGGCCGAGACTATGTTCCCGATAGATTTCCGAAATGGATTGGAAATAATCTCAACTATCCGTTTGGCATCTTTGATGGGCCCGTTCTTCAGGCAATAGGCAATCTCGAAATCAAATCTGCCAATAAGGCTGGATGGGTCAAGGGGCTCAGAGTGAGAGAATCTGCAAGAAGAAGGGGACTTGCATCCAAAATTGTCAATCAGATGATTTTGAAAGCCAAGCAAATCGGAATGGACACCTTACGGTATGCAACCAGCTCCAGGAATATAGCCTCAATGAAAGTAGCAGAGAATCTTGGATTTGCGCTCAAAAATGATGTCCGTTACTTCAGGCTCGAGCCACCATTTCCTCCTCACCCTAGTCCAAGCCCCAGCATCATTCCTCTCCAAGTCCTTCCCAAGCGATTGCATGAGATTCTGGAAACTACTGACCTAGTCCAAAGCGAAACATTCCCAATAAGATGGGAGTTTCACAACAAAGACATCAGTAGCCTAGAAGAAATCCTCGAACGCGAGATTCCCCAAGTTGTCTTTGGCGATACTGGTAAGGCGGAATCCCTGACTTTCGTCTATACCTTCGAAAGAGATGGCCAGAAGACTACGGCCTTCTCGATTTACTCAACGAATCGAACTGTGTTTGTTGATATATTTTCAAGAGCTCTGGATTATCTCGAAGCCACAAAGACTGATCGAGCGGTGTTCTTCCTCGGGCCCAGAGCTGAAACCTGGGTCGAATACATTATTGAAATCCCTGAGGAATTTGCTGGACGTCGATTTATTCTCTACGAGATGAAGCTATAGATTGGATGAATCAAGAAAAACTAGGGATAGGCTGAGAGATCAGCCTATTCCTCAATAACTCGTTGTTTCTAAGTGAAATGCTGACTAGTGGTGGGAAGTATATAATATACGATTGTGATGGCGGTTAGCCCTAAACCTGCCCAGTTCTCACCATATGCATACAACAGAGCTCCGGCAATAAGGAATACTACCGCAAGCGTCCAAGACATCCTATCCTGCTTCAATATCTGGAAATACAGGAATATTGCTATCACGCCGAGAATGAGGCCTGCTCCGGAAGCTGCGTCCTCCCAATACCAGAATCCCACTCCTCCTGTCACGATTCCTGCAATAGCATTAAGGATCATTAGAAAGCCTGCCATAGTGACCTCTCTGGGTCTTTCACCTCCCCGAATGCCACTATCGTCAGCCATTGGTATTTCGGTCATAGCGAATAAGCTTGATTCCGTGACACTTTATTCTTTCGAAACCTACGAACTGGAACTAATCCTGGTCCTCCTCATACTCCTCAAGCACAGACCAGTGTGGCGCATATGTAATGGGTTCGAGGTCTCTCTGCTGCAGTTCAAGCTCTTCGACTTCCGCAACTCTTTTCCGCAAGGTGTACGACTTGGCACCCTCCCACCAAAGATATGCACTAAGGTCCTTCGAGAACTCGCCTTGATACCTTCCGCATGCCCCCCCACAGAACACCCTATCCTCTCTTATCTCGAGTGTACCCTCGCACCACTTGCAGACCGCTTCCCTACCATGGGCATGAATACGTCCGTCCACTACTCGCACGAGAAGAACAGTACCATCAAAGTTACAGACGCCCCACTCCTTCTTCTTGGTGACCGTTTTCTCCCAAATCTCTCCTGTAAGAACTCGGAGTCTCTCTGATGAGTCCTGCTTCTTTTTCTTATCCTTGCTGGACTCATCAAAGTCGGTCAGTCGCGTCTGCACAGTACGCCTCATGATTCATTGTGCCGATGTGGTGCTGATAAACACGTACATCAAGGGGTCTATCCTGAGAGCTCTTCCAAAAGGCCCATCATCCATTCGTCATAGGGTTTCTCCTTTGACCATGTGTCTTCGAAGGGCGTCATAATGAGTTCACCATTGACCTCTCCAACCATCCCTCCGTGCTTCCCTCTGAGAAGACATTCGATTGCAAAGGCTCCGAGACGGGTTGCAAGAATTCTGTCAAAATGAGTTGGATTTCCTCCACGTTGGATATAGCCTAACACTGAGACTCTACATTTCTCGCCAATCCTCTTCGATAATTCCTCGGCGATAATAGTGGCATTACCAAGCTCGTCGCCCTCTGCAACCACAACTAGAACACTTGATTTAGATTTCTCTCTGGCATCAATTACCTTCTTGGTGAGTTCGTCCATTTTAGTTGGGGTTTCCGGGATTACAATTGCCGATGCACCTGTTGCGATTCCAACATGGACTGCTATGAATCCATGATTCCGTCCCATTACCTCTGCCAAAAAGACTCGAGAGAAGGC
Organism: Candidatus Thorarchaeota archaeon; assembly: GCA_048882485.1. GTDB lineage: Archaea > Asgardarchaeota > Thorarchaeia > Thorarchaeales > Thorarchaeaceae > SMTZ1-83. Next base: position 341,084 of record JBHLRP010000001.1, read on the forward strand.
TTCTGCAGTATCCCGTATCTTGTCCAATGCTTCCAATGCGTTGTTGACAGCAGTATCAAAGCCAATTGTGTAATCTGACCCATAGAGATCATTATCAATAGTGCCCGGCAATCCTATCAGCCGACCCTTCCAATACTTGCTTAATGCCGCCAAACCCCGCATCGTTCCATCGCCTCCGATTGCCACCACCGCATCTATCCCTTTTTCATCCAACACAGTCACCGCTTTCTTCTGACCTTCTTCTGTCTTGAATTCTTCAGAACGGCCAGTTGTTAGCATTGTTCCTCCGCGGTGTAGAATTCTTGATACTGACCTCGAATTGAGTTCATGGATTTGATTGGTGAGAATTCCTTGAAATCCTCCGAATATCCCGTATATCTGACAGTTGCGACTGATGCCAACTCTGGTTATGGCCCTGATAGCCGCATTCATTCCAGGGCCATCACCACCACTAGTGAGAACTCCAATTTTCATAGATTTTGGATAGCTTCATGGAGATAAAAAGAATAGCAGCACTATGAAACCGCAGCGCGTTCTCGAAAGAACATTAGATAGTCAGTTCCTGGCACATCTTTGCCAAGTATCCTCAGCGCTGAAGCAAGCTGCCCTCTGTGATGGGTTGTGTGTAAAATATATTGCATGAAGAAATCCATCGCTTGAATTTCAAAGGGCTTATCTGATATATGCGGGACCTCGATTGTACCCTGTGGTATTTCCCTAATAACCTCAGCGAGACGCGAATCCAATTCATTCCACTTGGAGATCAATTCGAGTTTTGAAGACTGGGATATCCACTTGTAGATGCTTTCATCCCATTTGTCATCTGCAATATTGAAACAAGTGGCTAATGCCATGACCGTGTGTTCACATATTGAACGAACACTTTGCTGGCCGAGTACCTTCTTTGTGAATTCTTTCTCCCTCAGATGTTCAACAACCTCTCGCATCTTTTTTCCGGTCCAAATATGATACTCAGCGAGTTGCTTGAATGTCAGGCTAATCCCTCCAAAGGGGAATGTGTATACAATAAACACTTCAGGTTTATCTTTCCTTTGCACTGACTCAATTGATTCCAGTGAGTACATCAACAATTGATGCCTTCTTGGGAATGTTTTTACTTCCCGCCCCGTTCTCTTCTGAGCTCTTCTCTGACAAGGAATATGCCCTCCAGCTAAATTTGCAGATTTCCCGACTCATAATTCCACTGAGAGCATATGTCAATGCCACGAAACTTCGTGCTAGACTACTCCTTTGAGTCTGAGAAACACTAGCAACGGTGTAGTAATGATGAGGCTTGCTAAAACCACCACTACAAATGCCAGCGGGTTCTGTTCTAGGGGCAAGTCGACATTCATTCCATAGATTGAAGCGATTAGTGTGGGAACGCTAACCAACAGCGAGATTGATGTTAGAGTCTTCATAACCCTATTCAAATTGTGCCCAACAATGGAATCGTATTGATCCATCGCATTGGCAATGAGCGTTCTATATATTGCGCTGAGTTCCATCTGTTGCTGCAGGTCAACTTCTAGCTCCTCAAGACGGTCTTCATCAAGAACAAGCCTGCCAAAACTCTGAAGCCTCTTCATTCGCCGTAGCACCTTCATGTTAGATTTCAGCGCTGCTTCCATGTAGATCGCATCTCTTGAGAGCTGGAAGAAGCGATCTAATTGCGAAGGATATAGTTCTTTGAGAATTTGGTCTTCGGTATCATGAATTGTGGCTTCAATGATATCAAGCATAGTCTCGAAACTATGGATGACGATCTCCCACGTGTTGTAAATAACGCCACTTACTGTAGTAGTACGACGTAAGACACCTTTGAGACGTCTTTTTCGCAGCGGAATATCCTCGTTCTGCACTATGATGATATCTCGACCATTGGTGAAGAGACCAATAGGATTCGTCGAATATTCCCTGTCTTCTCCTTCCAAGTCCACAGGCACACGGAGTACGACCATGACGAATTTATCTTCAATCTGAAGTCTTGGACGTTCATCAAGGTCTTGCAGGTCCTGCAGGTCCTCCAAATCGACTTCGAATTTGACTGATAACTCGGCAAGAATGTCAGGCCAGAGTCCAACTACTTGAATTAGCAGCGGTTCGTCAGGTGCGCTCTCCAAATCGGGATACTCGATCCCACTCTCTAGTGCCGTCACTGTAAGCTTGCTGGTCTCTGGTTTTTCCGCCGTCGTCATCGAGCTCACCTCTATCCATTCTGTTTCACCCCATTTTCTAGTGTGTGTGTTACGTATGAGTGGTTCGAGTCTCTTAGAGTATTGGAATGCAATAGGCTGATGCATCCTCAAGGAAGCCAGTAAGATTCTCTCGCTATCTCTTTTAGGGTTTTCCGCCGGCGTAGATAACAGCTAGATGACGACACTCTCAACCTCGACCTTGCGGTTCTTTTGGCTAAGAGTGTCTGCTAGCATTTTCTTCCCGCCATATAGCTCGGCTTCAGCTTCACCTCGATAGAGAGCATCTGCAATTCTCGCCATTGCATCGGCCTTCATAATGCCTGAACCACTGGCTCCATTCAACACCAGCACTCCGCAATCAGAATAGACGAAGGGTATGGCATCTGGACTATAGCTATAGCCTCCAGCCCAGCTACCGACAGGTCTCGCACCTTCGAATCCTGGGAAGTATTTTGACAAAACAGGATAGACACTATTCTCGTAGTATGCGCTTTCAGGATTATCATAATCGGGAGTCTGAATGTAATCGTATCTCCTGCCCACCTTGTCTCCGCATCCTATCCAAAATCCCCGCTCTTGCACTTGTGGCCTGAAATATACTCCAGCTGAAGGTAGGATTGTAAATGGTATGGTGTTCATTTCACTGAATCCTTTTGTGTCTAGCAATTCCTCCATACCTGGCTTTCCCTCAGCATGAAGCACATAGATATGCCGCTTCTTAGCTTTTGTCCGGCTGTCCACTCCTATCGGATCGAGTAACTCGTTCGCCCAAGCGCCGGTGGCTAGGACCACAGTGTCAGCTTTGATTATTCCATCCTTCGTCTTGACGCCGGTCACCCTTTTCTTCTGCCACACATAGGGCTCACCAGGAAGGTCCAGCTTTGGATCAGCCTCCAGAAGAAGACTGTCTACATTCACATTGAATCTTGGCTTGACATCGCTGATCTTCTTGAATTCCTCGAAGTACCACTCAACTAGTCTTGTAGGATCCAATACACCACAATCCCCTCCAAATAGACCATAGTCAACCTCTTGGAGGTTCATCAGCTCTGCTTCTTCATCATTGGAGAAGTCTACATTGAGACTAGGAATCATCTCATTGAGCTGCTTCTTGTCATATACTTTGTAATGGATACCTGATTCTTTCATTTTTCGCATCCAGTTCTGAACACTTTCATGATTGAACTGAGAATTGCTGAGCAGCCAGAGATAGCCACACTTCTCAAAGAGAAGCTCGTATCCGATATCGTTCTGGACGTGTTCGAAGTACTTGATCGATGTGTCTGTCAACAATTGATTTGTGGATGATGCGAACATGTTTCTTACAGCAGCCGCACTCATTGCTGTATTTGCCTGTCCAGCCATTGACATTCTATCCAGAAGAAGGATCTTCTTCTCAGGGCTATTCTTCTGGAGATAATATGCTGCTGATGCTCCTATGACACCTGCACCTACTATGACGATATCGAATAATTCCTCGGCTGACACTTCAGCTACCTCCACATCGCGGCCGCGGTGGTTGTATGCGCACCTAAAACCTTTTGCGCTCAGTTATTTGGGAAGATTAAGGATTATTATCTTGATTGCTTCAGCAATTGTGCCCAAAGGCATGGTTGCAAGGTGTGGGTCCTCCTTTTCTAATGCCTGTTGAGGAAGCGGAGGGACATGAATGAAGGTTGCCATGAGGTTCATCTCGCTGGTACCAATCCATTCCATGACTTTATAGATCAACCAGTTGCACCCATAGACTCCCGCATAGTAGCTCACAAAGGCTGGGATGTCTTCATTGTTGATTGCTTTGACCAATGGATGAGGATCGATATTCGTGAAATAGGCTGGAGGACCTTGATCAGAGATCAAATCATTTTCGGGGATATTGCCATAGTTGTCTGCTCTCGTAGTGCTTCTCGCATTGACTGCAATTCTTTCAATTGCTATTGCTGGTCTGTTTGCTTGACCAGTGCATAGGAGCACATTCGGAGAATGGTTCTCAACTAGTTCCTTCAACAAGGTGAATGCAGTATTGTAGTCTAGGGGGAGAACTTCGCCTACAATCTGGAAGTTGCCAATTCTTTTACCATCGACAACCTGTGCCAATTCAGCTGAGGGATTCACTGAATAATCATCGAAAGGCTCGAATCCAGTGATTAGTGCTTTTGGCATGATGTTCTATCATTTACATTG
>JBHLRP010000002.1:0-6426 GCA_048882485.1 Candidatus Thorarchaeota archaeon
TCTCAAATTGACTCTGCGATGGCGCGTCACCCAATCGAGCTAATGCAGATCCCATTCAGGGGGTCTTCTGGCTATTCTGGATTCGAATGTACTGAGAAAGTGATTAGGCTCTTCCCTCATAGAGATAATTCGAATGGATTCTTCATTGCCAGAATGAGAATCACTGCGTGATTCTTCTTTCTACCGACTCCATAGCTCTTCGAGCAAACTCGTGGTCATCCTTGAAGCTCCAAGGAATATTGAGGAATAGCTTGTTGGCTTCCAATAGGGCATCTTGATCCCTACTAATCAGCCCTTTAAACACGAGCCTTGTCCATTGAAAACAGGGATGGTTGTTGAACTCTTCCTTTATTCCTGACTGGTCAGTGAACTTTGTCAGGTACAGCAGACCATCCTTGGGCTTCCCTAGCATAAGATCCGCAAGTGCTCCCAAACAGGAGAATGTGATGGCATTCTGAGTCATTCCTGAGGCAATATATGTGTCAGCTCCCTCTTTGTATTCCAATGCTTTCTTTTCATAGAGGGACCTACCATGGCTGATTACAAGCTTGTCCTTCTCTTCATCTTTCACAGCCTCATCTGTCTTCTTCAAGCTGACACCGCCCAGTATACTCGCTTTCAATTCAGCTTGCATGTCAGCCACTGGAGAACCAGCTGCGATTTTTCTTGCTGCTTCAATTAGCTTCTGTCCACTCTTCACAAGAGTCTGCTTAAGCATCGGGCTTGATAGAGATGGGTCTTTCCGACTCAGGCCGTTTTCTATCATACTTCTTGCGTACCGGAAGGTCTCGTAGCCCCGGTCAATTAGATTCATCTTCGTTGCATAGTCAATTGCCTTGACCATAGCCGTTATTGCGTTGTCAGTTTCTCCGAGGTTCTCAAACTGGTTTGCTGATTCAATCAGCCATAGGAATGAGTCAGTACTGCCAGCTTTTAGAGACTCAAGTCCTTTGGACAACGCGGAATAGGCGTCCACGCAAATCACAGCCAGGTCTGACTTGGTGCATTTCGCCGCCACCTCTCCTCTGGGAAGTGAAACATTTCTTAATCTACATGTGTTACCAGTCTTTGAGTCAGCAAGCCATTTGCATACTTCTAGTCCTGTCAATTATCGTAAACCTCGGTTCTTACTTGCTTCCGGTCTACTGTCTACTCATATTCAATCTTAAAAAGCACTTCTAGTTGTATCGTTAGGCTTAACTGCTCTTCAATACGGCTCTGGAACAGAGGTTTCAATACTGACAGACGATGATCCTGACCTAGCAATCATCCGAAGGAAGAAAATGGCTCGGATGATGAAGCGAGAGAAGCAGATACAAGCTGCGCGTGAACAGGAAGAAAAGGTAGGAGTAGAAAGAGCAAAGCTGCTTGGCAGATTTCTCACAACGGAGGCATATTCGTATCTCAATAATCTGAAGATGCAGAATCAAGGAGTGGCTAAACAAGTAGAAGAGGTCATTCTGTATCTGATTGTCTATCGAGGATATCGACAGCAGATGAGTCAGTTAGATGTGAGATACATCGAACGTCAGGTCAGGGGAGAAGAGCCAAAGATTCGTATACAACGTGATGGTGAAACCTCAGATTTTGGTGCCTACGTAAAAGAGGCCATAAAGAAGGGGTCTGAAGACTAACCGAGTGACAAAGCACGACCCTTCCATTCCCTTATTGTATATTGAAGATCCTCTATGTTGCCCTCGCCCTTTTTCCATAGGTCTGCAGTCTTTCTCATTTGAAATACCAACGCACCACCCCGGGCGATTTTCTGTTCTAGTATGTCTACTGCTGCAACAATTGCCTTCGAAATAGACTCGTGCCCCTCTGTTCGTCCAACTATGTCCTCAAGAGAATCGAAAATATCAGCAGGGTCCCATGTCTTCCACTCTTCAACAGGTATCTTGACTGCGCGATACTTTTCTCTTGGAACAACTGTACTGCCATCTCTAACTTCAATCTCACCTGCAGCTTGGAGTTCATCCACAAGTGCTAATGCCTCTGTAATACCCAACTGAAGACTTGCAGCAAGTTCTTCTACTCTCACAGATCTCTTTTCCAGAACGATGTTGAGTATCTTGAATCTCGGGTCTCCAACAAGCATTATCGCATCTCGAAGATGCTCTCTAGCACCTGGTTCATCTTTGAGTATCGCTGACGCCGCTTCTGACAGGGATTTGATGTCTTCTTTCAACAATTCATTTCTTCTTAATGCATCAGAAAGCTGTTGCCTCAGGGAGTAGTCATCATTACTAGGTCTAGCCTTTGCCATCTGTTGAGTCTGTTCAGCCCGTATCCCCTGGATTTCCTTTCCCATCGTATCCAAAGCGCCTTTGGTGCGACCCAGCTCAGTTCGCAGCATATGATTTTCTGAGTCTTTCTCAGCGATGAGATTCTCCAGAGCGACGATTTTGGTGCCTGTTTCTCCAGCTCGGCGCTGTGTTCCTTCGAGTTGAGCTTGCAAAACCTGCAACTGATGTTGGAGTTGCGCTATCTGCAGAGTCTTTTCCTTAAGACGCTCATGGACATCATCTGACATCGCTTGTCCCCAATGACATACTTTATGCCTCACGATTAAAAGGAATCTAGTACGAGTCTATCAATCAGGAGTGACTTCTGGCTAATGCGCTTCTTCGACGCACATACACACATCGACATGAAACATTTCCAAAATGATCGAGCCCATGTCATTGAAAGGGCGAAGAACACTGGACTAATTGGAATGGTCACCTCCTCGATAGGACCTGGATCATTTAGAAGAACACTTGGAATTGTGAAGAAGTATCAAGGGTATATCCACCATTCTGCAGGATGTCAAGCTTCAAGACTAACAGAAGAAGAAGCAGTGAAGACAATTTCACTAATCCGAAAATACGCAGAGGATATTGTGGCAGTGGGAGAAGTAGGTCTTGACTATTACTGGGTGAAAGACCCACATAGAAGAAAGGCTCAGGAACCTCTATTTCAACTGTTTATCGATTTGGCCAACGAACTCAAATTGCCTCTGGTGATACATTCACGGAAAGCTGAGGCCCGGGCGACTGAGATTTTGGAGGAGAATGAAGCAAATGAGGTGCTTATGCACTGCTACGACGGCCCCAAAGAAACCGCAAAAAGAATAGTCGACAACGGCTGGAGCATAACACTCCCTGCGAACTTCACGAAATATAGGAGTAGATCCGAGGCCGCTAGGATTGTGCCTTTGGAGCAGATTCTCCTAGAAACGGACGGTCCCTACCTGTCACCTACAGAGAACAGAAACGAACCTGCGAATTTGACATTTGGTTGTGAGTCATTGGCTAACTTGCTTGAATTGCCCTCTGAAGATGTTGCTAACGCAACAACCAGTAATGCTTTGGCCTTCTTCAGACTATAATTCCATTACCGATAGGACTTAATGCGTTTGGCAGGCATCTGTAACTATAGGATGGATGAATATGTACACGAGGCGATTCATAGATCTTGATGCAAGTTCACTCAAGAGTCCTGTAGCAATCTTGGGACTTCCAGGCATTGCAAACGTGGGACGTATTGCAGTTGACACCCTTGCAGCTGTTCTTAATGCTCAGCCTCTCATGGATTTCTTTTCTGATGACTTTCCGCCCCGAGTCTTTGTGAAAGATGGTATCGCCAACTTTCCCAAGAGTTCAATGATGCTCTATCGTGCAGCCCCTGATGAGCCCCATGACCTCATTTTACTATCGGCTGACTTCCAGCCAGCATCGGGACGTGGCGTATTTGAGTACGCTGACTTTGTAGTTCAGGAGTTTACTGGGCTTGGAGTGAAGGAAGTCTACGCGCTAGCAGCCTATGAGACCAGCTATCAGGAATTCTTCGAGTCTTATCCAATGCCACCTCGTGTATTCATTTCTGCAAGCTCTTCTGAATTGCTTGGCGAGATATCCACTGTCGGAGGTACGGTGGCAACTGAAGAGGGTGTTGTGAATGGAGCGAATGGATTTATTCCTGCATGGGCTGCTTCGATGTATGACATGAAAGGAGCTTGCCTTCTTGGGGAAACTCTCGGCATGATCAAAATGGACTATCGTGCGGCAAGAACTGTGCTTGAGAAGATTAGCTCTTTCCTTAATATCAAGGCCTCTTTTGATATTCTGGAAGACGATGTCACCAAGGTGATTGATTTCATCGAATGGGCCAAGAATGAGATCTCCCAACGTGGTACAGCTGAAGAGGAAGGAGAGCGGCCTAGTGACCGCTATATTGGATAATCACTCTACCAATTCAGGTTTCAGAATATCCGTGATAGATGCTTGAGAGTCGATATTGATGTAGAAATGATGATCCTCGTGCACAACCTTGAGTGTGAAGGGGAATCTCTTTGCCTTCTTCAAGATGTCTTGAGGCACAGAGAGTACAGTCCTCTCACTACAAACAGGACACTTTGCATATCGCTTGAATTCACTCATCCTTGTTTAGCACTCACCTTGGAATTCTCACTTAGAATCAATGTAGTAGAATGACCCTCTGGGTCATCAAGCATTTTGGTGAACATGTCAATGATTTGCTTCGCATTCATGTTTGTCATTTTATCACTATCAGTCCCTACGATTCTCAAATTCTCATAGACATTCGCCTGAACGAGAATCTTGAGGTTTCCATCGATTGATGCTCTCAACACAAAGAAGTCGTCGAAATCCTTGAACTCGTTTCTTGGCCCCCTAAGAGTTGCCTTGATGCATTCAAGACGGTTCGTAGACATTGCTTTTTGAAGCAGATAAGCGCGTATAATCTGGTTACCTACAATTCGACGGATGTCTTTGAACTCTGTGAGCGTGCCGTCTACCGTTTTCAACTTCCACGTTCGCCCAGGACTCAAAGGACCACCAACAGGGTTTAACACGTGCCAAATATAGAGGTTGTCTTTATGTATGCATGAAGCGTGTTTTTGGCGTATTGCATACGTATTGTCCTCATTAGCTCATTATGGAGCAGAATACACTTATTTGTTGGGAAGCGAACAGAACCGTACTAGTGTTGTCCGGAAGCCAATGGAGAGAGCACGATGTTACAAACCATCGACATGGCAATTAGAGAAGCGCACATAGGGCTTTGGTTCCTTGTAGTTGGATATTACTTCTTTATCTTCATTTTCTTCCTATTCTTTAGATATAAGAAAACAAGGAATCCTTTCCAGCTTGCAATGGCTCTATTCTTTTTGCTGCTCGCTATTGGTAGATGTTTCTACTTTGTTGGGGACTTTTATGCTGACATATCCTCGCTCTATGGGGATTTGGAATCACAGTTCTCAGTCTTCCTGTCAGATCCTGCTCCCTGGCTTAGCGCAGGAGCTTTCTTCCAATGGATGGCCCTCGCAATCCTTTCTGCGACTGCAGCATTCATGATCTTCGGAAAGCGATGGGCTGAGATTCTCTTCGCAATTCCTGCTGTTCTAATCGGAATTGTGTTAGCTCTAGTTCCATTAGCTGAGCTTGATCGTCAAATCCTGTCAGGCGGAGCTGGTGCTGTATATGCGCTCTTCATTCCGTTGCTGTTCTGGTACCTAGCCTGGCAATCTGGTGGAATTCTAAGACGCTCTAATTTCGTGTTGGGTTTCGGTTTCTTTGTATTATTTGCAGGGAGAGTCATTCATGCAGCTCGCCATGTCCTTGCAGAAATAGTCTTTGCAGGGTCATATACGATTCCTGGTGTCCTAGCCCCAGGCCTAATCATAATTGGGCTTATATTGATAGCAATAGGAAATGAATGGGGTCAAACGCAATAGATCTACAGCCATATAATTGGACGCATCAGAATCAATTCAGAGGTGCTAGCCTATTTCCTTCCACTCCAGCATATCCATATCTTCTAGAGTATGCAATGACTTCACAACCTCTTTGAGCGACAACTTGAGCTCATATGCAATGTCATTGGTGGTTAATTTGCCTTGACATTTCTTGGCAACATCAAATACGGTCTGGGTCATCTGACCAAGTCTAACCAGCATCGGAGAAACTTTACCCTTAAGAACTGGCACGATGACGCGCTTTTCGGCAGCTTTCCCTAGCTTTGTTAACTCATCGATTCTCGGATAAAATCCTTCAAAATGGTCCAAGCTTCCATCAAATTCAGTTATTATATCCTTATAGCCTTCAAGAAACTCATTTCCAACATCTGACAAGACCGCTTTTGCTGATATCCTATCATCAATCTGGTCAATCATTCCTGCCACCATAAATCCAGGATGCCTTGACAGGACGATCTTGAACCCCTTGAAACTCATATCTTCAAGGACTCCCCCACCACGAAGTTCTTCTCCAAATGATCCAACAGCCTGAAGGAATCCTCCTACCAAGTTGTCATCTATTCCTCCATCTTCAGCTGCGCCGTATGTCTTACTGATCAGGCAAAGCCCGCTCTCAGCGATTATAAACAACGCTTGGATCATGCAAGCACCTCATATGGCGTATGTCT
>JBHLRP010000002.1:6526-214605 GCA_048882485.1 Candidatus Thorarchaeota archaeon
ACTGATCAGGCAAAGCCCGCTCTCAGCGATTATAAACAACGCTTGGATCATGCAAGCACCTCATATGGCGTATGTCTTTAGTGTGAACGCGTTACCAATCTAGTCTTATATCACTATTCGTGGTCTCCTAAACCAATAAGGCGCGGCCTTTATCAAGGTCACATACACGTTTCTTCTTGGTGAACCACTCTGGACACTGCAAAGGATGCTAGAGTTCTGGTGCTCGAAGATGCATTGAGGCGTCTGAACGAAATTGTCGGCAACCGGAAACTAAAGATGCACATTGAGTACACAAAACTGGCAAGCACGTTGAAAACTGCGGGAACTTTGCTCTATGAGGTGAAGTATTCCTATGTTGATGCCAAGACCTTGGCTGAACTTGATTCGACGCGGAACCTTGTTAGTGCAATTGCTGAATTTGCAGATTTGTTCAGAAATGCATCAAAATCACAGGCATACAAGCCACAATCCGTGAAAGAGAAGCTAGCTTTCACAGAAACACAATACTCTCTTTCCATTGTGGAGGGGTTCGAACAGCGACTTCTGAGGGCTGATGATGACCCTGCTCGTGCAATTGACATTCTAGCTGTAGAAATCAGCCAGACAAGATCTGTGGAAGGCTCTTCCAATCTCACAGAGTGTAGATGTACAGATGGCAGCCGCATTTGGACTATTGTAACGAATATAGCTAGGGTTGAACCTGGGATGAAGTTGGCATGTGCTATTCTTCCCCCGTCTGATATGATGGGCGTGGTGAGTGAGGCGATGTTTCTGGGTGGAGCGCCACTATCTGATGATACAGTGCTTGGGCCCATCAAGAATCCATTAAGTCAGGCAATGGACCAAACACGATCTCAGGTACTGCAAATAACCAGGAGGATGATCTAGGTGGATCTTAGTGAGATTCAGAGGATAACATCGGAATTTGAGAAGGAGAGGGGATGGGACAAATTCAATCCGTCTCTTGTCTTTGCCCATCTCATCGAAGAACTCGGAGAAATATCGCGCCACATCACTGTTGAGGCGGGGTACAAGGTTATTGGACTAGGTCATGATGCACCATCTCGAGATGAACTATCTCGAGAATTCGCCCAAGTCTTAGCCCTCTTCATACAGCTCGCCAACTTCTTTGAAGTGAATCTTGAGAAGAGCCTCCTTTCTGAGCTTGAAATCATGAAAGACCGCTTTCCTGCTGATAAATGGTCTGAGCATATGAAAGATCTTTAGCTAATTGCCTTGCGTGATAGACTGAATGCCAAAGGTGACAACTGTCCGTATAACGCCTTCAGTTCCACGAAGTCTTTCATTGACGTAGTGATTAATCTCCTCTGTGTCTTCACCCTTGATTACAAGGAGCACATCGTATTCTCCGGTTGTAAGCCACGCCTCTTGGACAATCCTATCCTTCACTAGTTCCTTGACGATTCTCTCATCTTCACCTGGTGTGACTGACATACTAACAAAAGCAGTAATCAGTACACAATCCCTCCTCTTTCTCCGATGATAGAACTTCCTTTAATCCCAAACTTAGCATTTCTATCAAAAAACCCTCATAGAGAATCCATTGAAGTGTCTATTTCATCCTTCGAAATGCTTCAAGTTCCTTCTTTGCCATCTCTTCAAGATCTGTAGTTGCTGCTAAGAGGCCCCGTGCTTTATTGTATACAGCTTTGATGTTTTGCTCCTTTGCCCATTGAGCAAGGCCGCCAACAAGGGGTCCAAGTGCGGTTCTAGCCGCTTCAACTGTACCAACAGCTTTCCCGTAGAGTTCCATTGCGTTATGCTTATCCATTCCAGCTTCGGCAACTCTGAGCCAAACCAGAGCATGAATCATATGCAAGGCTTCAAGCATTAGAGTTGGTGACTTGGGGTTGTCCTGGACTCTTTGCAGGAATCTTTCTTTCCTGTCTTCGAAGACATCTTTGAAAACGCCGAATGCTTTCTTATGGTTCCCCTTCTCCAGTTCTATAATTCCTCTCTGAAGTTTTTCATCGGATTCAGACACTGCTTGAACACTCCTTGACCTTAGGGTTTGGGCCGATTCACTGAAGAAGCCCGCACTATTATGGGTTTCTCCTTTGTTTCCTTATTCAGTGGGTGTATTACTCTAATAAACGACAACTCGGAACTTTTATCTAATGGACAAGAAGACCCGCCTCCCGTGAGCCCCAAACCAGAGGTTGTTTCATGACGAAGACTACTCTAACATTTCAGGAGTTAAAGAGAACTAACCACCGTGAAATCAAGCAAATGCAGGACCGGAAATTTCGGGCATTCATTCGATATCAGATATGGCCCAACCATCCCTATTACAGGCGGCTGTTCAAAGAAAACGATATTGATCCTTACAATATCAGCTGCATCGAAGATTGGGCGAAATATCAGATTCCACTTGTTAGGAAGACCGACTACAAAGATAACCTTACACAATTTGTGCTGAATCCGTCTGAGGTCGATGGCAAAGAGCGAGATCCTGCGGAGATTGTTCGAAATTTGATGGATTTTTCCAAGGAAACAGGGAACAAGCATCAGTACAATTTTCTGCGCAACAATGGGGCACGCGTGAAGCTAAAGATTGGAGCTTCAGCAGCGATGGATCGAATTAAGGAGAGATTGACATATACCTATTCTCCACTTCAATACTGGCTGAGTTCCGGAAGGGCATCAGGATTGCCATCACCAGTGTTTCTGACACGCTATGACAATGAACTGCTATCCAGCAATAGTGCGAAGTGTGGCCAGCTTGCCATTGATCCCTTTATCGACGGCGGGTGGGAGGCTTCTAGCATGAATCTGTTTCCGTATGCTCCACATCTGGGCTGGCATGCTGTCAATGAAGGTCTCAAGCAGATTAGCAAATTCTATAATGCCACAAGTGCAGGTGGAGCGATACCCAGTGAAAAGCTCGTGGAGCTCGCAAGGACCTTCAAATCAAACGCTTTTACTGGAATGCCGAGCTATCTCAGAAACAGGTTCTTCCGAGCTATGAAGGAAGACGCCGACTATGAAGCTCCTGAGAAAGTAGTTGTACTACTTGCAGGAGAGAAAATCTACCCCCGAGTTGCTGATGATATCACGCAAATCTTGACTGAGAAGGGAGCAAAGGAAGTCAGAATCGTTGGGGGATATGCATCATCAGAGAGCAAGGTTTCGTTTGCAGTTCAATGTGAATACGATGGACCTTATCATAACTTGTCTCCTCTTATGATGTCATGGGAATTCATTAGGCTGAATGATGATGGAAGCTATGAGTTTGTGGGAGAGGATGAACCGGGTCACACATTGCTCTTTCATCTAGACAGCACTGGAACAGTCTTTGAAGGCTTTCTATTGGGAGACGTTGCATCAAAGCATGAGCGTGGAAAATGTCCATGTTGTGGAATAGATGGTCCCTTTTTCTGGGACATAGGTCGTACCAACGATGCCCAGGCTCAGATTGAGGTGATGGGTCTTGCTGAGAAGAAGATTAAAGGCGCAACAGTCAATCTCACTGCTTTAAGGGCTGATTTGTTGAAGCTTTCAGAAATTGAGGAGTTACAGATTGAGGTAGCCAAAGAGGACATGACTGATCCCTATAGTATGGATGTACTCAATCTCTATGTGGCTCCAAAGGATGGACCAGGAGGCAACAATGAATCTCTCATCCTCGAGATTCAGAGGCTAACGAAAATCAGCACAGAAGTAACCCCCGGCATATTCATCGTATCCTTCGAGGAATTGCTAGAACGGGCCGGTGGAATGAAATTCATGGAGATTCTCGATGCTCGTCCGAAACCAGCCTAGAGTCAAGTCCGGAGATATTATAAGGCGCAGAAAGCGCTTCGCCAAATAGGTGGGCTAATTGGCATTCGAAGATGTAGAGAAACCGGATTATGTCGACGACCAGTATGCAATTGGATTGAGTACTCAGGTTTCCACTGTCCTAAGCCTATTTGGGAGAAGAATTTCTGCCTACATAGGCATCATGATGGTTCCTGTGATCTACAGTTTCATTTACAGCGCAATAATATACCTAGTCTTCGGAGAAGAGATGCTCCTATACATTGGATATCTAGGCTCTGAACCCGTTTCTTTTATTTATGGCACGTACCTGCTCCTAGGCGAACCAATTCCTCCCGGAGTGTTCGTCCCATATGTAGGTGTGGGTGGTGTCTTGATGCTGATTGGCTTCGTTCTAAATTTGCTCGCACTTGGTGCAGCAGTTAGCATAGCACTTCGAACTTACACTGGACAGGACTCTTCGATGGGGTCTGGGTTTGGTTCTGCCCTTGAACGATTCCCTACTCTACTAGTCGTCGCGTTGATCATTGGTTCAATATATGCAATAATCATGGTACCGATTCAAGAATCCCTAGTCCTGATTCTTAACGCAATGGAAGTCATGGATTTTGATGCGATGACACAGGCATTAAGTACGATTCTGGTTCTGGTTATTGTCTATGTCTTGGTGGTGACATTCTTCTATCCTAATGCAGCGGTGGTCATGGGAGAAGACATGGGTGCAGGAAGATCAATTAGCAGGACCTTCAGTATCACGAGGAGCAGCTTTCTACATACTCTAGGAGGTATCATTCTATTTCATATCATCTTGATTGTTATTACGATAGTAATTGAGCTGGGCCTTATTCTATTGCTAGGCGCTCCTGCAGTGCTCATTGCCCCGTTTGCAACTATGCTGCTTATAACGCCTCTTACCTACATATACCAGGGTGTTCTCTACAAGGATTTGGCGGCAAGAACTGTTCAGACAAAGCAGGAATACTGGTAAAGAAAGCCTATACCCGGGAGCAATCCTGGGCGTCCTTTCCTATTTCTTCAAACCTTCTTTCTCAGCAAACTCCGAGAGAATGTCTTCGAGATTTGGTCGGCCAATCTCCTGTAGGTCATATCTGATCCTGACACTCGGTTTGTTGATTTTGATGAGTCGCCCCAGGTCAATTGGAGTGCCAATCACAACCGCGTCAACATCAGCCTTATTGATTGTGTCTTCGAGTTCCTTCATCTGCGTCCTGCCATATCCCATCGCAGGTAGGACATCCTCCAGGTGGTAGTACTTTTCAAAAGTGTCATTAATTGAGCCAACGGCAAAAGGCCTTGGATCAACAATTTCTGCTCCAGCCTTCCTGGCTGCAATGTATCCAGCGCCATAAGGCATGTCACCATGAGTGACAGTAGGCCCATCCTCAACAACAAGTACTCGTTTTCCGCGAATGATGCTCATGTCTTCTATAGTGACAGGCGAGGCAGCCTCAATGACGATTGCATTCGGATTGACACGCATGATGTTATCTCTGACCTCTTCAACAAAGTCATAGTCGGCAGTATCGACCTTGTTAATGATGACAACATCAGCCATCCTAAGGTTGGTTTCGCCGGGATAATAGGAAACTTCATGCCCTGGTCTATGTGGGTCGGTAATCACGATGTAGAGATCAGGACGATAAAACGCAAAGTCATTGTTGCCTCCATCCCACGTAATCACATCAGCTTCCTCTTCTGCTTGCCTCAGTATCTTACCATAGTCAATGCCAGCATAGAGAATCACTCCCATGTTTATCATAGGTTCATATTCTTCCCGTTCCTCAATTGTGCAGTTGTATTTGTCCAAATCCTCTAGAAGCTCATAGCGCTGTGCTATCTGAGTTGTGAGATCTGGATCATATGGCATCGGATGGCGAATGTTAACAGGCGTGAGACCCATATCAACCAGAATTTGATTCACTCGCCGAGAGGTCTGGCTTTTTCCGCATCCCGTTCTAACAGCGCAGACCGCAACGACTGGTTTCTTGCTCTTCAGCATCGTTGTATTGGTGCCCATGAGTCTGATGTCCGCACCAATGCTATTCACCCACGCAATCTTGTGACCTACTGTGTCATATGAAAGGTCTGAATATGCCAGGATGCACTGTTCTGCTTCAAACTTCTCAACCAATTCTGGCAGCATGTCTTCAGGGTAAATCTTGATGCCATCAGGATAAAGGTCCCCAGATAATTCTGGAGGATACAGCCTATCCTCAATGCCCGGTATCTGCTCAGCTGTGAATGCAACAACCTCATAGTCCTCATTGTTACGAAAGAATACGTTGAAGTTATGGAAATCCCGGCCAGCTGCGCCCAT
Source organism: Candidatus Thorarchaeota archaeon (assembly GCA_048882485.1). Classification (GTDB taxonomy): domain Archaea; phylum Asgardarchaeota; class Thorarchaeia; order Thorarchaeales; family Thorarchaeaceae; genus SMTZ1-83. The sequence continues at coordinate 12,645 of JBHLRP010000002.1, forward strand.
GATTATTACTTTCTTTCTGGTCATTGGAATCTCTCCGTTGAAACTTGTCAGAAACGTTTGAATTAGCCAGAGGTGCGTGTTAAGTAATTAACGGTGGATACCCTCATCAAAACACCGTCGATTTTTCGAAAATTCGTTCCAATAATGATAATTATGGTTATCAGTGAATAAGTTCGGAAAATCGAGACATAACACCTACCTTTAAATAGAGTCGATGATTCCTATAGTGGAAGAGTGCCATGTGGAAACTCTAGCCGGCTTGTCAGTGGGGTGCGACTTTGAAACTTGTAGATTTGGCAAAAACTGCTCTTAGAATACTACAGGGACGTGGGGAGGAAGGGATTAGGAGCGATGAATTAGCTGAGCAACTTAATACTCCCAAACGGCGAATCTATGATGTAATAGCTGTTCTAAAAGCTCTAGGACAAGTATCAACAAAACGTCGGTTTGATGGAACTACTATCACTTGGATCGATCAAACCCGAAATCTGGTTTCAAAGGCTCAGTATGATGAGATTGCTGCAAAATTCGAGGAGGCAGATTGTGAGCGAATCGACCTTCAGCTCCAGCTAGTTCAATTGAAGGAGCAGCTTCGAATAGCAAAGACAAAGCTGCGCAGAGACGTCAAGGCAGTCGAAGCCGCAGATAGGACGGAGTTCGACACGACGCAATTGCGAGTAAGAGCTCTCTCACATTCAGGGATAAAGAAGGTTAGTCAATCTGGAATTGATGTAGTTATTGAGGCCCATGAATCTGGCATAGTAGTAGATCCTACCGTAGTAGAACCTGATGAGAACGAGCTACTTCTACGGAACCTTCAGCAGAGCCTATAGAGCCCCATCACTTTGCTCTGAGCAAGGCCTTGCTTCCCCGTTTGATGCTCTTAAGTTGGTTCAGCTTTTCCCCGTCTGATTCTATATGCCCGATGACTGTGACCGGGCTGAAGGTGGTTTTCTCAGTAATATAGATACAGAGATTGTCGCCCAAGGGCATGTATGCTATATCTCCTCGTTTTACGTCCTTAGTCGGCTTTATGTTGCCTCTTCCTATGCCGAGCGTTATTTGCATCTCATCACGCATCAGCGCAGCTCTGCCTTCAAGCGGCAGCTTTGATTTGATGTCTTCGATAATTAGGGGCGCCATCACTCTTTGTAGAACTGCACTCAGAACAAGTTCCCCCTCAAACTCCACATCCACTGGCAGGTCGCTCTCACTCATCTGAAACACCATTGCCACCAAATTGAATTAAGCTACTAAAATCTCCTACGTCTGCTCCCTCAGCAAAGGCTTAATTGTGGCATATTCTAGGTTCAAATGGAGTGGATTGGGCTGCAGCGAGCCAAACTTGACGTTGCCTTTGTGGTCGATACGACCGGTTCAATGAAAGATGACATTCGTGCAGTGAAAGACAGCCTGTTTGACATTGTCGACAAAATAACTACACGAACCAAGGAATTGAGTATACGATTCGCGATAGTTTCCTACCGTGACCATCCTCCTCAGGATCACTCCTATGTGACGCGGATTTTCGATTTCTCAGAACGTATCAAGAATGTACATAGGGAGATATCGAATCTTAATCCTTCTCAGGGCGGTGATACGCCGGAAGCTGTCGGTGATGGACTATTTGATGCTAGGACAAAGCTCTCATGGGATGAACATGCCTACAAGGCATTGCTGCTTGTTGGTGATGCACCACCGCATGGCCGAAAGTATAACTCCCTAAGCGATGATTACTTTCCGGACGGGTGCCCCAAAGGTCATGACCCTCAGAGGGAAGTGCAATCTCTCAAGAGCCGATACGGGGAAACTGTATTCATTTTCGTTTGTGGCTGCAATCCTCTTGTAAAAGAATCATTCAAAAGCATCGCAGATTCCGTAGATGGAGGGCGATACTATTCTCTGCAGGAGGCACACGAATTACCGGAAGCTATTCTTCGAATCCTTGAAGGGGTAAGCGATCTTATTGAATCTGATCGAAGAGTTCTTTCCTACTATGAGGCAAATGACGGGACATTTGACATCGGGGAGGCCGCAGTTCAGCTTGGATTGGAGATTAGAGATGTAAAGACATCGCTCTCACGGCTCCTTGAGCTCAGCAAAATTGCTAGATGGCCAAAGGGACGTCCGCTTGCAGCATCAAAGATGGGAATGAGTGTTGAGCTTGGTGAAGTCCCTGACGCTCTGATCGCAGGAAGACCATTCATGTATGACTTGAGAGTGAAGAATCCGAGTCGAGCTGTCATAGGAATCCGTCTTATCGTCACATTGATCACGCCTGAAGGAGTGTCTGAGGTCACGAATGAGAAGCATGAAATTGGCCCCAATTCTGAACGACTTATTGAGTCGCAGCTCACGCCGATGACAGATGAAAAAGGTAAGGCAAGTATTCGTGTTGAGGTCATGTATGGGTCCAAATCCCTTGCGACTGCGATATACAATACCCGTCTGTATTAGGTGCGTGGCTGGTCTTGGAGCTTGATGCTATCGAAGGACGAAGCCAGAGAGGAATCTCATTTGTGCATCCCTCGGTTACCACGATTTCCACGGCTCAATTGAGCTATGAAGGCGTGACAGTTTTCACTGACATACGCACTTCAGAGAGAATAGCATCTGGCTCCATTGTAATCGATTCCAGAATATTCAATGAGTTGGGATGTGAAGAGCACAACGAAGTTACCTTGACAGCTGTTCCTGAGGTGATACCTGACTCCAGTGAGCTAACTCTGCTTGTTGATTCTCTGGAAGGACTAGAGAATACAAAAGCTGTGGATGCCTTATCCAGACGAATCGATGATCTCAAGGATCATCTTGATGGTCTGATTGTACGAATGGGGCAGCGGATTGATATTACTGAGCTTGGCATAGGATTGATCGTGGATGACTCAAAGCCCGTTGCGGAACAGCTGCAGGCATCTAGGATTATGTGGGATCAGCTTTTGAAGGTCAATCTTGCGGCGCAAGCTGAATTTCCTTCTTGTTTCAATTTATGCTGCGTGGTAGACGTAGGAGCATCATCTGGTATTGAAGATGTAGAGATGGAAGATGGCACTGCAGGAATCACACGATTCGAAGCTAGTCTGTGTGCAATTAAGGCCATACTATCCTCTGCCAAGGAGTGCGATGACGCTTTGGTCTCAGCTGTTGCGTTTGGTGAGTCGTCCGTAGAATTGGCAAGTAGCGAAGGTAGCATACTTCAATTGAGTTCAGAATCGTATCAGCCAATCCACGATTGGCTTTGTGAACAGAATAATGACCGCAATGATGAACCATCAAATCCTGGGAGTGCCATGGATTTGTCTATTGGAGTAGCACACCAACTGAAATCGCGGAATGGACTCCCTGCCCTTGTGATATTCGTATCTGGTGGTGCATTCACTTCAGGTCGCAATCCGGTCATTACAGCAAGAAGAATGGGAGCGAGCGAAGGCATCTTTGTTACATGCGTGGCACTGGGAACCGAATCAGACATGGATTTAATGCAAGCTATTGCGGTTGCGGGTAAAGGGAGTCTGATTCATATAGACAAGTTCAAAGAAATTACATCAAGGATTGAGAGAATATTCGATAGGATTGATAACGAGGTTGTTGACAGGTGAACGATGAAGCAATAACCAGACTTCAAGCAATGTATAGCAGTAGCGAAGTCCTTGGATATCTAATCTCGCAACTTCCAGAAAAGGGACTCAAATCGGGATGGGTTGAGGAAGGGCTGCTAGCAAAAGGACTCCAAGAGTCTTCAACTACGAAATTCAACCAAGAGAATTACATTGAACCGACTCATGAAGCTATACATTTGATGGCTGATCGCGCAATGGATGCTCCTGGAAGAACTGGCATCTTCATTCTTGGAGAGCCGGGGCTGGCTTCATCAAAGCTCGTCGTTGTGCTATCAGACGATGAACGCGCGCGAGGGCGAGTCAAGCTGGCCACAACTATCTGGCTTCGTGACTATTCCCCACACGAAATCATTCGCCTTGTCTTGAAGTATATTCTTGGAGAGAAGCTCTCTCCGGAATTTGAGGAACCGCATCTGGATTATATTGAACAATTGAGAATAGACGCCATAGAATGGGAGGCTGCTGAAGTCCTTAGTCTGACTATCCCCGGGAGAAAATTCAACACTTCAATCTGGATAAAACAAGCAATTGAACTACCAGAGGAGGAATACTCAATTGCCCTGCGATGTGGGAAGTTGAGACAGATTCCAGCCTTTGCACTTCTCTTCAGCCGTTGGCTTATTGATTTGCCGATCTTTGAGGATTTGAATCTGGGAGTAGCCGCGGCTATTCTTAGAAAGGAGGACAGGGTGGAGCTAGCTATCTGGGATAATCCACGAGAATTAGCTACCTTCGCCATACTACTGGATACAGATCTTGAAGACATTACACGCAAATTCCTGGTGCCTGCTTGGTTCGAGAGGGGTGACAGAGTTCATCCTCCAACAAGAACTAGAGAGGTGGTGGTGAGCAAACCTGGAGGTATAATTGAGGGGGTGAAGAAGTCCTTCACCTTTGTAGAACCAGTCAAAATAATGCTTAGTGATGAAGAGAAACAAGCAGCTCAATCTCTTACGAAATTGGTTGATGACTTAAGAGCGCGCATGGAGAAATTCCCAGTTGAGGAAATCATTGAAAGGCTGGAGATTGTTGAGAACCAATCCCAATTACTTGCCAAGCAGCTGAATTCATCCATGATGACAGGTGATTTTGGAGGAGATGAAGGTGTAGCTCTAGGGATGCTGCGTAACAAGCTTGGACATCTGCTTGATAGACTTGAAGAGCTATCTGCCAGACTGGGAAACATCGAGGAACGTGCCTCTCAGCTCATCGAATGAAGTCGGATGTGAATCCTGTGCCAGAGAGTCCGAGAACCCCTCCTGCGGTAGGCCGGGTAGAAGAAACACTGACCATAATTGAGGAAATTGATGCGCGTTTAAATGATGTCAAAAAGATTCTATCCTTTATAGATGCGGAATCTAGGCGGCTAGAGGGATTGAGTATTCGTGACCATTTCAATACTATCGAGGAAATTGGCAATACAATAGATGCAATTGAAGTTGAAGTCAATGTGCTGGAAACCCGAATAGCTACAATTGAATCTCTCAAAAAACATCAGAAGTAGAACGGTCAAGGTTTCCCATCACTAGTTTCTCAATAACATTTGCTAAGTAGCCCTCAAAAACATCAGCCGCAAAACTGGTCATGTGGTGCACTCTTACATTGATGTTTCTGAAATCAGGACTGAGGCTCTGAGCATCTTCTCCTAGGCTAAGAATCTCTATTTGGTATCTATTTCTTGATGCTATTGCTTGGAGGAATGGTTTTGCATCTTCGAAGGTTTCACTGCCCAGATTCGCCATCAATACAATTAATGTTGGCATTTCAGAACCGAAGTCCTCTAGGAACTCGGCTATAGCTCTAAATGCGCCTGATAACCTGGCTGAACCTCCGAAATCACGGGAACTATCCAATAGCGAATAGAGGATTGACACCAGAACATCCTCAGATGCAAAGTCATTAGAGAACTGCATTCTCGTCTGAATGATCTCTCCCTTTTGAATTGAGAATTTGGTGGGGGTTTCTCCAATTGTGACGATGCCCAGCGACCCATCAGTCCTATTCCCCGACAGACTCTGAATCAACAGCAAAGCTGCAAGTGTCGCCATATCCATTCTAGTTATTGAGGTTCCAAGCTTGGATAGGAGGTCTTCAATCTCCGGCACCATCGAGGACAATGCGCCCAATCTTCGCTTTAAAGACTGCACGGTCTTGAGTTCTATGTCTTGCACACCCATTCCACTATCCGTCGATATGGCTAGAACCATGTTGAATGGTCTGAACATCTGTGAAGGTCTGAATTCCAATGAGTCGCCAGTTAGTCTAGCTAATTCTCCGGGTTCCAGAGGTGGAACAGAGTGCGTGAGTGTCATGCAAGCGCCAGCATCACGACCATTGATCCAGATTGAAGTTCCCTTGCCCAAGATTTGGCCATTCAATGTCTTTTGCAGTCTTTCTGCATGCAGATATGCATATGACAGTAGTTCCGCTCTTGAGAATCCCTTAGTCGAGTCCAAGGCAAAGACAGCTTTCTCTAGGGTCTTAATCTTCCCTTCGCTCTTGACCATGTCCACAACCGATTCTTCCGAGAGTCCAAGAATAAGTGCATCATCTTTTGAAACACAGACTGTTCGTTGAGGACATCCTGCATCTTGTTCGACATGCCCTGCCCACCACTGGCCTTCCATGGCATCCATGCCCAACACCAGGTCTCCATTTGCTACACCCATAGCACGCATATCGTCTTCTGACATCAGCAGCGTTCCATTCTTAGTGCCTGACGTATTTAGCTTGAAATGCAGCGCAGAAAGAATCTCCTGCATATTCTTCACTTTCAGGCATTCTAGGAGGGCATGATTGAACCGGTTTATATCTGATGGCGACCGTAGAATGGGACCATCTGATCTGGCTGTTGATTGAACTAGAGCTTTGAGAGGGTCTACCACTCTATCCGGTGATTTTCTTGTGAGAGAATTTCTCCAACCGGAAACCGTGAGGGAGTCATCAGGCTCGTTAAGCAACACAACAGTGTTGGCGGTCTTTGATATAGGATTTCTTACAGTTAGAATCGAATCATTGAGATGGATTTCGCCGCCTTCGTTTGCAATCATGTAATCAAAAGACTCGATAATTTGGACCTTTCTGGCCGCGAGGATTCTAAAGATTCTTGACATCTCACTGAGTGATGCCTTTCCGATCAATCCTTCTGCAACCACACTGGATGTGTTGTCCACATACTCGTAATAAGGAGGCCTTGGCGGTAACATACTGAGAAGGTTCCCTGCAAGAATCCTCTGTAGCTCTTCAGGAGTAGCTCCCAAACTATTACTCAGAAGGAAGCTAATGATTTCTGTAATGCTATCGCCTTTCTGAGTTTCAGGATATGCACTCGCAAATACAAACTTCTTGGACCAATCAGAATCGTCTGTTGAGTTGCGAAGGTCTTTGATTAATGTTGACAATGAGGTTATAGTTGCACCAGCAAGCAGTAATCTGGAGTTTGGAATCTGAAGCAGCCGCATGATCTCAGAGTTCCACGCCTTATGATCTCGAACCAAGAAAAGTGTGGGTGGAGCCTCAAGTCCAGCATCCTTTAGGAAGACCAGCCATTCCATTAATAAATTTAGGTCCTCCTTCTTTTCCATCTCAATTAGCAGCGGCAACTGGGATTTGAAATAGCTCAGGAGATCTGGGCGATTGTCGTTTCTCAACGACTCTTTGAGGTCCAAAGCGGTCATTACCGCACCCCAGCCATTTCGACCTCGGCTGCCAAATCTCATGTCTTGAAGTCGATATAATCTTGAGCTAAAGGGTGGAGTGACACTCCAGTTCTCAGTGCGTGTGATATTATTCCTACGCTGGTCAAGGGGCAGTTTCGTATCTCCCAGGCCTAGAAGTGGTCTAACTGCGAAGAGATCGGCAAACCAGCCTAGTTCTGAAGAGGAAACATCGTGATATAGTTCGCTAAGAATAGGAGGTTTCTTGAGGTAGGCATATGCTCTTCGTGGGACATATTTGAAAGCCTCAGGATATTTGCTTGAGTAATCGAGTAGCTGATTCTCAACCATATCATAGAATGAGAGCACCCTATTCGGGTCAAAGATTCTGCTTTGAGAACCGGCCTGAATCTCTCCTAGTTGTATCAGCGCATCAACCACTAGGAAGCGCTTGACCTCGCCCTCTGCAGTGTCTTCAACAACAAGCATCAATTCATGCTCCCAGAAACTCTATTCTCCATTTTCTCACGTTTGGATATATGCCTGACGCAGATGCACTTCGTGCTTCTGTCTATGAAGGAATACTTTATCTCTCACAAGTCAGTAGGCTCCACTACCCGAGGCCGCATTTAGATGTTGGTTGTTCGAGCACTTCAAGACATCCCAGAGAAAGGAATCAGAAAAGGAGATGAGTACAAACTATACATTGTCGATGCTCATCACCATATGGGCAAAGAGAAGAGCCATCGGAATACTCCTGGCGGGGCATATGAGTTCTATGCGCTTCTATGGATCGAGATGCAGCGAATGGCTGAAAGAATGATGAATGACGACGCATTATTGTATGAGCCTGTCAGGATTGAGACACCCGAGTTGCCGGAGAGGATTTTTACAGCCAAAGAGAAGTGGGCACGGATGAATCATGGCTGGCTGGTCGACCGAACGATTGCTTTTCCTTACACAGATGACTACTCCAAGAGTCGGTCTCCTGATGAGCCATCGTTTTATGTATCAAACGACAGGATTGCAGCTTGGACATCACGTGCCCCTCATTCATCTAGGCTTATTGGTTTCGCTCGAGTGGATCCAAAGGACGCCCTGAGTGGGACACCTGATTTACCAATTCGAGAGCTTGACAGAGCTATCGGAGAGCTCGGACTTAGGGGCCTGAAGCTCCATCCTCTTGCTCAGTTATTCTTGGAAGATATCGAGTCCGATTATATGAAGGCTGTAGTTGCTAGAGCAGGAGAGCTAGGCATCCCGGTGATTCTGGACACAAGGAACATCCGGACAGCTGAGAGAATAAGAGACCTAGTGGTATCAATGAGGGAGGATGATAGATATGCGAATGCCATGCGGGGACTGAGTATCATCCTCGCACACTGTGCTATGAGTCCAGGAAGTACCAAGCTCTATGAAATATTGCGGGATCCTGCTATCTATGGAGAAACCTCTACACTCCATGACAAGGACGTGCCTGTTCTCTTCAGAATGTCGAATGATCGGCTAAACATGCCTACGGGGAGTTGGTCTGATCACCTGCTTTTTGGGACTGACTACACTTTTCTCTCGGTACAAGCTGTTGAACTCGTACTTCATCTTCTGTCTCGCGATTTTCCAGGTGGATTAGAAGACGCTCAGAGGATTCTAGGCGGAAATGCGTTATCCTTGGTTAATCGTCCATTTGGGACAGATAGAGCTATTGAGCGTCCTCCACAAGCAGTCGTCTGCATTGGTTGCGAAAGCGATGCAATAGTCACCCTTGAAGATACTCTAATGAAGCTGATTGCTGGCGAGGGTTGGGATATCACTTCCGTAGATTACATGATACCACCAAAGCACACTTGGCCTAAAATGCAATCCATCAGATTAGGCGGTCATAACGGCATTTACTTCGACTCGTATGTTATTTCTCTTGGCGTCCGTGGCGGCAAAACAGAATTGCATCTCTGGGTCAAAAGAGGCCCTGGTACCATAACAAGCTGTACCATTCTCGGTACAAAGGGCGAAGATTCTCTTGATAGCCTTGAGTTTGGGACTCAGAAGATTAATGCCACGTTCACCAAAGCGATTAATTCAAATCCCATCAAGAGCAGGACGGCATTAGACCTTACTAGAGAGGTTTTAAAGTTACTAGCGTGACGGACTAGCTTGCACAATTCTTTATAATGAATCTGAAGAAGTGTTAAACAACTTACAATAGGAGGAGAATGACATCACCAAGACGGTGAAACTGGAGATTGATGATGGCGGAGACCTTCGAGGATACGCCGTTCTCAACCCAAAGACTGCTAAGAAGCTGAATGCTGAGCTGGGATCTATTGTTGTGTTTGAGGATCCAGCATCATCATTCTGGGGTGCTGCTCAAATAAGAATCAATGATGGTGTTCCGGCTGATAGAATCAGAATTGATACTCTGGTCCTTGAAGCCTCGCTCTTAATGGAAGGCGACACTGGCATTGAAGTGTCTCTGTATGATGAGGACATGATTGCCCTAGAATATGTGGAATTCGGGCTCAAGCCCCTCAGCGAGGATTCCAGTACGGAAGATCTTGTCACGCGAGCTGCTGAACAAGTCGCATCTTTAGAGAAGCTCATAGGTGGGCGTTTAGTATACCCGGGAATGTCATTCATTTGGCCGGAGTTGAACGTGAAAGTCGAGATAATGACAACTCGTCCATCTCTCTCTGGCAAGAGATTCGCCAAACTCGCTTTTGAAGCTCTTAAGGAACGAACTGGTTATCAGTTCAAGACTATAGGAATTGCTACTCCTTTCAATGCAGTTCTATGTATTGATACCAGCGGTTCGATGAAAACAACTGATGTGCCTGTTCAGGATATAGCTCATGCACGTGAAGGTCTCAAAGATCTCGCCGGGGATAATCCAGAGGTCCAAGCATTTCTAGATCGTTTCAAGGAAGGAACAAATGTCAGTAGAGGTGAGGCTGCAGCGATGGCAGTTCTCCTGTACCTTGCAGAAAAGGTTGGGAGAGGCTATGGCGAGAAGGTTGGAGTTGTGACTTTCGAGAAGGAGGTCACTGAGATGACTTTTTTGAGTTCGGAAACGGGAGAGGTCCAACCCTATGTTGAGTGTACCGGAAGAGAGAAGGCTCTTGGTCTTCAAATCATAAGCACTCACGTGGTGGACAAAATTGAGGAAGGAGGCACTCTAACAGATATGGGGACTGCTCTCGTACGAGCTGCAGACATCATCAAAGCATTTGGAGACCCAACCAAGCCGACAATGGTCATCATGATGACGGATGGAATGACAACATCTGGCCCTGCTCCACTCAAGGTTCTCAAGGATCGATTCGCCGATACAACAAGTCTTGTGATTTATACAATCGGACTTGGCGAACGCAGCGAGATTGACGAGGAATTGATGCTCGCGATGGCCCAGTACGGTAATGGGACATATCGCCATGTTGACAATATGAGAGATCTTCTAGAGTGGTATGGCAAGCTGGCAAGTGAATTTGCAATTGTCATACGCGGATCGGAATAGTTATGAACTAGGTGTGTTCCAGAGCCTGAACAAGTGCCTTCAGAGTGTCCAAATCCATCTCATGGATTTGCTCCTCTGGGATGCCGGCCAGCATTTCATCAGGCACCCCTGCGAGAACTTTTGCCTTCTCTTCGCCGTATTTCTCGGTGAAGTCCTGAAGTCGACGTTCGTCATCACTCATGCTGGCGGTGGCAGCAAGCTCCTCTAGCTCCTTGACAGTCATTCGCTGCAGTTTACCATCGCCAACTGAATCGACTACTTCTGTGGGAAGCGTTTCAATTATTGCCTCTTTCTTCGATAACTTCTTGGAAAGATCCTCTTCAGGAGCTGAGGTTTCAGTTGTTGATGCAATCAGCGCTTCAAGTTCCTCATATGTCAATGTCTTGAGAACATCGTCTGAAACAGATTCCCTCACTTCATCTGGAATCATCTCTATAAGTTCCTGCCTGCTTGGCCCTTTCTTCTTTCTGCGGACTTTTTTGACCTTCCTGACCTTCACTGCTTTCTTCTTAGGCTTCTCTTTGGGCTTCGCAGCGGGCATCGCTGTTGTCAAGGAGGTGACCAATTCTTTTGCTGTATCGGGAGTGAGTCTTCTCAGGTCCTCCTCCGGTAGAGTTTCGCGAAGCTCATCTGGTAATTCACTAAGAATCTCTTCGACCTCTGGAGAAACACCTGCAGTCTTTCTCGGGATTTCATCAGAAGGAGCCGCTGCTGCAGCTTCGGCTACTCCTGGCAATACTATTGGCGTTTCTTCCAATCCCTTGATGAAATCTGTAACATCGATTTCAATCTCGAAGTCCTTTGCTCGCCAGGCTAAGTATCTATCAATGGCATCGGAATCTACATTCATCTTACTCAATCTCGAACGTATAACAGTGTCCTGAATGTCAGGAAAGCCAGCGATAAGATCTTCAACATCACCTGAATCAAGTCTTGCCCAAATTGGCCCATTTAAGAGCTTGGAGAGTCCTGCAGCACAATGCGATCTGACCCAAGTATTGATGTCTTGGAGTCCTTTCAGTAGATTAGGAATTGTTCTTGGCTGATGATAAAATGCTAGAGCTTGGGCGGCTGCAATTCTAACACTGTCATCCTCATCGGTCATTGCTTTGATTATGTCAGTCACAATGGTGGGATCGCCAACATCAATTGCTGCTAGAAGAGCCCGCTCCCTCACGACGTCGGAGGCATCAGAAAATGCAGTAACTAGTGCCTTCTTCACCCTTTTATCCTTTGAAGCACGGATTCCGACTTCTTCCGTTTCGAACTCCAGTAGCAGACGTCTTGTTTCAGACAAGAGCAATCCTCCGTGGCGCGAGTGAATCTAGGGGATGAACTAGTTATTTGCTTACCTAGTATCCACCCATTAAGTTCGAAGAGCCACGCCTAGTTATTAAATTTGGCAATATGTATACCCTTCTTGTGTATCCTACCGCGCCTTACCGGATGAGATTTAGGTGTGAAACTCCTCCAGTAACATATGGGAGCCAGCAATTTACGCCCCGATGATTTAGGGGCACGTCGAGTCTTACTATTCTCCTTGACGCTCTTTCTGATTCATCTTCTTTACGAAACCATAGGGATTGTCACAGCATCAATGGATGAGGTAACTAGAGGTCTCATCAGCACAGTCCAATTCTTCGGTCTGTATCTACTGATGTATTTTGCAGTGATACTCTTCTTGCGTTGGGAGCGAGGTGGTGATGTAACTAGTTTGGGACTGCAGACTGAAAGCAAAACGTTGCATCATCTCATCGTAGGTGGGGTAGCTGGGGCTCTGGCAGCAGGGCTGGTTTATTTGATTGCATTATTCTCTGGAGGTGACCTCCGACCTGCTATTGATATAACTGGGGACCTGATTGCGAACCAGATCATATTCACAATCCCTGTAGCTCTCTTCGAGGAGATAGTCTATCGCGGCTATCTATTGACTAGGATGGAGCTAGTTGTAGGACGTTCATTTGCCATTCTAGGCGGTTCGCTCTTGTTTGCATTACTCCACTTCGGCTGGTGGCTTCCATTGGGTACTATTCCAATACATCTGATTCTGATATTCACATTCAACCTATTCTTGGGTGGAGTGGTTCTAAGCTACAGCTATTTCTGGTCTGGCAAACGGCTGTGGGTTCCAATCGCCTTTCATTATGCTTGGAATATTGTAGCATTCGTCATGTTTCCAGTTTACCCTCTAGAACCCGTGAACATGGTTGAGATATTTCAGATCGAATGGGGAATCACGACAGTCCTTGGTTTTCTATTTGGCTTATCACTGATCTGGGTGCTCCTGAAAGAAGTTTTGAAGAATAAGTGAGGGTCGGGGAAACCCGACCCTGACTATAATAGACTAGTGCTGATTAGACTCCCCAGGGGCCTCGTGGCCCACAATCATTGTCAAGCCGGTTATCCCGCGGACAGATACACTCTCTCCCTTACTGATAGGCGGTCCATCTGTTCTGGCTCTCCAAATGGCTGCACCTGCTTTCACCTTGCCAGTCGGATTGATGTCTGAAATGGCAATTATATCATGCATCTTATCATACTCCGAGAATTCGGGCCACTTGTCATAGCCCCGAAGGAATATGCCATAGAGCACCATCAATCCCATGACCGTTCCTACCATGAGATAGACGGTAATTGTCCTTGTTGGATCAATGAGCACTGATAGCAGAATTGCCACGCCATAGAATGGAAAGAGTTTGCATGTCACTTTCGCATCTATAAATCCGCCGTCAACGAATCCTCCTCCCCCCGTGAAAATAGCGAGCATCAGGAAGAGTAGTCCAGCTATGACGATTAGCTGTGTGATATTAAATGAGGTTTCTGGCCTGAAGAAGACCTGCATGGCAAAGAGAATCAGCACGATTGGAACTATGACCTGAGCCATTGCCTTGCCACTTGCTGGTTCAACTGCCACAACCATCAGGGTCAGCACAATTGCCACAAGAATCAATCCGACAAATGGATCAAACAGGACATATCCAATGAGGACACTGAGCAGTGACATCAGCAATAGCACGACGAAGACCTTAATCCATGCATCCATCATGTCAACCTCTCAGTGTTACTCTAATCTTCATCAGCCATTCCCTTGTTCTTGGGCACTCGTAGTCCACCAGTGCCTGCAGACATCGCAGCTGCTGTAGCTGTGGTTACACCCACTTCAGGTATGTTTGTAGGCACCATGATTATCAAGTTCGCGTTCTTTGATATCTCCTGCATGATATTCCAAGTTCTGAGGACAAAGCCAACATTGGATTCTTCGTACCTCTTAGCTGCTTTCAACATATTCTCCGCAGCTTCAAGTTCAGCTGTTGCCAGAGTGATTCTTGCACGACGCTCTCTCTCAGCTTGTGCCTCCCTACTCATCGCGTCTTGTAGTGCTGCTGGAATTACAACGTCGCGGATTTCCACAGATGTGACCTTAACACCCCAGTGTTCAGTTTTCTCATCAATAAGCTCCTGCAAATGTTCCGCTATCTTGTCTCTTTCTGCTAGAAGTTCATCAAGTGTGACCTTTCCAGTAGTTTCTCGCAGAGTGGTTTGAGCAGCCAATTCGACAGCAATAGTGTACCTTTCGACACTGAGAATCGCTTTCTCCGGGTCAATCACTCGAAAGTACATGACTGCGTCTACAACTACCGGAACGTTATCCTTCGTTAGAGACCTCTCTGTCTTGAAGGCATAGGTCAATAGCCTGAGGGAAACCTTCATTGCAATCTTGTCAAGAATTGGTGTGACCCAAGTTATACCAGGACCCTTGATGCCTTGGAACTTACCGAGTCGAAGAATCGCAATGCGTTCCCATTCTCTGAGGACCTTGATTCCACTAGCAATAAACATCAGTATGAAGAGGAACACAAATCCGATGAGGAGTACCGTTCCCCAATATGGATCAATAAACTGCAATCTCTATTTTCTCCTGTCCTAGTCCAAGCATTTAGCTTAGACGAAACGGATGTGATACCCCCGTTCTGTGTGTCAATTCACGGGAACGCATATGAAGCTTCGTCTCGATGCCGCCAAATTTCCATTCATATCTGACAAGACTCTCTAGATTTGTGAATCATCAATTTCTTCTTCAGAAAGTTCCAAGACTCCCTCTCCCCATGGTTGAGTCGGCAAGGGCAGAAGTGACTTGGATAGGGTCATTGAAAGCGCAAAGATGACAAAGGCAGCCGCAAATGATGCAATTAGCCTCTCAACAGGGTAGATGAAAATGATAAACGTATACCATCCTGCCACGGTAGCCGCATCGGTTCCTAAAGCAACAAATAGGAACGAGCCAACTGCTGAACCAACCAATTGATCACCAAGAACCGCAATCAGACTGAAAATCCAGATGGCAAAGAAACCAACATATGGCTTCATGCCTTTGGTTCCATCAAGCCCATCCAACATGGGTGTCCTGATTTTGGGTATTAGGAATAGAAATGACATCAGGAATGCAATGATATGGAACCACAGGAAATAATATGACAGAAGTCCAATTGGGCTGATCATAAAGAGAGCAATCGCAATTATATAGACCACGGGGACAATCAGTGCTTTTCTCACTCTCAGGGCCCCAGCAATAAATGCGCTAGTTGTTGGAGCTATTGGAGTAAGCCACAGCAAGGGATGTGCAAGGACATCTATCGCCACTCCAAGGAATGAACCAATGAATACTGAAATGATACCGTAAATCGGTCCAAGTAGATATCCAATTATTGGGGCTGCTATCAGGCCTAATGTGAGAGCACCTCCAGTCCCTATTGCAAATGTCATTGGAAAAATGGTCATTACTAGCTGTACTGCAGCGAAAATTCCCACAAGAGCCCACGGGTAAGCGCCAGTTTTCGAGAAATTCGACATCTCTTTTCCACCATCACTAAATGTACTTCAGTAAACTACATAGGCAGTTTTGTACACTAGACCACTGCCCTAAACGAGTATATGAACATGTTGGAGACAAGTGAAATGGCGTCAAAGGAGAATCTCTGGCCCTATGTAATGTTCTTACCGGAGGACTTGAAGCATAAACAGCTGTTCATCAAGAAAGTGCTTGCTGCAAAAGTTGCATCTGGAGTACTTGCATCATTCGACAAGAATGGCAGAGCTTTACAACGTGATCTTGTACAGAGCCTGCCTCATTCAAATAAGAGCATACTTTCATACCTGAACACGCTCAAAGAGTTCGATCTCATTACTACAGATACTTCAGTGGAAGGCGGAAAACGTGTCGTCATTCATACTTTAACGAAAATCGGATGGGGAGTTGCCCGTCTATTTTCCGCCAGTCTTCCATCTGATCTTGGTGATCTCACTGCATCTCTGCTTGAAGACTATCTCTCTAGTCTTGTTTCTCTATATCGTGATCGCGGCCTTGATTCGTCCGCGATCTTCGATGTGTTTGCTCGAACGCGGGCTGCAGCCATCCTAAAAGGGTCACAAGTTTATGAGAAACCTGATTACATCTTGTTTGGCGCATCCGCATATTTTACGACAATCAGCTGTTCGAAAATACCTGCTCTGGGAGGAGAGATGGGCTGTAGTGTTCCTCATCGGGAACCTGGAGGCTCAACAGTGGAGCTAGCAATCGCCCTTTCAGATGCGGGATTTCCTGTTACGCTGGTTTCCTCTGTTGGCAATGATCAGGATGGCTGGTCTGTGATATCAAATCTTGCAAGCCAAAATGTGGATGTATCTCGTTTTGTAGTGGAGGATGAAAAGCACACAAACGAGACTATCATAGTTGATGAGGATGAAGGTACTCGAACTCTGGTTGGCATTGGAGAGATGTCCGCACTTTCCTTGACTTCTCCTTCCCAAGTGCCTTGGGATATCATTAGCACTGCTAAAGTGGTCTATCTGGGCGAGATATTCCTTGAGGTTGCAGTTTCAATCGCAGCTTATGCAAAAGCAAATGGGGTGCCTACAGTGTATCGATGCTCGCCACATTTCTGGAAGCGAGGTGTACACGAGATTGAGCCCGTTCTGAGTCAGATTGATGTGTTAGTGATATCGAAGCGCGAATGGACTGAGGTCAAGAAACAACTAGGATCGAATCCCATTCCCACACTGCAGAGCGTGACAGATGCAGCTCTGATTGTGATGCAAAACAAGGAAGCTTTCAAGGTCTTCACGGATAAGGCCTCTAAGCCCATTTGGCACGTTCGCGAGTACTCAACTGAAGATATCACACAATGGTTCATGGCGAAATTCCTACAATCGCTAGCTAAAGGAGCAAGCGTATCAGAGGCGTTCGCCGCGGGAATGAAGCATGAGCAGAAAAAGAAGCCAAGAACCTAGCTGCTGGATGATGCAGCAATCCAGAAGAACAGGCCACCCAGAATCCATACGAACAATCCAGCACCTAGAACTATGCCTAGAGTTGCACCCATGGTCGATGATCCCAGATTGACATGGACATTAGTAAACTGCTTGAATCCACCCACATACTTTGTTTCATAACTGCAATGAAACTCCTTGTCTGTGATAGCGCCACAAATCTCGCAAACGAATCTATTCTGGGCAACAGCGCCAATCAAGCTATCGAGGTTGCATCCTATGAACCCTGTAAGGATGGACAATGGAATTATGAACATGAACTGTGCAGCATTGGCAACTGGGACAGAACCCCACTCTGATCCAGAAGATATCAGTGCAAAGACAATGGCGATTATGCCTATCAACAGACCAGCTGCAGCGGCTACAGCCTCACCCAGAAGCGACACAGCTCCAATTGTGCCTCTTGGGACTTTTCTCCTTAGATTGGTGATTAGTCTAGGCTTGGTTTTGCTAAATACACCTATTTCAGAAGCCAATGTGTCGGCTGCAGTTGTTGCTACCGCTCCAACGAAGCCTCCAAACATCCAGAAGGGGTCGATTCCCAAAGATGGATATGTCCTAGCAAAGTACCAGGCAGTTGAGAAGAACAGAGGGATTATCCCACTAGCTAGAACATTCCTGTAAGACCTCTTTCCCTTTGCCTCTTGAGCTAGCCCTTGCTTCGCCTTGGCTTTGTATTTGAATTTAGTAGCTAGGCCAGAAGTCAAGAAGAAGAACAGCAGAATAGTGAATGCAGGTGGCCCTCCAGTATACCAAACTGCAAAACCCACTACAAAGGCGCTAATCATTCCTGAAATGTCAAGAAATCCTGCCTTATACGCGAGGACGCCAACTAGGGCCATCACAAGAAGCCCGGACACTACCGGGTGGGTCAATAGCTCCTGCATCAGATTCACATCCGCAATACGTTACTTCAGTCATTGATTCACTTGTTGATTCCGACAATCACCATGTTAATACAGTTCTATGACCATATACCTGCTTTCAGCAAACTACTCCGATTAACAAATGGCGGCCGTGCTGTCCCTATTATACCTTTGCTAATTGAAAAGACAAATGTCGAACTCTGCATCGTTTTTCTTCTAGGATTGTTTTATGGTCTTAGAAGTGTTAGACACTTGTATGATATATCATACAAATCAATCAGTACACTGTGAATTGCTTTTGGTCCTGCCGAACTGCCCTGTCTGGAAGCGCCTTTCCATCCTGAGTGATAACGGCATCCAGGTAGAATCCAGTGACCATATCAACAGGGGGTGTAGTCCAATGGAAGGTGATTTCCTCTTCGCCCCCATCAACATCGGAAAGCGAAGCCTTGAACTGTTTCACTATCTCTCTTCTTGACATAACCCTGAGAATTATCCCTAGGTCTTTCATGCCTTCTTTCAGACCGCATATCTTGGCACCGAGGTCCACCTTTGTAAGCCTCGCGACAAGTCCGGGTATATCCTCACCTGATTTCTTTCGAATCCAGAGATCGACATCAAACACTGGGCTCTCAATAGCCTTGACCTTAAATCGCTCCTTTCTCTCCATAGTGAGTCTGCCGCACTTCGCGATAGCCTTTAGATGTGCCGTACTCATCTCTGCATTCAGTGGCACGCGCAGCTTTATGGGCAGAATCTTGCTCTGACCCGGCTCCA
Organism: Candidatus Thorarchaeota archaeon; assembly: GCA_048882485.1. Classification (GTDB taxonomy): domain Archaea; phylum Asgardarchaeota; class Thorarchaeia; order Thorarchaeales; family Thorarchaeaceae; genus SMTZ1-83. The sequence goes on from JBHLRP010000002.1 coordinate 31,399, forward strand.
GAGTTCGAGAGCTTTTAAGAAGTTGATCGGTTCCTCCAATGGACTCCAATTCTATTCTGATTTCATACTTCAGTTTCTTACCTGTGATATTAGTCAGATGAAGGACAGGCCTGATTTCCTCGTCTGGCAACACAAACGCAGGCACTCCTGCAAAGCTCATGCTTGCAATCTGTCCTTCAGGACCATCGGATAGGGCTATCTCAGTGGATCTCTGATCAATGACTGTGCCGTCATATGTCAGCTTTGCAGTTAGGGTTACGCTAGCTGGTTTCTTCTTCCCTTTTGGCTCTGGAATTGTGACGGGACCAAATGCCAATGAGAGATTCTTGCTTTGCTTTACCGTCTGCTCAAGGATAGCTTGCTCATCCTCGTCTGGGAACTTCAGCGAAACTACCAATCCAGCTGGTCCACCTAGTTCTGTGTTGCGTCGAACCCTCAACCATCCAGCAATCTTGCCTCCAATGTGAGCTGTATCCGGAGCGCGTAGTGAGTCAATATTGAGCAGAACCCCGAGGCGATCGATTCTGAAACGAGTGGTTTCTATGGAAGTGACTTCCTTCCCCTTGTCCACCAATGAGGATACAATTACACCTGAACGGTGTGACAACTCTTCTGATTCGATTGGTGGCACTCGCCACGTAAATCTCACAGTCGCCTCAGTAACCTCCTTAATGCCAAATCGAGCTATTTCAAGGTGCTCGCCCGAATCAGAGCGAAACTCGACTATAAGAAATGCAGATTTGCTCATAGAATGTTTCTTTGATGAGAGTTCAATCTCGCCAACAACTAAATCTCCAGGATAATAGACTCCCTTAATGTCTGCATCAAACAGAAGTTGAGGGCCTTTCCTAGCGAATCCAATATAGAATGGCTTTGACATCACTGAGGTGATTAGCTCTTCTTCAGCATCTACAAGATTAAGCCGCAATATGCATCGTTCAACGCCATGTGAAGCATCAGTTGGGACTATGAGGTCTGGGAGGCTTGTTTGGTCGAAAAGCAATGTGTCCAGACTCTCTACATGAAGCTTATCCGTTACTATAGCAAGTACTCGTTCTTTTCGCGGAGATATGACTGCTATGTCTACTGTTACATCGGTTGCTTCTGGGAAGTTGGTTTCAATGTCGCCCACATAAAGAACGGGCGTCTTCCCATCAGAGAATTGTGTCGTGGTGCCGGGTTTGATGTTGGCCTTCATCCAGTATGTGGTCAATGTTCCGGTCAGGTGTATCTGTTTCCCGGCTAGAGTGATTGTCACAATAATGTTGTACGCAGTAACATCCTTGGTGGTCTGGAAAGCAATTCGTTCGGTATGAATCTGACCTGAGCTGATTTCTTGAACGGTTCGTATACCCTCGTGGACCACATTTCGGTCTGAATCTTCTATAGCAAAATCCACTCCAAGGTTGAGGAGAGGACGATCACCAGTATTCCTGAGTGAAACGACAAATTCAGCTTCCTGCCCTGCAAAAAGCTGCTCTATGTCTGTTAGAATCTCTGGTTCGAGACCAGTCCACCAGCACAACCATGTAGGCAATTTTGGTGTTCCTTCAAGTGGGTCATATACCCAGTTAGTACAGCATTCTCTCGTGATGTCAGCCAGACTTTTCAGAAGGACTACCATATTCATCTCCGATTTTGCGTAGACATCCAACTGGAAGTCTGCGCTGGTAGTTCTTGGTGGTACGACCTCGCTCCCAAACACCGAAATAAGAATGGACTGCATAAATGGATTATCAACGACATCCAGCTCCTCCAACTCATCTCGAATCAGATATAGCATTGATACTACAGCATCGCCCATGAAGCGGTTTCTTCTTTTTTTCTCGATGGCACCGTCGTCATCTATAATGTGGTTGTAGATTTGCATGAATTCGGGATTATCGGTTTCAGTGCCCGGTCGAAACGGACCCCACAGTCCCGCCGAAACAGATGATTCACGGTTTGCTGCAAGTGATTTCGCCCCAGCATTAGGTATCTTCTCTCCCCGTTCCACCATTCTCTTGGCCTTCAAAGCAAGAGCTTGAAGCAATAATGCAATGCCAATCCTACGTGGTATTGACAATTGTGTGTCAAAGACTCGCAGTTCAACCGTCCCCAGCCTATGAAATGGATACATATCGACCATTCTGGCATAACTACGATTCACGTGCCTCGCAAAGGCTTCCTTATCAGGTTGTACCATATATGGAATGAGTTCAAACTCATTTGTAGGTCCAAGCTGGGTCGTATTTCTAATGAGTCTAATTGACCTCTTGCATCTTGGCGCCCTTGTCCGTCCCTCCTCATCAATTTCAACAACATCAGTCGGTTTCTTATTCTCGAATGGAGAGTTAACGGAGAGGGCAATGAGATGAGGGATGAAATTTCGAAGCATATTGTATACAGCTATTCTTACCTTGCCATCTACATCTGGTCCCAGAATATGATGATGCTCTCCAAATGAGAGATTCTTGAGATATTCCTGAGCAGGATTCAATCCAGTTGATATGAGAATCGCACGAGCTTCCTTGGGGAGGGACTCATAGGAGATGGCAATGAGTGTTTGTATCCACCATGCCAGCTCTTCAATCGAAGTGCAGGGCGGAGTTGCAATCTCTAGTATCCAAGTCAGACTCGTAACATTGGGATCATGTCCAAGAAGTGTAAATTCGGCCGGCTCTCCCTTTGGATTATCGTATACAACCACCACCCTTGAGCCGCGTTCTCCTTCCTCTGTCTGACTGGAACGCCTATACTTCTTTTTAACAGAATCCACTCTAGCTGTTTGAATCCTCTTATCAAGCAACACCTTGGCATTCGAGATTAGCTTGTCAAAGATGGTGAGTATGTCTTCACCTCGAATCCACGAACCATCCTTTTTGATCACTTGAAGTTCCACTTCGATTCCGTGGACAAACGGCAGGTGCATCTCACTTTCTCTAGGACCTGTATCTATCATGGGATTGCACCTGAAATGATGACAACATATCTAACATTGCCAATATCTTCGCCTTGTCTGTTGCAGCACTATAGGAGAAGGTGAGCTGAACAACTAGTAGTGACCTAGATTTGGAGAATTCCTCTATGAGTTCATAAGTCATTGGGCCTCCGCCATATTGACCTGAGTCTTCGATAATTGTGAGTCCGAGCCTTTTCAGATTCTTTGTCAAATTTTTCAAGCTATCCTCTGACCCGGAGATATAGCGTTTACCTAGGACAACGGTATTGCTTCTTTCCAAGTCTTCAAACATGTGGTCCCAGCGTATAACAAGCAAAAAACTGGGTTTAAGGATGGCTTCCCTCTTATTCCATATTTCTCTCTTCATCATCATTATAACACGATTGCAGGTGCTCATTGATTCTTCAGGATCAGCCGCCTCAACAATCGAAGGCATCTTCGCATCACTTGCTCTTGCACCATCAAGGATAGGCTTCATGGGATCTCCCTCAACAAGCGCAGTAGGGAAACAGACAACCCCAGCGGACGCGCCAAGAACATAGATTCCGCTCTTGGCGAAGTCCATCGCTCCAAGCTCGTTCTCTAGTGGTTCCAATTCCTTGTTAAGGTCAGCAACCCTTCTAAAGACCTTTTGAAGAACTTCAATCGTTCTATCCAGTTCATCCGATATACTTACCGTCACATGTGCTACCTTCGCGGATATTTGACAGCTGTCAGGTCCTTGTCCTGAGATACAGAAAGCTCATGATTTGTTATTATTCTTGCTGCCAATAGCTCAACTGTGGTGGACTGATCTACCAATGATTATTAGTCCTTGGCTAGTCCCAGATTATTCACTTGAGATTTAGTGTTTTGCTAATTAAGCTAGTCCCTATCCCAATCTCTAATTCTCTGACACGAGGTTAAGTATGTTTTCAGTTTTTTCACTGATTTCACGAAGACGATACCAAACAGAATCACGTCCTCTCCGCTCTGAGAGGAACTTGATCAAAATCCCATAGTCGAAGTCTATAATATCTCTTAGTAGAAGAAGGGCCTTGGGGTTGTCAAAGTGCGACTCATTTACTCTGCCATCGCGGACTCTTTTTGCCAAGGGGTGCAGAGCTTTCTCAGCAGCATCTAGATTGATTATAGCAGTTCTATAGTTGCCCTCTGAATTCTTTAGTATGATACCACCAAAGATTCCTGTCATAGCTGTGCGAGTCGAAGCTTTCCCTATTTCATCGAGAGCGTCCATCGCATCCTGTAAGAACCCAGAAGCATCTGAGAGACATTTCTTGATTGCCTCAAGAAACTTGGATCTATCAGTCGTATCTTCTCCCATTTCATCTCCTCTAGTAGCAATTTCTTGATTGCTTATGTGTTTTGAGCATTGAGTATGACTCGGATGCTAATTGCTGCTATCTAGTTGGCTTAGAATGAAGGAGCATCACCCAATTCACCGGCGAAGTGACAGGCAACAAAATGGCCATCTCCCATGTCTCTATCTTCCGGCATCTCGCGCACACATATCTCCTGCGCATAGGGGCATCTGGGATGAAACCTACAGCCAGGAGGAACATTAATTGGACTTGGCGGTTCGCCCTTCAGTGATTCGACACGCCTTTTCACTGTGGGATCACCAGAGGGCACTGCTGAGATGAGCGCCCGGGTGTATGGGTGCATTGGATTGAACGCGACCTCGTGAGCAGGTCCAATTTCCATGACTTTTCCGAGATACATGATTCCTATTCTATCAGCAATGTATGTGGCAACAGCCAAGTCGTGTGTGATGAATAGGTAGGTTAGAGCGAATTCTTCCCTGATATCCAGCAGAAGGTTCAGGATATCTGCTCGGATAGACACATCAAGCATTGATACAGGCTCATCTGCCACCATGAACTCAGGATGAAGAATGAGTGCTCGCGCCACAGATATCCTCTGACGTTGTCCGCCTGATAGCTCGTGTGGATATCTATCAATATAGTCTTCTGCGGGGACAAGTGCAACGCTTTCCATTGCCTCCAACACTCGCTGTCTCTTCTGACTAGGAGTAAGTGGAATCTTGTGCACCGTCAAGGGTTCTGAAACTATGCTATAGACACTCTTTTTCGGATTGAGTGATTCATAAGGATCTTGAAAGGTAATTTGCATTCTCCTACGCAATTCTTTGATTTCGTTTCTATCCAGTGTTGCTAAGTCTCGACCGGCATAGACTACGTTACCGTCACTCGGAGTTTCCAAATAGAGAATGCATCGTCCTGTAGTGGTCTTTCCGCATCCCGATTCTCCAGCGAGTACTAGAATCTCTCCTTTAACAATATCAAAGGTGATGCCGTCAACTGCTTTCACAAACAACTCTTGCTTGTATAGAATAGATGAAAGAAACCCAGTGTTTACTGGAAACCATTTTCTCAGGTTCCTAACCTCAATTAGAGGTTCGCCCTCTCGTATGTCGGCTGAATGCTGGAAAATGGTTGATTCATTGGCTGTCATCTTTGCATTACTCCAAGTCTACCTTGATCTCGCCCTTAAGCTGCTCTGCAAAGTGGCAAGAAACCCACCTACCAGGTTCGATCTCCTCAAATCTTGGCTCCTCTCTGGAACAGATGTCCTGAGCATAAGGACAGCGTGGATGGAATCTGCAGCCCGGAGGTGGAACTATCAGGTTAGGCGGTGATCCTGGAATAGCTGTCAGTTTCTTCTTCTCAGCCTTAACCATGCTTGGAATTGCACCCACAAGGCCTGTCGCGTACGGATGGATTGGCTCTTTAAATACAGATACAACATCTGCAAGTTCCGCAATGCGACCTGCATACATGATGGCAGTCTTGTCACAGGTTTCTGCTATTACACTGAGATCGTGAGTGATCAGGATTAATGAGAGTCCAAGGTCTTTCTGCAGTTTCTGCATCAATTTCAGTATCTGTGCCTGAATCGTGACGTCCAAAGCCGTGGTCGGCTCATCAGCAATCACCAAATCTGGATTGCAGGCCAGAGCCATTGCGATCATCGCCCTTTGCCGCATTCCACCTGAGAACTCATGAGGATAATTATGAATTCTATCCGAATCAAGACCAACCATCTCAAACAATTTGGAGCACCGATCAAGCGCTTCTTCCTCAGTCACGCTCTCATGCATCAGAATCGCTTCTGCAATCTGTTCGCCTATCTCAAAAACTGGATTCAGTGCGTTCATCGCGCCTTGGAAAACGATAGCAACATTCTTCCACCTGACGTCCCGCATTTCTTTCGGGCTCATGCCCAACAGGTCTTCTCCTTTGAAGTATATGTTGCCTCCCACTATATTCGCTGCTGCAGGAAGAAGCTGCATTATGGAATAAGCAAGACTGCTTTTTCCGCAGCCGCTCTCCCCAGCCAGTCCAATAGACTCACCCAGTTCAAGAGTGAGTGAAACGTCATCTACCGCCTTTACAAGACCTTTCTGTGTTTGATAATACATTCGTAGGTTCCTAACGTCAAGCAGCGGCATGATTCCTATCTCCGCAGGGAGTGAGATAATTCTCTGGGATACCTAATCCAGTCCCCACTAAATCAGGGGGGTCAGGTGTACATCTTAAATACCTAACGGAATTAGCAGTGATTACAACTGGATATTTCACTCTTTCACAAGTTTCAATTCGATAAGTCGCATCTAGAGCCAGAGCATTATCATTAATCCCAGAATTATCATATGCGCAGGGAGAACGGGCCTATTGAACCCAAACCAATAGAAAGCAAGTCGAGTTCGAAACCGTAAAAAGGGATAGATTGATTGCAGCCAATGGTTGCTATGGGAGTAAAAGCATTTCCAAGAACTCAAAGGGAGCCCAGAAAGCGAATACTACTGATTCCAATTTTCCTTATGATCGGGGGCTTACTTCTCAACCTGGCACATCCCTACTTTAGATTCATAGGGACAGTCATTGCGCTTGCTGGCTCACTAACGGTGTTCCTCGTCGGAATGGTCTTTGCTGACCTCTGGGTTTCTGCAAGAAGGACAAGGCAACTCATGAAAGACCGACAGGCGAGGATGAACGACCAGGACGCCACATTGCCTGAGGAGGGAGTTGAGAGTGAAGATATTTCTGGTCCTGACCCCTTCACAGAGTCATTTGAGGAAACAAATTAGCAATTGTATTCATATTTCCGAATTATGCATTGCTGATTCCGTTAAACTAATAACAAATACCAGAAGGCGAAGCCTTTTTTATAGGTCCGCTAGCGCATCTCAAAGTTATCAAATGACTCAAGAAAACCGGCTATATTGCTGGTTTCCTGAGCCCGCGCAACGGAGGTTGCCAATTGTCTGATTCAAGTAGAGCACGTTGGAAAGATAGTGGCTGGTACGTTAGCATATCTGGATTTTGGTGGGAATACCGCAAGCATAGAATGGGACTACTTGGAGTCCTTGCACTAGTGATATTCTTAGTCATGGCAGTTGGCGCTCCAGTTTTTGCCACTCATGACCCCTCACCTTCGGTTAAGGTTGGCCCAAGATTCATGGCACCACAGTGGACGGAGATTTTCGATCCTACTGGGGTAGTTACTAGGAACTACCTGCCAGACCCGGATCTGGACTCTGCATCGATTGGCGAGGTCATCCTTGAGGGCAGCTCAGGCGAATTCATTGGTGCACGGAATTTTGCCGCATCACCCGACGAAAAAAGCAACATAACATTCGAATGGATACATGTTGCTAACACTAGTATAGAATTCCGATCACCGCCTGATTCCGATGAGAATTTGCCCGATACACTGGACTTTCTCTATTATACCCAGTCATTTGAGTGGGAATATGAGCGTCTTCCAAAAGATGTTAACGTAAGTGTGAGCTACATTATAGAAACATCAGGGGACTTCCTTACTAACGAGTATGGTGGCAAGATGTTTGAGTTGATGGTCTGGCTAATTGATTCGTCTGGTAATTGGACAAGAATCTTCCAATCTGTGCCCCCCTACACTGGAAACCTTGTCAATCGGCCTGTTGACCTTGGGTTCCTTGATATATTGGAGGGCTGGGAGGGCATGATAGATGAAGGCGAAGGGCAACAGGATCCAACTGACACTCTTACAGTGGCTGTAGGCCTCGCACCCACATATTCGTTCGCAAGCAACGCCACTGGTCCCACACCTTGGACATTCTACAACGGGTCGGTGACGGCAACAATCACACACTTGGAATGTGTGGCTTTCGGCGATTACTTTGGCATTTTAGGCACAACAGACAAGGGCGCTGATGCATGGAGTCAGTTGGTTTATGGAACAAGAATCTCATTGTACATAGGTCTTATTGCGGCTTCTCTATCTACTGCAGCAGGCGTTGCCGTGGGACTGATATCAGGTTACTTTGGTGGGAAGGTTGACGAAGTCGTCATGCGTGTAGTGGACTTTCTCTTGGTGATACCACGCTTGCCGCTACTAATGGTCCTCGCGGCATTTTTGGGTCCTTCAGTAGATACAATAATCATAGTGATAGCAATTCTTGGGTGGACGGGAACTTCTCGACTTATCCGCTCCCAAGTATTGGCGGAGAAGAACAAGAGCTATGTGGAGGCTGCACGTGCGATTGGAGCCACTGATACCTACATTATCTTCAGACACATTATGCCTAATGTGACACCCCTTCTATTCGCAGACATTACTTTGGGCGTAGTCGCAGCCATTTTATCTGAATCGGCGCTTTCGTTCCTAGGCCTGACTGATCCTAGTGAACCAAGCTGGGGTCGGATGTTGGCTGACGCTCAAATCGGCGGTGCCTTTGGAAATGGTGCGTGGTGGGTAGTGATCTTTCCGGGACTGATGATTACCGCAATCAGCCTAGCATTCACCTTCATTGGCCACACACTGGATCAAGTGTTAAATCCAAGATTACGTGAGAGATAAGCAACAAAGAGGAAGAGGCACCAACGCCTCTTCTCTCTCCTACTTACCTGAAGTAGCATAGATTCATAACGCACCTGACGCGTCGCCGTACCCCAAGTGAAAATCCAATATTGCCTCTTAAGAACTCTTTGAACATCATCCTTATTAGGAAGTGAGTTCTGTACTACCAATCAGATAGGTACTTAGTGAAGCTAGGTACTAATCATCATGACGACGGAGAGTCTGCAGATGGGACTGCGCGAATACGTGATTAGAAGAACTATCTACATGTTTCTTCTCATAGTAGCTGTTGTCTGCTTCAATTTCTTCATATTCAGACTTCCAACCTTTCTGCTTGGTGTTAGTCCACTGGACCTCATGATCGGCCCAGAGCAAAGGGCTACAATGCCATATGAATCACTCCAATATCTATATCAGAACTATGGGCTGGTCCCGGATCCAGACATCTTTGATTGGATCTACATGTTCTGGCGTTATATTGTGAATATGTTCAGCGGAGATTTTGGTTTCTCATTTCAAACTCAGAGACCCGTCATGGATGAGATTATGGCTCGCCTGCCGAACACACTCCTTTTAATGGGTACTTCCTCAATAGTTGCAATTGTTCTGGGGATTTGGACTGGCGTTAAGGCAGCAGCAGATCCTGGCTCACGAAAGGATGTCGGCGCCGTCACACTTGCCTTGTTCACTTATTCACTTCCCATATTCTGGATGGGAATGATATTGCTGCTGTTCTTTTCCTATACGCTGCCCGCACTGACTGCGGAATTGGTCGAAGGAGGTATCGGACTACCTTCAGGAGGAACCATAAGCTATGAGGTTTGGATCGCCTTTAAGGACCAGCCGCTTGGTGCAATTGCGATTGCCGGCGATATCCTTCTCCACCTGTTGCTCCCAATGATAGCCCTGGGAATAGGTGGTTATGGCGGATATTTCCTCTACATGAGAAATAACCTGATTGACGTAATGACTGAAGACTACATTCTGACAGCTAGGGCAAAGGGGCTCGACGAGAACCAGGTCTTATACAAGCATGGTATGAAGAACGCAATGCTTCCTATGGTGACAGCGATAGCAATTACTTTCGGATTCCTCATTAATGGAGCGACACTCACGGAAACCGTCTTCAACTGGTTTGGCCTTGGGAGGTATATCTTCGACAGTCTAATTCTATTAGACTATCCCGTCGTTCAGGCTATCTTTATGATAGTGGCAATTACAGCAGTGTTGGCGAACTTTATTGCTGACCTGTTATATGGGTACCTTGACCCGCGTATCAAGTACGGGTAGTGGCAGTTTCTGAGAATAAGCGAATTTGATCAAGGCTGGAAGGTCTAATCCATTCCGCCTACCTTATCATCCAATTCGATTTCCCTTCGAAGTCAAAGGATGTTTCTCATCACATCATAACATTTTTATCACCTACTAGAATGACATTGCTATCCGATTTCGACTCGGGGATAGGAGATAGAGAGAATATGCTAAGTAATCGAACAAGAGTAGCTATAGCTACCTTTCTCGTCGCTGGCTTTCTCCTCATGTCTATCTCGCCTATTTTTGCAACAGCGCAAACATTGCCATATTCTGGACTCCCAAGTGTGTCCAAGAATGGTCCGTATATCGATAAGATGGTGTTTAGGGTTCAACCAAACACTGAACAACAGATGTTAGCGCTTATCAACGGCGAAGTAGATATGATATGGGAGTCATCTATTGACACCACGTATCTTCCTCAGCTTGCAGCTGCGGATAACGTGGAAGCATATGGCGACTGGAGAAATGGCTTTGGCTTTTATACATTCAACTGTGATAGGTATCCGCTCAACATAACTAGTGTTAGAAGGGCCTATGCCTATGCATTGGATAAGTATGAAGTTTCCGAGGTGCTTTGGGCCGGTGAGTCGCGACCATGGGATGCCATGGTTCCCCCAGGTCCTTGGACAACTGAGGAGGACTTCACATATTACTACTATGAAGAGAATCTTGCAATAGCTAACCAGCTGCTAGATGATGCGGGACTCATCGATATCGATGCTGATGGTTGGCGTGAGAATCCTGATGGTTCGGAGATCGGTGTGATTCAAGTTGCAGCCCACGCCGACGATTTCCAGTCGAGTCAGGCTGGAATCATCGGTGCCGCTACGCTCAATTCTATCGGTCTTCAAGCAGAAGCCTTCATGACCGACTTCTATACGTACATCGATAAGCTGTACTTCCATGAACCTGATTGGTGGATCGTCTTCTCTGGCTACAGCTTCAGGGAGGACTTCTTCAACGCTGTATACTACATGTACGGTGACTACTATGGTGGGTACTACGGTGTGGACTACTTCAACGAGCCTAATTTCCGAAATGCCACCTTCGACAGTTATATGGATGCTTTTCTAAATGCCAAGACCGAGCAGGACGTACGTGACACGATTGGTCCAATGCTGGATATTCTACACTACGAATGTCCTAGAGTCATTGCCTACAACAACAAGGCCTTCTCAGCCATCAGAACGGACAAGTGGGAGGGTCATGTCCCACAGCTAGGTGCAAACTTCCCCAACTTCTGGACCAGCATGAAGGTACACCTAAAGGAATCTGCAGGTGGACCTTATGGCGGCACCTTCTATGTGAGTTCCTCACTAGGCATTGACAGCTTCAACGTGATGTCGTCCATTGGCTACTATAGCTGGGCCATTCACTTTGAGATGTGGCCAGGCTTAATCGAAAAGGATGAGAATGCCGAATACGTCGGCGTGCTGGCAGAGTCATGGGAGATTCAGACCCACGCTACTCATCCTGATATAGTACCGGAGGGCAACCACCGGTTTGTATTCAACCTGATACAGAATGCAACCTGGAGTGATGGCCAGCCAGTGACTGCTGAAGACTTCGCATTCACATTCAACTACTTCAAGGATGGTCTGGCGTACGGCAATCCCAATGGAGCCACCGCCACTATTCAGTCTATGACAGCTGCATATGCAGCTACACCATTCCAGTTCGTAGTTGAATTGAATCGGGAGTCATTCTGGAACTTCGAGAATGTGGCATTCAGGACATTCCCATTACCAAAGCACATCATTGAACCTTATGGTCTAGAAGGATGGAATGTATGGGATCCAGTCAAGGGTGGTGATCCTCTCATCGTGCAGGGTCCGTTCGTTGTTACGGAATACATCGACAACGAGTTCACTGAGCTAACCCGTAGAAACTGGGCATATGCGATTGAGCATCCCGAGCCAACGACGACTCCGCCAACTGGCCCGACAACACCTGAACCTCCGCCACCCTTTGATCCTACACTTGCGATCATTGGTGGTGCTGTGGGTGCTGCAGTGGTCATCCTGGTCGGTGGCTTTGTACTTCTCAGACAGAAGTAGTTCTATCATTTGGGGACAACTGTCCCCGCCCCCTTCTTTTTTTTTGAAATGCTTAAGTATTCACATCTATTGCTTTGCGTGAATCCGACTCTCTTTAAAAGAGAAATCCTTGCCTGACTAGATTACTGATGGAGCTAGATAGGTCTCGAAGAATCCTCATAATAGTTTCAATTCTACCTTTCTTACTCGGATCCATAATGGGCTTTGCAATACTTGGGAATCCCCTCTTCAACGAGGTTTTTTCGAGTCCCGCAAGAACCTACACATTAGCTGAACTAGCTATTCAGGCATTAATCTCAACTTGCTTAGGGTCTGTGATAGTTCTATCACTTTTTTGGATGCTAGAGAGGCGATCTGCACGTGGTCGCAGAATCATGGTTGCTTTCATTGTTTCTCCCCTTCTCTCGGTGGTGTTCTTCGTCTTAGGGCAGTCTCTACTTCTCATCCTCTTCAAGGGCACATCAAACACAATCTTTCCATCCCTCATTTCATTAGGTTCTCTTGGCGTGTTCATGTTTTCCATTGTGTTCATCATGATGGATGCAATACCCCCCCTCATGAGGAATCTCTTTGCTGCATTCTATGGAAGTGTCTTCGGAACTTTCCTTGGAGTTTCTTTCATATCCTCAAGTATGATAGTATTGATTTTGACACTCGTGGTCGAGGACTACCTGCTCATACGGTACTCACCTGCTGCAAAGGCCGACAGGATGAGTGAGAAAGCGGGTTCAGATCCTTTCGACTACACCAGAATCCAATCTCAAAGCATAGCAGTCGGAGCAGGTGACTTTGTTGCTTTTTCTATGATATCTACTCATGCCCTGCTGTATTTCCCCGTATATGTATGGGCCGGGTCCATGGCTCTTGCCGTTATAGGGGTCATCATCAATGTCGCTTTCCTCCTAAGGGAGCAGGAGCCACTCCCTGGGATTCCCATTCCTGCACTACTTGCCATCTATCCCTGGTTGATTCAAATAATTGCATATCTCTAATCTGTCTGCTAGTTCAATTTGACATGCCTGAAGCGTAAGGGAGATATTGAGCTGAACGCTCAGGAGGAACGGTGCAGCCAGATGTTCGAGGGTAAAAGAATCCAAGACTTGATTATAATCATATTAATCGCTTCAGGCATCATAAGCGCGGCTCTTCTGGCTGGCAATGCAAGCTATTACAGCAATAGCGTTGCACTTGCAGAATTCGTGGAAGTAGAAGTTGATGATATCACAGTCACAAATATCGATCCGACCAATTATAGCGTGAATCCCACCATTTCTTTTGTGCTTAATTTCAACGCCCCCGATGACATAGAGGGGGAAGCATATCTTGTGTATATTCGAATATTGGCACACTTAAACGAACAATCTATAGTATACGCTACATTTCGAAGGGATTTCAGTTTTCAACAAGAGGCCTTGCATGCAGGTTACGATGAGAATCACAATATTGGAAGTGATATCTTAGAGGATAAAGACAAGGATGTGTTATACGAAGCATACAACTCAGTAAATTGGACTTGGAGTCTTACAGTACGATATAATTATTCTGTGATGAGCTCCACTGATCTATATAGGCGCACAGTCGGATTCTTCTATGAAGGAGTCACTCTTCTCTAATCTTTAGTCTTTTCTTCAGCTGTGCGATTCTCTCAACAGACAGCGGGTCAACTCCACGGATTTCTGCTAGCCTCACTGATACAAGGTCCAAGTACATGATGACTCCGAGGATTTCCTCGATTCTGGAGCCAAACTTGAGATCCAGATGTTCTGGGCGGCAACCATTCTCCTCGAAGATGGCGGCTGCGGATTTGATTCCTATCCTAGTTTTTTCGTCTTCTTCTCGACTTCTAAGGAAGACTGGTGAAATGGGATAATCTTTGCAAGAGAGTGTGCCTTCGATTTCATTATGATACATCTCTGGAATCTGAACGCTCGAAGCAAAGACCTTTGAGTTCTCATTGAACTGGCATTTTGCCCGATAGGCAACTGGAATCAAATGCTTCCATCCTATGAGGACGGGAATCTTGTCTTTGAGTGACTTGGCAAGGCTTCCGGGTTTGAGATTGGATGAATCCCACTTGGTTGCCGCCAGTTCCAAATTCCTTGAAACTTCCTGTAGGTTGGTCAATTTCAAATTCAGCAGAATTTCAACAAGAGGAAGAATGCCGGCGAAGATGATGGGCAGAGCGGCCCTTGGCTGGAATCCTGCTGGCATCACATGCAATCGCGATTCATCAGATGCCTCAAGTAGGACCCCCCCTGTTGTGAGGACAAAAATAGAGCATCCACGAGATTCTGCATCTCTATAGCCTGCTATCGTTTCCTCAGTATTTCCAGAGTAGCTGACTGCGACCACAATCCAACCGCTATTTACAGTCTTGGGGAGGATGTAATCTCTGATAGTTAGAATAGGTTTCTCAGCCCTATCAACCAATAGACCCTTGACAATCTCGCCTGCTATAGCACTGCCTCCCATGCCAATAAGACAAATGCCATCAATTCCCCGTTTTTGAATTCTCTCTGCTTCACTCAGAAAGCCATCACTTGGGCTGCCTGATCTTAGCATTTGAGGGAACGATGCAACCATTGCGTTCATGTCAGAAGTATCAATATTCTCAAGCTCTTTCAACTGGAAGCCTCATTCAGCGATTTTGCTTCTTTCCTTAAATCTGATTGCTCCATAAAGGACAATACAATAATACAGCTAACTATGTCATAGGCACTGAACAGTTCTTAAGCGGAGAAATCGGCATGAATTTTCAAAGGGTAGAATTCACTGTTGGTGATGACCAGATAGAAGGGATTTTGAGTACTCCCAATCTGCCATTCAAAGACGTTGCCCTACTCCTTCATCCTCATCCTCTATATGGGGGCAATCGAGATGATCGAGTCATCAGATTTGCTGATGATGTCCTTCTGGATTTGGGATACACAACATTTAGGTTCAATTTCAGAGGTGTTGGCTCTCAGGCAGACTACAGGGGGTTCTCAGGTGCCATTCAAGATGCAATAGGGGCGTCAAAAGCACTTCTTCATAAAACCAACAGGGATTCCCTAGCAATTGTTGGCTATTCATTTGGCGGATCTGTTGCTCTTCATCTAGCATCAAGCGCCAAGGCAGACTTCTTGGTGACATTCAGCGCGTCTCTCGATTTGGCCAAAGAAGCTACCAGTGGGCTAGAACCTCTATCTGATATTCAATGCCCAGCATTGATGTTCCATGGGACCAACGACAACATGGTTCCATTTGATGACATGCGGACTCTGGCCAAGATTCTCGGAAGGAGTGATGTACAGGCTGTTGCGCTCAAAGGGGAGGGGCATTTCTATCTGACACACCTTGATTCCATTGGTACCTACCTTCGTGAGTTTCTGAAGGAAACTGCTGAGGACTAACCTTAAGAGGCTGACGCGATGCGAGAGAGTCGGCGGTTCGATAATGTTGAAGGCGGTCTTCTTTGATCTTGATGGCACTCTCACAATTCTAGCTCTGCCACTTGATGCCATGAGGAGGGATACAAAAGAGTACTATTGGGGTCAGGGTGCACCAAATGATTTATTCGATCCAGCTGATGGAATCTCAAGCTCTAGGGTGAAGGCTAGGGATTATTTTTTCTCACAAGGTGTGTCAGAGATTGAGTGGGAGCGCATGGAGCAAGAGATTGACAAGACACTCAGTGGGCATGAAGGATGGGCCGCCACAAACGCTGCGCTTATCGATGGTTCGATGGATGTTGTACGTGAGCTTAAGGCCCTCGGACTAAGGACTGCAATCCTTACAAACAATGGAAGAACTGCTGTTGATCTCATTCTGAAACAGCTTCCATTACAAGACCTATTTGATGTGATTCAGACCAGAAACGAATCTCCCAGTCCCAAGCCATTCCCTGAAGGTCTCCGGAAATTGATGAGTGATGTCGGAGTGCAAGCTAATGAGGTAGTATATGTTGGTGATGCCAGAATCGACGCAGCTGCTGCAAAAAGGGCCGGAATTGAGTTTTGGGGAGTGACCACTGGCGAAACTCCAAAGGAGGATTTGATTAAGGCAGGGGCTTCTCAAGTCTTCAACTCACTACACGAGATAGTAGAAGAGGTAAAATCCAGAATCGCTTAGAATGCTTCCAGAAATAGGCTCCCGGCTTCGAATTCATTTACGAAAAAGCGCGCTTTATCTGGTAAATTTATCCTCAAACAAGATTTGCTTAAATATGTATTAATGGCTACTAATTGTGAAGGGTTTAGGGGCCGTTCTCTCTCATATCTCTCTCTCCTCCTTCAAGCGTTCTCCGGCCCCGCTTTTCCCTTCTGCTCAATTTTCTCACGGGAGAAGTCATTCATCCTTTTTGAACAGTTTAAGTCGGCCTATAGCCACTCATAGATGCTAATATATAATATGATAAACACTTATATACTAGTTATACAATACTCATAGTGAACAGGGAGTCCGAAACCCTCTCCTCTCCTCCCTCTCCCTCCTCTCAATCATCTGTCAACGAATACACGCGCTGACAAACTCTTTCTCGGACTCCCTGTGCGAATCCCATTCTTCTTCTGTCACCGCCAATGACGGCAGGTTTTAAAGGCAAGCCCAAGTCGGCAATCCAAGGCGAGCGAAATGTCGACTGCAAGGAAAGCGGTAGATAGCACACTACGGAGAATCCTGGTCTATACAGCTGAAATCATCATGTCCATTATCCTGCTAGTGGTAATTTGCATTCCCCTATCTTTTGGAATTCCAATATGGTTCCAGTCTGTTGTCCTTGGAGCCGCAGGTAATGAGCTAGTAATCAACCCTGTTGCGTGGTTTGGTACCAGTGGTGCTTTCTGGGTAACACTTGCACTATCATTGGTAAGCATATTCATTGGCTATTTCTATGTCAACCGACTTATCCCCTCTACTGATATAGATGAGGACGAAGAGGAGGAAGAAGAGGAGGAAGAGGTTGATGAAACAGAGCCCGAGGAGGAAGAGGACGCAGACAAGGAAGAAGAAGAGGAATTTGAAGAAACCACTGATGAAGTCGCCTCTGATTCCGAAGAGGAAGAGCTTGATTAGATTTGACCTTTCATAATTCGCCCCTAAAGAGTGCAAGTATCTCATTTGCTGTAGCTTCATCTGATGCTGCTACAAAGCTCATCATCTGATCTGCCACAAGGGGGAGATTGAGCCTCCTACCATCCGCTTCAGCCACATAGCCACCCGCTTCAAATACCATGTGTATACCTGATACGTGGACAATTGGGAGCATGCCTCTCAAATCCACCATCGCATCGAGAGCGCCCGATGCCAACCAACATAAATCTAGTAGATTGCTCGCAGACCGTCTTATATCATGGACTCCCCGTATCACCCTCATGGAACTCATCAAGAATGATTCATCGCCTGATTTCTTTGTATCATAAGAAATGATGGCTCTTTCCAACGGTATTGAGTCTGCGACCTTTACGGTTTTTCCGTTTCTTCTGACTCCTTGCCCCTTCTCAGCAATGAAGGTTTCATCTGAGAAGACGGACGCAATAATGCTAATCTCAGCATCATCAGTTGTCATCTTCTCCGAAAAGCGGACTGCAGATATGCCAATGGAGCAAATGGGCAAACCTCTCTTGATGTTAGCTGAACCATCTATTGGATCAATGACTGCAACGTATTCTGGTCTATCTTGGGGTATAATGAGACCTTGCTCTTCACTAAGAATCATCATTGGAGTATCTACATGTTGAATGACTTCGAGAATTGCATCTTCAGCTTTCAAATCCAGAAGCAGTATCTTGTCCCCGTATTGATTGGTTTCACCTGTTAGCTTAGGTGATTCTGCAAGGTTGTTCAGTATCACGTCTTTTGCAGCATCTACAGCCTTGGCAAGGTCTCTTGTTAGTGTCATGAATTGAGCCTCATCTCAATTCCAAGCAAACGGCTCTAAAACCCTATTGTCTTGGAGAGACATGTATCTTGGATGTCAGGGACTGTATTCCAATCGTTTAAATGGGCAAAGTGATGACATCACAACAGAACAAGGCCTATCCTCGGTGGACGTTATGGGCTTCCTAAGTGGAAAGAAAAAGGTAGATGCCGAACGAGGCATGCTCGAAATCAAGGGTACTATGAATGCTCTGACTTTGCGAATTAGAAGATTAGATACACGAAGAGCAGAGGAGCAGAAGAAGGCCAAGGAGGCTATGTCGCAAGGAGATCGCGATACTGCCCGTTCACACCTTTCAATCGTTGTTGAATTGGAGAGTAGACGCGGACGATACCAGCAACAGTATCTGACGCTTGAAACCGCGCTCCTTAACATAGAGGAGGCAAAGGATCAGGCTGAAGTATTGAGGGCATTCACCATTGCAAACGACGCCCTGACAGATGCCCGGGCAATGCTGAGCCCAACAGAGATACAGATGCAGCTAGATAAGCTCTCTGAGTCGTTTGAGCATATCACTATTGCTGGAGAGCTGCTTTCTGAAGATCTCTCGACAGGTGAATCGACCGTAGAGTCTGATGAGCGGATTGAACGGCAGTTAGAGGCTATGGAAGCAGAGGTCCTTCTTGAGAAGGAGGGAGTTCTTCCTTCCCTACAGACTCCCGCTGCTACAGCTGCAAAACCCGCAGAGCAAGTCAAGTCCGAAGAAAAGAGAATTGATGAACTTCTAGCTGACCTTGAGAAGGAGGCTCAGGAAGAGCGTGAGCGTGAGGCTCAACGGTGACATTATTCATTCCCTCCACCGGAGTTATCCCTAGATGGTTGTAAAACTCGTTGTCTTCGATGTTGATGGGACGCTAACAAGCCATGCATCCATTTGGTGGAGGCTTCACGAGTACTTCAATACAGAAAGGGAAGGCAAGCTCTATTATGACCAGTATTTTTCCGGTGAGATTTCTTATAATGAATGGGCCTACTTGGATGCAGGCCTTTGGAAAGGTCAATCTCTTGATGAAGTACTGAATCTGGTAAATGCCACCAAATTGGTGCCAGGGGCGGCTGAGGTTGTGGCCAATCTCAAGGAGCACGGCATTCATGTTGCTATCCTCTCAGGAGGGTTAGATATCCTTGCCGAGAATGTTGCCAAACGTCTTGGAATTGAGTACGTTCTCACCAATCGCTTAATTCACAAGAATGGGATTTTAACCGGGGAAGTTGAGGTTCATGTTGGCTGGGGTGAAAAAGTGCAAGAGCTGAAGCATATCTGCAATCATTTCAATGTCCCACTCTCAGAAACCGCATTTGTAGGCGACGGTAGGAACGATATCTCTGTCTTTGGTGTGGTGGGTCTCTCGATTGCGTTCAGGCCTGAGGATGAAGAGGTCGCAGACTCTGCCATGTTGACAATCAAGGAGAACGACCTGCGGTCAATTCTCCCTCATGTCATATAGGCGTTCCCCAAATAAGGAGTGCAAATACATACGCTTGTAGCAATATTATCATCATGCCCTCGAATGTATCTAGCTTATGATCATCAGTTATAGCCTGCTTCAGGAACCATAAGCTGCCTGCAATCACGACTATCTGAAATAGAACGTAGCGATTCATTGGTATTGGCACAAAAACTCCAATGCCCCCCATAACGAGAAGCAGAATCTGAAGAACCCCTCCCATCAGGTTTCCAACTGCGATGCCAACCTTTCCCCTCATGGCAGCAATGATTGCTATTCCGTGTTCTGGAATCGCACCTGCGGCACCAAGGATAAGGGCGGCTACTGCTATTGGATTAACCACCGCACTAATCTGAGCATCATATGTCGTAAGCAACAAATCGACAGATGAAGTGAGTAGTTCACCCGCAAAGAAGATCCCTATGAATCCCATAACGCAGAGGATTGATGCCGTTTTCATCGAGTGATCCGGCTTTGCTATATCTGCATTCTGAACTTCTTCTCCTCGCATTAAGTCAATAGAATAGAGGATATAGGAGAGGAACAGAATGAGAGACGCCTCCCATGGGAAGAGGAAATCGTCAGTGCCTCCCAAAAATGTCACATCAACAATTCCCAGCGCAAACATGCTGGCAAGGGCAACAATTGTCCAACGGATGAGAACAGAATCCTTCCTGATAGCCTCCTCAGGTACTGCCATATCGTCCTTTTTTCGAGTTGAGATTACAATAGTAATCCCGAGTAACAGCATATTGAAACCGCCTGCTATTAGAACTGAGAGTATAGCTATAGTCAGAAGTTCAGGCCTATTCTGAAAGAAACCATCAAAAGCAGTCATTCCGCTGACAACAGCCTCTGGCATATTGCTGGCAAGACTTGATAGAAGGCCTGCAATATATGTAGTATATCCTAGGTGGCCAGAAACGCTCTCAACGCCTTCTACTGCCCATTCTGAAGGTCGAAATGCAAGCCAGATTCCTCCTGTGATTCCTAGAAAGACGATGTACAATGGATCGGCATGTGTGTATTCAGCCCAGAAGAATGCAACAACTATCAGTATTGCTATCGCAATTTCGAATTTGCCTGCATGTAAGGAATCTTTGACTCCACGAAAATGAGATTGCTCATTTTCATCTTTGCCCATTGAACTCAAATGTTATCCTCCGGAGCAAGAAGGGCTCCAATCTTGTTGGAGACTTGGATTATACCCAATAATACTATGCTATTAACGCTATGGCGTGCCTTTGGCTCTTTCAGTTGCTCCTTGCTTCTGTTGATCATAGTAATATCTGGCTCCAGAGCCAGTATTCAAAAGCACAACCTCTTCATCAAAATCAATCTCTCCCATCTCTATGAGATTCCGAACGCCTGCAAGTCCTACAGCTGCTTCCGGACAAAAGTCCATTCCTTCCATTCGGGCCGCAATTCTATGGCAAGGTTCAATTTCCTGCTCGGCCACAGCTACAGCGCCACCTCCTGACTGGCGAATTGCAGCAAGAATCAGTCTTCCGGCAAAAGGACTTGGCACCCTCAGCCCTAGTGCTTCGGTTTCACTATTAAGCCATGGTTGAATTTCATCACTCCCCTGTTCAACAGCCCTAACGATTGGTGCACATCCTGCACTCTGAGCGGCATACATTCTGGGTCTACTGCTTTCTATTAGACCCAATGCCTCCAATTCATCAAAGCCCTTCCAAATGCCAATAAGAGCTGTGCCACCTCCCGTTGGGCAGATTATGGCATCAGGAACTCTCCATCCAAGCTGTTCTGCAATTTCGAAGGCAAGAGTCTTCTTGCCCTCCACTCTATAGGGCTCTTTCGTGGTTGAGAGATCTGTCCATTCTCCTCCTGTTTTCTTCATGATTTTGGCGCAATCAGTAATATTGCCCTCAACATGAACAGTTTCAGCACCGTAGGCAACACAATCTTGGAAAAAGGGCTCAGGTGTGTCTGAAGGCATGAAGATGTGGCATTCAGCTCCTCCTGCAGCACTATAGGCGCTTGCGGACACTGCTGCATTCCCCGCTGATGGCAACGCAAATGATGTAGAGCCAAGCTCCATATGCTTGGACACTGCGACACTCAGGCCACGGTCTTTGAAAGAACCAGTTGGATTCTGAGCCTCATCCTTTATGCTAAGAAACCTTAGGCCTAGATGTTTTCCGAGACGTCGCGTATTGATGAGTGGGGTCCAACCTTCTCCTAAGCTGAAAATATAGGATGGTGATTTGACAGGCAAAAGTTGAGAATATCTCCACATTGAATTGACTTTTGTTGGAAATTGCTCTCTTTGAATATCCTCGATTACACTGAATAGATCATAAACAGCAAAGAGAGGTGAACCGCACACACAGAAAGTTGCATGCGCCTCAGCCGAATGACTTCTGCTACACTGTGGACATTCCAAGTGGAGAAGGTGAGATATCATAATTACTCCCACACTTACATAGACGCGCACCCTTATTTGAGTGTGTTACTTTTTCTGCGTGGGATGAACCTCACTTGGGCGAACTGAAACGGTCTGTGTTGCCATTCACATCAATAGTTGGACTAGCCAACCTGAAACTAGCTCTGATTCTAAATGGAGTAAATCCACAGATTGGTGGAGTTCTGATATCTGGGCCCAAAGGAACTGGAAAAACCACCGTGGTTAGGGCGCTAGCCGACCTTCTACCTGAAGTTGATGTTGTAGAAGGATGTCGATTTGGGTGCAATCCTCATCGTGAGGAGTATCTATGTCAGGATTGCATTGAACTATTAGCCAGCAATAAGACTCTGAAGAGCGTTACAAGGAAGATGCGTGTGGTAAACCTCCCACTCTCCACAACAGAAGATCGATTAATTGGGGCACTTGATATTGAGCGCGTCCTTCAGGATGGTATTCAAGCTCTGAAACCCGGAATCCTAGCTGAAGCGCATCAGAATGTGCTGTATGTCGATGAGGTGAACCTTCTCCCCGACCATCTAGTAGATGACTTGTTGGATGCGGCTGCAACCAAAATCAATGTTATAGAACGAGAAGGAATCTCCATTGCCCATCCTTCTGATTTCGTTCTGATAGGCACAATGAATCCGGAGGAAGGGGAACTTAGACCTCAGCTTTTGGACCGATTTCCGCTCCACGTCGCAGTAGGTGCTGATCATACCGTAGAGGAACGCATGCAATTAGTTAGAAGGAACCTAGCATTTGAGAGTAATCCTGAGCAGTTTGAGGAAGATTGGTCCCAAAGTCAGTCAGAGCTAAGAGAGAAGATAATCAATGCAAAAGCGATACTCCATGAAGTTTACCTCTCAGACCACAGTCTTCGAGCGATTGCTATAGCTACAGATGCACTCGAAGTGGATGGTGTCCGACCGGATATTATCATCAGTAAGGCTGCTATAACAAACGCGGCTTACGAAGGCCGCACTGAGGCTACACTGGAAGATATGAAGCTAGCCGCTCAGCTTACATTGAGTCATAGGACTCGGAGAGGCGGCCTTTTGGAGCCGCCCTCATCAAATGATATTGATATGGCAATAACAAAGGCCGCAGAGATAGCCAAGAAGAGGGACAAACAAGCTTCGCCTACCGAAGTCCCATCATCAGAAGAAGATAAGTCTGGCAAACGTAGTAGTGGGGGTCGGTTTAGTCGAGGCGATAGGTTCGCTACTGGCGGCCGGCAGGAAGGTCAAAAAAAAAAGCTAAAGGTGTAAGAAATCCCCAGGGAGATCCAATCAAGGGTACAATCTGTGCCATAATGATGATTGTTGTCTTTGCTTACTTTGCATGGATTTACTGGTCACCCATCAATCTTCTTTTTGGTCTCTTCCCCGGTGAGTTTCCAACTTTGCCTGTGATTATAGTTGACACTATCGTGTTTGCGCCAATTATCTACAACCTCGTCAGAAAATGGCTCAGCATCATGACAAGGCGTCAGAGCGGACCAGCAGCAGGCATTGATACAGTCGATGGAGGATTGGGAGTTCCAGAACCTGGAGATGAATGGGGAGTTGCCACAAGACCCTATAGTGCCAAGAAGGAAACCACAGTCATCGGTTCAAAGTCAGAGGTCAGAGAGCCTCTTGGTATCGATGCAGGCTTCTTCATCAAGCTCCCGGACCTGGATACTGGAGAGGTGTTATTTGATATTGAGTATCTTCAGAGCAGGACAATGAGGAAGTCGGTTGTGTCTTCCGGCGGATGGATTCAGAAACGAGTAAGCTCCCGCTCTATGGGCTCTCTAAAGACGTCGGACTCAAGTCAATACGGACGGCCCGTTAGGTCACGGAAACCTAGAGGTGACGTGAGGAGCATCAACATTCCCGCCACAATTATGGCTTCAATTTCACGAATGGGAAAGCTTCATCACACTCAGAGAATCGAAATCTCAGAGGAAGACATCAGAGAGTCTGTATTTAGTGGGAGAACGCCTCTAACAGTGTTGCTTGTCATTGATGTGAGTATGTCAATGAAGGGATCAATGAGGGAAGTACGTGACATCCTTGAAGCAATTGAGCGCGAAACAAGAGGTTCAAAGGATCGAACTGGGATTATCGCATTCAAGGACAGCGGAGCTATTGAAGTTCAAGCCCCCACAAGCAACTGGAACAAGATCTATAGGGCTCTTGGCAAGCTGCGCGTATCAGGCTTGACTCCTCTTGCAGAAGCCTTAATGAAAGCATTAGAAACTGTCCGTAGAGAGAGAATGAGAAATAGGGACATTGAACCATTGATTGTCTTGATATCTGACTTCGCACCCAACATACCCTTGGCACAATCCGTGGGCCCTGGTCATGCTAAATACACTCCCATTAGAGATCTTGTCAAGGCCGCCCGTCTTATCCGAAAAGCAAAGGTCCGAATTGCAGCTGTTGATGTGAACCCAGAGCATGTAAATTGGTCCAAGTTTTTGCGGCGTCCGTATTATGAGGCCTTGGAGCTGGCAGCCAATCTTAGAATGAAAAAAGAGGGGCACAATGATCCAGTAGAAACGGTTCTTGAGGTGCCGGAATTTAGAAAGACATTTGGTGCCTTCTTAGTGGCTCGTACCGGAGGTGGTAGGGCGTTTCTGTGGAAAGAACTGCTGCAAGAGCGGTCGATTATTGGAGAATTTTTGCGCGGTAGCACGATCAAATCACGTATCAGGTCAGAGGATCTCCGAGAGGCGGAAGCATATCTTCCAGACTAGCACCTCTCGATTAGTTTATACCGATACCACTCCCTTCATGTGTTGCGCATCTAGTCTGAGACAAGTCTGTTGTCATAGTGAGTTAGGAGAGCCCCGAATGGGGTTTCGATGAATTTCCTTTTCATGCAATAGGCACAGGACTGATGCGCACCTTGACTGCAGAGGAGTATTTGATATTGCTACCAGGGAAAGTCCCTCCGGATGTATTGGGTCGGATTGTCTTCTCTCATCTTGGCAAGACGGACAAGGATCTCATTCTTGGTCCCGGCATTGGTGAGGATGCTTCATTGATTCGTGTAGGCAATTCAGTTATTGTCGCAGCGACTGATCCAATCACTGGATCGGTTGAAGACATAGGATGGCTCGCAGTCCATATCAATGCAAATGATATAGCAACTTTTGGAGTTCAACCTCGTTGGTTTTTGGCATCAATAATGCTACCATCTGGATTTCAAGAGCCTGACTTAGAACGCATAATGACACAAATCCATGAGGCAGCAATGTCACTTGACATCTCCGTGGCTGGTGGGCACACCGAGATAACTGAAGGTATCGACAGGCCAATTATTGCTGGCTTTATGATGGGAATGACAACTGAAAATGGATACGTGACATCTGCAGGTGCAAAACCTGGAAATACTATAATAATGACAAAGACAGCCGCAATCGAAGGTACAGCAATCCTTGCAGCCGAAGGCGCACCTCATCTCTCCAAGATGCTAGGTGAAAAGACAGTCGATGATGCTCTCAGTCTTCGAAGTCAGATTAGTGTTGTAGAGGATGGTATCGTCGCATTTGAAACAGGGCATATCACATCAATGCATGATCCAACCGAGGGTGGTCTAATAGGGGGGCTGCATGAGATTTGTGATGCGAGTAATGTTGGATTTGAGATTGATTTGGATTCTATCCCGATACATGATGCCACCAAATCTATCTGTGAACTTCTGTCAATCAATATACTTGAGCTAATCAGTAGTGGAAGCATGTTGATGACATGTATGCCCGAAGGTGCTGATTTGGTGACCGCAGCCTTGGAGGACAATGGGATCAAAGCAACCGTCCTCGGAACTGTTTCCTCAGATGCCTCCGTAAGAAAGGGTGTAAGGAACGGAGAGTCAATTCAAATTCCCCGTCCGAGCAACGATGCTATCTGGGAGGCTCTCAAGAAACTCAATCAGACATGAATTGCTTTAGCGAATCGATATGCTGATCCGTGGCCGCCTCGATGATTATGGGTGATAGCGAGATATTTGTACTGTTCAATACTATATCTGCGTCTGTTCCTTTTGAAGGAGCATTATGAATCCCCTTCAGCCAATAGTACGGACTCTGATTAGGATCAACTCTTTTATCCAGCTCGTTGCTTATGCGTACTCGTGCAGGCTTGGTGACCACGATTTTGCTTTCTTCTGATAGGATTGATGGGAAATTCAGGTTGATGGCATCGATTCCTTTTGGAAGCCCTTTGCCCAGCACTCTCAGAACTACATCACGAATCACTTCACAAATTTCGGTATAATCCCTCTCCTTCTCAGCGCTGTTAAACCATTCATTAGGCTCAACAATGAGTGAAGCCGCAATGGCTGGAAATCCCATCAGAGCTGCCTCCATTGCAGCACCGACGGTTCCACTCGTAAACATGCTCTGATATCCAAGATTGCCTCCAGCATTTATCCCAGATACAAAGAGGTCAATGTCATCAATGAGACATCTAGCAAGCACAACGGAGTCTGCTGGTGAACCGTCGTGTGTGATCATCTCAAACCCATTTGCGCTCTTCATCCTTTTAATGCGCAAAGGTCTATTCAAAGTCAGTGTCTTGCCAGAGGCGCTACGCTCACCATCCGGGACCACAATAGAAATGTCAACGTGCGGAGACAGGGTTTCAGCAAGCTTCAGCAGACCGCTACTGAATGGGCCATCATCATTTGTTAAACAGACTCTGTTCAATCCATTTCTCTCCTACAATGTCCGATTGCCGTAACTCTGTTTGAAGATAAGAATGACGGAATAAACACGTCCTTGTTACTCAAACTCCTTGCTAAGGATGTCAAGAATTTTCCTTGAGGCATCGCCTCGTCCGTACGGGCAATGTCTCGCATTATCCAATCCCTCCTGAACGCTTTCAGAAACCAAACTGGGGAACTCCCTAGGATTCACGCCTACAACTTCGGCATGCCCTGACTTCACGGCTTCTGGTCTCTCTGTTGAGGTCCTTAGAACAAACACTCTTTTGTTAATTGAGGGTGCGGTTGCCTCCTCCTGAATACCTCCAGAGTCGGTCATAATGAAGGAACATTTCTTCATTAATGAAAGGAAGTCGAGATATGCCACGGGTTCTATTACTCGAATCCAGTCAGCGCTTTTGATCATAGACATGAGACCGAACTTATTCAGCTGTTTCACAGTTCTCGGATGTGCAGGGAATAGAATCGAGATTTCAAGTTCCAAAAGACCCTCTACAAGTCCTTTCAGTACCGCCTCATTATCCACGTTTTCTGATCGATGGATAGTCAGTAGTGCGAAGGAGTCGAATCCGGCGGCAATAGTTGGGTCTGCTCGCTCTAGGGCGAGTGGTAGACGATTCTCGACTGCGTCTATCACGGTGTTTCCGGTGACAAAGACCTTGCCCCATACATTCTCCTTTCTGAGTATCTCGGCTGAATTCTCTGTGGGGGCAAACAGGAAATCAGAAACATGGTCTGTAAGTCGTCTGTTGTGCTCCTCAGGCATTCGTTGGTCATAGCTCCTGAGACCTGCTTCAACATGAGCCAATGGTATCTGAAGCTTCGCACTAGCGAGAGCTGCTGAAAGAACTGCGTTAGTGTCACCTTGGACTAGAACTACATCGGGTTTCTCATGAACGAGTTCTTTCTCAATACCTACGAGAGCTTTAGCAGTTTGCTCTGACTGTGTTCCTGATCCAACATTCAGATTATTGTCGGGCGTGCGTAATCCCATATCCTCGAAAATCAAGCTGCTCATGAAATCTGAATAATGCTGCCCGGTATTGAGGAAATAATAGTCAATACCTCTATTTTCACATTCATAGATAATGGGGGCCATCTTTACAATCTCTGGTCGCGTCCCCACTATGATGAAGGGCTTCAATCAAATCATCCAGCCAATGACCGCTGTCGAAAGCTCATAAGTATGGTGCTCTGAAGCCCATCATGCAAGGACATACATTCTGAAAACACCTAAAAGAATGTAGGCAATATTCTGATTCGTTCCAGCGTGTCTGAGGTGAGTTTGGAGCATGCGATATGGCCAAGGTATCTTCATCGGCGCACTTCTTCCGGGCATAATATTCATTGGCAGCATATTTCCTAAAATAGCAGGCCAGGGTGTGACTGACCCACAAGTACTCGCATCGATATGGTCATTGTATATACTGTGGTTCTTTATCTCGCTTTGTATTGCGATATTTCCGGTCATTGTTGTATATGCGAACCGTAGGGATATTTTCCGCGAATTCATCATCTTCGAGGCTGGAGGATTTGCCCTATTCTCCCCGTTCTGGCTCTTCCTTGCGACTGATTTGTCCGGAGATTCTTGGACTGACATCATTTTCAATGGAATCGAGAATGGATTACTGGCACCTGGCCCAGGTGGGACATTGATTGGAATAGACATAAGTAACATCTTCATGGTCCCACTGCTAATTGCAATGGTGATTACCGGCCTCGTGATGTTGCGACCCTCCTTTATCGCAGAGCATGGAGGTGCCCCAGTCAAAAAGCCATCCAAGGCTCCTGATGAACCCGCAGCGGGTGGACCACCTGGAGCTCCAGCACCGGGCGGCCCTCCAGGAGCACCTGCCACAACTGTCACAGAAGACCCACTGGAGCAAGAGCTGCCTGGAGTCAAGCCCCCTGCTGCAGATGAAACTAGCAAAGTGGAACTTCGTAGCCTTCTCATGGAGTTGGGAATTCCAGATCCCACCATAACCGCGATATTCAATGCTGGCTATGCGAATGTGACTGACATAGTAGCTACCAGCGCTGAGCAGCTCGCACTGACCACAGGGCTAGACAAAGCCACAGCTGAGAATCTCCATATGGCAGTGCAGAAGAAAGTGTGGTTCGGTGGAATCTGAGCCATAGGTTTACAGTTCAAATCTACTACTTCAGCGCAATCATAGCATCAAGTGCAATCGTTACCAGATCATCAAGAGGTGGTTTCCCAACAATCTTTGCTTCCTTCTCGATATTCTCACCCACGATTACGCAAATTGCTCCGACTTTGACTCCACGAAGGTGACCAATGACAAACAGCGCAGCTGATTCCATCTCTGTAGCAAGTACGTTTGCTCTTTTCATGGACTCCCAATGTTCTCTCATGGTCTTGGAATTCGTCACGAGGTCTGGATACTCACTATAGAACGCGTCTTTGCTGTGGCCGATACCAACATAGTGCTTTGCACCCCGCATTTCTGCAGCATGTGTAAGTGCTACTACTAATTTTGGGTCAGCAACCGCCGGAAACTCAAGCGGAACATATTGTCTAGAGGTTCCATCATCTCTAACCGCGCCGGTGAATATGATGACATCTCCTGTAATTAGGTCTGGATGTATTGCGCCAGCTGTTCCGACTCGGACGAAGACTTTACAGCCCACCTTT
The DNA here is from genome assembly GCA_048882485.1 of Candidatus Thorarchaeota archaeon. Taxonomy (GTDB): domain Archaea; phylum Asgardarchaeota; class Thorarchaeia; order Thorarchaeales; family Thorarchaeaceae; genus SMTZ1-83. The sequence continues at coordinate 60,738 of JBHLRP010000002.1, forward strand.
ACGAGTTCTTCGATTGCAATAGCCGCAGATGGGCAGCCAATTCCAGTTGAGCAGACGCCAACTGGTACGCCTTTGTAAATCCCTTTGAAGCTCCAGTATTCACGTTTTTTTGATACCTCTACCGGATTGTCAAAAAACTGCTCAGCTATAAGTCGAGCTCTATCAGGGTCTCCAGGAAGCAAGACGAGTTCAGGTATCTCTCCAGGCGCAATGTCAATGTGGTATTCCTTGTCACTTCCCATTTAGTAGCCAACCCACGGGCGCCGAGTCTGGATATAAGAAAAGCGTTTCGATGGAATGATTATCCGGATTCGTTTGGAGATAGCCTTAAAAGCGCCCTGCAGAGGGCGTGGTGCAGTGTTGAATATGAGCGAAGAGATTACTGAACTGCAACGCGAAATACTTGCACTCATTCTGGAGGACAACCGCAGAGCAGGAGCTATCATGAGAACTCTTCAAAAGCGACACATAGAGTGCAATCAAAACGAGGTTATCATGGCTCTCAATGATTTAGAGAAACGCGATTTGGTTGAGCGAGCCACTGAAAAGGCTTGGGCTGCGAAATCCAAGGCGGAAGACTATCTTGACTAGGACCGCTTGCTAAAGTCATTTCACAGTTCTTTCACAAGTGTGTCTACGATGTTGTAGGTCAGGTCAGGCTCATCCTCACAAAATGCATGAGTTCGAACTGTGTTAGTTGTCACGATTCTCTCCTTGCTCTTCTCAATCAAAGCTTCCAATAGCTTCTCTCCTCGGTCTCTAATTGGTAGGACATGTGCTACAGCCATGCCCACATCAGACGCGCCGAGCGAATATAGTCGCTCAGCAGCCTTCAATAAGGTGCTGCCACTCTTAGTGAGGTCGTCAATTACTATGACTTGTCGTCCCTTAACATCAAGGTCTCCATGCAGTTCAACACAGTATGAATTTGTTCGGCTTTTTCCAAAGCCCTCAATATCATAGCGTTGCTTGGCACCTTCATCTGGAGTGACAACCAGGCAATCTGAAAAACCAAATTTCTCTCGACCGAAATCGATGAGGTCCGGGATGACATCGATTGTGTAGTATATTCCTTTCTCAGTGAGATCTTTCACCCAAGGTAGGTCATCCGCTGCATGCGGATTCACAACCCACATCTTGTCGCATGCATTGGCGATCTGATAGGTGGCCCATCTTCCGGCTGACGCCTCACCAGTCAAGAATGACTTATCTTGAAGTGCAAATGGTTGAAACGTTAGAACCACTTCTATTCTAGATGGCGATTCAATAGGAGTCTCCTTGAACTGTTTGTGTCCAATTCTTTCAACTGACACGGGATTTGCCAGGATGTCAAGAAGAAGGAGTAGCTCAAGAACTCTATCAGAGGTTGTATAGCGCTCAAATTCAGCGGGGCCTGCACCAGTGCAGCTTTGAATCACAATCACTTTCCGGCCTGACAGCTCAGGGACTCTTCCCAGCCTAGCATAAATGTCAGTGTTTGGGAAAAGACGTCTGCTGTCATAATTGAGATTCGATGTAAATACACGAAAGCCGTGTTCTTCAAATCGCTCCCTAAGATGCTCTGCACCGCTTGCAAGGACCACGTCGTAATCCTTCATCTTCAACCACCGCCAATTTTGTGGCGGTCATCGTCCCTTTAAGATACTTTGCCTTTATACGCCACATCTGGGCTGTCTTGACCAACATAGTGACTTTCAGCTCGGTCATCATATCCGCGTTTCGCTGGACTACTCAGAGGTACAAACATAATCTGGACTATTGACATCCCCGGTCGGAGTAGAACTGGACTTAGATTCTCACAATAGATCTCCAATGTCAGCCTGCCAGGCATTTTCAATCCCGTTCCAGGGTTCACCAAACCAGCGGCATGTACAATGATGCCCAATCGGGCTATACTGGACTTTCCCTCCAAGAGTGCCGCATAGCTAGAGCTAATTCTGATTCGTTCAATTGTCTGGCCAAGAATGAATTGTCCTGGGAGAATCATGAAGGGCTTGCCCTCTGTATCAACGAGTTTCGTATCCTTGTCCAGCTCATCCCGATTCTCTACATCGATCGGCGTGCCAGGATTGTAGATTCGAAAAACACTATCTAGCCTGAGGTCTATGCTACATGGACCTAATGAATCAAGAGAGAATGGATCTATGAGAATAGACCCCTCCTTTATGGCCTTCTCAATATCGACATCCGATAGCATCATCTATATGTCACTCGCCACAGTAATGTCTTACAAAGTCACTAAAAGATTGCACGCTCGCTTATCTTTGTCATCATTAGGTATGTGTGTTTATTGAGTCTGACAGCAAGAGACCTTCTCCAAAAGATTGCCCGTGACACTGGGTTGCCTTACAAGCATGTGGCTAGGAGTATCAATGAAGCAATGAATGAGGGGAAGGGACTACTTCAGGCAGTTCAAGCGCTGGCAAAGAAACATAGTCTTGATGCTGGGAATTATCAAATCGACGCCCTCAAGACTATCAAAGAGATAGAGAAGATCTTGAAAGAAGATTACACACAAACACTAATGATATCTGCAGTTCTAGGCCAAATGGTAGAAGCAAAAGGAAAGGATCGATTCCCAGCTCCTGCTTTCTTTGCCTTCCTCGAGGTTCTCTCTGCTATTCCTCAGGCACCAAGGGACGCTAAATCAGAAACATCTACCGAGATTGAAGAACTCACAACCCAAATAATCGAACTAACCACCACACTAGTTTCAGTGATTTGCGAGTGGTCTCAGGAAGGAGTAATTGGGGTGGCAAAGGACTGCCCACCAGATTTGAAGGAACTTGCTCGTCTTGTCTTTCGGAAGACAATGATGCTTCAGTCGGGACTATGGGCATGCATCTCCTGCGGAAGAATTGTAGATGTGAAGAGTACAAGGGCATTGATGTGCGAGGAGTGTGACATCAAGATGACTGACGATACAGTCAATCTTGGTGACTCTTCAAGGCAAACCCGAGATCGAACGGGTTTTGGCCAGACAAGGAAGTCGGAGGAGCTTAGTTAGTCGGAGCCAGATTCATACCCCGGAATCCCCGCCATATTCAGAGTGAGTCCCTTGTCAAGGAGACTGAGTCCCATTTCTACATCGCCCTGATGAACTGTTATGTCATCTACTTGGAGGATATGATCTGTTTCAGTTGCTTTCTCAAGAAACAATACAACTGGATCCAATCCAGCAACCGGTCCAATGCTAAGGAGTGGTGCAGTCAGACCATCGTAGAAATCGGATTTGCCAAGGGGTACTTCTATCCTCTTTAGAAGGCGATTGCCTTTTGATGACATCACCTGTCCGCATGTTGCCCCATCATGAGTCATAAGGGCAATGACGAATCTTGTTGGAACTTTCCCCCGCAGGTAGAATAACATGTCCGTGACCCATTCATATTCCCTTATCAGGATGTCACCGAAAATCAGCATTAGGTCGCCTGAAATCATAGCGTGGACCGGAACAACAGGAGCTTTCATCTCTGTTGGATATCTAGTCCAAGTTGAGAACGAGGGGGAATTGAAGACAAAAACGGTTTCAAACGTATTGTGTTCATAAAGCCGTCGGCAAATTGACTGTCCTATCGGATTCAAACCGAGGATTATACTCACTTCTTCAAACCTAGTATCTTTCTTGTAGACCTCAAGAATTGGTGATATCCATTCCTGCTCGAAATCAACCATGTTCTTAATCCGGTAGACTTTGGCTAATGACTGTTCTTGTCATTGCATGGAGCATGAGAATTCAATGAATCGCGCTATTAGAGCAATTTCGAATGATTGAGCCATTATCGATTCATTTATGTGTAAGTCCCGACGCGACCCGCCTCGTCAATCACTACAGGTGAGTGAGGTCTGTTGGATAACTACATAGAGAGTGTATACAACAAGGTCGTTGAGAAGGACCCACATCAGAAGGTCTTTCATCAGGCAGTTCTCGAGGTATTGGAATCTCTGGAACCTGCAGTAAAGAAATATCCAAAGTATAGGGAATTCTCGATTCTTGAAAGAATAACTGAACCGGAGCGTATAGTTCAATTCAGGATTCCTTGGAAGGATCGAGATGGCAAGGTTCAGGTCAACAGAGGTTTCCGAATCCAGTTCAACAGCGCAATTGGCCCGTATAAGGGAGGCCTTCGCTTCCATCCAACTGTGACCCAAGGGATTTTGAAATTCCTGGGGTTCGAGCAGGTCTTCAAGAATAGCCTGACAACGCTGCCTATGGGCGGTGGAAAAGGTGGCTCTGACTTCGATCCAAAGGGCAAGACTGATGCTGAGGTTGAGAATTTCTGTACTAGCTTCATGCTTGAGCTCTACAGGCATATTGGCCAGTTCATAGATGTTCCAGCTGGTGACATTGGCGTTGGAGCACGGGAGATTGGATATCTCTACGGCGCTTTTAGAAAGGCCACAAACGTTCATGGTACCTGCGTCCTTACTGGAAAAGGGCCCACTTATGGGGGGTCACTTATTCGTCCTGAGGCAACTGGCTATGGCTGTGTCTACTTTGTTGAGGAAATGTTGAAGACAAGAGGCGAAGACATGAAGGGCAAGACAGCTGTTGTTTCAGGCTCCGGCAATGTTGCCCAATATGCCACTGAGAAATGCATCGATCTAGGTGCTAAGGTCATTGCTCTGAGCGACTCAAGCGGCTGGATTCATGATCCAGATGGTATCGACAGAGAGAAGCTTGCATGGGTCAAGGAGTTAAAGAATGTTCGGAGAGGGCGAATCAAAGAGTACGGTGAACACTTCAAGGTAGACTATACTGCTGGTGGGAGTCCGTGGGAATTGAAGTGTGATATCGCACTCCCAAGTGCTACTCAGAACGAGGTGGATGCCAAAGAGGCACAGGCACTTGTGGACAATGGCGTTTTAGCTGTCGGTGAGGGCGCAAATATGCCATGCGTACCGGAAGCAGTCGAGATATTCCATGAGGCTAAGGTCCTCTATGGGCCTGGAAAGGCAGCTAACGCTGGTGGCGTTTCAGTATCTGGACTTGAGATGGCTCAGAACAGTCAGCGATACTTCTGGACCCGAGAGGAAGTCGACAAGAGATTGCATGGCATCATGGTTGCCATCCATGAAAATGCATACAAGACCTCCGAGAAATTCGGCGAAAAAGGCAACTATGTCCTGGGTGCAAACATTGCAGGTTTCCTGAAAGTGGCTGATGCAATGATTGCTCAAGGATTCTATGCATAATTCTTATTTCCGCAGGCCCCGTCATAGGGGTCTGCATTCTCATTTTCTTATTATCTCAAGAAGCTCGGCTAGTCTCCTCTTCACATCTGATTCAACAGTTGACAGTTGTGCCAGCTCTTTAATTTGCTCAACACGTTGACTTCGATACTTCTGTTCTGAAATTGCACCCTGCCTTCTCTGAACCTCCAGCTTGTCCATTTCGCCCGCAATCTTCCGCCGTTTCTGCTCCACCAACTCGAAGCCCTGTTTTAACGACATCCATTCAATCATAGCATTGCTCTTTTCCTGTTCCAAGCGTTCTCTTCGATGCTTCTCTTCTTCCAGTTGTTTCAACTGTCTATTTGCCGCGCGTATCTCTTTCTGAATCTCATAGAGGCGGCCTTCCACTTCTCTTTTGACCTGTACCATTTGTGTCGAAACACGCCATTTCTCTCTATATTCCTGAATGTGCTCTTTTTCAGATATCTCCCCTTTCTCTAACTTACTGTCAAGTTCAGAGAGTTCAGCTTTCACTTGGTCTAGTTGAGCCTTTAGTTCTTCGTAGGACTTCCGGAGAGAGACCCATTCAACACTATATTGAGCTAGTACATCTTTGGGGTCAAGGTAATAATCATCCCTTGAACTTCCCTCGTGGTGACTCATGAGCAGCTCTCCTATAATCGCATTTCACGTATCATTCATCCAGGCTTAAGGATTTTCTTAAGTACCTGCGAACGGTGCCGGGCTCTACTCAGATTCTGCTTCGCGAGCTTCTTTCTCAGGTTCTGATTCAGGAGGCGTTTCTGTATCAAGAGACTCCCATTTTGGAGGCGGCTCACTGTATGATTCCTCTTCCTCCTCCATCTCCTCCTCCTCCTCTTCCTCCTCCTCTTCCTCCTCCTCTTCTTCCTCCTCTTCTTCCTCCTCCAGATCCACAGCATCCTCAAGCTCCTTGACTGCTGCTGTGATTGCTTTCAGCTTTCCTGTTTCGAGCTTCTCCAGAAGTGTGTAGAACATTCGCTCTACAACCTTCGATTTGCCTTTAGCTTCGAATTCTAGTTCTCCAAGCTCAAATTCGAGCTCAGTGTAATCAGCCGCTTTCTTCCTCTTCGATTTCTCGGTCTTCTCCTCATCCTCACCCATTGGATGCACCTAGTTGGCTCATTCCGAGTTCTACTAATAAATGATTCACACATCCGGATAATACCTAGACTTTATGAGGAGGTTGAATAGACCATTGTCTGAGGGAACAACGATGGATTTGAGGATTGATCTTGTTCCGGAGGAGAATCGAAACCCTAAGCCAACAGATGTTATGAGTGTTGCTTTTGGCACAATATTCACCGACCATATGTTCTCAATGACTCACTCAGAAGGGAAGTGGAAGAACCCTCTAATCGGACCTTTCAAATCCATATCATTGAATCCCGCGGCTCTTGTATTACACTATGGCCAAGGAATCTTTGAAGGATTGAAAGCTTATCGACGTGGAAACCGAGTATTTCTTTTTAGACCTGATAAGAACATAGAGCGGTTGAACGCTTCGGCAGAGAGAATGGTGATGCCCACTCTGGATAACGAATTTGCTTTGGAGTCCCTGAAGAAACTCATTCATATTGAGCGTGACTGGGTTCCACAAGTTCCTGGTAGTTCATTGTATGTACGCCCAACCTTGATTGGCACTGAACCAAAGCTCGGTGTTAGGCCTTCCACGGAGTACCTGTATTATGTTATTCTAAGTCCTGTTGGACCCTATTTCAAAGAAGGATTCAATCCAGTTGGCATTATGATTGCTGAACGGCATGTAAGAGCCGCAGATGGTGGCATAGGTTCAGCCAAGACTATGGGCAACTATGCTGCCGGGCTTTTGGCCGGTACGGAGGCTATTCAGGCTGGCTACTCACAAGTCTTGTGGCTTGATGCACATGAGAGGAAGTTTCTCGAGGAAGTTGGCACAATGAATATCTTTGTGGTATTTGATGATGAATTGGCGACGCCTCCACTAGCAGGCACGATTCTTCCTGGCATCACACGAGATTCGGTGTTGCAACTTGCCACTGACTGGGGCTTGAATGTCAAGGAACGAAAGATATCGATTGATGAAGTCATGAGCGGCCTCAAAGATGGAAAGGTCAAAGAGATTTTTGGATGTGGTACTGCAGCAATAATCGCTCCTGTCGGCACTCTTCACTATAAGGACACTCCTCATTCTGTTGGTGATGGAGGAATTGGCCCAACAACTCAGAAGCTCTATGATGAGATAGTAGGTATCCAATCAGGAGAGCGAGAAGACCCGCATGGATGGGTTATGGAAGTAGAATAGATGCAAACTGTCGTTCAGGAAGCTTTTTCCGCAGCTATGCCTTCATGTTGACTCCTGAGGTGGCCTATCTGACATTACAATTGTCTGTTGATTTCACCAAATGTACCGGTTGTCGAATGTGTGAATTGGCCTGCTCCGCAAAACATGAAGGCAAATTCCAGCCAAGTTTGTCCCGTCTGAAGATAATAAAGTATGACGATCTTGGCGTGGACATCCCAAATGTCTGTGGACCTTGCGAAACGGCACCCTGTATTGATATTTGCCCTGTCTATGCTATGCGACGAGACCCAATATCAAAGATGACATTCCTTGTTGAGGAAAAATGCATCTTATGCAAGTCCTGTGTTGGTGCTTGTGTCAATGGTGTGATTCTCCTAGACAACGAGCGAATGAGAATTATCAAGTGTGACCATTGTGATGGAGACCCTGAGTGCGCCAAGGTTTGTCCCACTGGAGCCATAGTCTATGGGCCTGTATCTACAGTACGGACAGTTGACCGTCACTCCAAGATTCTAAGCTACCTCAAAGAGATACAGCGCACTGCTGATGCAACTAGTTCTAGCGGAGAGAGCTGACTTGAAGTATGGCGGCTATAGTGGCAGGATTCTCCGTGTGCTTCTAAATGAGGGTGAGTTCAAGTCGGATCCCCTTCCAACCGAATGGATTCGTGACTACATTGGAGGTGATGGCTTTGCAGCCAAACTCCTCTATCAAGAAGTGCCAGGGCGGATAGATGCACTTAGTCCCAAGAACAAATTGCTTATTGCAACAGGCCCCATCACTGGTACGCTATGGCCCATGAGCGGTAGAACTGTGTTTGTATCAAAGGCTGCTCTGACAGGAATATGGGGCGAGTCTCATGTGGGTGGTTTTCTTGGACCAGAGCTGAAGTATGCTGGATATGATATGCTAGTTGTTGAAGGTGCAGCTGAGAAGCCTGTCTACATTCTCATAGAGGACGATGACCTCCAAATTATTGATGCAAGCGATTTCTGGGGAATGACGACAAATGATGTCACAGCTGCAATAAAGGCCAGACACAAAGACCCTGATATACAGGTTGCTGCGATTGGTCCTGCAGGGGAGAATAAAGTCCGCTTCTCTGCAGTGATAATTAATAATGCTAGAGCCGCAGGACGGACCGGGATGGGTGCAGTCCTTGGTTCAAAGAACGTGAAAGCTATTGCGATTCGTGGTCACGGGGCCGTCGAAGTGTATGACCATGAAGGCTTTGCTGCTCTAGCGAAGAAAGCTCATCGAAGAGTTAGAGATAATCCCCAAGCTCAGGAGATGGGTCGTTGGGGAACATGGATTCTAACTGCAGTGAAACAAGAGATTGGAGAGCTGCCCACATATAACCATAGAACAGGTGTATTCTCGGGCTGGGAAAAGCTGGCAGCCGATTATATTCGTCCTCGATATACTATTTCTGACCGAGCATGCTTTGGCTGTAGCCTTGGCTGCAAGAAAGTCAACTATGTACGTGAGGGCCTCTTTGCTGGGACACTTGAAGAAGGTCCTGAGTACGAGGGTCTCATGGCTTTTGGCAGCTCCCTAGGTATAGACGATTATCCAACTACGCTTAAGGCCAATCAGATATGCAATAGATATGGAATGGACATTATTTCAGCTGGCGCGACAATTGGTTTTGCCATGGAGGCATTTGAGAACGGGATAATAGATGAAAAGGACACTGGCGGCCTTCGCCTAGAATGGGGAGATCGTGCGATGACCATTCGTCTTTTGGAGATGATGGGGAGGCGCGAAGGATTTGGTGATATTCTCGCAGAAGGGAGCGCCAAAGCCGCACAGAAGATAGGCAAAGGCGCAGAACAATACGCGCTTCATGTAAAAGGAATGGAGATATCAGGCCAAGATGGAAGAACTCATCGGAGTATTGGTCTAGGGCATGCAACTGGTGCTCGAGGAGCCGACCATCTTAGAAGCCTTGTTGTCGTTGACCAACTGGGCTATGAGGATATAGCTGCTGAGCGCTGGGGTGCCGACAAGCTCCCAGAGATCGTGGACCCGTACACAGAGAAATACAAGGCAATTGCAGTATTCGAGTCTGAAAACAGCTATTGCATCCGCGATACGTTGATTGTCTGCTGGTACTCGGTTTCGTGGCCGCCAATATTCTGGATGCAGGATTTCGCAGATATGTTGCCTTTGGCAACAGGCGTCAAGGAGTTTGGCAACGTAGACACGCTCATTCAGATAGCGGAGAGACAGGTCAATTTGAAGCGACTATTCAATGCAAGAGAAGGCATTTCGCGCAAGGATGATAACCTTCCCGCTCGCTTCACTGATGAACCGATGCCTGAAGGCCCGGGCAAAGGTCAAGTGGTGGATCTTGAACCGATGCTTAATGACTACTACAGGCTTAGGGGGTGGGACCTAAAAACAGGTCTTCCCACAAAGGAAACAATCAAACGACTATCATTGGGATGGACAGCCAAGTACCCCTAGCCTTTACATTCGAACATAATCCACTCTGTGACTATTGCCGCAGCTTGGACATGCATATTGATCAGGACCGACCCAGTCTATAGATTCCCATGACATAGGAGCGTTGCAGTGGTCACAGCGATTCTTAATTACAGGCTTGACAAATACAGTTCCTGCACCAGCCTGTGCAGAGCTGACTTCCATTTCTACTTTTGTTTCCTGCGCTACTGGAGTTGCTACAGAAGCTGAATCACTATAGGTGTATTGGGAAAGCGGATGTCTGGGATTGATATAATTGAATGGTCTGATTAGCCAGTCAAGATAGTCCTTGCCAAGGTCGTCCCATTCTCTTTGCTGCCACATCTGCAAGAGGTGGTCCTGCCGTGGAACCCTTCCTCTAACGTCAAACTCTCCAGAGGTTGCTTTAATCTTCAATCTATTCTTCCGAGCCTCAAAGGTTTCAACCATATGGAGTGGAAACATGTACATCTTCTTCTTCCTATCATCAAAGATGTAGAGGCGATAGTTAGTCAGAATAAACGCGTCAGGCCAGTAGGTGAATACAGCCTCTCCTCTTAGCCACGCAAATGTCGAATAGAAATGCCTTGAGAACCTTCGGTGGTAACCGATGGTAGTCCATCGATTATATGGATGATCAGGGTGAACGAATGGAACACCGCAGACCTCACAGAGCTTTCTCTGGTCGCCTGCATTGAGACTTTCAAATTCACGAAGCCCCAAGGCGCCTCGTAGTTCCTCGCTTCGCGGCAAGGCTCCCATTACGTTGATTATTCCATTCACAACCTTGAACATAGCGGACCTCGGTGTGAGTTTGTACTCCTTTATGATGTGAAGTGGAACACTGACAGTGGTGTTGGAGCCTCTATCGAACTGAGCCAGTCTGTAGTTGCTGATAACTGACTCAGCAGCTTGTGCTACAACACGTTCTCCTTCAATTGGTATATAGACCGGAGCGGACATCGGAACAATCACCTATCAGACGAACTGTCTTGTCTGAACCTCTTCTTAAATGCGATGTTAAAAAGGTTCACCGTATAAGGATTCATGCACCGCCAGAACTGGCTAAGTTTTGGGTATCACTATATAGAGCACATCTTCGTAGGCAAGTATTCCAAACCCACTTGGATTCTCAAGTTTGACATAGTCATCATGTACTTCAAAGACTCGAACATTCAAGATCTTCGCCAGCGTGTCTTTCTGTGTATATCGCAGATACACCGTGAAGGTCTGCTGAGTTTCATTGAGATCCGTGAATATCTCCTTCCAGTTTGGCATGGCAATTTCTCCAGTGGATGCAGTTCATCATGTCGGCCATTTAACACTTGCCACCTGTGCTATATTTCATTGCAAGGCTTCTAATGAGCGAGGCTCAAGACCAATCCCTCGAAACAGTTTCTGTATGGTTTGTTCCGTCCCACTCCCACTATGCCTGAACAGATGAGTACCACATTTCGCCCTGCAGTCAGATGAGCCAAATCCTTTCGGTCCTGCAATGAACTTCTCATGCAGTTTTAGGATGCTGGCAATCTCGCATTCCCTTTTCCTCTCAGATTCTGACCAAATCACCTGCTTGGGTGGGCCTGTGACCTTCAGTAGCAGGTCAATGTGCCAGTGAGGCTTTTTCTCACTGGAGATGTGCCTTCGAATACGATGTTCGAGGCTGGTTGACGCATTCCCAAATGCTGAGCCAATATAGACCCAATTGCCAGATTCAAACTTTTGTGGTCCAATCGCACCGATTGGCACCTTAATATCATCTGAAATGGAGATGATGAGTGCATAGACTCCTTTCATTCAGCACCGTCCTCGACTGGTCTGTTTCGTTGTGAGAGCTTTAGCTCGGCAGCTGATAAGCATCACTGACCTACGATATCATCATAAGGATTGGTCATTTATCAAGAGCATAACAATGGCAGCCTCAGAGATTATCCCGGGAGTCTATATGATTAGAGGAAAATTCGCGGATGAGTTTGGCTTCATTTCATCCTACATAGTGGTGAGTGGGGAAAGCGTGCTGGTTATCGATCCTGGCACTGCTGGAGACCCTGGTGATAACACTATTGACCTGATACGTAATCTTGGCCTTGGTTCCGGTGATGTTGTGGGAATTCTCTGTACACATGGGCATCCGGACCATGTAGGAGGCGTACACAGATTGAAAAAGAAAACTGGCGCTCCTGTACTAATTGGAGAGGAGGATGCTCGTATCCTTGAAGACCCTCAGCTTTTCCTAAAGGATCGAATGTTTCTTGATGTTGCAGAGCGCATGACAATGAAGGTTGACAGAGGGCCTCTTAGAGTGAACTACAAAGGAGTGGAACCATTCAGGAAGCTCCGAAACGGAGACACGGTGAATGTTGGAGATATTACATTACATGTCATTCATACGGGGGGTCATAGTGCAGGTCATTGCGTATTTCATGATAGAGCAAACAAGATTCTTTTCACGGGGGATGAGGCTAGCAACTTCCCAAATGATCCCAGGAAGTTCTACATCGACCTGAGCGGGAGTATGGCTGCACGAAGTAGCGCCATTTCTTACATGAAGTCTCTTGGAGCTGATTATCTTTTGCCTGGGCATGATATCCCGCACCTCTTTGAGGATGTCCGATTATTACTTGAGCAAGTTGGAGATGGCATCATCCATTTCCAAGACAGCATATTGCATCATCTCGAAGCCCGAGATGAAGCAGATGTGGAACAACTTGTCTTCGACATAAGAGAGTCGCGTAGCATACCCATTCCACAGACTTACGAATTTCTGCTAGTTACAACGATAACGGTCGTGTTGCAGGGACTTCAAGGGGCCGGGTTGGTAAGAGTCGATGAAAGAGGAGTTTGGACTCGGATTTAGATTTGAGGCCATTCGAGCTACATTCAATAATTAGCCTTACACTATCCTCTCATTCTATCCTAGATATTTCGATTGACTACTAGGCGGTTTTAAGATGAGTCGGACGGAAAAGAAAGTCGAAACTCCAAGCACAGTGGAGGCCATTAGAATGGCATCTGCTTCAGTTCTCGGCACTACCACGAATCTAGGCTATCCTCTAGGAAGTGCCGTGGGTTCAGGGAGCATGATGGAGGAGAACTCGGATGTGGTAGCGATGAACATCGCCCCTCTTGTTTTCGCGATACGCGATGCTCTTCTGGACGCCGAGGGTCTCGAACTTCTATCACTTGAATGGGACTTGGAACGAAAACCAGGTCCTGGAGTTCTTCCTGAACAACTTGTTGTTGCCGGAGGTACTTCCGAAGGTATTGGATCTCATGTTGTCATTCTAAGTTGGGAAAAGGGCGCAGTAGATCCATTCAAGATTGACAAACACATGCAGACGCTCTCCAAGAAGATGTCCGATATAGAGAGTGCAATTATCAGCAATGGAATGAGCTACGAAACTCATGGCCTGCCCGTGCTCAGAAGGTTCAATGACCGCCTCAATCGTGTCATTTTCGTCGAGATGCTGGACAGACGTTTTCAAGCATCTTGGGACTCTCTTCAGCTCAAATCTGAGCATGTGGACAAAGAGATTGAAGTGACCATGAACTTCCGAGAAGACTTCACGCTTCTTCCGCCTGGGGTAAAAGTTATGGACCGTACACTTCTCGAATTCTTCCTGCCCCGGGAGAGTGAAGACAAGGTTCTCAGGCATTTCAAGCATAGAATACTCACACCCCGCGGTCTCGAAGCAATCGCTATCAAGGTTCCAGAAGCCGGACGGGCAATTCTTAGTGAGCTAAACATGTACGCCTATAGTATAGAAGAAGTCGATATTGCAAATGCTACGACTATGAAGTTCACCGAATTTCTTGGCAGAAGTGAGGTGGCACTCCGTAATCTGCACTCATTCAAGAGAGAATTGGACGAGTTTGTATCATTGGTCACTGATTCTGTTGAGTCTTTTGAGAAGATAACGGAGCAGCATGTTACTTCAGGCAAGACTCTCTCTTTGCTTGATCACAAGACGGAGATATTAAATCAAATTGACATGCATGCTGACTTATTCGTTGGATTCAGAAAGAACATCGCACAGGCACTCACAGAAGAGCTGGTGAAATCTGCACAGCGCGGATTCCATGATATTCCAGAAGTACGAGCATGGCGGCTTGGCAGCACTGCATCATACTTTAACCTCTATGCGAAACGCACGACTCGCTATTTCTCAGATGCAATGAATCAGTTTCTAGTCGTTAATGCTGCCCGACAGGCTTTCGTGACTGCCTTGAACAGATTCCAAGATGAGATGAAAACGTTCACTGATGAAGCCATAGAAGAGGCGCTCTTCGACAAGTTCTACGTCGAATTGCATTCTCAAATGAATGCCATTTTCGATAAGGTGTCTTACGAAGGCTCTGTTTACCGGCACCTGGATGAAATTCTGGCCATCATAAACAAGGATATGCTGGAGGCCTTCGACCGCATTGAAATATGGGATCTTGTCGGATTTAGTGATGTAGCTGAAATAACGAAATCGGAGATTACCTCCAAGTATGCCAGCGAGTCAGAGACCCAAGAAGTTTCTCAGGATGGACGGGCTATCCTGGCAATATTGGAAACCTTCGAGGACCTCGTTCTGAATATCATTCCCAATGTTGCGGATACCCTGCTATCAAAGACCCTGATAAGAAAGGTCATTGACAAAGTTCTTGGTGAAGGCGCAGATCTAACTAAGGAAATTGGCGAGTTCATAGAAAACATGACCCAAAAGCCCGATGAATGGAGAGATGAGGCTCGGCTATGGGTCAGAGGGTATCTGGAAACGGTCGAGCCTCAGATGAAAACGCCTGAGAAATTCTTGGCACTTCTTAGATATGTGCATAACAAAGTTGGCTTGGGTTCAACTGCGCAAGCCATTGTAGACAAGGTCACTTTCGAAGCCAATCAGCAGGAAAAAGCATACCAGCTGATTGTAGAAGATTGGGAACAGACTTGCGAACGCATTGAGTCAGAAAATCAACCCATTCGTGAGAATAACAGAAAACGTGCGGAGGCTCTTGCTCTAGCTGAGTCTCAGTATAATGAGGAGAAAGTACAATATGACATCGATATGGAGAAGTATCGCAGAGCTTTGGAGGCTGCAAAGGCATTGGCTGAAGAAGTGCCTTCTCTAGCACCTGGTGAAATTTCTCCCGCAGTTATTGAGCCTCCTCCGTTGCCTACCGAGCCGAAGCGTCCACAATCGCTTGACATGAGAATCGTTGAAGTGAATAATCAGTTTCCTGAGATGGAGGAGATTCCTGTTCCGGAGAAACCTGTTCCCCCTCCAGAGATGCACCACTACATTGGCCTTCGAAACCTGCTTACCAAGCAGTTAGACAGCATGGATGTAGCTCAAGAGAAAATGAAGCAAGTCTTCGCAGAGAGTCTGAAGCAAATGCTCTCGGAGGCTTCATCAGTGTCAGCTGAATTGACGATTGAGATTGGGGAAGACTTTCTGGAATATCTGCGTAACATGGAGATTCGGAGTCTAGGCAAATTGCTTCCACGTGCGACCAGGGCATATCTAAGAGATCCCAAGAATCCGGAAATTATCTATCTTGTGACATACGAACAAAGGGGCAATGAACTCACTGTAACCGTAGGTGATACTCACCTTCGCAACATAGGAGGTGTCTGATTTGTCAAGTTCTTGGGTCATTAAGACTCGCCAGATGAGTGAGGCAGGGAAGGAACTTATCCTTCGTGAGGCTCTAGCTACTCATCTAAGAAGCACAAGAGCTCGGCAGATATTCCATGAAATGATTCCTGACCCCCGGCTTCTGGATGAAGTCTTGGCAGCCTTTGCATCGTTCTATTTGCAGAGCTATCAAGGAGTCCGTCTGCATACTATTGAAGATGCTCAGAATCTGAGCATTGAAGAACAGGAGAAGATTGGTGCAGAAACAAGAGTTCAGCTGGAAAATGAAGTTCGCAAACTCCTTGGATCGAAACAACGAGAAGAAGTAGCAGTCGGGAAATTACTCAGTGAATTCGTTATACGCTTCTGTGATGAACTTGGTAGCAGAGATCCTGCTGATGATGAAACAGTCACAAGGACCGGAGATCTCCTCAGGGAGTATTTAGGAAAGATTCCAAATGAGTTCTCACAGAATCATGATGTTGACTTCCTCAATCAGTTGACGAGATATGATTCAAATCTGAGGGAAGAACTATATGCCAAAGCATCTGGTCTCAAAGAAACCGCAATGTCTCTACGAGAGGAGGTCCTTCGAGAACACGAAGCAGAAGTAATAGAGATTACAGTTCTGAAAGAAGGCCTAAAGCGGATATGGGGCGAGCCAAGTTATGCCAGCGCACATATCGCTGAGTCCATGAATTATCCAGCAACAATGGGCGAAATCGCAAAGGATGTGGCAAATAGATACTGCAAACCAGCTGATGAACTGGCCACCATCAAGCGTGCTCATGAGATACGTCTAAACTTTCTGACGGCAGTTGAGACGCAATTCACAAGTTCAACCACACTTGACGACTACGAGAAGCAACTTGTCGATAAGGTGTCTGAGGATGTCGCATCAGCAATTGAAGCCAATCCGGCAAAGGCTTTCGATCTACTCTC
This sequence comes from Candidatus Thorarchaeota archaeon, assembly GCA_048882485.1. Taxonomy (GTDB): domain Archaea; phylum Asgardarchaeota; class Thorarchaeia; order Thorarchaeales; family Thorarchaeaceae; genus SMTZ1-83. The sequence goes on from JBHLRP010000002.1 coordinate 77,262, forward strand.
CCATCTCTTACAAATACCGTCCACGGACATCGCTGCAGCATTAAGACGCAAGGGTCTGTCAGACCCATCTGACTTGGTCAAGGGCTTCAGAATTATGGAGGAAGCAAAGATTGAGAAAACTGAAACAGAGGGTCCTGCCATCAGCGAGGTAGAGATGGATTACTTGGAACGATCGCTCAAAGCAATAGACAAGCTTGAGAATATCTTGGAGCGACCTGTAAAAGGAGCGTTAAAGGCTCAGGGTCTCAGGGCATCAGAGCTTGATAAGTTCACAATTGAAACTCTAGCAAAGGACCGGGACTCGCTCATTGGTTTTGAGGTCACAGTTTTGGAAGCTCTTAAGCAGAAAACCAGAGTCCCTTCTCCAGAAGATGTCAAGCGACTTCTTGAGGCGCGTGAGAAGGTGAAGCAGGGTGCACTCAGCTCTATTGGGGTGTCCTCCTCCTCAGATATAGTTCGACATCGTCGCCATGGCGAAACCATTGCGGCTCTGAGGTTCGACCTGGTATGGCATCTCACATCAGGTATCCTTACAAATCTCTCGCGTGTGGTTGAAACATATATCCGCTCCAAACAGGATCTCCTGCGCATCAAGGCTCTTCTCAAGAGTATCTATGAGAGTCCCGAGACTGACCTTCAGGCGCTTCGAGAGGAAATCCTCATCGATTTGGCTTCTCAGAGAATCTATGAACTGAAGACGGTCTATCCTGGCTTAAAAGCCCCAGAGATCACTTCATGGATGCACGCTCGGCTTTCCAACAAGGATATGACTGCTGCGAAAGCAGCACTTGATAGCACGCCAAGTCCTGTCTTTGAAGGTGTAATCGACACCGAGCTCGTGACAGATCAGTTGGACTTTGATAACTATGCAATTGCGTATGATATCATGCATCGGTTCCTTAGAACTGAACGCAGGAAGAAGCTTGCCAAGGAGGAATTGGCACTCGAAGCCAAGCTTGAGGAACAGAAAGTTGCAGAGAGCATGAAAGCCTCACTTGATGTCTTGACTTGGATTTATACTAAGAGTCAGACGGTGTTTAGAGCTATTGGGAGAGTAGGTGTCAAGGGTCTTGAATGGAACACAAACGATGATTCAAAATGTGCCAATCTCCTTGCATTCTATATCCGAACTAGTAGAGGTCGGAAGTTATGTTCAGTCTGCGGCGAAACGCCACCGGATAACAAGTGTCCAACACATAAAGCAACCAACATGATTCCGAGCAATGATATTGAGAACTTGGCAATATTTGTAATGAGGTCGATAACTGACATAAAGCAAGGTCTCATTGGTTCAGCAGCCAAACCAGTGACCCTTACAGAAGCAAGGTCGATAGTGGACAGGGAGATTAGAGCTCTGCGCAGGAACGGTAGGATAACAGGAAAGACAAATCTGAAGCAGCTGATGCCAGGTGATATCAATTACGTTATTGGCCCTGCAATAGCTAAAGTCATTGGAAAATACTTCAATGAATCGTTGCAGTATGCGGCTAGGCGGGTGAATTTGGCCTAGAGATGACCTGTTATATTTTCGGTTATCCATTTCAAGTAGTCCTGTGAGCCTCCCTGTATTGGGATGCTAATGAACTCCGGTACATCATACGAGTGATGGGCTCTCAGCTCATTCCATAGGCTTTCCTGAAAAGTACGTTCTGTCTTGATGAACAGGATGCTTTCTTCATCATCCACGACCTTGCCCTTCCACCGGTAGATGCTCCTTATTGAAGGGACAATGTTCACACAAGCACACACCCTCGCCTCGACGAGTCGTTTTGCCAGAGCGGTAGCGTCGCTATTTGGACAAGTAGTGATCGCCAAAATGTACTCTGTCATAGTTTTTCGTTAGCTACACCAAGCCATAAATCATATGCAATATCCTATCGAGCTAGAAACGAATGTTATTATCCTGAGAATTCCAGTGTATGGATGGTTTGGAAGATGAACATAGGATTTTCCCGAAGAATTGCTTCCCTTTTGCTTGCTACGACTCTCTTAGCACCATATTTCATTATCGAGCAGAATCTGCTTGGTGGAGCAACATTCAGGATCGCAGCACCGCTATGGTCACTTGTATCCTACTCAGGTGCGTCATTAATATTCGAGTTTCCCCTGGGACTCACTCTGGACTACCTTCCATTTTGGGGAATGGGTCTCATAGTATCTGGCGTTACCTTCTTCTCAATAACTAGAGAAGATTTAACCAAGGTGGGATACGCTATTGTCATGGTCATACTATTGCTAATCCAACTTGCATATTTCATTGTCATTGGCTACCTCACTACTAGTGGCCCTCCTATCTTGATAACTCCAATTCCATTAGTTGCCGTAATGGCGTTATTGCTGACACCAGCGATAATCAGATCACCACATTCCTCTTGGGAGGCAAGGCCCCCTGTATGACATATTCATGGTATGCTTCACTTTGTAACCCCTAGTTTATATGCGAGATGCCAGCCACGCATCAATTAAGGGTGAAACTGTTGGGCAAAAGATTCGTTCCAAAAGGAGTAATGCCTGCATTGGTCACGCCGTTTACAAAGGATGGAGACATTCTCGAAGAAGGATTCAGACAGGTGATTGATTTCACCATAGGAAAAGGAGTGACTGGAGTCGTACCAGCTGGGACAACTGGCGAGTTCTCATATCTAAGGACAGAGGAGCGTAAGAAGCTTCTCAAGCTTGCTGTAGAGTATGTAGATGGAAGAGTCCCTGTCATTGCTGGCACCGGTCAGAATAGCACCAGAGCCACTGTAGCACTTAGCCAATATGCGGCTGATATTGGCTGTGATGCCGCACTGATTATTTCTCCATACTATCTACGACCTGCTGACAAGGGATATTATGACCACTATGCCGAAGTTGCCAGAAAAGTAGAATTGCCCGTAGTAATGTACAATATTCCTCAATGCACACTAGGTATCCTCAACTCAAATGTTGTTGAGGATTTGGCTGAACTTGATAATATTGTTGGAATCAAAGATAGCGGTGGAAACATCGGACATACGGTTGAATTGATCCAGAAATTGAAGGGGAAGATGCCTGTATTGATTGGTCATGATGAATGCTTCCTCTCTGCTATAGCAGCTGGTGCAAGTGCTGCCATTATGGCTTCTGCGAACATAATCCCACACATCTGGCTGGAAATCATGGAGTCTGTGAAATCTGGCGATTATGCGAATGCTGCTCAACTGCAACAGAATGCACAGACTCTGGCAAGGATAGTCACAAGGAATGGTGGTGGACCACCAGTAAAAGCAGCGCTGAAGATGATGGGTATCAAAGCTGGTAGGAGCAGAATGCCCCTTGATACGGGCGGGACATTGACACTCGAACTCAAAGAGGAAATCCGCTTGGAACTAGAAAAGTTGGGAGTGATTGAGTCATTGACTCATCCCGCTCCTGGGCTCACCGCGATTAAGGATATTCTTCAAGAAATGGATTTGGAAATAAATGAGGCAGATACCAACTATGGTGCGGGCTCCAACGATAAGGTCACAGTGAGCATTCTAGCTGGTTCAAAGAGAGGCTCTGTTGGTAGAGCATTTGTGACATTACTAACCACCCCGCACGTGGGCCGAGAAGCTCTCACAGTTATTCTTGAGCCGAACTTGCCAGTGAAACCATCAAGCTTGATGTTTCCCATCAGCAAGATTGAATCTATGAGACAGGCTTCTCTCTTCTATGGACCAGTTCAGGCTGGTGCTGCACGCGCGGTTGCAGAACATCTTGAGAAGAACCTAATCCCCAAAGAGGTCCTATCGAATAATGTAATTTTGATGGCTTTGGACATAGACTTGAACACGCGTGATCGCAGAGAGATTAGAGCTGCTACTGAAAATGCAGTAAGTGCCGCTCTAAGTCAGATGTGGAGTTGATGAAAATGGCGAGTCATACCTATCGATTCAAAGGTGTCTATCCTGCTCTGGTTACTCCGTTTGATGAACATGGTGTCAATGAGAAACAGTATCGACGCCTGATTGATTATACAATTGGAAAGGGTGCTACTGGATTGGTTCCATGCGGTACAACTGGCGAGTTCACCAGCATGCGATTCGAGGAGAAGGTGAATGCTATTCGAATAGCCTGCGAAGCTGCTGCTGGACGAGTGCCAGTAGTGGCAGGTACTGGAGCCGCATATACAAATGATGTGATTAAGTTGACAAGAAGGGCTGCAGAATTTGGAGCCTCCGCAGCTCTTGTCGTAACTCCATACTTCCTCAAACCATCTACAAAGGAGGTCTATGAGCACTTCGAGAAGATAGCGAATTCATCAGAAATACCAATCATCGTGTATAACATTCCTCAGGTAACCGGGGTCATGCTTGATTGGTGGGTGATTGACGGATTGCGAGAGATTGAGAACATAATTGGCTTGAAAGATTCAAGTGGCAATCTCGTGCATTTGACCACAGTTCTTGTTCGCAAACCGGATGAGTTTCAGGTTATGGTTGGGCACGATGAGGTAGCTCTTCCTGCACTTGCTTCGGGATGTGATGGTGCAATTCTGGCCAGCGCAAACATCTTTCCGGATCGCTACCTAAAGATGCAAGCTGCTCTCGCCACAGGTGACCTCAAGGAGGCTCTGATAATTCAAAGAAGCATTCAGAAGACAGTCCGGATTTTTGTCAATCGAGGTGGAGGTCTAGCCATCAAGGCGGGACTAAACATGATGGGCATTCCTGTGGGATCGGCTCGTCGCCCTCTACAGGAAAGTGATTCTTTGAGATACGAAGACATTGATGAACTCAGGACTTGTTTGGAAGACCTTCAATTGATTGAGCGCGGACTTGTGACCTTTAAAATGGGTGAAAGAGAGCTTCTGGCTGAAAGCTATCCAAAGGCGGTGGGACTAGTACCGAATGTTGTAGAAGATTTGACATTACTACATGGCGAGGCATTGGCAGGAGAAGGGCAAGAGGTGGCACACGTCGACCTAGTTATGGGAGTTAGAGACGGACCGCTTGGTGCTGCGTTGAAGAATGCTGGAAAGATTGTCGAAGGCGTTCATTCATCAAACATCATCAAGGACCTAGAACCGCTTACTGTGTTTGCACCAACTGTGACTATAACGAGTGAGAAGCAGAAGAAGATGGTCATGGAAGTCGCGCAGAGAGCTGTAGCCGATGCTGTTAGACGCACAGTTACAGATGGAGTAATCCCTGAGGAACTCATTCCAGACCTTGTTATCGCAGTTAATACATTTGTGCATCCAAATGCTGTTAATCCAAAGAGAGTACACATAAACAACTTCCGAGCTGTTCGCTTTGCGATTCGAAGAGCAGTTGAGGGGCGACAAACTGTGGAGGAGATTATTCAGCGAAAGGAGTCTGCACGCCATCCATTTGCATATAATCCATGAAATCTATGGATTGGTTTTCGGCAAAGGAGTTAATAATGGGTTATCCCCTGAAGGTTGCACCGTTCCATCCCCTAGAATTCACTACACATGAAACAATGGCGGAATGCAAATGGAGAAGGATTACTCCGAAGACCTGCAGAGAATCCTGCGCGACATGGACAATCCAAACCTATACACACTGATCAAAGAGGATGAAGAGATTGTTGTTGAGGTCGAATCAAGGTTCATAGCTATTTCTCGACGCAACGGAAATCTCTACACAAAGCTTCTATCATCAGAATAGGGCCTGAAGCAAGCATGATAATCAGATTGGCCGAATGTTAAGTTTGTGCAGTTTTGGGTATTACTTCTGTAGAAACTACTCCTATTGTCGAAGTTGCATTTCATTGCCCCTTCAAGAAATGGCTTCTAGCTTAAGTTTTGGAGGGTTCTACAGGATTAAAGATGCAAATCTCGGTTATATACTTGATTTCCTAGGATAGGAGTAAGTCTTGCATCCCTATCAGGCTGCCGCGACCACCACATCCATCCGTCGGAGTTCCAAAAAATGGCTGAGACCTGCGTAATAAACATCCGCGATCTACCAGGACGGAAATTGCGAAAAAGGGTCCGTGTATTTTTGCAAGGGGAAACAGTATCGGTTGAAGATGTAGAGGGACAATCTTACGGAGTTACACTTCAGCGAAATAAGCTATTGATCAGTCCTGTGACGGGGAATTAGAATCAGCCGATACTTGGTCTCAGCCTACACTTCTTCACTTCTAGTGAGTGGCAGATCTCAGCATGCTCTTGGGTCGTCATCGCGATAGCTCAGACAGGGGTAACCGCCTCATTGACCTGCTAAATCTAAGTGTAGCCGCTCCTACCCTGATATGTCCTGTGCAAAAAATACGGAATTCATCCAAAGCATAAAGATTTCAGAATATAAACGGTATCCGAATAGTCCTCATAATACTAGGGTGAACGAGCATCCTACCTCACAACTATCGCAAAAAAGAAGCCAAATCTTAAAACCTCATTTATATTGTCAAACTATTAGCGATTCCACAGGTAGGAATGGAGATAGAACAATGCAGACGTACTGCATATCTTACATTCTTCTAGACGAGTATGTAAGGTTCGATGGATGATGAAAAAGGAAAGCAGCGAGAATCTACCAGGAAGAGAGCGCGTTGAAAAGATAGGCTCTAACTGGACAGAAATGATTAAGCTTCACAAACAGGCGGCAGAGTCCTATTTAGACCAGAAAAAGGTGAGGGAAGCCGCAGGAGCACACAAAAAGCTTGGATATGCTTATGCGCAGTTTGCAGAAACAGTTGATACTTCAGGTGAATATATAGACCAGACCAGAAGTGCTATTGATGCCTTCAGAAAAGCTGCGACTCTCTATAAACAGATAGGCAACAGGCAGGAGGAGTTGGAATGCATTGGAGAAGTCTTCTTCTTCAGCGGGTCTGTAGCAGGGTCCAATATGGAGCTTAAGAAGGCGTTTAGTAAATCTCGTGAGCACTTTATTGAATCAAACGAACTCTTTACCAAGGAGAATGATCAAAAGGGTCGAGCGCGGACTTTGAGTCGTGCTGCATTGGTTTCATTCTACCTAATTCTTCAATCTAACGACAAACAAGAGGCTCAACGGATTTCTCAGGAAGGCATAGCCATTGCAGGAGAATCTTGGGAGCTTTCAAAGGATGTTGGAAATGTTCAATCTCTTGCTGAATCATTGTATGCTGCATTTTCTCTATGTGTGGCTCATATGTTTGTTGCACCTTATAGAGGGGATGAGAATTGGAAGGAATACAACAAGAAACTCCTATGGAAGTGTGATGAGAGTATAAAGGCTATCGAGGATTGTGACAATCCTCTTTTCATTAGTATGGTTCACCTTGCGGCCGGTACCCTATACACCTTCTTTGGATTTAATTTCATTAAGCATGATAGAGAACAGAGAGAATACACTGAGAAGGGTTTTCAGTTATTGGAGAAGGCTCTAATCTTCGCAAAGAGAGCAAATAATAAAATCTTGATATTAACTTCGCTATGGTGGTTGAACTGGAATGCTCTTAATACAGCAAGATACGAGCACATCCAGAAACGAATTTTCGAAGACATCTGGCTTATGGAAGAGGCCGGAAGAATATTTGCAGAATCATACTCTTTTTGGTTTCATGCTGGAAAAGTCATGCCAGGTTACTGTTATGCAAACTTGCTTCGGATGAGTTATTACACTACTGCTCAGAGGAAGGCTTTTGCTGAGAAAGGAATCGAATATACAATGGAGTCCATGAAGAAGGGAACCCCCGGACCAACAGATGTTTGGCTATATTCGTCATTAACATGGTCACATTCACTACTAGCTACTTTCGCTGATACGAAAGATAAGCGGAATCAACACGCCCAGAAAATGCTTCAATACGCTCGAAGGGCTGAAGAAATCTGTGAGGAATTTGATGGAGATTGGACTCGAGCTGCTGGGTATTCTTCCACTTACGGAGCCTACAAGACTCTCGCAGACATTGCAGAAAGTGAGAAAGAAAGAATCAAGCATCTATCAGCTGCAATAGATGCCGCTAGAAAGTATAATCAACATCCAGTGGAAAGCCGTACCGGCATCGTAGCATCCCAAATTCGGCTAGGGCTTCTCTACCAAGAGCTTGGTATTTTGGCGACAAAGATCGAACCGCTTAGAAAGGCAAAAGAAACTTTTCTAAGTGTAATCAAGGAGAGTCGTGATAGGGGATATCATTTCTATGAGGCTGCGGGTCACGAATATGCTGCACATATAGAAGATCGACTTGGCAATCATATTGCTTCCGCTGAACACTACGAAAAGGCTCAGGAGGCTCACACAGAGTCGTTGAGAACCATTGACTTCAAACCTATGAAAGAGAGGGTAGAGGAGAAAGCAAACTATGCTTGTGCATGGAACATGATTGAGAAGGCTAAAGCCTTTCACAGGATGTCAAATTACCAAAAAGCTAAGGAAAACTATGAGAATGCATGTGAAATTCTGAAAGAACTACCGAGCTTTGATTATGAAGCATATTACTACTCTGCTTGGGCTATGCAGGAAGACGCAGAACAACTCAGTAGGCAGGAAGAACATGAGGATGCTTTGGAAAGATATGAAGCAACCAGAAAGAGCTTCGATAGCGCGATAAAATCACTGGAAGAAACCTCCACTTCTTTGAAAAAGAGATATGAGAAAGAAAGAATCGAGAAACTCAAAAAAGTAGCCAAGGTGAGAATGAACTACTGTTCCGGTAGAGCAGATATCGAAAGAGCAAGAATCCTAGGAAAGCAGGGTGAACACCTAGCAGCTGCAGAGAGATTTGCTTCAGCGGCTTCTGAGTTCAAGGATGTTCTAACTCGATTCAGGATTAAAACGGAACGAATGGAGTTGGAGGCTGTATACAACCTCTGCAGAGCTTGGGAAAGTATGGAGCTTGCAGAGAACTACGATGACGCAGACAGGTTCGCAGAAGCAGCAAGCCTATTCACCGAAGCCAGCAAGCTCTTCACCGATACCAAGCTGAAGTTGTTAGCCAAAGGTAACTCAGCTTTTTGTAAGGCTTTAAAAAACGGGTGTGAATTTGACGAGTCAACAGAAACAGATGTCAAAGCATCACTCTATCCAAAAATCAAGACGACGCTTAGAAAGGCAGCGTCTGCCTATCGGAAAGGTGGTTACGATGGCGGAGCCGATTGGGCTCTTGCAACATCTTCCTATTTCGACGCGACATGGCACCTAATCAAAACGGACGAAGAGTTGGATATTGACAAAAGGAAGAAACTCCTCAAAATCGCGACTAAGTATCTGAAATCAGCAGCTGAGCTTTTCAGTAAATCAGGTCACAAACACAAGGAGAGGGAGATACTAGGACGCTTAGACATGGTCGAAAAGGAAGAGCGTATTCTAGTTTCAGCCTTAGGCACGATAACAGAGCCATCTATCTCTAGAAGCACATTAGGCATTGTCGCCCCTTCATGTCCTACAGAAACCAGCTCCTCTCCAAGAATAGGGGAAGTTCGTCAGTTCACTGAAAGAGCATCACAGGTCAGAATAGAAACGAGTCAGAGAAAATACGAACTCATTTACGAGAACCTACTTGAAGAAAGCGCAAGTATTCAAAGAAAGGAATGCAGGGTTGGCATCGCCCAGATAGGAGTTTCCAAGACAAGCGATATCCTAAATGAATTCTATGAGATGAAGACTGATGGCTTTCTAGGTCTTAGGCAGGATAAAGTCGAAGCTGTAAAATCCAGAGTCATAAGCATGATAGAATTCGCCTACAGAGAAGGTGTGAACATCCTACTATTCCCTGAAATGACCGTCGACCTCAATTACAACGAATTACTAGAAGACATAATCCGCCTAGCTAAGGAATACCGTATGTACATTATCCCAGGATCATATCATGACGATGATACAAAACAGAACCTCAGTACGGTTGTAGGACCAGAGGGAATCCTTTGGAAACAGGAGAAGCACATTCCAGCTACTATTCACTATAAAGGTGAAAGGTTCACTGAGGAAATAGGATCCGGAACGCTCCCGAGGAGAACGTTCGTTTGTGACACAGAGTTTGGAAGGATTGCAATTGTTATATGTCGAGACTTTCTGGACATGGACCTAAGGGTGGAGCTAAAGAACTTTGAACCTCCAGTGGATCTAGTGTTCAATCCAGCATTCACCCCGGTTACAGCAGACTTCAAGGCAGCCCACTTTGATGCTCGAAGATCCATCTACGCCTATTGTTTCTTTGCAAATATTGCTGAGTTCGGAGATTCGCTCATTTACACTCCTGAAAAGGAACGTGTCGAAAGAAGTATACCACCGAGGGAGGAAGGTCTAATCTACAAGGATGTGCAGCTTTTCCAACTTCGTTCAGAACGCAAAAAGTGGGAAAAGAAGCAGGAGAAACAAAGGTCGTTTATACAAAGTACAAGATGAAGTGCCCCATTTGAAATCGTGAGAAGCTACTTTCCTATTGCTAGGAATCTTCTTAGCCTAGACAGTATTGCTCAGTGCAGGTTGTTATATGACTGACAGAAGCAGACTAGTATCATTAGCACAAGATCTAGTCGCTATCAACTCTGAAAATCCTCCTGGCAGTGAAGCAGAAGTTGCCAGTATTCTTCAAACCCATATGGAAGACCACGGCATCTCCTGTGTTTCCATCGGGCCTAGAGCGCGGCCCAATCTACTGTTCTCAACTATAGAGGATGAAATCGGTCCTCTCGTGATTCATGGGCATATGGATACGGTTCCAGTTGGTCCCAGAAACTCCTGGACGCATGACCCATTTGGAGGGGAGATAGTTGATGGCCTGCTTTTTGGAAGGGGTGCTGCAGACATGAAGGGGCCAGTGGCAGCCCTTGCTGAAACAATGATCCAATATAGTAACGAAAGGCACTTGACCCCCCTACTCATGCTTGCCACATCAGGTGAAGAGAGCGGCTTCACAGGTGCTGAAGAAGTCGCAAAGAATGGCCGCTTGAATGGAGTTCAATATGGCGTTTGCGCGGAACCAACTTCGCTTAATGTTTTAGTGGGAGAAAAGGGGATTTTTTGGTCAAGAGTTATCTCAGAAGGAAAGGCGGCCCATGGCTCACGACCGGAGGAAGGAATCAATGCTATTGAACTATGTATTCAAGCACTCGAGGTCCTTACAGGGGCTGAGTATGACTATGAACCCGATTTTCTTCTAGGAACTCAGACGATAGGCGTTGGCCTCATAAAGGGGGGCGTCAAGGTGAATGTGGTCCCCGATACCTGTGAAGCGTTTCTAGATATGCGAATTGTCAAAGGTCAGACTCCTGAAAGCCTCCTCGATGATATGAACAGGCGACTCGTAGAGGCTGGTCTATCAGACCATGTGAGAGTAGAAACTGTCCATGGAGCATCTGCAACTATCACGCCTATTGATTCAGAGATTGTTTCAGTCAGTATCGATGCAGTCAGACATATCACTGGCATTGAGCCGAAACCAGCCGCAGCCACTTATGGAACAGACTGCTCTGTTCTTCAACCCAAAACTGGCATCACCAATGTGATATGCGGTCCCGGTTCAATTGAACAGGCCCATCAACCTGATGAATTCATAGACATAGAGCAGCTGGTTCAGTCTGTTGGTGTCTATTTGGAAATTGCTCGACACTTTTCTGGGACATGATACTGGTCATCTTGCATAGGAGAAACCTTAAAGTTGACCTTTGGCAGTGGAGCCCTTTAGAAGACCATCCGCTTAGATGGGGCGTCTATTTATGCAAATTGACGTGATTCTTGACCAATTGACGGAAATCGTTATGGATCCGATATTCCAGTTGCTTGTACTGTTCTTCATCATCCTCGCTGTAGTGATATTCGCCTTAAGAAGAAGGGGCGGGCCATCTAGGTCTCCTGTTGTAGGGAAAATACAGAAGATGATTGGGGATGTGGAGAGGGAACGCGCTATCAAGGTGCCTGAGGTTAAATCACGGAGTACTATAGTCACAGATATTTTTGAGAGCGAGATGAAATCAGTGGGGCTTCAACCCTCCACTGAATCAGGGTATATCCCTGTTTCATACACTCCACTTGCCCGATTTCTAGCTGAACGAGGTATTGCTAACGATATTGCATCGGCGATTTCTGCTGGACTCAAGGAAGAGGAAACCGAAGAGGACGTTCGAAATATAATAGACGCGGCTGCAGGCACTCCTGACATCGATCTTACCCCTGAAGAGATCCAGAAAGCACAGGACCTTGCTGTGGAAGAATGGAATCGGGTAAGGAAGTCAACTGGGACTTGAGGCTGTTCCAATGACTGATCTACTATACATGAGCGATAACTATCTGCGGGAATTCGATGCGATTATCCAGATGGTCGCAGAAGACTATCTTGTACTGGACCAGACTGCGTTCTACTATTTAGGAGGAGGACAAAGCAGTGATCGTGGAAGTCTTTCCTCTGAAGGCACATCCCTAATGATACACGAAGTCAGGAAGGCTGAAGGGGAAATCCGCCATTACGTCAAGGGCTCAATTCCGTTCGATGTAGGTACTAAGGTTCACGGTGAGCTAGATTGGGACTATAGATACGAATGCATGCGCTTTCATACTGCACAGCATCTTCTATCTCGATACTTACAACTGGAATATGGCCTCACTACTGTCGGAAATATGATTAAACCCGGGCGGAGTAGAGCTGACTTCACACCTATGCATTCTTTTGATGATGCTATGAAGCGCGACGTAGAGGCGGGGGTCAATGCCCTTTTTGCTAAGGAAATGGATGTTGAAACCAGAATGATGCCTCGTGCTGAAGCAATCGCATTCCTCAATGAGCATGGATATCAAACTCGCTATCTTGAAATGGTTCCAGAAAGTGTTACTGAATTCAGGGTTCTTGTTATCGGAGATTATGACGCTGCTTCATGTGCAGGTACTCATATTGCAAATACGCGAGAGATAGGCACCATCAAGATAGGAAAAAGCAAGAATGTCGGTGCGGGGAAACAGAGGATATATTTCTCGCTCGAACCTCCTTAAGCAAAGCTACCAACCAACAGTTTTATGCAAAGTTGCATCACCAAAGGATGTGGTTGTATCCATGAAAGCACTCGTTCTGACAGCTGGCCAAGGACTCAGACTGCGGCCTCTCACTTCGAGCAGGTCAAAGACAATGCTCATGATAGCAGGAAGGCCCGTTCTACAATACATCATTGACAGTTTGAAAGACAATGGTATACGTGATATTGTGATTGTAGTGGGACATGGTCGCGAGGAATTAATCGATCACTTCCAGATGGGTGGCGATCAAGGAGTCAGAATTCGATACGTCATTCAGCACGAGCAAAAAGGTGTGGAGCATGCAATTCTCCAGGCAAAAGATGAACTTGAAGGCGAAGAGGAATTTCTCCTTGTGAATGGAGACGTTCTAGTTGAATCTGAGATGGTTGAGCGCACTCTTTCGAATCATAGCTCTGCGAATTCCGACATCACCATGCTTGTGACACTCGTTTCAAATCCTGAGCAATTTGGAACCGTGAAGATGGGAAAACATGGAGTTGTGGAGAAGCTAGTTGAGAAAGGTGGGCCTGATAGATATGTGAGCAATTATGCAGTTGCTGGAGTTTCTGTTCTCAAATCTGATGTAATACCACTTCTCGAGAAACATGAAACAATGGAATATACTGTTGAGAAGCTGATTGGAAAGGGCAGGACAGTTAATGCAGTAGTCTGGGAAAAGGAGTGGGCGGAGTTCACATGGCCTTGGGATATTCTCAATGCCAACCGGATTGTAATGGATAGAGAATTGAAAGGCAAGGGCAGTTTCATTGCAGAATCTGCTGAAATACACAAGAATGTGGTTCTAGAGGGACCAGTTTTTATTGATGAAGGTAGCATCATTAGACCTGGAGCGACAATTCGAGGTCCAGTATACATCAGCAAGAATGTCTATGTGGGCAATAATTCGCTTGTGCGGGATTACTCCAGTCTGTGTGAAGGTGTTCATCTTGGATATGCTGTCGAAATGAGGAACTCAATGGTCTTCGATAATGTGATGGTTGGCAGACTCACCTTCGTAGCCGATTCCATTATTGGCAGGGACTCGTGCATCGAGGCCGGAGCTCAAATGTGGAATTGGCGACCTGGCGGCAAAGCAATCAAGCTGCAATTTGGTGATGAAGAGGTTGAAGTACCAATCAAGAAGCTTGGTGCAATCATTGGGGATCAAGTCGTCATAGGAGTCAATGCATCAGTTATGCCTGGCAAACGCATTGGGGACGCAAGCACAATTGCCCCGGGATGTGTCATCAATCAAGACATACCACCAGATAGTGATGTCACTGTGAAGCAGCAAATCACGATTAAAAAGAAGAAGTAAACGGCATCATGCCATCATTTTTCCCATGGGACCTCTGCAATGACCTCGTCATCTGCATACACATAGAGAATGTCATCACGAAGGAGCAATTTCAAATCGTAGTCGGCTCGAATTTCTCTTACTCTAATTGCTTTTCCTTCAATCATCAGGATTGAGTGCACGGTACCATCATAAATCGCAGTATCGTGCATCATCTTGAACAGCTCTCTCCTTTTAGATGGCAGAATTCTAAAGTCCTCAAGGAGCTGCTCAAGTACTCTTCCTTCATGGTCGTTGAGTAATTCCCTAATGCTTTGAAAGCCTAAGTAGCGGTCCTTCCCTTTTTCAATTACATGATCCTTATACTTGTTGACAAATGCGCGTTCTACTGCTAGGTAGTGACCTAGACCACGGCTGATGGCATCCAAATCAGTCGCTTCTTCAGACGAATCGTGTCCTTTTGCAGGATGGCTGATTTCATGAGCCAGTAATCCGATTATCGCAGGTTCAGGCCAACCCATAACATCTTGATGGCATGTGATGTTAATTGCACCCACATCGCTCCATCTCACTTGTCCGTAGGATTTCAAAGCACCTGCACATGCTCTGATATTCCTGCCTGCTAGTTCGGGGTATGCATGTACTACGAGCCTGCGCACCAACTTGCCAATGTCACTTGATTGTACTGGCACCTTAATCCCTTGATTCAACTATCAGGAGCACGAATAGAGCTCTGAATAGTTGGAGCAATGAGCACCTTTAAAAGTCGAACCCAAAACCTTCGCGTGATTCCTCAACAATTGAAAGGAGAGTAATTGCTATCAGTCGGAAAAAATGGGGCAAGACAGCTGCAAAGACAGAAAGAGTCGTCAGAGATGCCATTCTGAAGCCAGATGTAGAGGCCAATATAGACGAGTATCTTGCGAAAGTCCGCTCTGTAACCCAGTATGACCTTGCAAACCGATTTGGTGTTAGAATGAGTGTTGCGCGACAGATCCTCCGGCGGAAAGAATCAGATGGTGTTCTTGTTCCATACATTCGGGAGGGCGGCCTTGAGGTCTACACAACACCTGCTGAATTGGAGAAGCGAGAGTCAGAAGCCCCAATAATGATTGCAGATGCTCTTGAGGAGGTTGCCTCTTCTGTACCGAAAGCTGCAGTCATCACCGAGGAAATGGATGCAGAACTAATAGCAGCATCATCAGCAGGCAGTGTTGTGAAGCCCAGCAGGTTGGCGCGGCAGAGAAGAGAAGCAGGAGAGAAGAAGGAGGAGAAATCCAAAGCAAAACTTCCTGAAGTTATTGTTGAGCCACTAGTGGAGCCTGTTGAGATTCCGCCTCAGCCCGAGCCTGAAACAACGCCCAAGCCAAAAGCCAAGCCGAAGAAGAAGGTCACAAAGAAGAAGGCTGAGGAAAAAGCCAAGCCTAAGAAGAAGGTCACAAAGAAGAAGGCCGAGGAAAAGGCCAAGCCTAAGAAGAAGGTCACGAAGAAGAAGGCCGAGGAAAAGGCCAAGCCTAAGAAGAAGGTCACGAAGAAGAAGGCCGAGGAAGAAGCTAAGCCTAAGAAGAAGGTCACGAAGAAAAAAGCCGAGGAGAAACCTAGGAAGACCACGGCTAAAAAGACTGAGGGCAAATCCACAGCTAAGAAGACTACTACAAAGAAGACCACGAAAAAAGTCGAAGAAAAGCCTAAGGCAAAGAAAACGACGAAGAAATCAGACAAGTGAGAGTCGTTCTTCAATCATTCAGATAGCATAATTGTCCATCCCACTTCAATCTCTTCAATTCGCGTTCCATTAGCATACATGTGAATGTGAATTTAGAAAAAGAAGCTAGGGGCTGACCAAAGTCCAAATACAGCCTATTGGCCGCCTCGTTCCATCACTACTTCAGACCTGCGATCTGACGATCAATCTCTTCAAGCTGGGTATCCAGCTCGGCTTCCTTGGATTTGTAATCATCTTCTGGAATGTAGCCTCTCATGTAGTCAAATCGGAGATCTGTGAGTGACGCTTTTAATCGGTCCTTCTGCTGAAGCAGAAAATCTAGTTGGTCACTGCCCTCAGCAGCAACGGGTTCAGCAGCAGGTGCCGCAGCCGGTTCCGGAGCAGGCGCAGGGGCTGCTGCAGGAGTTGGCTCTGGCGTGGGCGTCGTTTCTGCTGATGGAGCTGGAGCTGGAGTGGGTTCAGCTACTGGTGCAGCTGCTGCTGGAGCAGCTGTCTTTACACTCTCCATTTCCTCCATGTTCTTTCTCAGAGTATCAATCTGATTTGCGATTTCCGTGAAGCTATCATTAATCGTTTTGTTAATTGCCGTCTTCATCTTGGCGAGGTTCTCTGCCAACTGATCGGCAAGCTTCTTGGTTTCTGCAACCTTCATAGCGTAGGTTTCGATTTCCTTCAGCTTTGTAGTTAATTCACCTATGTCAAAGGCCATGAAATGTCACCTTAGTATAGCCTACTATATCGATAGTGCTAGTGCATGGTTCTTAACCTTTGCCGTGGTGGATATTCCATTTAAAGCCCAAATTCAGGCAACTCTCCACCTACGGTGGCAACTCTTGATACTCCTTATGCAGCCTTGGTTTCGGCTTTCCCCTCAAGAATTGCTTTGCGAATTATCTGAATCAACCGGTCTCTATATGAAATATCGATAGCGACCAATTCGTAGGTTGGGATGCCAAGAATCTGTCCAACTCTCTCAGGTGTCAATGCGGTAGGCAGATCTTGCTTATTGGCAATGCCAATTACTTTCGCTTCAGGAACTTCGTCCTTTACCAGTGTGACCAGTTTCTTGCTTCGAAGGACATTCTCAAGAGTGCTGTCTGTGACAATCACTACGACTTGTGCATTCGCAATCATTTTCGCCCATAAAATGCTAAATCTTGACTGACCGGCCAAATCCCAGAGCACAATGTTGGCGTTCTGAACTTCTTCCGGAAGCCGCTTAATGCTCACACCAATCGTCGGATCGTGGACAAGAGGAAGTGTTTCGCCTCTTAGTAAATGCAGAGTTGTTGTCTTACCCACACCCGCGAAACCGAGTATCGCAACTTTGACCATGGTTACAGCAATTTCATCCACTTTGGCATCGAATCCGTCCAAGGGCTGCTTGGCTGTGGCTAGGTTAGCAAAGTCCTTCATGAATGTTTCAACCATTTGGGTCATCTTGTCTTCAATCTGTACTGAATCGTCTGCTTTATCAGCAACAAAGACGAAAGTGAAGAAGTCTCTCTGAGCGAAGAATATTCGAGAAATGGCTACGTTCATAAACTCAGTCTTTCCTTCAAGATCGACACTCCTAAGGAAATGGACAAGATTCACAAGAAACTCAACCAGACTTGCCTTTGAGTCACTCTTAGCATATTCTTTGGAGTAGAGAACGTTTCCTTCTTGACCCAAAATATATACACTTCGAATCAACTTACTCACTCCAAGTCTGCACAAGAAGCTCCAAATATCTTCTTGCGGTATCTGAACCAAGCTTTTTCTCTTCAATCTTTGTTGCGACTATCGGAAGAATATACTCCGGCATGAAGATTTCCATCTTTGGATTGGTTATTAGTGCCCAAACTCCTTCTTCCTCGAAATTTGCAACAATTCTTTCTGCTTCCATGGCCCATAACGCCTTCTGAACAACTTCATCAGGGAATGAGATTTCACTGGCAATTTGACCAAGACGAAGTGGCCCATTTCTTAGGCAGTCTAGAACTGCGTAGTTGATACTGTTTGCCATAATTCTGGCAATCTTCTCTCTATCTTCTAGAATTGGCGAATTGGGATCAGTGACCGGCAAAGTGGGATTATAGCCCTTCGTTGGTGGGTCCGGAGAAAAGAAATTCTTCAGATACTCTTGATATTGGGGCATTAAATTAGGATGAGCAACACTAGTAGCATTGAATGACTTAGTAGGTGGAGATCTGTGTGGGAACACATCTTTCAACAGAAAAGCTGTTTCCAACTTACCGATGATTTCCACCGCGACGATTCCTGAATCCATCAGGGGCGTCATAGCTTCCCTCAAGTCCACATTGTCACTCTGAATTTGATTCTTCAGCCACATGGACAGTTTGGCAGTACTCTCAACACCCTCCGAGTGGAGCCTTTCCAAAAGAAGGGCCGAGGAAGGTGTCATGTAAATAGCGGCCGCCTTTTGCTCGTCATCGACAACAGGCATGGAGCTTTTCTTAGTCAAGACTTCTTCAATATCTAATGATTCTGGATCCGCAATCATGAGTTCCAGCATGAATCTGCCCATCCCTTTGAGTTCATGCGAGATATCCGCCAGAACATCATCCTCGTTTAGTACATAGCACACTGTCCAGCCTGGAAATGTTTCCATTGCAAAGGAGGCAATTCTCATCCCTTCAATCTCAGAATCTCTGATTTCCTCTTCTTTTCCTTGCTGACGCTCAAAATAGACGAGATTGAGCATGGTTTCCGTCAATGCAAGAGAAGAGGGATGACGCTTCTTCACAAGGAAACCATGAAAATCATCTAATTGAATGATGAAGGCGGCTTCTGGCATTTGTCGTTCCCACCTCGGACAGACAATCATTGCATAAAAGAATGACCGTTATGTATTCCTTGCGCCCTATTCTAAATGCTCAATGCACTGGATGTTTCCATTTTCATCCAGGATCCAGCAATTCTCGCATACAGAAATCCCACAGATTGCGCATATTCCGATATGATGATTCAGTCCTTCGAACTTGCGGACTCTACCATTCACTGAATGGATATCGCAGTACATGCTACCGCAACGATTGCATGACAGAATAGCATCATTTCTACAGAGCACACATGAAGATTTTCCCTGGGCTTGAATGAGTTTGCCCTCTCGTGCATAGCCGGGGCAGGCTTTAACTTCACAGAATCCTATTCCTTTGTAGCTGCCGCAATGGGTGCAGTAAGGGTCAAGGACTGATTTGTTTCTCTTCATTGCCTTTTGGTGCTCCAGTTCTTGAGAAGGCGCTCTCACAGACTGCAGAATGAGGTGTTAGAAAGGATGAAAAGGATTTCTTTGCCAACGAAAGGAGTGGACCCCAATGGACATTGAGAAGCACACTCTCATCATCCCGACAACTGCAGCCCGTAGTATCCAGTTAGCGGGAGGTCCACCAATGGAGCAGGCTATTCCGGAGGATTATGTTCTTACATCAATGGTAATGCGCGCTCTTGAGGCTCGAAATGGCCAGGAACTGGAGTTTGTCCTTAAGACATACTATCCCATAATGGTCGTGCAGTCTTCAATACCCAATTTCTGCTTCTTAATTGAGCTACTCGGAATTAGCTCTGGGAGTTTGCTGCCCATGACTGGGAATGATATCTCAGGCATTCAGAACTGCATTGAATCATCTGAAACCCCAAACCAACTCCAAAAGTGCATTGAAGATACACACGACTTGGTTGCCTCCCTGATGAAGAGCAATGAGATGACCATTCCAGGATTGCTCTCCGGAGAGCAGGCTGATGGGATTTCAGACCTTATGGATTGGCCAATAAGTGATGTTCTGGAGGAATTTGGTCTTCTTTTGCCAGAGGCCATAAGCAGCAAAGAAGTATCTCGCTTGTTTGACACTCTATTCGAAACCTCCCGTGTCCTTGGTTCGGTAAATGATCTTCTCTCAAAACTGCTGGATATGATTCATCAGAAAATCATGAATATTGTTGGTGAGAGAAAATCTGAGTCATCTCACAAGACCAACAGACTGCAGCAACGAATAGAGTTCTTGAAAAGAGAAATCGAGATGCTCGATTCTCGTTTGGAACAAAGGCGCGATGCCGCAGAATTGATGCATGAAAGAAAAGCAAGAGCTGATGCGCTAAAGAGGGATGAGGCACGGCTCGAGGAATTGCTTGGGCGCACTCGCGACACCTCAAAGAAGCTGCTGGAACAAGAAGAGCTTCTGCGCAATGAGATTAATGCAATGAGTTCCGCAGTTCGAAAGCAAAGGGAGCTGCTCGATAATTACCTTGTACCACTTAGAGGGATTGAAATTCAGGACAAATCATCACTTCTTCTAATACCCTTTGTCATGGCTGGTTTCTCTAAGAAGGGGCGCTTGAAAATCGTGGTATATCCACCTTCTCGACTAAAGGATGAGCGACAAAAAGTTGGGCGCTTGCGGGAATTTGCTGACGTCTTCGTACCTTCTTCAGATGCGATGAGTTCCTTAGCAAGCATAATCAATAGCCGTGCAAACAGAGATGTGACCCTGAGGAAACATATCAGAGAACTCTCAAAAGAGATGAGTCTTCTAGCTTCAAAACGCGCCCGCAAGTTGCTTCGTGAAGGGACTCAAGCTCTTGTAGCGGATGGCTTGATCAAGAGGTCAATGATGCAGGAGCTGGACTCAATTCTCGATGGGATTCCTGAGCAAAGCATCAAAGCCAGGAGAGTGAAAAGGTCCAAAGTCTTTCCTGCTGGAGACGCCGCTTGTAGGGTTAGATTCCACGTATATGACGATTCAGGAAATCCAGTGCCTGGAGCTGCTCTTGAGTTGGGTGCTTTTACCGCGAGTTCTGATTCCAAGGGAGTGATAAAAGCCTCCTTTCCAAAGAGCAATTATGAGGGACGAGTTAGTGCCAGAGGCTATCGTGAGCGCCAGTTGGAGTTCACGCTCAATACGCCAGGAAACATCGTCGTTCCGATAGTACTTAGCCCGCTTTCAAAAGAAGAGAAATTGGATAAAGAGCTGGATGTCCTCATTGATCGTGCAAACAGAATTGAACGTATTCGGGAACGGCTCGGAGAAGCATTTGAGAAACAAGGGGCTACACTTCTGAAAATTCCAGCATACAGAAGTGCGTTGGTCGAATTGCTATCTGAGCTAGGATATGATGCGGAAGCTTGGATTGCTCAGGCAAGAAGGAAACGAGGCATGGTCAAAGGTCTGCTCAAACGAGACGATCGAATTGATGGTGTGAGAAGAGACATACTACGACTTGCTGAGGAGTCCAGGGAGTCTGGTGGTGTGATGCTCTTCTCCAAACTGCTTTTGCGTCTTGATAATATGGGTTGGGCGACTAGTTCAGATGAAGCGGAAGCCATTATCAGGCACATGTCAAAGGAAGGTCTCATTGAAGGACTTTCCACCCTCGAGAGTGGAGCTGTGATTGTGAAATTCATTCCAGTTGCTTTGACTGATGACCCTCAGCAGCTCATGAGTCTCGCAGCAGAAGGTGATGGAAGTCTGACTATTGAGGCAGCGATTGTGAAGCTTGGTTGGACTGAAGAGCGCGTCAAGAACGCATTGGATCTGCTCGTTGAAGAGGGTGTCGCCAAGATGCAAAGGAGCTATTCTAAGAGTACACAATATTGGTTCCCCGGGCTTCGGGGAAAGAAATAAGACCCTCTCAACTCAACCAGCCACATTGAGGAATTTCCAATGAACCGTTTGTCGCATATGATATTTGCATTTTCTCTTTTCGTAGGAATGTACACGCTAATCTATGCCTTCAGTGTCTGGCTAGCTGGCTCTGGCCTTCTCTTTGATCTGCTGTTCTATTACATTGCAGGTGGTATTATTCTCACTATTTTTGCCGTGCCAATCCTGTTCTTCAAAGCCCCAAACAAAGACATGGCCAACCGAACGAGTAGCAACCGTGGTGCTGTGGGGGCGATGTCATTCATGACATTCTGCATTGGTTCACTTTGTGGAGCTGTTTATTATCAGTGGACTTCGGGAATTCTCTTCATTGGAGATATCTCCATTTTCATAGGTGCCGTGATAACGATGTCAGGCGCACTCATGCCAGACTGGGATATCCCATTTCTGGGAATAGCAAGACACAGAAACATCATTTTTCATTCCATAATTCTTCCGCTCCTCATTGTCTTGATGACGCTAGTTAATGTTGCGCAAAGCATTGTTTCTTCATATTCATTGAGTATCGGGGCTCACACAGAATACTACATCACCGCCCTCTTTCTGATTGGATATGCCTCACATCTCTACCTGGATATCTTTCCAAGTGATGCAAATCCATTGGAGATAATCTGGCGCTCTGTAGACATTACTAGCAGCGCTCCAACTGGATTGAAACCCTTTGGCCCTATTAATATCTCAAAGAAGAACGCTCGAATGTGGCTAGTAGGAAATGCAACCCTGCTAGCGCTCATTGCATTGGGATTGCTAGGACTCTACTTCTATAATCTGACGCTTTTGGCACCGTAGGATTAATCCCAATCGTCGTCGAGGAATTCATCCTCCTCTTCGAGTTCACGCTCAGGAGGCAAATCGCTATCCTCGTCAAAATCGTCTTCATCGTCATCCTCAAATAGAAATGTGTCAGGGTCGACTTCTTCTTCACTCTCTTCAAGTGCATCGGCTCGCTTTGCCTTCTTCTTGAGATGGCTTGCCATACATAGATTGTCCAAGGGATCGTAATGTTCGCATTCTGGGCAACACTCCCCTTTGTGATCGCAGGTATAGAATGCCCCGCATATCTTGCAACACTTCAGTTCCGACACATTTCTGCACCATGGAATTGTAGTAATACATATGAACTCTCATTTATGCCAAATAAGCGTGTCCCTGTGATACCGTTTTGCCGTCCAGTTAACGTTAAATGAGTCGAACTAGGATTTGTTTCAGAGTGGTTACATTTGGACAGTCTTGAGAACGAGGTGCGCAAATTCGTCTTGGACAATGGGGTTAAGTATGATGGCAAGCCAACTGTTAAGTCGGTCATGAGTGCGATAATGGGTGCCAGAGCGGACTTGCGGTCTCGCGCTCGTGAGATAAAGGAAATCGCTCAACATCTAGTGACAGAAGTTGAGAAGATGTCAGTAGAGGAGCAGCGAGCCGAGCTGAAGATGATAGCCCCAGAAATGTTGGAGGTGCCTCCCGAGGCCATTGAAGATAAAGAACTTCCAGATCTTCCTAATGTCGACAAATGGCCCAAAGTAGTAATGCGACTTGCACCCTTTCCTTCTGGTCCATTGCATATCGGCAATGCAAGAATGGTTATTCTAAATGATTACTATGTCAAGAGATATGATGGTGAATTGATACTCGTCTTTGATGATACGATTGGTTCAGCAGATAAGGCAGTGGAGCCAGATGCCTTTGACCTGATTCCAGAAGGACTCGAATACCTCGATGTCAAGTGGCATCGTATTGTCTACAAATCTGATCGGTTGCAGATCTTCTACAAATACGCAGTTGACCTCATCGAACGGAACGAGGCCTATGTATGCGACTGTGATGCTGATGTCTGGAGGACGGAGCATAAGGTCAAAGGAAAAGCTTGCAGTTGTAGCTTTCTGACCTCTAAGGAGAACCTCGCTAGATGGGAAAAGATGCTGGATGGAACGTATCCTGAGAGAGGTGCAGCTGTACGACTTAGGACAGGTATGACTGATCCAGATCCTGCTATGCGGGACCACGTGATTCTGCGAATCTCCGAAACGGAACATCACCGAGTGGGTACGAAATATCGGGTTTGGCCTCTCTTGGAGTATTCATGGGGCATTGACGACCATGAGCTTGGAGTCACGCATATCATTCGAGGCAAAGACTTGGTGAAAGAGGGTAAGATTGAGCAACACATCTGGAATATCTACGGATGGCAGCATCCCGAGCTTATCTACTTTGGCCGACTGAAATTCCAGGACGCCAAGCTCAGTAAGAGCAAGTCACGAAAGGAAGTGCTCGAGGGTGTCTATTCCGGATGGGATGACCCACGAACATGGAGTTTGCAGTCATTGCAGAAGCGGGGAATACATCCTGATGCTATTAGAAAAGCACTGCTTGATTTGGGTCTCAGCATCACTGACATCTCAATGTCAATGAAGGCTGTATATGCAGAGAATCGCAAGCTTCGTGATGCTGATGCACCCCGGGCATTCTTTGTGACATCGCCTATTTGGTTGGACTTGTACCAAGTTCCTGAAGGTATACAATCCGCAGAAGCTCCAGTGCATCCAGATTTTCCAAAGCGCGGTAAACGCAATATACCGCTTTCACGTGAGAAAGCTGACTCGCTTGTGAGAGTTGGTATATCTGACGCAGACTATAGGAAATTGTCTGAAGGTGAAGTCTTTAGATTGAAGGACTTGGCAAATTTCACCCTGAAGAAAGGGAAGAAACCCCAGGGCGTTTTTCACAGTCTGGATGTTGATGAAATCCGCCAAGTTGGAGGCTCAATCATTCATTGGATTCCAAAGTCAGCCTCTGTGCCAGTTGAATTGACAATGATTGATGGAGAGCTGGTGACCGGGCTGGGCGAACCAGGAATGCGTGCTATTAGAGAAGGCACATTCCTCCAATTCGAGCGAGTGGGTTTTGCCCGAATCTATGAATCGGGTGACATTATCAAGGCTGCATTCTCACACAAATGAATCGTACCAAGCGGCCAAAGATGACTTATAGCTGAGGCGCATTTCCTAGCATGGTGTCAATATTGGCCAAGAAGAAGTCCGCAAAACCCAAGGTGTCTGCATCAATGTTCAAAATAACTGGTGCTCATGCCAAGATGAAGATTGATCAAAAGAAGGAGAAGATGTTCTACTTCAAAGAGAAGGTGAAGCCAGAGAAAGCTATGAAGAATGCCCTCAAGGATGGCGCAGATTTCCTCGAAGTATCTCCTGATGTAGCAAAGGCCTCCAAACCGGCTCTGAAGTATGAATTCTATTGCATCTATAATGCAATTCTTGAGCTCAAATTCCTTCGCCTTAGACGCCAAGAACTCGGTGTCAATGATCAGGTGTCGGGTGCATTTGTTGGTAAAGAGGTAATTCTGCCAAAGAAGGGCAAGACAATTCCAGGGAGAGCCCTTCATCTTGAGCTGATTGAACTCTTCGAGCTGAAGAGAACTGACGGAATGACTGTTGATGGAAAGACAGGTGGTCCAGCTGATGCTGTTGAGAAACTATTGAAAGGCCCAGGCAAGAAGAAGGCGACGCCGGCGTGGATTCGTAAAAACAAGATTGCCTCAGGGAAGTACAACTCGATTGAGAAGGTTGTCAAGACCGTTGCCAAGCTTGCAGGCAGCAGGCCATCTGATGCAAAGCGAGTTACTGAACACAGTTTGACCTTCAAACGGCTTGATGGATTCTATGTTCCCGCATATTATGTGAAGGTCAAAGCAGGTGGAAAGGCTCAGACGATGCGTGTCAATGGCCTCAATGGCTCAGTATCCCTTGATGTCTAGTCCTCAGACTTGCCCCACCCTCCTCCACCTGGTGTTTCAATACGGATGATGGCTCCTTTCGGAGCAGTCACCGTGGTCTTGGCTTGCAGCTCATGTACCTGACCTTCGTACTCTACGCTGTTTTTGCCGGAAACACCAGCCTCCCCTCCTTTGAGGCCCCAAGGTCTACTCTGCCGTCTCTCAGATTGTATTGACACCGTGCAATCATCGCAGAGGAGTTCTATTTCCCTGACAATTCCATTTCCACCATGCCACTTGCCCGCTCCACCAGTTCTTTGCCTAATTATATATCGCCAGATTCGGAGTGGGTATGAGTCTTCTAGTGACTCAATAGGAGTGTTTAAGGTATTAGTCATGTGAGTATGAATCCCATTCTCTCCATGTATCCCCGGCATTGCACCAACTCCACCCCCTATGGTTTCATAGAATGAAAATGGAGTATTTGATCGCTTGTCAATGCCGCCGATTGCTACATTGTTCATGGTTCCTTGGCTGGCTGCAGGAGTTTCTTCAGGAGCAATTGATGCCATTGCACCAAGTATGACATCAACGATCCTTTGCGTGGTTTCAACATTTCCAGCTGATACTGCCGCCGGATATTCGGGATTGAGAAGTGAGCCCTCTGGGACATTAACATTCAAAATACTCCAACAGCCCTCATTTGTAGGAATGTCACTACCGAATAGCACTACAAAGACGTAGTAGACAGCAGAGAGAGTCGATGCGAGCGGACAGTTAATATTCCCTCTGACCTGGTCAGCTGTCCCTTCAAAATCGATTATGGCTCTTCGTTCTTTGATTGCTATTCTTGCGGAAATTGGTACTTCCCAAGTCCCAGCTCCATCGCTGTCCATGAAGTCTGTGAACTCGGATTGCAGCCCAATATAGTTGGTAAGCCTCTCCGTCATCATCTCTCTCGAATAGTCAATGAGCTCCCTGAAGGATTGAACCAGAGTGCTCCATCCGTGTTCACTTGCGACAGAATGAAGTCTAGCTATCCCTACATGATTAGCGGCGATCTGTGCATTCAAATCCCCTAACCGTTCATCAGGAGTCCGAGTTGCCTTAAGCAAATCTGATATTGCATCAGGTTCCAACTTGCCCTTTTGAACAGCAATTCTTGGCTTTATTATGACCCCTTCTTCTTGAATTGAAACAGAAAGTCCTGGCATAGAACCAGGACTCACCCCGCCGACATCGGCATGATGTGCTCGGTTGGCAACAAAACCTCCTAACATATCGCCATCAAAGACTGGTGCTACTAGTGTCAAGTCAGGCAAATGAGACCCTCCCGAAAAGGGGTCATTGTGCAACACCATTGTCCCCTCAACAAAGTCATCACCTATTTCATCTATGCATGCTCTCACAGAGAGAGGCATAGCACCCAGATGAACCGGGATGTCCTTAGATTGCGCGACCAATTTGCCATCAGTATCAAATACAGCACAGCTGCAATCACGTCGTTCTTTGATATTGGGACTAAATGCAGTCTTTCTCAGAGCCACACTCATTTCTCTGGACACTGATACGAGGGCACTCTTGATTACTTCGAAAGCAATGGGGTCTTCTATCATCGTGTTGCCCTCCTCAGCCATAGGCTCCCGTTTCTCTGCTGCTTTCCTTCCCATTCCGGCGCAATGTATGTAGTAGTATCTAGTTGCTCAATGATTGCAGGACCCACTACCTTTTGGTCAAGAGCAAGCTTCTCACGCAGAAATATGTCGGTCTCCACTCTTTCAGAAACTCCAACAACCACTTCTCTGGAGTGAACCGGCTTCCCATCGCCATCAATTGATTGCTCTGAAGACTTCCATTTTGCTTGTGGAGATCTTGCTGTGACTCTTGCAGTAACCCACTGAACCTCTCGGTTCTTCATTCTGTAGCCATAGCTTCTTTCATGAGCGCTTTCAAAGCCCTTTGCGGAAGCTCCGGCGAGGTCCTTGGCATCAAGCGACACTATAACATTGATTTCATGGGATTGGCCTTTATATCGCATATCGAGTGACCATTGAAGAGTAATGTCTTCCTGAACAGCTCCCTGCCCGAGAAGCTGAGCTTGGGCATCCTCAGACAGTCTCTCTAGAATCTCCCTGATGCCCTTCGAAGAAGCAACTTTGCCACTAATCATCACTGTCCTCATAACGTCAACACGAAGGTCTGCACAAATGAGACCCAAGGCAGAGGTGATACCAGGATTCGGGGGAACAAGAATCGTATCAATCTCTAGAGCAGATGCGATATCGACAGCCTGAGTTGGTCCAGCTCCTCCGAACGGGACAAGGACAAAGTCACGAGGATCTCTCCCTCTCTCAACAGTGACTTCTCGAATCGCTTGTACCATGTTGTTGGTTGAGATTCTTATGATTCCCAGAGCAGTTTCATCCAGTGACCTATCAAGGCTGTTGGCGATTTTCCCCACAGCCTCTGAAGCATTCTCTTTGCTGAGGCTGATTTTCCCTCCCACAAAGAAATCTGGATTTAGTCGACCCAATATCAAATTGGCATCAGTTATAGTTGCATCTGTGCCTCCCTGTGAATAGGATGCAGGTCCTGGGTCCGCTCCTGCACTCTGTGGGCCGACATGCAACACCCCCGCACGGTCAATCCATGCGATGCTGCCTCCCCCAGCTCCTATTGTCTTAACATCCACCGATGGCATTCTAACAGGAAGTCCCGCGACCTCATTATCTGGTCTTACTATCACACGATTCATGATGGCGCTAATATCGCAAGATGTGCCCCCCATGTCCAGAGTGATCGCTCGATTAACTCTTCCCTGCTTCGCAATCTCCCAACCTCCTATCACTCCTCCAGCAAGCCCTGAAATAGCCAGCCCTATAACTCCTCCATGAGTCTGTGAGCAGAGAACAGTACCTCCATTAGATTGCATCACTGTTAGCTTTGTCTTGGGGCAAACTGCTCTGATTGAGGTGTCTAATCGGCTAAGATAATCCAGAATTAGAGGACCCAAAAATGCCTCGAGCACTGTAGTGGATGTCCGTTCATACTCCCGAAACTCAGGAAGGACCTTTGATGAAGCAACTATGTAGGTATTTTGGACTCCGCGAAGCGCCTCCAATAGCGTTACTTCGTGCCTGGAGTTCAGGTATGAGAAGAGAAGAGATATTGCCACTGAGTCGGGCTTTCTGTCCTTTACAAGTGACTCTACTCTCTTAATCTCTGCATCTGCTAGATCAATAATCGGGTTGCCTTGACTATCAAGACGTTCAGCTACACCAATGCGATTGTTGCTGTCAACAAGCGGTTTGGGCCTTGCCGCAGTGAAGTCATAGATTTCTTCTCTATTCTGTCTTCCAATCTCTAGAACATCTTCCAGTCCACGTGTAGTTAACAGAAGAACATCAGCGCCTTTTCTCTGCAGCATGGCATTCGTTGCCACGGTTGTTCCATGCACTACAAGAGTCACATCTTTTGAGTCGATCCCATGATCAGACAGAATCTCCTCTACCCCAGTTAGGACCGCTAAATCCTGAGAGCTTGGAGTAGATGGTATTTTGTGAATATAACTCTGGCCTGTAGCTGTGTTGGAAACTATGATATCAGTGAATGTGCCGCCCACATCGACACCTATTACTATCATCTTGCTGCTTGTGGTCATTCATGAGATAAGAACGCTTGGGACTCTTTGGTCATTTGGCATTCCAGTAGTAGTAAACAGAATTGTGGATGGATTGGAATCCAAATTGATTGTACAGATTCATTGCCGGAGTGTTCAAGATATCCATCTCCAAGGCGACTTTTTTGAACCCTTGTCGTCTTATGGAATCCATGCTTCTTGCAAGAAGATTGCGGGCAATGCCCTTGCCTCTATGCCTCGGATGGACCCCAATTGGCCCAATGTGCGCTTTCCCTTCCTCCTCTCTCACTACGATAAATCCAGTCACTCTATCATTATCCATCACGCACAGTGTGGCGTCGTCAACAAACTGTCTAGTTCTACTGAACCAATAATTGAAGGAATCTATTTGCTGGTCTTTTGTCAGAGAAAGAAAAAGACCATCTTTGCTGTCCAAGAATGAGTCGAAGAACGGTTCGAAGAGGTCTTCATTGCTGATCTCGGAAATTCGCTGGACTGTAATGCCATCAGATTCCTCAAATTCAGGCATATTGCCAGTTATCGCGGCTTCCATATAGGTTTCTTCCGTTGCATATCGAAATCTTTCTTCCTTATACCAGCCCTCATATCTGTAGAGAAGCGGCCTGATTCTACTTGTGATTTTGTTGAACTGAACCTCCAGTCTCTCCTTCCCCATTCTCCTCGTTGCTTTCTTTGCCTCCCGAATCAGCTTCCTTGCCACAACTCCGTAGCTATCACTAGGCAAGACCTCAGGGTGCCACTCTCCAATGAAGACCATCCTCGCAAATCCTGTGTAGAGGCTGAGCCAACCCAACAAATCGTCTGGCCTATCGGACATGCAGAGAAGTACCTTCAGATTGTCATCGTCAGCAGCTGCATCAAGTGCCTCTATGAATTTCGCAACAGGAAGATCGGGGCTTCCTCTCTCTGAAGCCTGTCTTGCTTGGTATGCCACTTTTGCCAATGCTGCGGTATCAGCATCTCTCATTGAAGAGACCTTTATGCGCAATGATTTCGCCCCGCCTGTTTGTCTTGATATATTGCATCAAGCTGATAAGGTTGTCCCCTTGTTCACTTCCCCTTGGCAATGATTTATTCGTGAACAACAAGTCAGATTGTCTGTCCTGAGGATTGTTGATATGAGCGCAGATTACTCCGAAGTTCTTGTCAGATATGGCGAAATTGGAATCAAATCCAAACAGACGAGAAAGCGCATGGAAGACCTATTAATCAGGCACATCAAGGCGGCACTGCGGGAGGCTGGTGTTGAGTTTAGCAGGATTCGCAGGGAGTACGGGCGCATATTCATTGTAACCGAAATGACAGAAGAAGCCAGCACTATTGCCGCAAAGATATTTGGAGTTGTGTCCGTTTCGCCTGCAGTTGCAATTCAATCCGATCTAGATACTATTCTTGAAACTGGTCTTGGGATGGCTCGACGAATCTTTGTCAAGAACAAGTCCTTTGCAGTTGGTTCTAGAAGAGTTGGAACACACAATTATTCTAGCCAAGATATCAGGGAGAAGCTTGGTGCTGCAATCCTATCAGGCCTACCGGAGTTGGAGCTCACTGTTAACTTAACATCCCCTGAGCAGTCAATCTATGTCGAAGTTCGAGATCATAGTGCCTATCTATTTACAGATACAATCGATGGAGTGGGCGGAATGCCTACTGGGTCTCAAGGAAAGGTGGTTTGTACTCTTTCAAGCGGTCTGGATTCTCCAATCGCCGCATTCAAAGTGATGAAACGAGGATGCATTCCTGTGTTTGTCAACTTCGACAACACACCCTATGCAAATGATGACTGCAATGCCATTGTAACGGAGCAGGCGCAGCTACTGGCCAACTACATCCACAACTTCGAGGTCAAGCTATACATTGTCCCCCATGGCGAGGATCTCAGCGAGGCAGAAATCCATGGTCCTCCGAAAATGACCTGCATATTCTGCAAGAGGAATATGCTGAGAATGGCGAGAGCAATCGCCATCATGGAGGATGCAGATGCGATTGTGACTGGCGAGATCATCGGAGAGCAGGCCTCGCAGACTACAATGAATCTCAGAGCTATCAATACCGCAGTGTGCGACTTTCCTATACTCCGACCATGTGCTGGGGATGACAAATCAGACATTGAAGCTTTAGCTCAGAAGATTGGGACTTACAAGTTTGCAGAGGAAGGTCTATCTTGCTGCACACTTGCACCGAAATATCCAGTGACTCGAGGAAGTTCTGACGAGGTCGAAAAGGCGGAAGAGAACATGACCCTGGATGTTTTGAAGAAGCAGGTTGACCAAGCACGCATAATCACACTGAGAACAGGATAGGCGCGCTTCACTTTGCTCTTCCTAGAAACCTCAAGAGCCTCAGGGGAGTCCTCTTAAGCCTCTAAAGCTATCATACGGAGATGTAAGAGGCTTTAAATATCATCCAGCTACGAACAGCTCTAGTGTATGCGAAATACGCGGAGAGAGATGCGTTGCCAAGGTCAAGAAAGGACAGGATTATCCCAGTGGCACCAGTTGATAGACTAATCAGAAAAGCAGGTGCCGGACGAGTCAGTGACAAGGGTGCAGAGCGACTGGCACAGATTCTTGAAGAGATAGGCGAGAATCTGGCCAAGCGGGCGTATGAACTCACAGACCATGCTGGGCGCAAGACTATAACTGAAAAGGACATGGACCTTGCGTACAAACAATGGACACGTGGGATCTAGTTGGAAATAGACGAGAGATGAGTTCAGAGAGGAGTGGTGTTCATCAAGCTACAAAGCGCCACTATATGGGGGGGGCTGAGTGAGTAAAGGAGCACGCTATGTGGAGGATGGAATAGCCCTTCTTTCATTACATGATGTGAGCCCTGCCTTTGAGGATGATGTTGTCGCGACATACGACATGTTGATTGACCTTGGAATCTCAGATTTCACACTACTTGTGACTCCAATGTACGCACTCAAGAAATCTAACAGTCTTGAGAACAGCCCTCTTTTCTGCGAGTTTCTAGCGTCTTTGGATTTGGAAATCTCTCTGCATGGATACAGCCATTTCACAAAATCTGGCTCGATGGATGAGTTCCAGAAAATGGATAGAAACCGTGTACTACCAAGGATGAAATCTGGGAAGGCAATGATTTCTGACCATATCGGGAAGAACGCGGTAGGATTTGTGCCCCCCTTATGGAAAGCACCCCAACGGGTTGCTGGCGCGGCGCAAGATGCAAGAATGAGCTATTGTGCAATAGGCAACCGCATACATCTTTTATCTGTCTCGTCAGCCTTGACCACGGCCGACTTGCTTGTCAGTCAAGGTACAAAATCGACATCGTTCACTAATCAATTGCTGGAGATAGAATTGGGTGGCTCGGTTCAGGTAGGTGTTCATCCTCGTGACCATCGCGAGAATAGTGTTTTTGATTTGCTTGCCGACATGAAGGATCGGCTGGACTATCAATTTGTAGGCTACCACTCCTATCTGGTCAATGAGTAGGGCCACTTCTAGTAAAACCATCCGCGAATTTCTTTGTAGTAAACTCATCAGCATAATTCGAATTGTCGAAAAAGCGACAAGGGCGATTGTCTGAAGAACCAGATTGGCACGCCATTGTTTATTATGTACGATTGTAATCCTCCAACCTGCACAACACCACCAGCTGCACGCTAGTGACCATGTTGGAGTCATGAGAGAGGATTGGCAAAGGAGGTCTATGCCTTTGAGGAAAGGTAGTTTCTTAGCAATATTCTTAGTCTTGCTGTTTGTAGCGCCTGCAAATAATGGACATTCACCGTTTGTCAATCCTGCATCGACCCACAGTCCATATGAGAGCGATGGGGACACGCCGTTTGGCTTCCTTGCTGGCGATAGCATGAGCGGCTCTGGAGATCCTTTGTCTACCTATGTATCTGGGATTCTCGAAAACAGCAGTGAAACTCAAATTGATTCGTCGACTTCGGTAACCGGTTCATTATCTGTTCCAAGTGGCTATTCAGGCACCAGTTTGGATGTTGGTATCGATTCGTTATCAATGACGGTCACGGATAATCTTCGCAATCCATCCTTCACCACTTGGCATGATGAACGATGGCACGTAGGAAATAGTATCAACTTCTACGATGATAATATTGATGTGCCTGACTCTTGGACTTTGGTGAAGTCCGTTAATTATGATGATGCCCATCCTCTGCATGGTGATTGGGAACTCAATGACTATTCCGGTGGCTATGGTGGAAGTCGGGCATGGCGATTTGAGGCAACAATTGGTGGTAGCGATTCACTCACCCCTGATGATGCAATCTACTTGAGTCAGTTTCTGCACGCTCCATGGCGCGACCTCTATGAGATTCGAATCAGTTTCTATTACTACGTTCTTTCCACTTCCAATATGCTCGACCAAGTTCACCTGTTTTTCAAGCTGGGCGATTTAGCCGAAGAGAAATTCCATGTCTTCCAGCCAGGTGATACGACCGACGCCTGGCTTCAGGAAACTGTCACATACACATCAGCGGACCTCTCATCTGTGACGGTTCCCGATTCTTTGCTTTTCAATATTGGACTCGCCACAGATGTTTCTGGCACATTGGGCACCTACCAAGCAGCCTTCGTATATGTAGACGAAGTTAAGATAGAAATGGATGTGCGCCCGTATCCTGAGCAAATAGGTCTTAACGCCAACAACACAGCAGTCGTGGGTTCCATTGCGGGCAACATCTCTACTTTTGTACCCGACAACGATGGGCGTGACTGCTGGGACTACTCTAATCTAGGTATCGATCTGGATGGGTACAATAATGACGGTCGACCTGAGTGGGGTCTCTGGGGGACCTTCTGGAATACTTCAGAGCCATACGAGCTGGGGTTGCAGTTCCCTTTGGATATTCCCAAGGGTGCTGTCATTGAGAATGCATATGTCGAGATTCAATCAGCAGGTGGGTCGGGAGTTGTTCATGGAAGAGTCCATTTATCCAGTGAAATGGCCGCGGGTGGAGCTATCGAGTCATTTGCTGACCATGAACAGAACTATGAACACTTGGAGGACACCTACAGCTGGCTGGCTGCCAGTTACGATTGGCAATTGACTGCGTGGGGGAATGGAGTCAGATATGCTACTCCAGACATATCCCCTCTTCTGCAGAACGTGGTTTCATCAAGTGATTGGTCAAGTGGCCAATATATCGCTGTCATGGTCAGTTACATGTGGTCAAGTTACTATCAATATTATAACAACATCAGAGGATCTCTCTATGATACCAACGACGCAGATGACAATGCTCGGCTTTATGTGTCATATCGAGTACCTTTGGCAGAAGATGTTGTATTAGTGGACCGAGAGGAAGCTCGTCGGACTCTTAAGTACAAGAAGGGCATAACTGTTGACTACACAAAGGTTGCTGCTGATCTCACTGATTTCCCTCTATTGATTGATATCATCGATACAGACCTTCATACTGATGTCTTTCCGGGTGGAGATGACATTGCTTTCATGGTAGATGGTCAATTTGTGGAGCATGAGATCGAGTTCTTTGACCAGAATCATAGTCCAACCGAAGCACATCTCGTAGCGTGGGTAAAAGTTCCATTCCTATCAAGTTCAACAGACACAATCATCACTATGTTGTACGGAGGATCTGATGCTCGGAGTCTAGAAACAAAAGGTGTCTTTGCTGATTACGAGATAGTCCATCACATGAATGAAGCGCCAAATGGGACGCTAGTTGATAGCTCAGGGAATTTGCATTACGGTTATTCAATTGGAGGCATGACTGATACACAAAGCGTAGCAGGAGCTATAGGAAGTTCAATCAACTTCGATGGATCTGATGATGCAATCACGGTTGGTCAAATCGACACTGATGAGTGGCCTTCTTTCACTGTTACTGGATGGGTAAGCCAAGATGTAGTTGGGGATGATCGTATCTTCTCCAAAGCGCCAAACACAGACGGAACTCAAGCCATAATTCATTTTGCAATTAATGGCGCCTCCGCGTTCAGGGTTCGTATGAACACTGATGGCACGGGAGGAGGTGCTTCAGGTTCAGTGGACTCAACTACATTGACGGTTCCAGGCAACTGGGTCTATTTGGCGTGGTCTTGGAGCGCAGCAACTGCGTCAATGCGTCTATATGTAAACGGGACATTTGACAGGTCTGTCGCCAGGGATGGAGATACGGTATTGGATTCAATCCTTCCATTCGTGATCGGTAACTGGCAGACAGGTCCCTACGACAACCGTTTCTTCGACGGGAAGATAGACGAGATTCGGATGACACAGATGGTGTTGTCTGATGGCTGGATTGAAACGGAGTTCAATAACCAACTTGATCCATCCACCTTCTATTCTATGGGCTCTGAACAATCCAACGCGGCAACTCCCGATGTGACCTATACTTCAGTTCAATTCACAACAGGCTCTTCAATCCCAGTAAATCTCGGATTTACACTCGCCCTAGACTTCGAGGGTTTTGGAAAATCTCTTGATGAGAACTTCAATGAGGGAACCACCTTCCATGCCGTCAATGATAGTAGCACTGTCACATGGATAGCCAAGGTTTTGGTGGCACCCCTTCCCAATGTGGCCAAGATGGAGGTCCAAATAAGCTATCCAATGACTGAGTGGCGGCCGACATCTGTCACCAATCCCATTGGCGTATCCAAGAGCTATCTGACTGATTGGACCTATACAGGTGGAGTATTGACTCTTCTACCTGCCGCAGTGGATGTATATGGAGTCTGGATCTTGGAGTTTGAGGGGCTCAACTATCTGAGTGATTTACAGCTTGGAGTATTTGGCGGATCCCTATCTTCGACTGCTGAATTCCAGACAAACCATACAATGCAATTTGAAGGCACTTCCCTATGGCATGCCGGGTCGGCAACCCAGCTCTATCTAACGGATCCAACAGGATCTGCCTGGAGTACACCCATCACTCATAACACGGCTGGGAGTGACACCCATGAGATTCCGTCATTTCAATACAGAAAAGTAATCACCATTGATAATGCGAAAGTATACGATGATGTTGCCAACTTCCCATTTCTGCTGGATATCACAGATGCAAATGTAGATGATCGAGCTCAAGCTGATGGCGACGACATTCTCTTTGTTCAGAATGGGGTTGTCATTCCCCACGATCTTGTGGAATATACTGTGGCGGCAGGTTCTGCTCACGTTCTAGCGTGGGTTCAAGGCAACTTGTCCAACTTGGTGGATACGGACATCACAATGTACTACGGTAACTCAATCGTTGGACCACAGGAGCAGCCAGCAGCTGTGTGGGGTGAAGAGTATGTTGGTGTCTACCATCTAGAGGAGTCCCCCACTGGCGCCACTGGCGAAATAATCGATTCTACGACGTATGGAAATGATGGAACTACTGAGGGATCCATGAATTCAGCTGACTTGGTTGATGCGATGTTTGGCAAGGGACTTGATTTCGATGAGATTGATGATATGATACGAATAAAGGACGACGCAAGTCTGGACACTGTCGCAACCGCGGGAACTATCCAATTATGGATTTGGTGGGATAATGCATCTGACGGCCAATGGCAGAATATCATGGATTCGAGCAATCGATTCAATGGCAATCCGAATGATGGATTTGAATGGGCTCAACAAAATGATGGTGATCACTTCTTCTACCCATGGGCCGGAGTGGGTTCAGATTATAATCTGGGGACGAATCCCTTTACTAATCAGCAATGGCACCATCTAGCAGTTACCCTCAATTACACCAGCAGCCCAAAGAGTGTGAAGATGTACGTGGATGGGAGTGCCATTCCGATTGTAATTCCAAATGTTCCGATATTCTGGACCCAAATCGCAAATCCAGGAGATTGGCAATGGGGCGGAGATCCTGATTATCCAGACAGGTACTTTGACGGGATGTTTGATGAGATTCGAATTGCTAATGTGGAACGCTCGGCGGGCTGGTTATTCACTGAGTTTGTCAATCAAGACAATCCAACAGCCTTCTACAACAATATCGGGTTAGAGCAATCGCGCCAGACATACAACTCTACATTCGTGAAGGCTCTCGATGATACAGCAGCCGCAGGAATCTGGACTGTAACAGCCCTTTTCAACGATTCTGGAAGCGCTGTCGACTACAGTGTAGGAATATACGAACGAGAGTTCATTGTGAAACATGATACATCTTTGATATTGCAGGAACCAAGTGATGCAGTTGGAGACCGTCTTACCGTTACCACAGCAGGCGAGTGGATTTATGTCGAATATGAGCTGACTGACGATATCACGGCAGCAGGTGTGCCTGATGCGACAGTCACCTTGAATTGGACCGTATCAGGTGCTCCGACTCAAATCATATTGGATGACTTTGGTACTGGCACCTATGGCAAGATGTTGAACACAAACAACTTGGGGACAGCTCAGCGATGGCGTGTCAATCTTCAATCTACTCATCAGTTCTACAATGATGCAACCGAGTACATCAACGTGGATCTATACCATCAAACAAATCTAGATTACGGAGATGTGACGACGACTCCAGCTGATGTTGACTTCACTGCAACATTGACCTTTACAGACATATATGATGGTTCTCCAATTGTAGGTGCGGAAATAACATTGGATGGTAGTCCCGTGACTCACAATGACTTGGGTCAAGGGAGGTATAGTGTGTCCATTCCAACTGGGGCTCTCAGCCTTGGTCAACATTGGTACATCTTCAATGCGACTCTAACTGGTAGCTATCTCGAGATGGCCAGTGTGAACATTACATTTACTCTCAGGCAACATTTCACCTCTGTCAACATCCAAGGCGACTTGGTTCAGCCATACGGCTTTGATACACAGTTCGATGTGATATTTCTCGATCTTGATACCGGAGGTGCAGTCCCGCTTAGTGCTGTAAGTCAATTCTCATTTGACCCTGCATCCTATGGTATCCAAACTAGACCGGGGACTAGCTATTCCATAACTTTGACTACAAACACCTGGGATGTGGCTACAGAATCTGTGACGCTCACACTCACTATGGCTGACACAAAGTACGCGATTCCTCAAGCCTATTTGTTTGATATCGCAATACGAGCGCGATTTACTTCCGTATCAGTTTCAGGGTCCTTTGTGCAACCTCATGGAAATATGACACCATTGAGTGTCTACCTCTGGGACCATGATGCAGAAGAAGTTGTACCAATTGGCTTTGTGGACGGGCTGATATTTACGTGGCCAGGCGATTCACAGGCAATTCTAAGTCCTTCCAGCTACAATGTGGTCCTTGATACTTCCACATGGGATGTTGGCACAACCACGGTGACTCTCATTGCGAATCTACCCGGTGCCGAATATCTTAATCCAAGCAATTTCGTCTTTGATATCACAATTCGTAGTATGTCCACGGTGCTCTATCATGATCCATCCGACCTGGTTTTTGCTGAGGGAAGTGATTTCTGGATTGATTTGCGTGTCAATGTTAGTGAGGCTGGAGCGAGCTTTGGTGAACCTGTTACTGGACTCACCCAAGGAGAATTCTCACTTAGAGGTAATCCGTATCCCTTCACCATTGACACAACAGACAATCTCATCGGACGATACCGATTGACGATTTCCTACGCAAACCTAGGCCCAGGGGCATTCACGATTACTGTAATTGTGACCCCATCCGATGCTAGCCATGGTAGAGCTCAAGTCACGATTCAATTCTTCTATGCAGAGGTCCAGACTTCTCTTACATCACCGACACATCCTCAGGTGACCACTCCATTTGCCACTGATGTTCAGTTGACTCTAAACTATACTGACATTGAGAGTGGACTTGGGATTCCAGGCGCAACTATTACAAACACGAGTATCAACATTTATGGGCTTGTCGACCAGGGAGCTGGGATCTACACGCTATGGCTTGATGTTACCGGATTTGCAGAAGGCAGTCATGCCTTCACCCTGGGCGCAGACAAGGTTGGCTATGAATCCCGATCCCTTTCATTCACTGTTTTGATTCGAATTGCATACACCTATGCGATTCCTTCTGTCGGTGCTCTCGACATACCCATTGGCAATTCGCCTATTTTCTACGTCGATTATTGGGATATTGACCATGATGCGCCGGTCGACAACTCCTCTGCACCATATACGCGAGTATTGTCTACTTGGCATAATTTCACAGTCGTCTACATCCCTGCTCAGGAACGGTATCAGATAACCTTCATGACCTCAGATTCAGATTCTCTTCAGACCAATATTGTCTACACTTTCAACTTCTCTAGAGGGTCGAATTATCAATTTGGCATCTTCAATATTACAGTTTCAATACGAACTCACAACACTGACTTCCGATTAGTAAGCGCTATTGAGCCTACAAGTAATGTGGGAATAATAAACATCTCAGTCTACTATGGAGATCTTGATAACAACTTCGGCGTTGATTCAGTCAATGTTGCATTCAGTGTGGAAAATGCCAGCGGTTCAGTGATTTCAAGCAGCCTATCATTAGGTGGAGGCTTCTACATAATTCAGATCGCAGCTAATCAGTTCGGTTTAGGCGTTCAGACATTCACCGTCTACGCGGATTGGATGGGTCCATTTGCAAAATACCAGAACAAGGACTTTACAACAACTGCAAGTGTAGTCGGACTCGAATCAGCTCTAACACTCCTGCAGGCATCTGCACCAACACCCTATCTTGATAACATGAGCTTCTTATTCTTCTATAGTGAGCTAAGCGGCGTCGGCATCGATAATCTGACAAGCAATGTGTTTATTCATGTCAGTTTCCAAGGTGAATCTGTTGACCTCGATCAAGTAAGCATCTATGACTATTCCATAACGCAGCCTGGCAACTACTCCATTCAGCTTAACACTTCAATCTTTGATAGAACAGGTATCATCTACATGAATGTCTTTGTGAATTGGACAAAAGGAGTTGCGCCATTCTATCAAAACCGAACTGATGTGGTCACGCTGAGAATTCTGCCCCGAGACACATTGGTATCTGTGTCGCCTCCTTCACCCACAAGCTATCTTGAGAATGCCTCCTTTACATTTACTTTCGAGGATATTGCTGGAGAACCCAGTACTCTGATATTTGACTCCCCTTCACTTACAATCTCATCGAATGTGACCTTCTCCTATACAGAAACAGGAGGAACATACACATTCGAGTTCAACACGACAGAGTTCGGATCCCTTGGCAAGAAGGCTGTATTGCTGCATGTGAATTGGGCTGGCACTCCATTCTATAAGAACAGAACGAATATCATTGTATACATCACTATTATTGGACGGTTGACATTCCTCGAGTATCTTGCACCTGCTCCAACCCAGTATAATGACAATGTTCAGTTCAATGTTACATGGACTGACATCACGGGTGGTGCATCGGATGGCATTATAGGAGCGACACTTGCGCTGTATCAGGATGCGACTCCGATAAATCCCATTTACTACAGCTGGTTGGATATTGGCGGAGGTATCTATTCTGTAGATCTAAGTGCTACCTATAATCCTCCAGGAGAATACAACCTAAGAGTCGAGATGTCAATAGGCTTATTCTATATTTCTGACGCAACAGTCAACCGTCAATTCACAATACGGCAGCGCATCACTCTACTATCTGCGGAACCTGTGAGAGATGTGCCTTATAGCTCAGATGTCGAGATCATCCTATATTACCAGGACCTGTTTACAATTAGCTCAATATCCAATGTCACTGGTGCTGTCACTTTTGAGATTCTGAATCCTGGTGGTTGGAATTTTGTGATTAGCTACAACTTCGTAAACCAATACTATGAACTAAGTGTTACTACATCCGACCATCCTGAGCTGCTCATTGGAGTGACATATACATTCAATCTTAGAATGATCTATGACTCCATCGCTCCATATTATGCCGGTGATGACCTTTCCGTAGACTATGAGCTACGTGTAAGGGACTCCACCATTGAGCTAGACGCAGCCCCGACTTCCACTGCCTATGATAATGACGCAAGCTTTGTAGTCTACTATGAAGACGCAGATGCATTAAGTGGCATAGCAGGTGCAGATATTTCGGTATATCTCAATGGTACTCAGCTAATTGAGAATACTGACTATACAATGAGTGAAGGGGCTGCAGGACTTTATCTATTCGATGTGGATACAGGCTCATTGGTAGGCCTTGGCCTTAATACTCTGGTAGTTTATGCGAATTGGCTGGGCACTCCCTATCATGAAAATCTGACAATCAGTGTTGGTATAGTTGTACGTGAACGATCTACAATAATTGAGTTTACTCAACCACCAGCTAGAACTGAATACCTTGATGATGTGGCTTTCAAATTTGTATACAAGGACCTAGACACAGGTGCTGCTGGTGGGAATCCTGTTCTTGGTCTGACAAAGACCGAAGTCAGACTCTACTACAAGAATGGCACAGAGATACCCTCTCCATATTTCTCATTGGCTCCTGATGGCAATGCGTATGAGATAGTCGTTAATTCGGCACTTCTTAGTGCGGTGCTTGATAATGCCTACTCTCTGAGGGTGGATGTCGATTGGAATATCGGAATTGCCCCGTATTATGAGGATGATTCCACAACTCTTAGAGTCACAATAGTAGGCCGATCGATGTCTGTTGATCCCGCAACGATAGAAACCACTCCTCAAACAGGCCCGCTTGGTACGGAGAACATGACTATTTTCTTCACAGTTTCTGATGCTAGTAATGGCAACCCCATTGAAGGAGCAACTATCATCCTTACATGCCAGGAGCAAGGAATCTTCACATCTTGGCTGA
Organism: Candidatus Thorarchaeota archaeon; assembly: GCA_048882485.1. Lineage (GTDB taxonomy): Archaea > Asgardarchaeota > Thorarchaeia > Thorarchaeales > Thorarchaeaceae > SMTZ1-83. Next base: position 118,956 of record JBHLRP010000002.1, read on the forward strand.
TTCGAGGCACAGGTCCCGAAGCGGGTGAGTATACAATTGAAGTTGACACTCTCACGTTGACTACTGGAATCGGGCACGGCACGTTTCACTTTGAACTAGAAGTTCAGTGGAATCCATCAGATATTCCGTATTATCAAAATAGGTCTGCCATCGTATTGACTGGCGTTGTCGACCTTGTATTAACGAATCTACAGGCTGATGCTCCTTCGCCTGCGGCGCCGTACATTGGCCAAAATGTTTCTCTGATTGTCACTTTCACTGACATAGACCATAGTGTGGGAATTGATGGCGCTGGATTTACAATTGAATACGCTGTGGGTCCCGTTTTTGTGGAAACTCCTGGTTACAGTCTTACTGGAACTTCTGGTGAGTATAACATCACTTTTGGCACAGGAAATATTCCGCAACAGGATTCTTATGTTCTGAGGATTACTTTTTCCAAACCGGGGTACTCTCCACAAGTGGTATTGCCTACAATTACAGTTCAGAATAAACCTACAAGGATTGATGTGCATCAGGTTTCGTATGTGGTGAATTGGACTGAAACAGTTACAATTTACGTCAATTTCACTGATACATTCAATGATGAACTCATTCCTCTTGCAAGTGTCACTTGGAGCTATCGTGACTATCAAGATCAAAGCTTCGCAATAGCAGGCAATGGAATATACTCTGCAGATATTACTGCAGACCTATATGATTCAGGCACATGGGTGTTATCAATCAAGGCTGAAAAGGAACAATTTCAGCTTGCAACTGCGACTATTACTCTTGTTGTTCTGCCTCTCCCAAGTGAGATGGAAATCGTAAAGCCAGCGCAGGCTATTTATGATGTACCTCGTGGTGATCTGGTGAATATCACAGTCTTTCTGAATGATACAACCAACGTTCTGCCAATAGCAAGAGAGGAAGTAGTACGAGTCTATATCCTATTCCAAGGCATCCAATATCCAATGCAGGAAGACACCAGCTTTGGGAGTGGAGGCTATTGGTGGGGATACGTTCCCGGCTCTGTTACAGGAAACCTCGATCCCCGTGCATATGATGTCCGAGTAACGGCTGAATTTGTGAACTACGAGCTTGCAGTCGGCCAATTTGGAATCTACATTCAACAGACAAGAACTGAGATTCGAATATGGGACGAAAAGACATCTCAATTCTCGAATGAAACGGTGACATTTGAAGCCGTGTTCCTTGAAGAAGTGAATTTCACTCTGCAAATCATCGCACCTGCTCCTGCGTTCACCAATGCGAGCAATACATGGGAGATAAACAGCTCCTTGGTTTACTGGTTTGAATCTAGGTGGGTACTCAACTACACTTTCACCTTCAAGGGAAATGGTATCTTCGAGTTGCTGTTCAACACGTCGGAAGCATCTTACGGAACATGGGGTCTGACATTCACCTCAATTCCAACAAACACATTCTTTGCTGAAGACGCTCTTCTTGTCACCTTGGTTATCGCAAAAATCCCTACGGATGTCACGCCGCCCATTGTGGGCGATTTCTATTGGGGCTGGAACGGAACCTTAAGTTTCGATTATTGGGACACCCATTATGACAAAGGGGTCATTAATGCCACGGTGAAATATTCATACTACAACTTCAAGGATTTACCTGGCTATGACTGTCGAAACGGAACTTACCTAGTCTATATTGATACCGCATTCCTTTTCCCAAGCCCCACAATAGGGTATCCTATTATTGTCACATTCGAATACGAAGAAGGCGACTATGAGAGTCGAACTTCAGGCGTAATAATTAAGGTTCTCGAGGTGCCTACCGAAATACTTCTGAACACCACAGGAGCCCTCGGTGGTTTTACTCAGCTAGATGGAGAAATCAAGGTCTTCGAATATGATGTTGCTTTTGGCGGAATCATTGATTTTGAGTTTCTATACAATGATACAGATGATTCTGAAGGATATGTTGGAGGAATATCAGGCTCAGTGACGAATCGCACTAATCTATATCACACTATTAACATGAACAGTGATTCGCCGCTATTGGCAGAGGTTGGCAACGGTATGTATAGATTCCAGTTTAGTACCATGAATAGTCGGCTGTTTGACAAGATAGGCGGGATCCCAGGAGCCAGTCCAGACATTCCTTATATTTTTGAAGTGACACTATGGCTCGCTAATCGGTCTGCTGGTACGGTTCGAATCCTAATTACAGTCATCGAAGTTCCAACTGAAATCAGCCTTGTCGATTCTCATCTATTAATTGGCTATGGGCTGGAAGGCTATGTAACAGTGCTATATTGGGATGATTGGAATAATCAGCCTATTACAGGAGCTAACATAACTGCAGATACTAATAATCGCTTTGTAATTGTAACAGATGCCTACGAAAACTCTACCCCAGGCTACTATACGGTTCGTTTTATGGGCTATGCAGAAATCCTAGATATCTTTCGGGACGAACAAGATGCCTCTATTATTTTCAGTTTAACTAAGGAAAATTATCTGGCCAAAAGTCAGATTGATCTTGATGTTGTAATCCAAGCCCAGGTACTCCTTACGCCCATGGAAATAGTGATTCGAGATTATGGCCCTCTCCTTATACCATTGAGTCTAGTCATGGTGCTTCTACTAGCTGGCTACGTAAGGGTGTGGAGCGTACCAAAGAGAATACGCCAGATAAATAGCCAAATCAAAGCAATTCGTAAGGGCAAAATGCCCAAGCCAATTTCTGACGTTATGAGCAGAAAGCAGCTTCTATCTGGTCTCTTCAACGATACCTATGCCCAGATGAAAATAACGCGAACACCTGAGCAAATGCCTGAGGAGTCAATAGAAATAGCTGTGCCAGAAATGGGCGAATTGCTCATCCAGCTGGCAATACTCACCAATCTCAGTGCTGACGAACTGGAGGAGTTCCAAGCTGACATCTCTAAAATGCGACTCAGTGAACAGGCCGCCTTTGTCAGAGAAGTCATCATGCAAGAGGCAGTTCGCGCCGCTCGACGAGATGGCAAAACACCCGAAGAAATAATTGAGCAGGTAAGAGTGGAAGCTCTCCGCAGGGTTAGTGGCGAAGAAGGTGTTATCGATGTGGGTCTGGCTGTCAAAGAAATGGAGGAAGAGTCCGTGCGAATAGTGGCTGAAGAGAAGCCTAAGAAGGAGGTCGAACCTGATGTTGCTCCCTCAGAAGAGGAACCCTCCGCTCCCGGCGAAAAACTCAGTCAATATGAACTAGAGGAACTTCGAAAGGAGCTGGAATCTCGAGGCGTTCCTCCACATGAAATCGACACGATCATGGAGCAGGCTCGAGTGCTTCCGCGCGAATTGGTCGAGGAGCTCGTGAAGAGCCTTGGCGACAGGAAGAAGTAGCCCCTATGCTTCTTCCTTCCATCTTTCTTATCTTTCGAAAAATAGACAGCTCTGACTACAGGTTATTGAGAATCGACACACCATTTGTTATTATACATGTCTTGTCAGTCAGTACCCGCCACATGCTATTCCCTCGAATGTAATCCAAAAACTGGGAGTTCTGCAGGGAATGGACATACTGAGGTTGTCTGCAATGAGGAAAGGTGCAATCATCAGTCTATCACTTGTAATCCTATTCTTCCTACCATCTGTCATACCCATGGATGGTTCATCTGTGCCGGCTGCGGTGATACCAACTCCGTTTGATGGTCAAGGACTCTTAGCAGACAGCTCAGGGCCATATACAGGCAAGGGTGGAGCTCTGGATGTAACATATCAAGGCACATTCACAACAAACGCTTCTACCTGGAGTGCCAATGGACAAAGCTATGCGGCAGACTATAGTCTTGGGACATCCTTCTCAGTTCAGAATGCAAGTACAGTCACTTGGACTGCCTATGTTTCAGTTTCCCCGCCAGCAGAAGTGGAAGATGTCAGTTTCTCAGTGGACTATCCACGCTTAGAGTGGATTCCTACCGCAGTGACAGACCCACTTGGTGTGTCCAAGACTAATCCGGTAGATTGGACCTGCTCTCTGGGAGTACTAACAGTTTCGTCAACTGCTGTCGTGACCTACGGCTTATGGAAGATCGAGTTCCTAGGCGGCAACCATCTATATGATATGCAGTTCGATTTGGGAGGAGGAGTGGAGGCCACAACAGCCACTTACGACATAGGACAAGATATGGAGATTAAGGGCGTTTCATCCTTCATCAACGGTGGGACTTCCCAGCTTGTTTTGACTGACCCAACAGGAACGGTCTGGCAAACGATGACAGACACAACCTCAGGATTCAGCAGCCATGTCATACCCTCGTTCCAATACAAGAAGGACATTACAATCAATCAAGCTGCGGTGGGTGCAGACTTAGATTACTTCCCAGTGATGGTTAGCCTAATCGATACGGGCTTGCATAATCATGCTCAGTCCAGTGGCAATGACATCGTGTTCGTTCAGAACGGGCTAGTTCTCGACCATGAAATAGAGATTTACAATCCAACCTATTCTCCTACCGAAGCCCAACTTATTGCGTGGGTAAAAGCGAATGTTTCGGGCAGTGTTGACACTGTCATTTCCATGTATTATGGCAACCCAATAGTGGGGCCGCTAGAGAATCCAACAGCGGTCTGGACTCAGAACTACGGTGCAGTGTATCATCTTGGAGAGAGTGCCACTGATGAAGGTACAAGCGCAGTTCATTATGACTCAACAAGCAATTCGTATTATGGAAATCAGACTGGGAATGCGGGTGCTCCAGGATTGGTAAGCGGCAGCCAAGATTTCGATGGAATAGATGACAAGGTGGTAGTGGACTCATCTCTTGGCTTTGATCCCACTGGCGACCTGACGATTTCGGGATGGTTCAATCTCGATAGCACATTCACTTCTAGTTCAGGAACATCGCAGGTGCTTATGGCCAAGTACTTGACAAATGATGACGACATGCACATTGCACTTGCAGGAACTGATTATAGTCAAGCTACAATGACGAAAGGCTCATTGGTCTTTAAGATGGAGAACAATAATGCCCAGAAATACAAATGTACACAGAGAATCACCTGGGGTAGCTCAAATTGGTTCTACTTCGCTGCTACAGTAGACGCGGATACACCAAACAACAACCAGATCTACATCAACGGACTTCTAGACACAAACGCAACGAGTGTTGCAGGAGGCGCGTCATATGGCAATCTGACCTTCTCAGCAGACTGGGAGATTGGAGGAGGATTCACTGATGGACAGATTCCGGGTGGGCAAGGTTTCTTCGATGGCGTAATGGATGAGGTTCGCATCTCGACAACACTTCGTTCAGGGGCATGGCTTCTGGCTGAGTACTATAATCTGGCCTTGCCCGGGTCGTTCTATTCAATAGGTAGCGAAAGTGAGCGTTCAGTTGTTGCTCCCAAATTCACAAAAGCAATAGATGCGACAGCAATAGCTGGTCTTTGGACAGCATACGTTCATTACAATGACAGCGGTGCTTCCGTGGACCACCGAGTTGGAGAATACCAGAGAGAGTTCATAGTTCAGCATAACTCGACTCTTACTATTGATTCGCCCACCGGAATTGCCACAAAGGTTGTGGGAGATCTCCTATACATAGCTGTGAATCTGACAGACGATATCACGGCTGGTTTCGTCAGTGGCGCAACCGTGACTGCAAACTGGACAGATACGGGAACGCCAATAATAGTATCCTTAGAAGACTATGGGGATGGTAGATACGGCAAGGTTCTGAACACTTCTGATCTCCAGGATAACAGGCGCTGGCGAATCGACATTCAGTCTTCCCATCCTTATTACAATGATGCGTCCGCTTTCTTCAATCTTGACCTTATTCATGATACGACTCTAGCTTATGATTCTCTGACAACAACTCCAGTGGGATGGAGGCTCGAAGTGAGTCTGCTCTATAAGGACACGTTTGATGGGTCACCAATCTCCGGAGCTACAATCAAGTTCTCAAATGGCACCTTAGCTAATGTTGTCTGGGCTGGTGGAGGGCGATATAATCTTTCCCTATCCTCATTCGGACTTAGCAAAGGAAACCACATGTTCTCTTTCGTTGCTGAACCACCAAGCTCCTACCTTGCTGACGGAACTGTGGATGTGACTTTCACAATTCGAGCACACCAAACCGCAGTTTCAGTTTCTGGAGATTTATTGGTGCCATTCGGTGAGGATACCCCTCTAACAATACAATTGATAGACTTGGATAATCAGACCATAGTGCCTATTGGGAGCGTTTCCGATTTCACATTCACAACCTCAAGCTATGGAGTCCAGACTGATAACTCACCTGCGGATTATCTCTTCACGCTCGTATCAAACGGCTGGTCAATAACACCTTCAGAGTCTGTCACGCTATCGGTGACATTATCGGACTCGAATTATATCGTTCCTGATGACCACGTTTTCAGCATTGAGATTCGAGCGCATTACACATCTGTTAGCGTGTCTGGAGACCTTGGCAAACCCTTGGGCAACAACACGCCAATAACCGTAGTCTTAACCGACTTGGATACTGGTTCTCAGATAGCCATTGGGAACGTTGCCTCCTTTTCATTTGCCTCCAGCTACGGAACTCAGGATGAGAATTCGCTTTCTTCATTCGACGTCACATTGTCAACTTCTGGCTGGGCCGTCGGCAGCACAACGGTCACGCTAACTGTGGCTATGTCAAGTTCGAATTACTTTGCGCCTGCTGCTTATGATTTTGATGTAGTGATCGAGAGCCTTACTATCTACATGTATCATGAACCGAGTAATCTGAGGTTTTCAACTGGCCAGGACTTCCTCGTGTTCTTGAGAGTAAATGTCAGTGAACCAGGACCAAGCTACGGAAGTCCGGTCCAAAGTCTTATTCAAGGCGAGTTCTTAGTACCAGGATATTCCATCTCCATCGACACAACTGACCAATCGATTGGCAGATATGGTCTCACAATCTCAGCTGCGAGTTTCAGTGACGGCTATCACACCATCACGGTCTATCTTGATCCCTCCAGTGCTAACTATGCCAGCACGACTCTGGTGATCACATTTAGATATGAACCAGGTCTGGCTGCTTTGTCATCACCAAGCTATCCTCAAATCACAACACCCTTCGGAACAGATGTCCAGATTTCACTCACCTATGAGGACGCTGATAGCGGTACGCCTATCACCGGAGCTACAATCGGTGGTGATATTGCCACTTATACTCAGAATTACACTGCAGGTGTATATACAATTTGGATTGATGTAGCAGGATATACTGAGGGTTCACATCAGTTCACATTGTGGGCTGATGAAGCGAATTACCAGAATAAGACCCTCACCTTCACATTGGTCATTCGAAACGCCTTCACCTATGCATTGCCTAGTGTAGGTGCCCTTGACATTCCTTTAGGTAATGATCCTATCTTCACAGTAGACTATCACGACATAGACAATGACGTTCCAGTATCGAACGTATCAAGTGATGTTACAGTCGTTTCTAGCTGGGGTAGCTTCGATGTTGTTTACCTTTCTGGACCGGGGCTGTATGAAATCACATTCAACACAGTTGACACGGACACTCTGGTTCAGAACCTAGTTGTCACTTTCACCTTCTCAAGACCAAACTATCAGGATGGAGCCTTCACAATTTCAGTTACTATTCGTCCTCACAACACTGATTTCAGACTCGTAAGCGCAGTTGATCCGACAACTTTCAATGGAATCATCAATATTTCATTGTACTATGGCGACATCGACAATGCCATTGGAATTGAGCCGCTTGGGAGTCTAACGATTACTGCAGTGAATGATTCAGGTCCTGTTTTGTTCAGCACTATCGATGAAGGGGGAGGGTTCTACACAGTACAAATTGCTGCAAACCAATTCGATCAGGGACTCCATACCTTTAACATCACTTTCAGCTGGTCTGGCCCAATTCAGAAATATCAGACAAAATGGCTTGAAGTCACTGCAAATGTGATTGGTGAGGATTCCCGCCTTACAATCATGGCCGCCTCAGAGCCAACTGCCTATCTCGGCATGATGAGCTACATATTCTTCTACAGCGACCAAGGAGGAGTTGGCATTACGAACGACACATTCAATGTTCATATCTCGGTGTCCTTCCAAGGAATTTCTGTAGATCTAGGACAGGTGAGTATTCAGGAGATAAATAGCATATCTCAACCCGGCAACTACTCGATTGACTTCAATACCACCATCTTCCCTGGGACTGGGCTATATTACATGAATGTCTACATTAATTGGACTGAGGGTGTAGCTCCATTCTACACCAACCGTTTCGATGTAATTTCTGTACGAGTACTACCTCGTGACACACTGGTGTCTGTAACGCCTCCATCACCTACATACTATGGCGAAACCGCATGGTTCATTTTCACCTTTGATGATGTGACTGGAGGAAGCAATGTTCCCATTGCGGATGATCCCGCATTAGATATAACAATAAGTCTTCTAGGCTACAGTGTCAACTACTTGTCTGGAACGAAACAGTTCAATGTGAGCTTTGACACGAGTCTGCTTGGTGCACCCTTGGGATCAAGGCCTTTCACTTTGGATGTCACGTGGGCTGGTGCACCATTCTATACAAACCGTACAGGTCGCACAATCTCTATTGTTCTCTTGGCACGCCTAACGGTTCTAGATTATCAAGCTCCAGCACCTACACCGTACCAAGACAACGTCACATTCACTGTGACTTGGACAGATGTAACGAATGTCGCATCAGGGATATCTATTGATACACTTGTGCTGTATGATGTTGCAACTCCAATTCCCTATCCTACATTTTACTCTTGGACTTCACTAGGAAATGGTCAGTATGAAATCACGGTCAATACGACCTACTATACTGATCCAGGGTTCTATAATCTGATAGTTGAACTCACATCCGCTGACTTCTTCATCTCAGATGTGAGTGCATCTCGGGTGTTCAACGTTAGGCAACGAGTGACACTTCTATCTGCAGAACCCACTGATAGGTTACCATACAACTCTACACTACAATTTGTCCTGAACTATCAAGATCTATTGACCCTAGGAGTCATCGGCAACGGCTCGGGTCTGGTAACCTTCGAGATTCTGAATTCATCTACCTGGTACTACTCAATATCCTGGAATGCGGTCCTCAAGCAATACGACTTCACGGTGGAAACATACAATCATCCCACTCTGGCCATTGATACTCCTTACGCATTGGAAGTCAGAATGACCTATGCAAACGTGGCTCCATTCTATGGTGCCGATACTGCATACATCCTGTTTGAGTTGAGATCCAGGTCCTCAAAGCTTGTACTTCAAGATACTCCTGAATCAACTCCATATTTGGACTATGCAAACTTTACAATCTTCTATAGAGACCTTGATGCTGCAGGTTCAGTTGGAATTGTCGCTGATAGCATTGAAGTATACAAAGGCGCGATACCACTTACCCAAGGCACAGACTATTTGGTATCGAACCTCGGCTTGGGAGTCTACTTGCTATCTGTAAACACGACTGCTCTAGATGGTCTTGGCGCAACGGTGCTAGATGTCTTTGCCAATTGGAATCCTCTGAATAGGCCATATCATGATGATGCTGATATTGGCGTTTCAGTGGTGACAACCGAGCGAGATGCCGACGTACAGATTCTAGTTCCTCCATCACAGACCCAATATTGGGACAATGTGACACTGACCTTTGCATACTTTGATCTTGGCAGAGGTGTAGAAATCACCGGCATAACAGCCTCAAACATTGAAGTGTGGGCGGAGGGTGCGCTTCTTGCTACAGGAGACTTCATACTGACTCCTATCGGACCCAACTTCCAGCTGGAAGTCAACTCCTCTGTCTTGAGCCCGACTTTGGTTAGCGGCTTTAATCTGACAATTTTCGTTGACTGGAATAATCTCGCTGCACCGTATTATCTCGATGATTCAACACTAGTCAGAGTCACTCTTGTTGGAAGGAGAATGACGTTTTCAGCTGACCCCATTGGCGATGCTGACCTTGGAGGCCTCTTGAACATCACATTCCGTCTTTTTGATCAAGATCAAGGATGGCTTATAGCAGGTGCTATAATCTCCTTTGATGGTCAGACTGTTTCTCTGACGCTTGGAGTGAATTATTGGGTAAATGACGTGGGCGGAGTATATACCATAAGTGTCGACACGCTAGCATTAGGCAGTCCCGGTCCTTACAAGTTTGATTTGGATATTGCGTGGAATCCTGGCACAGCCCCATTCTATAGCGCCCTCGCAGCAATTGAATTGACCGGTGTCGTTCGAGAGATAGACACCGATTTGACATTGCTTAGTCCCGCCACGGGGATTGTTGAAGTCTATTGGCAAGACCAGGCGTACGTTGATGTTTCCTTCGATGACCTGTTCAATCTAGTTACTATACCCGGAGCAATAGTAAGGTATGATTCAGGAATAGCAAATGGTTTCTTTGATGAATCCATTGTCACTCCTGGGACTTACAATGCCTTTATTTCGACAGAAAATGCCACCACTGGAACTCATGTTGTATCTATAACTGCGAGCCTAGCCAATTATGAAACTGCCATAACATATGTTACCATTATCGTAAAGGCACTGCCGTCAGAGATGATTCCAATTTCCCCAGTATCTGGACAGGATTTCATCAGTAGAGGGAGCGCCATAGAAATAACCATCTATCTGCGAGATGACTACATTACACTCGCACCTATAGTAGACTCCAGAGTGCTATCCGTATTGGCGAATTTTGAAGGAGTTGACTATCCAGTTGTCTACAACGGCACAGTAGGATATTACGAGCTTCTCATACCCGCAGATGGCCCAACCATTCTTGACATTGGGACTTACAATGTCCGGGTCACTGCGACCTTCAACTTCTATGACCCTGCAACGTATCTGTTCAGAGTTACACTGACTCAATCAGCTACCGAGCTTAGGTTCACAGGAACCACAGCAGAGGATATGTCACGTGTTTACACTCAAAGTGTCAATTTCTCAGTCATGCTGGTTCTACCTGATTTTGGAGATGCCCTATTCTATAATTCTACTATCACGTGGTCCGTTGTTGGTACTAGTTTGTCTGGAACATTAGCAAATCCACGAACAGGCTATTATTCAAAGATTGTCGATACCACCACTATTGGATACGGTATCTGGCCTATATCCATTAGAGCAAGAACATGGGCCAATGCATCAGAGTTTGCGGACACATCCATACAACTCACACTGACAATAACGAGGATCCCAACGACTGTGATTCGTCCTGGGAATCTTGATGTCTATTGGGGATGGAGTGGAAATATAGAGTTTATCTACTCCGCGGGTTCGTTCGGCAATGTAACAGGTGCTAATGCACCATTCACATGGGACGTAGTGAGTGGGAATGCAACTGGAGGGCCAAATGGTCGGTATTTTGTATTCGTTAACACTTCACTTGTTACCCCAGGATTCTATACCCTGAGTCTCACACTCAGCAAGGAGAACTACCAAGAGGGACCCGCATCAATATTGATTAGAGTCCTAGAAGTGCCCACATCAATCTTCGTAGACTCGGTCGTCTATACTCCAGCATATGCAGGAGAATTACTCTCCATGACTGATCTACAGATTCCTCTTGGCGAGTCAATGGTCATCGATTTATGGTATAATGACACTGATGACTCCGAAGGGTATCTTGGAGGACTACCCGGAGCATTTGCTACAGCTAACAGCTTCCTTAGAGGCCCGACAATAGACACACCACTGAATGTTTCATTGGTTGATTTGGGGCTTGGACTGTATCGAATAACATTTGACACAACAGACCCGGATATCGCAGCTATTGTCACAGACGAGCCATACAGGTTCTACATCGAAATGGACCTGGAGAATCGTAGAATTGCTGAGATACTGATTAGAATCGTCGTCATCGATATTCCAACTGAGCTGACTGTCATTGATGATGTACCTGACGAGATAATCAATGGTGATACGATCGTCTTTGAGATATTTCTCAATGATACTTGGCATAATGTGGGGCTTGCAGGACAAGATATTGTGCTAACAAGTGAAGGCGGCCTGCAAGGTGCAGTAGGATTGAATTGGGAGGATATGGGCAATGGGTACTACCGTATCACTCTGAGTACTGGCGGATTTATGAATGCGGGCGCTGGCTTTGTCACAATTAATGTCGAAATTCCGGGTTATGCTCCTATGACTACAAATGTTTTGCTATCGATTTTGCCGAGTGAAACCGACAGAATGTTTCAATCGGTACTCCTCTATGGCCTCCCACTAAGTTTAATGCTATTCATTTTGCTTGGCGCTTACATTAGGGTATGGAGTGTGCCGAAGAAACTTAGGCAAATCAACGGCCAGATCAAGAAGCTCCGGAAGGGGAAAGTGCCTGAACCAATAGCGGATGTGAAAAGCCGTCGAGAATTGATTGCAGATCTCTTCAATAACACCTTTGGCGAATTGCAACTCACACGAGTAGCATCTCAGATGCCAGAGGAGTCAGTTCCTATCGAGATACCAGAAATGGGTGACCTTCTCATTCAACTTGCTATACTGACAAATCTTGATGCTGATGAGCTCGATGAGTTCAAGGCTGACATCTCAAAGATGAAAATCAGTGAGCAAGCGGCATTTGTGCGAGAGGTCATTGAACAGGAAGCAGTTAGAGCTGCTCGGCGTGAAGGAAAAACAGTTGAAGAGATTCTTGAGCAAATTGCTGATCAAGCTGCTCGCCAACTTGAAGGAGTCGAGGAAGAAATCCCTGCACCGCAGATCTTGGATGTGGAGCCAGAAGTGGCTGAAGAAGTGGCGGAGCCAATTGTCAGTAAGCCGGAGGAAGCCGAAGAGATGATTGAAGTCATTATGGATGATCGACTCAGCTTATTTGAGATTGAGGACATTAAGTTGGAGCTTGTCCGTCGTGGTGTTCCTGCTCACGAAATCGATATTATCATTAAACAGGTCAAGGACCTGCCACGAGAATTGGTGGACGAGTTGATTGAGAGCGTAGATCGAAACGACAAGTAGACTATCAATCCACTTTCCCGTTTTCCTCTGTGTTGAGGAAATGAGAGAGTGGGAGAGTGGTGCCAGATGCAACCGGCTTTGTCCTAGAGGCTCGTCTGACTGGATACTGTGGATGCTTTGACAAGGTGTACTTGATATACATCTTGGACTCCTCTACATGCACATGCACCTGCGCGCAGCTGGCTAGCGCCTTGCCTCCTGCAGGAGTCCTAGCGCTTCTTGGTGATGATGGTGCTGAGATTACTGTGGCTATTCCCCTCTGTAGGGTGAATGTCATTAGATTGGTCGCCATGTGTGTGAGTTGTTGGAGTCCCTCCCCTGTTAGCCCTTCTGAGATGTACAGGTCCGGAAGTCCAGTCACGATGAGAAGTCTCGCACGGACTCTATCGAAGAAAGACTTGAGCTGGTCCATCACAAGGTCGTACGTCTGAGACGCATTGAATGCTCGAGAGATATAGATTCTGTCCATTGCATCCTCTGGCTCAAGTCCGAGGTCGAACGCGTGGTCACTGATTCTCTCAATCTTAATCATATTGGCACTATCGATAATTATCGTTGGGCTGTCTGCACCGCCTCTGTCATTAGGGAGTTGAGCCTGAACTGCAAAACGGAGTAGGTCATCATGAAGACTACGTGAGCCGTAGAATAGGTGTGTGAGGCCCATCTCAATACCACCCCCGAGTAAGTTATCGATTGAAACGTAGCCACTGCTCATTCTTCGTCTCTCCACCTTGTCCGCAGTGAAAAACCCTGGTCTTATCTTGGATTCCGCGCCCTTCATCTCACACTCGTCCTCCGCTCGAGCGTTTTTATCCACCCCCAAAAAACGCGGGTGCAGTTGCCATTCACTTTAAATGTCATCCCCGCATATGTATGTTCTCAGGCCGGGAGGAATCATGGATAAAACGCAGAAAATCAGAGTATGCCCCCGTTGTGGGAATTCCCAAATACGAGAGGCGAAGACCTCTGTAAGTGGCTGGCTGGTTCCAAAGACCTACTACTGTTCAAATGAGGAGTGCGGCTATTCCGGTTCCGTCTTTGTCGAAATAGAGGCGGATGAAGCCGACAAGTTCAGGCGTGCGATCAATGGCGACAAGTGAGAAAATAGCTATCTGAACGAAGCAATAGACTCAAAAGTGGGCAAGGAACATCCTGCACCGGTGACTACTATTGGTTACGTACGAAGGTTTTGAGTGGCCTGACGATCTGTTCTACACTGAAGACCAGATCTGGTTGAAGAAGGAGGACGGAAAGGTCCGCCTTGGATTTACCACTTTCGGCATGGACTTGGCTGGGAAGATCAAATTCGTACGCCTACGACCTGCTGGCAAAGCCATCAAGGCTGGCCGCAGTATTGGCACTCTTGAGTCAGGGAAGTGGACCGGGCCTGTCAAGTCCCCAGTTACTGGGACCATCGCAGAGGTCAATGATGCGCTGAAAGACAATCCTGGACTGCTCAACGATGACCCATATGGTGCAGGTTGGGTGGCAGTGATTGAGCCAGAGGATCTAGACGGTGAGATTGGTACTCTTCAGGGAGGAGCCGGTCTCGAGGACTGGGTCAAGAAGGACTATGCCGAGAAGAAGGCTCAATAGATTAGGAACGAAACTGTGGTGCCGGAATCCCCGGCCCACAATCACTTCATTTTCTTCTAGCTAACTCTCTACGCAGACTCAGTGAGGCATCATAGAGGATTTCTGGCGGCGCAATTAGATACAGAAGATTTCTTGAGTACCCCGACTCAAAGACTATGCTCTGAAATATCAGTGTCTGAAGACTCTTCTCGATGTCCTCTGGAATGAACCTTATGCCTAATTCTTCACATTTGATCATTACAAGTTCGTTGAGGGTCTGTCTGTCAATGTATGTCTCAGTCTTGTATGTCATCAGATGTTGAGAAAGACTCTCTAGAACTAAGAGCGTCATGAAATCATTCATGCTGATAGCATCGATAGTGTCCATGTAGTCCAAGTCCTGTGCTGCAGTGGTTATGTTCGAGGTGGCCGCCCGAACGGCGTCTGACGTTATCTCCTGACCACTCGATGCCATGGGCCACAATGCCTTGAGGGCTTCAACAGAAGTCCTCGGCTTGCCAGCATCGAATTCAATGACGCAGTCGGTGATGTATCTAACAACTTCTTCAGTAAGGCCAAGTGGAAACGTGTCCTCCACTCTTTGTCTGACTATCTCATAGAGCTGTGACTGAGTATAGGTGTCAAGAGGAATCTCAAAGTCATAAGCGACCTTGGTTGCTGGACCCTTTGTGAGCAGTCTGTAATCGTGACTGTTCAACACCCCAATCGTGCTGGCTCCAATCTCCTTTGAAAGATGCGCGAGCTTCGAATAGACCTCCTCATTTGCTTCATCGATTCCATCGATGACAAAGACGGTCTTCTTTGTCGCAGAAGCTGCCATTCTCTTGAACTGCATCCAGAGCACATCAAGATCGAACGCCACGGTGATTGGAGAATTGGTTTCCTGGTGTATCTTGTCGTTCAGCTCTGCAACAACTTCTAGGGTGTCCTTCCTGCGCGCATCAACATAGACAGTATACGCATCAAAATGCTGTGGCGTGAGTTTGGTTAGGAAGTACCTGCTGAAAACAGTCATGCCGACGCCGGTTATTCCATGGACAAGGCAATTGACACCATAGTCCTCTTCGTAGCTGTCGCGGTATATCCCCTTAATCGCGTCAAGTTCTCTGTCTCGATGAAGGAGTTTCTCCGGGACGTGGTAAGGATCAAACAAGCCCTTAGGGCTTCGATTCTGACGGACCATTCCTATCATGGATTCGTCTTGGTTGAGGTATATAAACCCCCTAAGAGACATCGCCGAAAGTATTCTCGCCTTTTCTAGCTACACCATTGAGCTCAGGACGTCGTTGCATGCTTCATCAAGGATGAAACTATTGAACCCGCCCCCAATGGTCTCTCGAAGCTCGTTTAGACGAGCTGACTTAGCCTTGTCATCAAAGGGCCACTTATGCTCTGGCTTAGGCGTCACCCCAAGAGAGTCGCATTTTTCGACTATGTCAAGAATGGTCTGCAACAGCTGATTTCCAGTCTTGCCTTCTGGCCGAATCTCTCTAGAATGCATGATGATGCCGTACGCTGCACTGTTGTCGCCCAAGTACCACTTGCTAGGGGCGTGACCATATTTTCCAAATGGCACAAGATCATTGCTCCTCAGCAAGCCATCAATTTCATCCAAAGTGTGCTGCATATTCCTCAGACTATCCTCATGAAAGCCATAGCCCTCAAACAACGCGAATTGGACACCTTCCTTTGGATTTCGCTTAGGCAGTTTGATTCTAATGTCCTTCATCCGTTCAAACTCATCTTTTTCAAGCCGTTTGAAGTCAACAAACTGCTCTAACTCTGACTCATAGTCCTCTGGATATTGAAGGATGAGGAGTGGTGGATTGAAACCTTCGCGAACATCTGGATGGGCCATCACAATAGTTTCTCCATAGCGAATCGGACTCTTCCGCTTAATCATCCCATCTACTGCTTGACCAAGAGCGTCGTATCCAGGGAACTCGGCCAATGAACCAACTAGAGCCTCACTGACCAACGGTCGGATTACGAGCTTCAATTCAGTGATGAATCCTAGAGTGCCATGAGAGCTAGCGACATCGTGAATGGTCATTCCTTTCTTGTTGAGTTCTCCTTCAAGCTCAGGGTCGTCTGATTTGACCCCCTCATGACTCACCGTGAGCTTTCGGCCATCATAAGTGACCATCTTCACCTTGATGGTATTATCCCTCATTGTGCCATTGACCCATGTATCATTGCCACCACCATCTGTAGAAAGGATTCCTCCCACAGTAGCTATATCTCTACTGCTGGGTGCCACAAACAGCTTCATTCCCATCGGTTCAAGAACTGCATTGATTTCATCAGGACTCAGTCCAGGCTGGACATCGACAAAACCCATGTCCTTTGAGATAGCAAGCATCTCTGTCATCTGCAGGCTGCTCATCATGATGCGATCAGTATCCCCGCCTGTGCAAGCTCCACTGAGGCCGGACCCGCCACCCTTAGGTGTGACATCATACCCATTTTCACGGGCAAATGAAATGGCAGCCAGCACATCAGCTTCAGTCTTAGGATAGTAGACTCCCCTTATCTTCTTGAAGTTCAATCTATAGTACATCGACGCGTTAGCACCGATGGCAATATCCCTCAGCTTCATCTTATTCGTCGCCTCCTTTGCTGGCATCCGCCATGAGTTCTATAATGTCCCTAGTTTTGTTGTCACTTGCAAGTAGCTGTTCACGACATGATGGACACGCGGTTACTACAACAGTATCCCTTAGCTTTTCCTTAGCTGCTCTGGCTTGAATGATAATCTCGCTTAATCCGGGATCCGTCATCCTGAGGAGTCCTCCACCTCCGCAGCAACTGGCTTCCATTTCACGATAATCCACGCCGAGTTTCTTTAAGAGTGACCTTGGCTCGGTCTTAATGCCAAGAATTCTATGGAGCTCGCAAGGATCGTGATACGCCAACTCCTCTGTTTGCTTGTACTTGGGTGTGGTTTCCATCTTCTGGTCAAAGAACTGGGTATGGTGAAGCGCCTCTACATTCTCAAGATTGTGATGCTCTCTCAGCTGGATTAGACAGCCTGGGCAACATGTTACCACTCTCTTCGCCTGTGCATCTCGAATCACTGTCCTGTTGTGTTCTCGGAGATCCTCTGCACCTTTCTCATCGCCCATCAGATAGAGTGGATGACCGCAGCAATTCTCCTCAGCTCCCATGATTAGGTAATCTTCACCAATATCCTCTAGCATCATAAATAGAGACCTTACTACATCCATCTGACTTCCACGAAACGACATGAGGCAGCCAAGGAAGACCATTGTATCAGCAGTCTTGCCCTTCTCATAGAGTCGATCTGCAAGTCCTGGGATGTCATCTTCCAGCTCATCAAGCCAGTAAATAGCTCTGTCCTCAGGGTCCAGCCCGTAAATGTTCGCTACATTGGCCAGAGCATCCTTCAGAGTGTCTAGATACTCAAATTCCTCGGGTGCGGTTTCGATAGCCTTTGCCCTCTGTTCATGCCAAACTCGAAGCAGATCCACGTCGGACGAGCAAATCTCTGAGCATCTGCCACACATGCTGCATTGAAAAAGCAATTGCCTGAACTCCTTTGCGAGTTCTTCGTCATCCTCGATTTGGTCCATTATCTGCAACATGTACGCCTTTCCACGAGGTGAGTACTGCTCTTCACCTACTGCATCAAATAGGGGGCAGAACTTGACGCATGATCCACACCTTACACACTTATCGTATGATGATGACATTGTAGATTCTCCATGACTGAGAGCTATAGCATCGCCGAGCTGCAGCAATTTTAGTCTTGCTGATAGCTGCTTTTTTGACTAGAAAAAGAGAGGGGTTGCGGCGGATTATCCGCCGCTTGAAATTCCTATGTTTTGGGTGCTTTGGGTATGTAGCCTTCTTTATACAGCATCTCGGATGCAGCACGTGCGGTCCGAATGATATTCTCTGCATGCTTGTACAGGTCCTTCTCTTCCCAATGCTTCCTTGCAATGCCCTGCTCTATAGCTTTCATACCGACCGCAGTAGCCTCTAGTGGATAGAGTTCCCATTGGTCCATGGTCGGAATGACCTTTCTCTCATTGGCCTCCTTGGCACCGAGATCCGCCAATGCTTTGGCTGCGGCAATACACATCTCATCAGTGATTGTCGTAGCCATTACATCTAGAGTTCCTCTAAAGATACCCGGAAATCCTAGCGAGTTATTGATTTGGTTATCAAAGTCGCTTCTGCCTGTACCCACTATTCTTGCACCCGCTTCCTTTGCATCCCAAGGCCAGATTTCAGGCAATGGATTTGCACAGGCGTACACGATAGCGTCGGATGTCATCTTGGAAACCCACTCTTTCTTTACCGAGCCAGGCGTGGGTGTGGATGCAGTAATCAGGATGTCCATTCCCTCGATGACATCACCGAGGTTTCCAGTCATTCTGTCGGGATTGGTCTTCTGCGCCAGGTCGTACTTGAATGCATCATAGTCTTTCTTTTCAACTATGTCCTCTCGGTCTGCATATATCGCACCTGTCCTATCAACCATTATGATGTTCTTGGGATCAACACCAGCTGAAATCATCAAGTAGGCTGTTCGCGTATTAGCTGCGCCAACTCCGAGAAACGCAACCTTGACATTCTCAATGTCCTTCTTGACTACATTCAGACCTCCAAATACGCCTGCGAGTACAACAGTTGCAGTCCCCTGCGCATCATCGTGCCATACAGGGATCTTTACATCCGGGTCATTCCTAAGCTCCTCTAGCACTCTGTAGCACTTTGGTTTAGAGATGTCCTCGAGGTTGATTCCACCAAACGATGGCTGCAGAAGCTTAACGGTTCTGATGATTTCGTCAGCGTCCTTTGTGTCTAGGCATATTGGCCAAGCATCCACGCCACCCAGATATTTGAATAGAATTGACTTCCCCTCCATGACAGGACCAGCTGCGTAAGGGCCAATATCCCCAAGGCCCAGTACCCTGGTTCCATCACTCACTACAGCGACCATGTTACCTCGGTTGAGCATGTCATAGGAGGTCTCTTCATTCTCCTTAATCGCTAGGCAGGCCTTAGCCACACCAGGAGTGTACCAGATTGCAAAATCAGAAAAGTCACGGACTGGTGCCTTTCCGATGCTCTGAATCTTCCCCTTGTAGAAGGGATGCAGTATCATGGCGTCCTTTCCCGGCTTCTCAGCCTTCTTCTTCAGTTCTTCAACTGTAAGTTTCTCTTCAGGCATTATATGGAGCCCCTTCATTTCACTAGACGCACCTAAATCGGTCCGTCACACAGGTACCGGGGCACATGCAGCTTCGATTAAAGTCTATGCCTTCTGGACTGATAGTCGCAAGAGCTATTTCATAAGCCTCTGGCATGATTTCGATCGTGATGAGAAATGCCTGGCATTGGTGATGATTTCTATCGAAAGTCAAAGTACACAAGAGGTAATCTTCCCAGACATAGACTAGATTGGAGCAGCAAGCCGTCAACCTACAAGAGCTATGATTCCGCTCAGAGAATTCAGCTGCCAACTCCATCCGTTGAAGGTGGTGGTGGTCTGTGGGACGTCCTCAGAAGCAGACGAAGCAGACGTGCCTATACCGATGAATCTCTGACTCTGGAGGATTTATCGCAAATAGTCTGGGCAACTCAGGGAGTCACTGCGCAGGTAGGCGATTATGATCTCAGAACTGCTCCATCTGCAGGAGCTCTCTACCCCATTGAGACCTACCTCTGTGTCAATAGGGTCTCCGGTTTGGAGTCGGGTCTGTATCACTATTCGGTTCCTAAACATGAGCTAGAGTTCATTAAGCCCGGTAAATTCGGCGGAAACGTCAGTAGAGGGGCACTTGATCAGAAGATGACGGAACGGGCAGCTGTAGTATTCATTTGGTCTGCAGTGTTTCAACGGTCAAAGTGGAAGTATCTTCAGCGTGCTTATCGGTATGTGTTCCTTGATGCCGGACATATAGCGCAGAATCTTGCGTTGGCTGCAGAAGCACTTGGCTACGGTACATGTCAGATCGGGGCAATCTACGACGATGAGCTGAACCAGCTTCTGGACCTTGATGGTGAGGAGGAAAGTGTCATTTACTTGAGCACAGTAGCCCGCCCACAGAGACAGCATAAGCGCCCTTAGAGCTTAAGCCCCCAATAGTTCACTATCTGTGATGCGTGTTCTGATGAGCGTACTTTATCCTGCCCCTCAGAACCTCCAAAGATGGCTTCAATCTTTCCCTCTTCATTAATCAAGTATGTTATGCGCCTAACGCCAACTCCAATGACGCTCAGTTTGCTGTAGGCTCCATAGAGCTTGGCTATCTCTAGATTCTCATCCATCAGAATACTGAAAGGAAGATTGTATTTCCCTCTGAATTTCTGGTGTAGATCTGCTGACCCACCAGAAATTCCGAATATTGGTATGCCCGACCCCTCAAAAATCTGATAGCTGTCTCGAAGAGAGCATGCCTCAGCTGTGCACCCAGGTGTGAAGTCTTTGGGATAGAAGTAGAGGACTATCTTCTTTCCCCGGTAATCGCTAAGCTTGAACTTGCTACCTGTGTCGTCTTCGGTTTCGAAATTTGGAGCGTCGTCGCCTACGCGTAACATAACACCCGCTCCTACAGCTTGAGACCCCAGAACTTGATGACTTGATCCGCATGTTCTTTGGTCTTGACCTTCTCGATACCCTCTGGGCCACCGAATATTCCCTCCACTTTGCCTTCCTCATTGATGAGGAAGGTTGTTCGAACAATTCCCAGGTATTCCTTGCCATACATCTTTTTTGTCTGGTAGACATCATAGAGCTTTGCTATCTCGAAATCCTCGTCCATAAGAAGCGGAAATGGAAGGTTGTTTTTATCCTTGAAACTCTGGTGTGATTTTGCACTTCCTCCAGAAACACCAAAGACAGGAATGTCATTTCCCTCGAAGACATTGTAGGCATCTCTGATTGAACATGCTTCAGCTTTGCATCCTGTAGTATTGTCTTTGGGATAGAAGTAGAGGAATACTTTCCTTCCCTTGTACGCGCTGAGCTTGAATTCATCTCCACTCTCTGTCTTTGTCTTGAAATCTGGAGCTTTATCACCAATTTTAATCATAATTGTCATCCCACAGGAAAATTAATTATTGTTAATATTGCTGGAATAATTATTGATAAAGCTTGCTCTCTGGCAATCCTCTGTCCTGAATCAGCAATCCTTAAAGAGAACATCATCTCGAATGGATGAGTCGATTGAGAAATGTCTGCTAGTCCAGTTGTGTATAAGTCGGATTGGGGATTCATCATTGCCTTCAATGTTGGAATCGTATTGAACTTGGTAGTGGGCATTATTCTTTCATCAATCTATTTGCCCCTCCCATTCGATTTGGTGCTAGTGCTTTCACTGTTTCTTGGGTTCCCAACGCTCTCGGCAATCTTCGCCTATTTCATCGGTTGGTACACCAAGAAACACATTGCAGAATATACGCCACCAGACTGGGAATTCCAGCCAATTCAAATGAAGCTTGAACAGGTTCCTGAAATGGTCAATGAATACCACCGTGACTATAGGAGACTTGAGGCTAGGAGCAACTATTGGACATATCACATCCCTCTAATTGTGATCATGCTGATATTCAGTTTCCCATTCTATCTGTCCTTTATCGACTCCAGCTTTCTGCTGTTGACTCAATACATAGTTCCCATAGGACTGATACTCAATCATTCCGTCGCCTCCATCGGAGCGTTTTTTGCCACATCCAATGAAGCTTCAGAAGACTTCGCGCTCCCGTTGATCAGAGAGGCACTCTGGCTTGGAAATGTGCAGTCCAAGGTTCCTGGGATCAGTCAACTCCGCCTAGTCTTGGATAAGGCGGTTCATGAGGGATTTCGAATATATCGAGAGCCCCGAATTGTCATGCATATATCTGGGTTTGAGCATGATGCTTACATCGAGTCTTGGTCCGAGGATCTTAGGGCAATAGCAAGAGTGCTGTGTCGACTGTATGAGAGTGAAGGGCATGGCCAAGTAGTTTGGTGGTGGATCTCAACCGATCGCCATTTTCGGAAGTACACAGATGTGGAAGATACTGGCTACTATGTGCGTCTTCCTGTGCCATCTCAGGTGAAGGAATTGGGAGTAAGAGATGTACGCCTCGTGACAGAGAATGCGGTGGCAATTGTGCTGCTAGAGCTCTCATGGCTTCGAGGCGAATCAAATGAAATTGCTTCTCTCTTGGCAAACCTTGGCGTTGTTTAGTTTACACCAATAATACTCAACAATAAGGACTTCAAACTGATTTCGAGGATTGACAGTGACAGAGGAGCCAGTGACATATTCATCACTAGTGCCATATTACATTCTGCTCCTGGCAGTCCTTGTCATTTGGTCCTTTGCTGGTGTTGATGTTTCATCGTATCTCGTAGTGGGCCTATACTCAAATCCACTCGTCTGGGTTGCTTACTCAATAACCATAATGATAGCAATGGCTCCAATTCTTTGGCTTATTGCCAGAACAATGAAGCAGCGGATATCCCTTAATCCCGATGTTTCCTGGATATTCCAGAGTCAGGAGCTTCAATATGATGAATATGCGGCAATGATGGCGGACTACAGTTCGGGATATTCGCATCTGATTTCAAGGAGTGATCAGAAACTCCTGATTGCTTCCTTTATTATACTGATTGTGGCTGTGATAGGACCCGTAGCACTTGCAGTTGTTTCAGTCAGTCTTGTCTTCATTCTTCCTTTTACCTACGGCGGACTGCAGATAATCTATGGAATCTTATTAACAACATACTTCTATCGTAGTATCTCTAATGAAGCGAGTGCGCACTTCCACTATGAGAATCCCGAGCACTTGAAATCTGCTTGCATGCTGTTGGAAAAAACGCCAGGATTTGCTATGGTTGGGGTAGTATTCTCCATTGGAGAAGCAGGGGGATACTACGCATTTCGAAGTCCAGTTGCCATAGGTCGAATAGCTGGAATTGAGGCCGTCGCAAAAGTCGAGGTCAGTGTTGAAGATATATTTCCTCCAATGACCGCCTTTGGTACCGTTTCTTCTGCTTTGGAGGGTGAAGCATCCAAAAGAATGATGGAACTTCAGCCAGGAGATGAGTTAAAACAATTGGAAGGAATCGTACGATGGTGTATCTCAACCTACGTTGAAGAGAATGGGAGCAATGAGATTCTGGATGAATTGATGGAAGAACTTGGCATTAAAATTCCATCAAGCAATGATGCCCCTCCTTCAATCGATTAGCTTATCTCGACAATTGACCCTCAAATCAAAGTAGCAGGGTTGATGATAATGGCTGAAGATGAGATAGTGAATTATCAGAGACAAGGTCCAGTGAACAGAGCTTTCGCAATTGTGATAACCGCCATTATTGTTGTCGCTGCGTTTTTGAAATTCTCAAATCCTACTGATGAAGAGATAGGCTACTGGCTGTTCATGCTTCTTCCAGTAGGTGTTCTTCTTGTTTCCACCGTATTTGGGGTGCTCTCAAAACGTGCTATCGACTATGTTCCAGGTGATTGGAATGAAACAAAGGTCTGGATGAGCTTCACAGATTATGAACAGACGGTCGAGGAATATGAGGATGCATACGGCCATCTTTATGGCAATCCTGAGGGATTCACCATCTTCTGCTGTCTACTCCCGATGGCCTTTGCCTTGGGTCTGCTGTCTGCTTATTTTCTGACTTTGTCGATACCTCTTTTTGATCCCTTGATTGACTCTTTCCTGCTACTCACTATTCTGTATGTAATTGTTGGAGTGGCAGGATTCGTCAACGGATTTAGAATCCCCGCTATTGATGCTGAGGAATTCTTCAAAGCTCCAGTGAAGGGAGATGTGTACGACTTCGCTAGCGAACTGCAAGGAGTGAAAGGATACCGAGCAGGACTCAATGTCAAATTTGGAGTAAGGTCTGGAGTACAGACAATACTGGATGCTGAAATCAAGACTTACCTCGAGGGACTCCCTGATACTGTTTCAGTGGGAGTGCAAGTATCGCACTCAGGCTTTGCCTATCCTTATCTTGTTGGGACTGTGTATAAAGGAAGTCCGGTTTCTGAGGGCAAGGAGCGCTACAACATCGGCACCAGATATCCTGCCATGGTCGAAACTTCGATGGATGACGATGTTTCTGTATTTGTGACAAGATTTGACATCCCCCGAAGGACAAGTGGTGTGCCAAGTATATCGAACCGCGACTTCAGGAAACTTGCCCTATTATTGGCAGCACAACTCAACGAGAATTACAACGCATCTGTATGATAGATGAACGAAGTCATAGGCACCTTTAATTGTGGTTCAGTTTCGCAAAAACCCATCGCTTCTTGGAGATGAGAAATAGGATGGCGTCATCAAACTGGACAAGCAAATGGATTGTTTCACTTATGATTGGAATTGTTCTCCAAGTTGTTACTTACAGCTACATCGCCTTTGCAAAGCCTGCTGGTTTCAATAGCCATCCCTTCTTCTATGATGTAGCTCTGATTGGCCTCATATCTATAGCAATTCAGATTGGTGGCTTTGCTATAATAATGTTAAAGACAAAGGATGCTGATCCAAGCATCTACGGACAAGGTAGACCTTTCCGCCACAAGCTTCGTGAAGAGGATGAAGAGGAAGCAACTCGCAAGCCAACATTTGAGGATCAATCCTAGTCTTCCTGTAGTTATCGCGGAAACCTCTACCATTCAAAAAGTGGTGGGAAGATCCTTGTAGGGTCGTGAGGTGGGATAAAGCCTGGTATCCACTGATTCAGTAGCGGTAGATATGGAGCTATAGCTATTGTGACTAGCACCAGCACAGCGAAGGTCAACGTGTGAACTGCTGTGACATAAGTATAGTATGGACGAATATAGCTATAGAAGGCAAAAGCTGGTATCGACAGTGCTGCCATTGCCATAATCTCGATAGGACTAAAGAAGAAGGGCAAGCATGCAGGGAATAGGAAGTAGAACACCCATGTTATCTTCTCACTAGATGTTTCATGGTGCCCAATCTTGTGGATACCATCAATCCCCTGTGATAGGAAGAATACTGGAATGAACATCCACCATTGAAGTCCAACAAAAAACATTGCCCCGGCATAGAAGAATAGATCACCAAAGCTCTCAAACCTTTCCCAGAGCGGGTTTCGTGAGAAGTACTCGGTCGCCTCGGTAATATAGTAGCCTATCATCTGAAATCCAACCAGAATTGGAAGGAAAATGAATGATACAAGAATCATGAGAACCGCAGCTCTGGGTAGGACTGGAATCTTTCCCTCGTGGTAGTTGTCGAGCGGATAAATCCCATGAAGAGTAAATGCTGTCAAGAAGGCTAGAATTCCGGAAGGGATGCCTGGTACAATTAGCTCTAGAGGTTGGCAAAGATAGACCAAAGGACCTATAGCTGATTCCACAGCAGGAAGAAGATAGATGTTCATAGTGAGTGATTCTGGAAGCAAATACCAGACCCCAAAGACGACCAAGAGCTCAGGGATTAGCATCTTGAAACGATAGTCCTGGATGAATTTCATGAACGCGCCTGGCTCTCTCTGCTCTTCACTCATAGGCAATTCTCACCGCGTTGAAACGGTGACCACATCATCCATCACTTAAGCCTATCTCATTGGGACAGTTATGTTGCTATCTCCAACGGCCGTATATTGCTTTCACGCACTCTTTTTCCCTTTTGCCTTTCTTCTAACCACTCTATTGCAGGATTGAATTGCTGGGCAGCCAAGACATGCTTCTGGCACATCAGTGACTGAATGGTCACCATAGAGTAGCACTTGCTCAGCTATTGCTGTGCCTGGAGTTATCTCAATTGGAGGAGCTTCTTTGCCAGCCATCCTAACATTGCATTTGTGTTCTCCCAAGTCTTCATCCAGCTGGTCCATATCGCCTGTGACGATCATAGCTGTTGGACCAACCCTTCTGACAACGTATTTCTTGAAATCATCTAGAAGTAGCAGATCCTCCATCTCTCTCTCAGTTTCAGTTTCAAAGAGCATGATATCAGAAAGTGTGGCAAATGTTGTCTGGGAGGTCCAGTCCTTAATTGATCTCTCTACATTCCTAGGAACCGGCTTACTGCTTTCTTTCTTAAGGAAGTCAAGCATCGTGCTTTCTCTCAGCCCAATCTCAATTGCTTCGAATACTGACTTGTCAGTTATTTTGTATGTGCTTACGATATCGGTCTTGACCGGTTCTGTGAACAACATGAGTTGGTATACCTTGTAGTAGTCCATTTCAGACGTGAAAGCAGTGACCTCGAAATTGGGAACGACAAAGAATGTTTCATCAGCCTTCTCGTCCCCTTCCATAGATTCTGCTAGCACTTTTTCTCCAACTGTAGTTAGCTTGACTGCAACCAGATTCTTCCCCCTGTAGGCTCCCTCAACAAGACCAAGACGCAGAGGGGTCTCCAAGGCTAGCCTTACACGATCATCGTCGACTTGGACCCATTTTAGTGGTTGAGCGTCAATGAAGAGTTCAGAACGAATCCACTCTTTCATCTTCTCTATTGGTATCCATTCATCTTTGTCACTTTCTCGAAGTCTGCAGATTGCAAGGTTCATAGTATACTCAGTCGGCTGATCTGGAGTCGCCCATATTGCACGAGTTCGCCCAAGGGAAGATAGAAGAAATCTTCGTGAAACTGTTTCCTGTTTTCCTGAGAACAACGATTCAATCTTGCCAGGAACTACTCTATCTTCCTCCACAATGACATATACCCCTGCTTTTCGTGCCATCTTCTGAACTAGTTCAAATCGCTCTTCAGTTGGCTTGGACATAGCCACTCTGATCTGGTCTGCTTCTCTCTTTGGAAACTCCCAAGAGGTTGTCATTCTTACTTCATGTTTTGCAAGATAGGATGCAAGTAGCAGCATGTCAAGGAGAAGAGTATCACGGTCATCGGTAATATCCCGGGCTTTCTTGGGGAGCTCTCTGCTAGGTTCAGGTTTCTTTGAGAACATTTCTAATAGAAAAGGCATAAGATAGTCCAGGATTTTAAACTCCGCAACTTCTCTTCCAAAATCTGTTAGCCTCGACAATAATCTACGAATGATGATTCCTTTCTTCCTAAGGTCTCTCTCAGTCTGGTTGAGTTGTCCGTAGCTGTAAATCTTTCTGAATGGCTTGAGTCTGTCATAACTCATAGCACCCTTGTTGAGTGCAAGCATTCCAAGAAGGTCCTTTTCTCTGTCTGAGAATGTCCCGAAGACACGGTCTCTGGTTTCCTTGTTCTTCATCTTTTCGGCAAGCAGTGACACAAGCTTCGTGCCAGAGTCACTCCCACTGACATCGATGTCCCAGTACTGACATGCGAACATCAAATCCTCTCTCAGTATATGTTCTAATTCCTTCTGAAGCGATTCCTTAGGCATAGTATTCTTCCCTGACTTGGTGGATATTTGTCAAAGCCATGTTGCGGCATCCAAGTGCCCTGAGTTTTTATCCATAAGACCATTGTGGTCTTGACTACCTTTGCAGCGCCGCTTAGCGGAGGGGCAACCTTATTTTGATATCATCTGACGGGACAGTGGGTGCATCGATTGGAGCCTCCTCTATGGAGCGTGAAGTACAGTCCAAAAGCATGGGATGACTTTGTTGGACAAGATAACGCTATTGCCAAGCTTCGAAATCTAGCTGAAGCAGGTTCATGTCCTAATATGATACTATACGGACCGTATGGAACTGGGAAGACAAGCGCCGCACAGGTCTTTGCCAGAGCGCTTCTTGGTGACTCCATCTCTGCAAATTACAAGATGCTGAATATCCGCGATGTTTCCGACTTTTCAGTTGCTAAAGCAAAGCGCGACATCAAAGACCTAGCCAAACTGGACCGCAGTAGGCGTACTGAACTGGACGAGTACATGTCCATAGTATTCAAAGAGGTCAAGGCTGACCTGAAGATAAAGGGCAGGACAAGAGATCCGAACAAGTCCCAGCTGCTACAGGGAGCTATCAGATTGTTTGCATCTACGGTCACAGTTTCTGATGAACTGATCAAAGTCCTAATTCTTGATGAGGCAGACGCATTAACCAGCAGCATGCAACAAGCACTACGAAGGACTATGGAGATTTACAACGAGGCATGTCGGTTCATCTTCACCACACCTACGCTAGCTGGTTGGAGCCCCGCTGTGATTTCCCGTTCGCTGGTCATCAATTTCCCGAGCCCACCTAATAGTGTGATAGCATCATTAGTAAATAGAATCGCTGAGTCCGAAGGAGTTGAGATTGATTCAGCTGGTCTAAATGCCATAGCCCATGAGTCCAATGGTGATATGAGACGAGCCATCAACTTGCTCCAGATTTCGTCTGCAGAAGGCAAACCAGTTACCGAAGATGCAGTCTACGCTTGCTCTGAAACCACCCTTTCGAAAGGAGTACGCAATATGATTTCTGCAGCAATTGATGGTTCATTCGTCATTGCTAGAGAATCTCTCAGGGGACTCCTAGCTTTTGAGGGATACTCGCCAAGTGAGGTAATGCTCCAGGTCGAGAGGGAATTATTGAATCGTCCGTTTGAGCCTGATGTTCTCAGGACTCTACTGGATAGAGTGGCTGAGATAGACTACCGCCTGGTTCAGGCACGAAATCCATTCATACAAATCACCGCGCTTCTAGCCTCTATTGGAAAAATTGCATCTACCCCACTTTAGACCATTGGCTCAACAGAGTCTTTGAATCTGATTTTTCTACTGAATATGGGTGCCTGATTGGGCGAGAGCTTCTGAAGATCATACATAAACTCCGCAACAATCTGATTTCCATCTCTGGATATCATCTCACTATTCAACGCAGCTGAGAGAAGACGTCTGATGTTGCTCGGCTTTCCATATCTACACTTGAACGAGAGGAACCTTATAGCTTCATCTATGGATGTCTGATTGCCTCTGGATCTAAACAGATGCGTCAGAATAAGCAGGACCTCTCTTCCATTCATAGGCGATGCGGCTACTTAGACACTCTTTAAGTGCTTCGTGTCCCTGATATAATCACGCTGATGACGGACAATATACTCAAAGCCTATGGGTATCTCAGGGAAAATCTAGAACTCTATTTCCGTGATGCTTTGGAAATCCCTGACCTCTCTATAGAACGCACTCTAGGTGGCATGTCCAATATCAATATGTTTGCTTATGGGGGACAAGAAGAACTAGTTCTGCGTATCCCCTCGCTATTCATTGAGTATCCATCAAATCATTACGCGCAAGAGTTTCTTGTATTATATGAAGCAGCCCAAAGGGGATTGAGTCCTCGTCCCATGACATATGGGACTCTCTCTAATAAGAATCAGACTCCTTTCCTGGTCTATTTTTACGAACCAGGGATAGTTCATTCAAGTCTTAGTTCCATAGGTATTGACGAGTTTCGTAGATTGGAACAAAGTCTAGATCTACTTCAGAATCTTGAAGTTGCTGGAGTGCCAGCCTATTCATCCGTTGTAGAATACCTACATTATCTTCACTCGCGAGTTGACTCAGTCCTGCTTGATTCAGAGATTCAATCAGAAAGAATGAGACGTGCTAGGTTTTCGGTGGATACGCTATATGCGTCACTAGAACCCATCTTTAATGAAGTGCGTTGGTCTACGAGTGCCATGCACAGTGACCTTCGCCCAAGTAATATCATCTTTCAAGAAAATCGTGTTTTGTTTCTGGATTGGAGTGAGTTCTGCACAGGATTTGCAAACTATGACATAGCCTATCTCCTCTCAGAGCCAGTAGAGCCATTCGAATCTGATATTTTGGTGAGCTTTGGATCAAGAGATGTAACGGTAACTGAAATGCTCCATTTACAGGGTCTTGCACTGTTTTCTTGCATCTCTTGGACTTTTGAACGGTTGATTCGATGTGAACTCGGACAGGTGCCTTCCACTCTCGCGAATGATGATATGGTGGAAGAGATGGAATCTTACATCAGGATACAGATTGACCAGCTTATTCAGGTCCTGAACCAACTTTAGAAGAAGCTCTCTGGTGCCTTCTCCCATATATCCTCATCAACTGACGCAATCACATATTGATAGCCCTGTTCTGTCAGGAAAAGCTGACGTTTGGCAGCGAAGTCCATATCACGTGTGTCTTTCGTGATTAGTGAGTAGAACCTGGCGAAGCTCCCATCCGTCTTTGGTCTTAGAATTCTACCAAGTCTCTGCGCTTCTTCCTGTCTGGACCCAAAAGTGCCTGACACTTGGATGGCTACATTAGCGTCTGGAAGGTCAAGTGCGAAATTTGCGACTTTCGAAACCACGAGAATCTTTTGCTCGCCTTCTCTAAATGCTTCGTATAATCTCTGCCGTTCTGAATTGGGTGTCTTTCCTGTAATCAGAGGCGCCTCTATTTCCTCAGCAATAATCTTGAGCTGGTCGAGATACATCCCAATAACCAGAACGTTATCATCCTCGTGATAATCTGCAAGTGTCTTGACGAGTTTGTTCTTCTCTGGATTCTCTGCGGCAATTCTATATTTCTTTCTGTCTTCAGCGAGGGCATACTTCCTTCTCATTGGGTCCGGCAACTCAAGGCGTATCTCATAGCATATAGCCGTAGCGATCCATCCCTGGTCCTCAAGGAGCTTCCAAGGCATGTCATATCGCTTCGGACCAATCAGACTGAATACATCTTCTTCTCGCCCGTCCTCCCTGACAAGAGTTGCGGTTAGTCCAAGCCGTCGAGTTGCCTGTATTGTTGCAGTCGCTCTGAAAACTGGAGCTGGAAGAAGATGGACCTCGTCGTAGATAATTAATCCCCAGTTCCTTGCCTCGAAGATGCCAAAGTGCTCAAAGGAGTCCTCTCGAGATTTTCGCCACGTGAGTATCTGATAGGTAGCAACAGTAATCGGTCGTACCTCTTTCATGTCGCCAGTGTACTCACCAATGTCCTCAGGCTTTAGGTCAGTCTTGTCAAGTAGCTCTTGAATCCACTGTCGGACTGCAATCACGTTGGGGCAGAGTATGAGGGTTGACGTCTGTAGCTTCTCTATGGCGCCCATGCCTACCATGGTCTTGCCTGCTCCACATGGCAGTACAACAACTCCCGAGCCTCCCTTGACACCTCCGCCAGCATAGAAGGTATCCACAGCGTCACTCTGATATCTCCTCAATCCCCATTGCTTCCCTTCAAGGGTTATGTCCCGTATTTTTAGGGCAAGCGAATCTCCCTCTACGTAGCCTGCTAGGTCCTCTACTGGGTGACCCAACTCAAGCAATGCATGCTTCAGGAAACCCCTTTGACCTTCAACAACCAGAAATGACTTCTCATCAATTCGTTCTTCTAGATATTCCTCTAGTTTCGTCTGAGCGCCAAGCTCTTCCGCGAGGTCTTCTTCTTCGCATTCTAAGATGAGATCTGGACCCTCCATGTACAATGTGATCTGACCATATCTGGACATGTACTCAATGATTTCGCGTTTGATGTTGTCAGGAATGGGATACTTGGCATATTTCTCCAAGGCATCAATAACTTCTCTAGAAGTCATGCCCATTGCAGCAGAATTCCAGAGACTCAAGGGAGTAACTCGGTACGTATGTACATATTCTGGACTCTTCACGAGCTCAGCAAATCTAGCCAGCGAATCCCGGGCTTCTTCATACTTGGGATTGTCCACTTCAAGAAGGACTGACTTGTCTGACTGCACTATCAGCGGATTCATTGGATTGGGCATTCGTATTCCTCATACTGGATTAAATGGGTTACATTCCTTAACCTGGAATCATGGATTCGTGATTTGGAAACCGGAGGACGGCGAGATGACTTTAAGATAAATCCTTCCGTCTGGCATCAAAATAAGTTCGCGTCACGCTGACCACAAATCCTTTATAGCTAATCTGAAGGGCTGAATCTGCATGACTCGAAAGGAGGTGCAGTTCCATATGATGGCTATAGCATTGGTTAATGCAGTGGACACTTGCACCCGCGATGAGGGTGTCACATAGAACGACATCCGCTGTTTCTCTGTGCTAGCATTCATTTCACGCATCGTGTATGTACTGCTCATTGATGCGCATTGCGTGGGGCTGGCTGTCTGCTGATATTGGTTTGATGTGCTTAGAATGAAAGATGCGTACCAGCTCAGTCAATGAGAGTGAAATCAGAAGTTGAAAAATAAAACGAAACAACGAATCCTGGGCTCAGATTGCAGTAGGTGTGAATCGTGAGCCGAGTCGAAAAGCATAATCCTCTGAAGAGTGGCGTAATCGCTCAGAAGCGTGCTGCACTGAAGGGAGAAACCTCTGGTAGGATGACAGAGATCAAAGAGCTGACCTTTGACACGGTTCGTGAAGATGCGATACAATTTGGTCTTGCGACTGATGTCATCTACCAGATCAACGCTGGAAAGGAAGCCTCAATCTTCCTTGCTCAATGGAGAGGACACCATATAATCCTGAAAGCCTACCGGCTATGGCAATCCTCTCACAAGATGTCAAAGAAGAAGGGATACATTGCTCAGGGCACAGGCAAGAGGACATACTTCATCCTTGGAATGATGGAGGATTTAGCTGTCATGGAGTACGACTACCTCATGAACTGCTTCAGAGCAGGGGTTCACGTTCCCACTCCCATTGGTCGAGTTGGAAACTACCTCACAATGAGATTCATCGGCGATGGGACTCAGCCTGCTCCCCAACTCAAAGACGTCCATCTTGAGAATCCTGAAACCGTTCTTAATCAGATACTGGACGACTATCTCCTAATGTATAGTAAAGCCCACTATGTCCACGGAGACCTCAGCAAGTACAATATACTCTGGTGGCAAGACCGCCCTTGGATTATCGATGTTCCGCAAGCGGTCATCGTCAACAAGTGGTCTGATATGCTGATGGTTGAGAAGTTGCTCATGAGGGATATCAAGAATGTTCTAAGTCATTTCGAGAGCTACGACATTCATCGAGATCCAGATCATATCCTCGAGGTCTTCCTATCGGAGTATGTTCCTGAGAATCTGAAGAACTACAGAGAACTCGAGTCTGAAGGTATTGAGTTGCTGTAGAGAGAGGAGGTGGCTGCTTGAGTCCTGGAGTGGTTGAGAAGTTCAATCCCAAGAAAACCAGCGCACTGACATCGCAGCGCAGCTTGGAGCGTGGTCATCGAAGAGGCAGGCATGTGCCTATTCATGAGATAACTCTAGAGGCGGTTCGAAAGAACGCCATCCAGTTTGGACTCGCCACTGATCTCCTCTACCAGGTCAGTGCAGGAAAGGAGGCTTCAATTTTCCTTGCCCTGTGGAACGGGCACCCCCTTATTTTGAAGGCCTACAGGTATTGGACGTCAGCTCAAGCGCGGAAGAAGAAGGGGTACTTTGCACCAACACAGATGGAGGCATTGGCTGCAAAAGAGTTCGACATTCTAAGCCTTTGCTATAAAGCAGGGGTTCATGTCCCAACACCAGTTGGCAGGGTTGGTAACTATGTCACGATGCGATTCATTGGAGATGGCATAGATACAGCCCCACAACTTCGTGATGCTACACTTGAAGACCCCGAAGAAGCATTGGACCAGATTCTCGATGACTACTTCTTGATGTATACAAAAGTGCATTATATTCATGGAGACCTCAGCAAATACAACATTCTTTGGTGGCAGGGACGAGCCTGGATTATTGATGTTCCTCAGGCATATCGTGTCGATGCTTGGGCTAATATGGAACAGGTAGAAACGCTGCTTTCGAGAGACATTCGCAACGTTCTATCGTATTTCAAGAGATACGGCATACGAAGAGATGCCGATTATATTGCGGAGCAATTCATCTCAGAGTACACACCCCATAACCTACGGAATTTTCAAGAATCCGTCGGCACGCCTTTATGGCGTAGAAGGTGAACCATTCCAGGCAATGAAAGTACAAGTTCTATACTCTCAGACTGTGCCCTATTGTCATTGTTTCACATCCCAAGGTTATTAGGAAACACCAATACATTACGATATGACAGACAGTGCTGACAAGTGGGTGGTCGTCAACGGACGAGTCTTCAGACTCGAGCGTGTTGTTGATGAGGTCAGCACCGCGCTCCTTCTTCAGAGGACTCTTTCCGTACAATGTGACGTCCATCTGAAGCGTACCGATGATGGAAGGTGGGCTATTTATTGGAGATCCAAGAAGGATAGCATCGAGTGTACACCAAGAGTTATGGTAAGTCCTGTGGAATGAAAAACAAAAAGAAAGTATGTTCGGAGTGGAGTCCACTCCGCGTTCATTTGGGTAGATAGCTTCTCTCCGGTCCAATGAAAGAGGGAAACAAATCTGGCGATCCTTACTAGTCTACCTTGCGCAGCACAACCCTAGATACACCAGGTATCTTCCTGAGGCTCTCCTCAAGCTCCTTCAGTGTAACGACGAGCTGATCCGGTACAAAGTAACACTCGTAGTAGCATTTTTCGCCCCTGAGACAAACGCCAGTCGTGAATATGATGTCACTAAGCTTGGCATCGTTGAAAGCGAAGTTCAGCTGCTTCAAGAAGTTCCTTGATAGATCACTGATTTCAATTCGAAGCAGGTAAATATCATCGCTAGAAACCGGAAAGATCTTCATAACCCTGTCCTTGTGATGCAACACAGTCAGAGCCGCTCGCTCCCCAATATCGGCGACAAAATCTTGAGGAAATTCTACGGGCTTCCCCTCAGTGAAGTGAAGTATGATTGCGCTTGTTGCTCCCTCACGGTCTATAGTCACGGTCTTTTACACGTCCTTTCAGGGTGTAGTACTCGGTGACATGACGTTCTCTCTTTATTAAAGATTCTGTCGTAAATGCCCGCGAATCAGGCCCGCTTTGTTTAGAGAAGTGATTGTCCATTTCGTCGAAAAATGGGACACAAATCTATAATTACAGGGGTGTTGAAGGCAAAATTGGAGTCTGCTTTCCGTGAATCCACGTTTATCTCAATTTCTAGGTATCATTTTTCTCGTCATATGTCTTGCAATGTCCTATATCGTATACCAATCTACCGTTCAGGTTGGTGGAGATTTGGAGACGCTTATTACGTCGGGCATTATCGCATGGGGAATCCTTGGTTTGCCTGAATTGGCAATCGGACTTTGGCTCATCGTAAAGGGAACTCGAGATGCACGTGTAGGTGACATCTCTGGGAAGATTATTCCTCTTATACAGAAAGAAGGTCGAATTGGTGTGGCTGAAGCTGCAAAAGCGCTAGATGTAGGCCCCGCAGATGTCGCGGATGCCGTAGAGAAGCTAGCACGTAGACGTCTACCTCTCGTCTATCTAGATAGAGGGAAGAATGAGATTGTCAGTCCGTCTGCAGTATCCCTCGAAGAGAGTCTACTGCACCTGTTGCATGCACAGAGGCGAATGACTTTCGACCAAATCTCGAACGTTGCAAATGCAACCGATGATCAAATTGTTGAAGCTCTTGAACAGCTATCCAGTAAGGGCAGATTTAGGGGCACTATCGATAAGAATTCTCGAGTGGTCTATACATCGGAAGCAGTTGAGCAGCTGCCTAAGGCTGTTACTGCATGTCCAAATTGCGGTGGGCGACTTCCCGCTCCTATACTTCCTGGAGAAGAGGAATACTGCCCATTCTGCGGACATTCCATTGTCAACCGCTTGGAAACCTAATGCCGTGGTCTTATCTGTCCATATATGTCTCCCAGATGTCTAGAATATCACCATCAGAGGTTGCATAAAACCTACTCGAGAGATTTGCTGCAAGGCATGAGTGGTTCGGCAGGATACTCACACGGTCTCCAGGAACGAGGCCTTTCAATGGAGACCCCTTGGCTATCTTCACTTTCCCATGTTCTTGAGAGAGTCCTGTTATGTCAGTGTTTTCTGCAAAGTCCCCTTCATGGTAATCGGAAATGACTTTCCCAAATCCACAATTCGGGAAGAGGTGCGTAGGTCCGGGATCCAATGAGAGTGCTGTTGCACCTGCATCGAGAATGATACGGTTTGGATATGCGCTTATGACACTCGAAAGGACTGACAGTGCGCAGTCGTAGGGCTTGCAAACACCTAGTGCCACTTGTGTATAGTCGAAGAAGACATAGCTACCTGGACGAACTTCTGTTATACCCTTCTTGATGGAGTCAGTCAACATCATGGTGGGAGTTGAGCCGATGCTGACAATCTTTGGTGTAAGTGCTTTACTCCTTTTTCTCAAATCTCTGGCGAACTTGAGCATGACATTCTGTTCTTCCTCAGCGATAGCTTTGATTTCATCAATCGACCTGGCATAATAGGAATGGCCGCTATGGGTGAGGATTCCAGCGAAGTTCAGTCCTCGCGCCTTGTGGATTTTCTCAGCAAGAGCTAGGGAGCCCTTCCTCGTGGGATCTACACCACTTCGATGATAGCTGCAATCCACTTTGAGAAGTACATCTAGATCCTCCTTGGCTTTCCTGAATCTCGTCCTTAGTTCTTTGAGTGCAGCAGGATGGTCGATAATCACCCTAAATTTGACCTTGATGGCAAGTTTAGCGACGGAATTCATCTTGTCGGGGGCAAGGGGAACTGCCAACGTTATGTCATCAAATCCATTCTCTGCAAAGAACATTGCTTCGCCCATTGTTGATACTGTGATGCCCGACGCTCCATAGTTCCTTTGAATCTCCGCAATCTCAACACATTTGTGTGTCTTGACATGCGGTCTCAGAGCTACTTGATGTTCGCGTGCCTTATTTGCCATATTCTTGATGTTTTGGACGAGTCTGTCATAGTCAACCAAGGTCGCAGGCGTTATCAGATCATCAACGCGCATGTCTTTTCCGAAGCAAAGGACCCTCAAAACCGTTGCTGTGCTGTCCCCTAAGTTATGCCATGTTGGTCGCCGCGGATTCTTCTTCTCAAACCAAGCCTTGCCTCATCTACCTTTGAAGCAATGCGACTCTTCTTGGGCCAATACTCCTTGATCTCCTCATATCCTTGGACATCCCAATACAATGGACAAGCTCCCAAGCAATAATCGAAATGAATACAGACCTTGCAGCCCTCAGCCGCAAAGTCTTTGCTCCTCCAGAATCTAGAGGCTCGATTGTTCCACACTCTCTCAAAGGATTCTTCTAGGAGATTGCCAACGGGGTCGCTGAAGCTCGAGCAAGGAAGAAGCCCGCCCTCGGGATCAACGGACAGTAAGCCATCACATGCGGCACAACTCTTTGCGCCCAGGCCCAGCGCAATAGGATTGAAAATGCATACTGGTGTAGGAGCATACCATACGAATTGCACTCCCTTCTTGTTTGCTCTCTTCTTCACTCCCTTCACAATCTCGCCAATGTCTTCATACTTGACCTGCAACTCGTCTCTCAACTTCGCGGCAGTGCCAGTATAGATGACCATGTTCATGCTGAAATAACTCAGTTCCAATTCATCGGCGATGAAATTAACCAGTTCTTCAAGTTTGTCAACATTAGGTCGACAGATTGTTGTATTGCAGTGAGTATAGATGTTCGTTTCTTTGAGGTTCTTGATTCCTTGAACTGTTTGCTCAAAGGATCCAGGCGCGCCTGCAATTTGGTCATGCGTCTTTGCATCAGGACCCTCGATTGATACCTGGGCACTGTTTAAATCCGCCTGGACTAGTCGTTCAACGAATTCTGGGTTTGCACATCGTCGGCCATTCGTGATGAGATTAACACGGAGTCCCTTTTCTCGGGCATAAGCTATCAGCTCAAATATGTCCTCGCGTAGAGTTGGCTCACCTCCGGTGAAAGAAAGACTTGGAACGTGGGCCTTGTCAACAATGGTGTCAATAATTCGCTTCACTTCGTCTGTGGTCATCTCTTTGGTTTCTCGATGCGGGGAGAATGCATAGCAGAATTGACATTCATTGTTACATCGATAAGTTAGTGCTATCTCGCTTAATACAGGATATTTGATATCTCCTTCCCCAAAGGGCACAATTCTGGCGGTCTTGTATGAGTAGATGTTCTGATTTCCCATTACCATGCTCCGTAGGTCATCAACAAAGGCGGCTAGATCATTGAGCACTTGTTGTTCATCAGCTTCAAAGTTATTCACAAAGTAGTCTCTAACCTCTTTTGCTGTTGCACCATCAAGCAGCTTACGTAACATTGCAGTCCCAGTTTCGTTGAGGTGCATGACCTTGTTAGGACGCAATATCAAGAGGTTATCTTGTGGTCTTACGAAGAAGTAATCCTTGACCTCATGCATGAAATTGGCTATCCAGCTGAGCTCCTCCAATGTGTAGTCATACTGTGGCTGATGCATCGTTCGTGAGGGCTTAGCTGGAGGTGTCTTAAGGATTCGCCTACAACCTGAAAGGCTTATCAGCCTCCATATACGAGTACAGGCAAGACACGATGAAGGAGTGTGTCATATGAGTTCCGAGATAAAATTGCCATATGGAACAATCAGCAAGAAGAAGCTGATTATGCATTTCAGCGCCTTTGATATCGATTTGCCAGTGATTGCTGCTGGAATCAGAGAGAGGATGGATGTTCTGCGAGAGCTTGAGGTTGCTTTCGCAGGATTTGGAACTGAGATACCAGCAGAGATGACTGAGCAGACACCAGCCACGGTAAAGGCATTCTTTGAGTATGTGGGAAAGGGGACCGACGCTGATGTCATCCTCAAGCGCGTGTACCATCTCGTTTGGGGCGGCATGATTATGGAGTTTCCAGATCTTGACGAATGGGCGGCAGCCAAGGCGGACCTATCGAATTTAACGATTGCACAAGCAGATGTACTGCGTGCGCAGCGTGGTGAATAATGGAGAACCCTTTGTGATGTGTTTAGTTGGAATTTCTAGCCAAAATGAATTGAATATGGGGACCGCTTGGAGTTGTTAATCAATTGAAGCGCAACTTAACCCTGATGTTTACAATGGGTTTCATCCTTCTAGTCTTTGCTCCTGTATCCGTCAGTGGGACGACAATTAGCCAAAGCCCTGTTATCAACCTCGATAGCGTTTTCGTGGATGCGGTAGTTCTACCAAATGGCCGAATAAACGTCACATATTGGATAACCATATCCGTAATTGAGAATTCCCTGGGCGGATTCGATTTAGCGGGGATTCAAGAAACCACAATCTATGATTCCGATCGCGCGTACGCTGAGGTGGACGGAAACCGCTACAATCTGGTCGTTGGACAGCTCTCAAATGGCTACGCTCTAGACTGGACTCCCAGGACTCAAGCTGGAGAAACAGTCACAGTAGTATTTGGGTATTTCAGTACAAACAGGGTTCTAGAGATGACAACTGGAACATTTACTCTTGAGGGCTCTGGTCTGCAAGTTACCGGTGATTTGGCTGTTTTCAACTGGGCTCCAGTACAGTGGAGTGTGCCTCTTGATTATGAGAATGTGAGAGTAATTTATCCTATTGAAATGCAGGCTTCATGGATTACCGGGGAAGGTGGAATCACCTCAGAGGGAGCAGATTATGCGGGCTATGTTGTGGATAGCCGTCAGAGGCTTGAAGACAACTTTGGCAGCTTCTTTCCCTTCGATGAGGAGAACCTTCTTGCCTATCCCTCGTCGGCTTCCGCTGACCCTCGATACTTCAGCGTTAGTCTAGGACATTCTAATTTGGGCTCCTATGACCACTTCCGTGTATTTCATTATACCAATTGGAGCTTCTATGCTCCGTATCTCGAACCGGGCGCCCTAGACTATAACACTCCGGAGAATTTCAATGCAGATGCGAACACGGAATTCTCAATTGGTGTGGATGTATTCAATATCGGAGACGCCCCACTCAACGATGTCACAGTAACACTCTCTGTGCCAGACAATCTCACTTTGACTTCTGGCCAGGTCTCTACTTATATTGGAACACTCGATGGCGGAGAGAACTCTCATTTGACTTACCATTTCATCCCCGATAACTTGCCAGAGATTCTTCCCCTCACGTTTCAAATCTCATCATCCAGTCTTAATACAAGTGACTGGGTAACATTTACAGTCAACATCTATGTGCGGGAAGTTATTCCTCCCTTGATACCTCCGAATCTCCTGATTTGGGGATCTGCTGGAATAGCGGCCATAGCTGTTGTTTCTTTTGGCTATCGTCGAATAATGGGTGGATATGGAGCAACATGGGAGGTTGATGAAACAACAAAGGTGTATCAGAGCCCGGAGATTGCCATCCAGACTTTAGGCACACCAGGAACTGTTGCAGATCTTGATCCTGTTGAGAGCGCATTCTTTGTCAATACAAATCGCAAGAAACTGGTGTCAATGATTCTCATGTCCTGTGTGAAAAAAGGTGCAGTAAGGGTGATTTCAACGGACCCCTTACGCCTATCAGATACGGGCCTGAGGTTCGAGGACCCTACTTACTATGAACAGATGTTTGTCGCCTCTATTAGCAACAATGAGCTTGACCCCGACAGGATTGATGACATGCTGGAAGAACTAGCTGAGAAGGTGCAAGAGAAGTCTTGGGATGCGGACTTCGAGGCTACTAAGACCCATCATGAGGAGATGGTCGATGGGGCCTGGGAAGACCTGGAAAGTGATCCAACACTTGATGGGCGTGTTGATTACTATTTCAATCGGAGGTATCACGACACTTGGGCTTGGTATTGGTTCTACATGCATCCTCATCATAACCGAAGAATCAGCCAAGTGTTCACACCTCCAGGGGGGACAATCGCTCCTCCAAGGGTACCTGATTGGTTTGGTCAGATTGCTGAGGCTGCTGGCCATTCAATTGGCGAAGTTGGACGTGTGGTTGGAGATGTAGCTTCAACCACGGGCCAAATCATGACGAATGTAACAAACACCATTGGAGATGTCCTTTCGGGAGTTGGTAACATCATCCGAGAACCGCTGAAACCTATCTTGGAGGAGACCAGTCGTTGCGTGTCTCATGATGCCTGCCACTCTGCATGCGTTTCGCACGATGCATGTCATAGTGCCTGTCACAGCGCATGCCATAGTGCTTGTGTATGCCATAGCGCCTGTCATAGTGCATGCCACAGTGCATGTGTTTCTGGAGGATTTAGATAATGGGAGAAACCATCAAGACGATATTTCATTTGAGCGATATCCACATTGGAGAACAAGGAGTGTCTTTAGGCGATTTCCGCGAAGTAATTGAGAGTATTGAGAAGCGTGCTCCGCATATGACCTCGCCTCTCATTCTTATCACGGGCGATCTTACAGGGGAGGGACTTAGAGAGGAGTATGAAGCATTCTCTAATGTTGTATCTGGCATAGAAACTCCTCTCATAATCGTGCCTGGAAACCATGACGAGCGCAATTACGGTGCTGCACACTTCGAGGAGATGTTTGGAGAGCGTTTTAAGAC
Source organism: Candidatus Thorarchaeota archaeon (assembly GCA_048882485.1). GTDB lineage: Archaea > Asgardarchaeota > Thorarchaeia > Thorarchaeales > Thorarchaeaceae > SMTZ1-83. The sequence goes on from JBHLRP010000002.1 coordinate 160,679, forward strand.
CTACGAGGACGAAGCTATTGCGTTGTATGCAGCTGACAGTGCAGAACCAGACAATGATGCAGGGCATGTTGGTCGGACTAAGTATAATGAGATACATGACTTTCTCGGAGGGGCGAAAGAGAAGGTGCGCATATTCGCGTTACATCATCACCTGATACCGGTCCCAAACACTGGGAGGGAACACAATGTTGTGGAGGATTCTGGTGCTGTCTTGGGACTTTTGAATCGAACGCAATGCTCGTTGGTCCTAAATGGTCACCGTCATGTCCCTTGGATGTGGAATCTGAATGATATGATTATATACACGACAGGTACCCTGCTCTCCCGGCGTGTTCGTGGAGCTACGACTCAAGTCTATACGCTTATTGAGCTTACCAAGGCCGATGTGACATTTACCTTGGTTGAGAAGTCAGGTTCTGCGAGCCTATTCTCTCGTGCCGAGCTTCGTCCTGCTGTCCTAGGCTAACCATAGCAATCATTGGAAAATAAGGACTGCTCTCAATGAGGTGACATCTGATAGTGTGAGGAGAGATGACACTGTCCCTGTGACCACCACAATTGAATGCTCAGGCGGAATCCAGCCATCCCACGTAAAGACTAGGCCTTGAAGGCCTCCTGAAGGAGGAATCACGATGAAGCTGTTTCCTAGCGCATAGATCAATTCTCCTTTCACTGTTACCACAGTGCCGTTTGATACATTTCCACCATTAATGTCCTCTATCGCTGTTGCACCAATCACGCCATCGTGCCACGCTATAACTATGATAGCTATGATGATAATTCCTAATATTAATCCAAAGACTTTTCCCTTCGAACCCTTCTTCTGCTTTGGCATGCTTCTACCCTCATCATCATCTGAACAACTCCTCTAAAAGATGTTCTCATGAACAGATGGTCTGGCGCACTCCGGTACATTCTATAGCCCGTTGCATTTGAGTTTCCTTGATTCTAATGGATGTTGGAAGAGAGTTCGTCCGGCTTTGTGGCGAGGTAGGAAATCTTTCAAAAAGCGTGACTGGTTTAAGCATTGTTGATGCCTATTATGGACCGGATGAACTGGCACCAGACCGACAGGCAAAGGATCGCGAGCCAGAAATAATGATGCATGAGCTATCAGTTCTATCCGACAATATCAAGGATGAGATTGAACAGCCGCTGCGCTCTAAGTATCTCACTACGGAAGTTCATTCGCTGCAATCTGTTGTCAGATGGATGGCAGGAGAGGAAATGTCCTATGCTGACATTGTGGAGAATGTCTTTGGTATCAAACCAACTAGATTCTCTGAGAAAGAAGTAGAAAAAGCAATGAAGAATGTTGAGGCTGCATTTTCAGACTGTCCTGGCAGTGATACGAGAGAGCGTGTGGAGCAATTCAAACTTGATGGTCAGGTGCAAGGAGTGGAGGCAAAGAACTACATCGAAGGAGAATTGCAGCAGAGTGCAAAGGATGTAGGGATGCTATTCCAGAAAAAAGTCTACGCTAGCATGGATGCCACTGTGATTGACAATGGCATTGAGCATAAGGCGGTGACAGACAAGCCCTGGGGAGGTTACAATTATTACCAAGGTGACTACAAATCAAAAAACGAGTTCAATGTTGACCGTCCATTTAGTAAACACGGACTAGCTGCTGTAATCTATCACGAATATGAGCATCATGTTTCAAATCTTTGGAGAGAAAAGGCGTATCGCGAAAACGATTTGACAGACCTCTCCATTGTTCCCCTTACTGGAAGATGCGTGATCTCTGAGGGAACTGCTGATACTGCGATGGACTTCCTTGAAGTTGGCGAAGGAACTGATGCGCTAAGAATGCGAGCTTTAACGAACCTATCTCGGATGTGCAGCATGAACGCTGCACTAATGTTGAATCATAAGCGCGCATCTGATAATGAGGTTGTTGAATATCTGGTTGAACGGACATTCGGCAAGGAAGAGAGAATAAGACCCTCCCTTGAATTTTCTCGACCCAAGACCAATGAAGGGAAACCAAATCTTTGGGCTCCCTACATCTTCAATTATCTCACAGGTAGAAAGGACTTTGTCTATCCAACATTTCTCAAAGCCAAGGAAACTGACAAGCTTCCAGACTTCTTCAGAACAGTCTACCTCAATCCCTATTCAGGTTCAAGCAGAACTTGGAACGAAGCCTTCGATTGGCTTTAGTCCGCATCATGAGGCCCTGGGATTTGCGAAGCAAGAAGAAGAAGTCAAGCAATACTAGAAGCCGTTGGTATGCCAATCTCTTCTTTCTGGTAAATATCTCATTTCTGATTGCCCTTTGGCTTCTTACACAGTACTATCCGATTCTGCCGCAGGATATTCTTCTATCTTGGCTATCTGTCACAATTGTCATGATTGTGATTCTGTGGTTCGTTGACCGAAGGGCCGCGAAGATGGTTCTTGAAGATCTAAGCCGCAGTCCCTGAAATGAAAGCGTGGCGAGAAAAAGAATGAGAGGGTGATGATCGAAAGACCATCACACCATACTTGAGTTCCTCTATTCGTTAGTTTGAGCTCTTGAGTATGCACCCTCAAGTTCTCTTTCCATAGCCGATGGAATAACAGTCTTGGTGAAGTCGCCATCTTTCTTTCTGATGAAGACGTAGAGCAACGTGACATATACAATGTCAAACGTGCGCAATACTAGTGATACTGGAATTCCTGCTAGAACTGCAAAGACAACTCCTAGTACTATGGTTGCAATTAAGTCTCCAGCAAAGGCAACCCAGCCTACGACTGCTCCTCCAAGGGCAAAACCAAGGAAGAATATGACAGCCAGAACACCAAAGCCCCATCTTACTGCGGTTTCTTTAATCATGACATCTACGAAGTTGTCCTTAACGAGACCTGCACTTCGCTTGATGCCGTCCCTCGCTCCAAGCTCTTCCGCCACCATCGCAGGGATTGTGAAGTAGTTTATCAGGAACCAAACATAGCTTATGATTCCACCTGCGACCCTGCCAACTGCTGCTCCTCCCACACCTCCGACTTCTCTGCCCAAACGCTCAAGAATCATCCTGATGATAACGATTAGCACACTCAATAAGCTCAAGACAATGATGCCAGTTATGACACCAAGAGATGACCTGACGCCATCGCCGAGGTCAGGATCTCTGCCACGCATATAGAGGTAGACCATAGCAGATGATGTTCCATAAGCTAAATTGTAGAAGAATATTGTAGCAAAGAGATACAGGACAATCCCAATGCCCGCAACCCATCCAGTTTCAATGGTTAGGTCTTGAGCACCTGAGATTATCTGCATTGCATTTCCTCCAGACAAGACATCAATTGAATAGAATGCAATGCCTCCGAACATGACAGCTGAAATTAGGGTGAAGACCATTACCAGCGTTGGCGGAACGAATACACCCTTTTCATCTAGACATACCTGCCCAGTCAGTTTGATGATCTCACCTGCACGGCGGATTCTATCTCGAAACACCGTGAACAGTAGAAGTGTGAGGAACAGCGTAAAGAGACCTGGTATTAAGACTGGCCAAGCAAAGGGACCTCCAGTAACCAAAATCAGAATTGGAATGGCTAGTGTCATTAAGTTCATGAAGAACGCGCCAATGTAGATCAGTGTCCCTCCCAATCTCCTTGCGAGCCATGAGGCAGCATACGCCACAAAGAGACTCAGTAGGATGATCCCAAACACAATGGCTGCAATTGCTATCGCGGCATCAGTCGGTGATATCACTAGGCTCACGACTGAAAGGATGTCGTTGATGGCATTCATCACCTGGGTTCCATAAGAAGCCCAGAGCCCCATCAATGAATAGATGCCTGCTGCGAAGAAAGCTCCAAGAACGATTACAACTCCAAGCACTGCTTTTCCGTGGCTTGGATAGTTTTGATTATCATGATATTCTATCACATCAGTACGTGCCAACTAATCTCCTCCAATTAGTAGTAAACACTTGACTCAACTCCTCATCTGTTACAGTTAAATCTTAGCAACGATAGGCATAGAGGAGTATAGTGGGCTGTAAATCACCTATGCCAATATATTTCAGATGGATAAAGGAACGTAATGCTATGGAATCCATAACTTACTGCGAACCAGATCACATCTTCTGCAGGGCAAATAAAATCCTGTTTGCAGGTGATGGAAGTGAAAATGCAGCCAAGGCAATGAAGGTGGCAATTGAGCTTGCAGAGCTGACAAATTCCAAGCTCTTCATTGTCCATGTTGTACCCACACCAACAGTCAAGCAGATGGCAGTGATGACTAGTATGAGTCAAGAGGAAGTCATGGAGAAGTATGTTAGGAATGGAGAGATTCTCTTGAAAGGCTACAAAGATTCGGCATTGGAATACAATCTCAAAGTCGAAACAATTCTTGAGAGAAGCGCTCCTTCAGAAGGAGTACTTGCAGTAGCCAAGGCGAAAAAAGTGGACCTTATTGTGATTGGTTCAAGGGGCGCATCTGGCACAAGACGTGCTGGCATGGGCAGCAATACTGAACGAATCGTAATAAACTCAGAATGTCCGGTTTTGGTCGTGAAGTAGTGCTCAAAAATGATGTTGGACAGCAGCCGGACTATTCCAGCTCCCTTATCTGCCCAATCATACTCACCATATTTCGAATGGAGAGAATATCCTGTCCTGCTGCTGCATAGGTGGCTGCAAGCTCCCTCGCATAATCTTCAGGAAGGCCGTGCTTGACTAGGCTCTTGTGAAACGCCTTCTTTGACCGCCTGACATTCCACCTAGCATTGACATATGCACCTAACAATCCTGCTACAATCTTTACACTACCCGAGATTGCAGTCCAGACAATGGAGGCGACTTCTCTCGGAGACTCGTCATCACTCAAGATCCTCTTCATCCTCAAAGTCGTCTATTTCGATGGACTTGGTCCTTTTCTTTCCCTTTTCTTCCTCCATTGCGATATTCATTAGCTTTGTAATGTTGAACATGTCAAGACCAGCGACATATTTCTTGGTCAATTCCATAGCCATCTCTTCTGGAATGCCTTGTTCTTTGAGTTTCGCATAGAAGCCACCTATGGCTGCAGCCATGTCCTCCGCTCTTTCAGCACTATAGACGCTGCCAATAAGTCCGCCAATTAGCTTTGGAATCGAGTCACTAAGAGCTCCGAATATCTCTTTGATCTCTTCAGCCTCACTTTGTCCTTTGTGTTTTCTGTCATCTCTTGATTCATCATCACTCATGATTATTTATCACCAAGATTGAATATGTCTGGTCACTCATCTTAAGAAAAGTGGAGACAAGTGACCACTTCCTATTCAAATTGCGGTCACTTCACGTCATAGTGATGTCATGTTAACGCGAAATATCGTGCGCGATCATCATCTTCATCATCAATGACTTTGAGAATACCCCGCTCAAGAAGGGACTGAATCCTTTCTCTTATTATGCGCCTAGAGGCTGTTCCACGTTCGGCTCTCACGGCAGCAGTAATTTGACTGATATTGAGAGGTCGAGATCCATCAAGGATTCTGATAATCTGCCAACTAATATTGTCCTTCCGAAGGTCACCATATCTAGATTCCAAGCGTTCCGCTCGAGTGAACTTGGACATTAGCTTGACCATTCCGTCATAGAACTCAAAGCCCTCACGTATGACCTTTGCAGACTCCCCGACTTCTTCAATACCCGGTCCAAGTCGTTCAATGAGGGTCTCAACTCGAGCAAGTCTTGATGAGATTTCATCCAATCGGTCTTGAACCTCTTCAATAGTGAGCTGTGATGAGTCATCCGGACTTTTTTTGTCCTTTGTGTCTGATGGCTCCTTCTTCTTGCTCAAGGTTCAGCCTCAGGCTTGCTCACATATTGCTTGAGATAAGTTTGATGGCAAGCGAAATCCGTTTAATAGCGATTGCTTCCCCATTCGTATTGTGACTAGAGATGAATAAAGAGGAGAGGCAAGATTCTCACGTCAATGTGAAGCCGCTCCGCCAGCTCTTTCATTTCTCACATTTCTCGCACTTCTATAGGCTCTATGTTCCTGCATCTCTGCTGATTGGCATCGTCTGCGGGTTATTCATGGCAATCTTTCAGTATCTCATAGACTTGACAACTGGTGCATTTGTTGGTTTGCCTGTATTCCTCGTTCCTCTTCTTGGAGGCGGGTTCTCTGGCTTGATGATATACTTTGGCCGAAGAGAGATTGAGGGGAGCGGTATTTCAAAAGCTATTGAACTCACACATGATCCGCAGGAATTAATGCCCTCTACTGCTGTTACAAAGATGATTGCTACATCGGTTTCGATTGGAACTGGGAACCCTGTTGGAAGGGAAGGTCCTGCGGTCCTTATTGGTGCTGCTCTAGGGAATTATATTGGCAGGCAATTTGGATATGACAATCCGGCTCATCTACGTGTCTTCATTATGATGGGCTCCGCAGCATGCACTGCTGGCATTTACAAAGCTCCACTTGGAGGTGCATTATTCGCCTCTGAAGCTCCTTACAAACGCGATGCGCGGTTGGGCTACTTTGTGCCTACAGTTCTGGCGGCAATAACATCCTTCATCATTTTTGCTGTAATCTATCGGATTGATCCGCTTCTCAGTCTACAGATTGATTTCACTCTCACACTCGAGGTCATCCCATTAGTCCTCCTCTTGGGTATCTTTGCTGGTGTTATTTCGCTATTCTTCTCAGTCTTCTTAATGGCCACACGTAATTTCTTTTCCCTCAGACTACCTGACTGGGCTGACCCTGTGGCTGGCTCGTTTTGTGCATGTGTAATATTGTTCCTTGTTGGTCTGTGGTTGGATCCACAATACACTGTTGCAGGACTCGGGTATGATGTTATTGAGCTGATTGCATCTCCTGCCTCCTCTCTTCCCATCGCAGCCCTGCTTCTGTTGTTGATTGGCAAGCTCCTGGCATCATCCTTTGTAGTGGCTGGAAGGGTGTCAGGTGGAGTACTTGCATCATCGATTTTCGTTGGTGCAATGCTAGGTGCTATATTCGGTCACCTATTTGCTCCGCAGTATCTTACTGCCTTTGTCGTACTCGGCATGGGTGCAGTACTTGCAGCAACAACAAATACACCAGTCGCCACCATAGTGTTGATTCTTGAGATTAGTCACTCGTTCGAACTCCTCATTCCTATAGCAATCTGCATCTGTGTATCTTATCTCCTAGCAGGTGGAACGTCCCTATATGAGGGGCAGAAGGTTACCAGGGATGATGAAGATCCTGGATATTATGCTAGTATCAATGTACAGCCAGATGAGATGGCTCTGGACCTCTTCCATGATGATGCAAATCCTGTAAATCATGAGCCCTCTCGCAATCCAGATGCTGATGACTAATTCACACCACTTGGATAAGTTAATAGGCGTACACATCAAGAGAGCCTAGTTCACCCCCTTTTCTGGGGATTATTCGCTAGTATCGCGTCTCAGGAGGATTTCGATATGAGAAAAGGTCTGATTTGCACGCTGCTCCTCTTGCTGTTTCTGATTCCGCTTATCCCATCCATTCCCGCCTTTTTTGGTGCTGAGGATTCTAGCGCTCAACATAACCCACGAATCAAGCCCATTGATTTTCACGCTATGACTGAAACCTATGGTCCTGAGATTCCTTTGGTGGTCGAGTTTGCTCAACCATTGACAGAGATTCAGATTCTAAAACTTGAAGCGAATAGCATTAGATTCACTTTCGACACTCCATCAATGAGTCAGGTTGGCAATTACTACCTAATCAGAGGTCCTCCTGATGGCTTAACAACAATGTATGAGTCAGGAGTCTTTGATAGTGTGTCCTTCCAGACTCCTATGAAGCACTTGCATGCGCCTAGAGACGTATCAATTCCTGAGATTGGTGCTGATGACATTTGGGCTACACTAGATGACCTGAGTCAAAATGTTACTGGCAAGGGAATCCTTATAGCTGACTTGGATTCTGGAGTTGACTGGACTCATCCTGATCTATGGTTTGCTGATGGTGGATCATACGACTGGCGAGAGGGTGTCCCTGATTCAATATTCACCAATGGAAGTGACGGAGTAGATCTCAACTTCGATCTAGCTCTACAACCAGATGAAATCCTCTACGCCATTGATCTAGATCGAGATGGGATTTTTGATACCACTACTGAATGGATTTGGGCTGATAATGTCACGCAAGATGGCCAGATTCAGATAGGAGAGCCATTCTTCGTTGTGAATGATACCAATGACAACGGGCAACTAGATCCTGGTGAGCAACTCGTTATGTTAAAAACACCAAAGACAATGTACATCGTGGAGGGAGATGGTACACCTGCAAGCAATGAACATGTCTGGGTACGAGGAGTGAATTTCACAGCCAGTACACATGTAGACGATAATGGACACGGAACGGCTGTATCAGGCATTCTCCTTGGTGGACAACTTGGATTTCGGAAATACATGGGCGTCGCACCTGATGCCGAATTAATGATGATAAAGGTCCTAAGCGAGAACTATACCAAGTATGACTGGCTCTATGTCGAGGATGGCCTAACCTATGCATATACTCATGGAGCAGATGTCATTCTCACAGAGATTGGCTCTTGGACGTACGAATTCCTAGATGGAAGTTCAGCCGCTGCTACACTAATCGATACAATAGTTGCTGCTGGAATTCCAGTTATCTCTCCAAGCGGAAACCTTGGAGGTAGCAATAAACATGCACGCTTTTCTGCTATTTCAAACACACCATATTATGTCAATTTTGACTTACCTACAATCATTGAAATCTATGATGTCTATATCACAGTCCTGTCGATTAACAACACAGACTTTAGTTTATGCAATTTCAGTTTGATATTCAATCTCCAATCTTGGAGTGGTGGTTTGAATAATATCGTCTACCTACATCCCGGCTTAGGCTATCCAAGCAGGGTTGCTCAAAAAGTGATTACTATTACCACAAAAGACCTGTGGGTTGAATCTTTCATTGACATATCATCCCGCAGCACGAAGATGCTGGGAATCCATATTTGGGCTGAAGACCTTACTTATCCGCCTACCTTCCGCATACCTCTTCCCATAATTACGGGTCCGCCTTTTGACCAGTTGAACATCACAGCACCCTCGGACACTACTTTCCATTCATACATTTCTGACTCTGCCACATCTTGGTCTGGTGGAGCTATCTGGATGACAGATGCAACTGATGACTATCACATTACATGGCCTTCAACGGCTGACTCCGCCCTTAGTGTCGCAAGCTATCGTACTCGTGATCTCGTTTCTCCTGAGGTCATAGGTGACATAGCGAGCTTCTCATCGCGTGGCCCTAGGATTGATGAAACGGAGAAGCAGGGCATTGCAGCTCCTGGCGGATTTGACATTGTCACTGACTATACAAACGATTCTGCATGGGCTTCGTGGTATAATGATGGGGGAAGTCTTCCTTTTGATGAACGATTTGGGAGCTACCGTCTATTCAGTGGTACCAGCGCATCAGGTCCGCACGTTGCTGGTACAGCTGCTTTGATGCTTCAGGTCGACTCCTCTGTAGGAAGTATGGTCGCTGGTATAATCAAGGGTACAGCACGCATGGATGCATATACGGGTGCAGTTCATAATCCAATTTGGGGGTATGGAAAGCTCAATGCATCTGCAGCGGTTGAGTTCACATCTCAAGATATCGTAGGACCAGTCATAGGAGTGCCCGAGTATGAACCCCAGCAACCTACTGATGTAGATGATGTGAACGTTAGTGTAACTGTCACAGACTTGAGTGGAGTTGATTCAGTTATCCTCGCATACCACAATGGAACTCATTGGAACAACGTGACTATGATATGGAATGGAACCCATTATGTCGCGAGTATCCCGGCTCTTTCGATGGGTACCACTGTAACATATCGAATATACTCGAATGACACAATAGACAACTGGTCTACTTCATCTGATTACCAGTACATAGTTGGATCATCAATCACAACCCCGACTACTACGACGACAGCCAGCACGACAACAAGTGCGCCTACAACAACGCCGCCTCCAATTCCGGAGGTTCCCAATTACTTGAGAATAGCAATCATGCTTGGATTCATCCTATTACTGATTGTTTTCTCAATAGTACTTTCCAGAAGACGGACGCAACGGTTGGAATGACCGGTCCATGATACGTACTACATCGATGGAATGTGTTATATGACTAACATTCTTCGTGAGCCTGAATTCTAACATGAAGGGATGAGATTCAGAATGAAGCGCCTCGGTGGATTCGACCTTCGATTGGAACGGTCATTGAGATCCTCTCGGAAATCTATCCCAGTTGAGGTGCTAGTGGATACTGAGAATACAATCATTGTCTTGGACTGTAGTTGCTGTGAAGACCTGCTTGCAAGTCGGTTACCAGGAGGAGTGCTGATTCCGATTGCTTCAAGTCTCAAGTCATTCTTTGGCACTAGAAACATGCGCAACATTGACGTCCAAGTGAGTGGTTCTCTGATGAGACGGACCTACAAGGGAATCTGTATGGAAGATGCAGTCCCAGAGATTAAGAGTGTTTTAGAAGGCGCAGTTTCCAAATACAATAAGAAGCGGAAGAAACGATGAACCTGCAGAAATTAGGAGGGCTTCGAGCCCTTCTCTCTGCATATCTACTCATGGTTTTCCTTGAACTCTACTAGAAAGTCTGCTAAAGCTTCAACACCTTCCTTCGGCATGGCATTGTAAATTGATGCTCTCATCCCGCCAACTGATCTATGGCCTTTGAGCCCAACAAGCCCTCTAGCGGTGCCTTCCTCTACGATTTTCTTTTCGAGCTCCTCGGAAGGCAATCTGAATGTTATATTCATGAGTGATCTTGAATCCTCTCTTGCATGGCCCTTATAGAAGCCCCCAGAAGAGTCGATTACATCATACAGGATTTTAGCCTTTGTTCTATTCCTCTTCTCAATCTCCGATATACCGCCTTCACCCCTCCAATAATCAAGTGCAAGTTTGCACACGTATATCGCAAAGCACGGTGGGGTATGAAACAATGAGTTCTTCTCAACCTCAGTCTTCCACTTGAGTAGAGTAGGTGTATCTTCTGGCACTCTATCCACTAAGTCTTCTCTGACAATGACTAGTGTAACACCTGCAGGGCCTAGATTCTTTTGGGCACCTGCGAATATCACGCCAAAATCGTTCACCTTTATTTCTCTGGCCATTAGGTCTGATGAGAAATCGGAAACCAAGGGGATGTCATCCGGGACATCAGGCCATTCATGCCATTCTGTACCGTAGATTGTATTGTTACTTGCAATATGCCCATATGATGCATTGTTACTGAAACTAACACCACGAGGAATATAGCTATACTTCTCATCCGCAGAAGACGCTATTACTTCAACATCTCCATAGATTTTTGCCTCTTTGATCGCCTTTGAAGTCCATGCTCCGGTGTCAACAAATTGGATTGGTTTTCCAGGAATATGCAGATTCACTGGAGCCATATAGAATTGAGTTGATGCTCCACCTTGAAGCCAAAGAATCTTGTATTCTTCAGGGACTCTCATGAGGTCCCGAACCAAATCAGTTGCATCATTATGCACCTTATCATATTCCTTTGACCTATGGGAAATCTCCAGGATCGACATTCCTGTTCCAGCGAAATCCAATAGCTCCTCCTGCGCCTTCTCCAATGCAGGTAGTGGGAGAGTTGCAGGTCCTGCATAGAAATTGTACACTCTTTTAACCATTCAAATCACCTATAGCAGCTTGTTTATTGTGAATCCTGTCCAAACTTTGGGATGGAAGAATGTGCTTTTCTGAGGCATGACTTCAATGTTACGTGATACTGCTTCAACTTCTTCAATTCGAGTCGGATTCATGAAGAATACAGCTTGAGCTTCTCCTTTTACCGAATCAATTGCCTCATCCACAGCGTCTCCAATTCCTTTGACATAAACGACGGATCCTCCGCCTTTCATAGTTCCTTGGGCAAGTTTTTCCTTATCGATACCGAGCTTCATATCCAGAATCAGAGAGTGAAGTATTGCCACGTCCAGACTTCGATTTTCAGCGGACTTGTCAGGCAGAATCTCATCCATTACATTGGAATCCTTCAATGTCAGAGAATAGAATTTGTAATCATTCATGAACAGTCCGAAAGCATGTTCTCCACCGATGAACTTCCTGTTCATTAGAGAAAACATCTCATCCTTATTATCGAACTCTGCTATCTCGAAATGCTCACCTATCGAATCAAGGAGCTTCTCCTTGGAGAATTCTTCTAGATTCTGTACAATGCGATGGGTGGGAAGAACAACGAGTCCCGGATTCGAGATATTCACGAAAGTAAGCATCCTGTATTTTGCTGATTCCAGCTCTGGATTATCCTTTGAGAGCGCGAGTGCGGTCTTGTAGCGATGATGTCCGTCGGCAATAATCACATACTTGTCCTCCATATATTTCGTCACAAGACCGGTGTCTTCCGGGTCGTCGATAATCCAGAGCCTATGACGCACACCATTGCTATCTATTATGTCAATGGCAGGTTTCTCCTTCATGGCCTTCTCCAACACACCATCCACTTGGCCTTCATGATCCGGATAAATCACGAAGATTTGACCAAACTGGGCCATACATGCTCTGCAAAGACTAAGTCTGTCTTGGATGTCCTTGGGAAGCGTTTCTTCATGCTGAAGTACTCCAGAGAATGCATCCTTGCTGGGAGCTTCAGTGGCGAATTCCTCAAGTCGGATAAGACCAATGAATCCGAATCTGAACAGCTCTTGATCATTCACTTTGAAATTCTGACCGTAAACATAGAACGATTCTTTGTCATCTTGCTTCAGGACTCGGCTATCAATCCAATTCTCTAGAAGATCACGCGCTCTAGTATATTGATTGACTTGATCTGTATCGCCTTCTTCTGGTTTATTCTTAATAATCCAAGAAATATTATACTCTGAAAGAGCCTGAAGTTCATCCACTTTCTTTCCTTTGATTATGTCGTACGGAGGAGTAACTACCTTACTTATCTCACCTACTTTTGACTCATCATATCTATATGCCTTGAAGGGAATAACACGGACCAACACTATGCTCCTCCTTAGGAAGATGTCCACCGATGCGGATGAAACGCCCGCCGTGTCATCTTCGACATAAGTGTTTCTTTTCGCACCCAATCTGATGCAAAAAGGCGTAATTACGGGTCAACAGTCAAACTTAAATGAATAGCATGAACGAGCACGAGAGCTATAACCACTAATGAGGAGAGAGCCGTGGAGTTCTGCGAGAAGTGCGGTGCATTAATGCTCCCTAAAAAGAAGGATGGCAAGCCAATTCTGAAATGCAGGGAATGTGGGCATGAGAAATCAGTAAAGGCCCCTCCTCAGTACAAGGTCGAATATAGAATAAAGCATAGTCCCAGGGAGAAGATAGTTGTCGTAGAAGAGAGTGATTCACGTCGAGAAGAGATGTCTGAAGATGAAAAGAGGGAACGGCGAAAAGAAATCCTAGAGCATTTTGAGGCTGAGGATTGAATCATTCTAGATAATGCTTTAAGCTTGGACGACCATATTGTAACATCTAAGTAGAAGGGCTGTTGGACTATTGCTGGTTAATCTCGGAGGTGCTCTTCTCAGACTGGTCTTCTAATCTCCAGGAGGTATTTCAATGAATGAACACAGGACTAACCATTTCTATGACTTAGAGAATTTTATCATTGAGCATGGCAACATAGCAGACATCCTGCGACTCATTGCAGCAGGATACAAGATTGATGATGATATTGTGAATTCTGTACTGAACGAGGTTGAAGGTCTGTTAAACAGAGATGGAGGAGTTCCGTTCGGTCTGGAAGAAGGCAATCCCAGCTCAGTGAAAGAAACCTCAGAGCTATTGCCGCTTCTTCTAAAATACAGGAAGACTCATGAGCCTCTCATTCAGAGGATGGCAGATTTCTTGGTGTCGCGTCAGAAGAATGATGGCGGCTTTGCGGAAACAATGAATCTTGATTATTTGATTGAAGATCGATATGGCGCAAAGTGGGGAAGTGAATTCTATCCAGTGGGCAGAAGCGTCACATGGCTCACTGGAAAAGCCTTGGAAGCATTGTCATTAGCGAAGTACAACGATGAGGTTCGCTTGCGACGAGCCCGCGATTTTCTGTTGAATTCGCAAAATGAGGATGGGAATTGGCCTGACTTCATAAACATGGGCCAATCCGACCCTTTAGCTACGGGCAATATTCTAACAGGTCTAAGAGCTGCTGGAGTTGATTCTAAAGCTAAGGTCTACAGGGATGCTAGAGCCGCTCTATACCAACATCTCAAGGATGCGCTTGAGTCCAAGTCAACTGATGACATGATTGACTTGACAGCTGTGTGCCCTGCCGAAACAGACAAAGAACGGAATGTCATTGAAGGCGCTCTAGAACTCATTATCGAAACTCAGAAGAATGATGGCGGTTGGCAGCCTCTGGGTTCAAAGAAAAGTGATACTGAATTAAGCTCTATTCTCGGTTTCGTTCTAAAGGAATGCGAGAAGTACAAATAGCTTCATGTTAAGGTATAGCCATGCAAGAGAAGAGAGTTGCAATTCTGCAAAGGGATGGGAACTGCATAGCTGGTGTCTTTACATCTTCAGGTCTTCTTGCCACGACAACACCTAGGAAGAGCTGCAAAGAAGCTGTACTAGCCGTTAATGGGGCTGACCTAACACGCAGCGAATCGAAAGATGATTTGGCGATACTAAATGCGGTTTTTGATATTGCGGAAGGGATCGAAGTTCCTGAAGTTCACAAGATTAAGCTAGACCTATCTGAAATGACAGAGAAGCAGCGTCAGGTAGTCAAGGCGACTCTTTCCATCCCTCGCGGAGAAACCGCTACATATGGAGATGTCGCTAGAAAAGCTGGACTCCCTGGAGCCGCACGTTTTGTCGGCAATGTTATGGCAAGCAACCGACTATATCCTCTAGTCCCATGTCACAGAGTCATTTCGTCTTCAGGTCTAGGTGGATATGGCCTGGGCATAAAAAAGAAGATAGAACTCCTAAGGCGCGAAGGGGCATTCGCGGATTAGTTTCTCATAACGTTTTAAATAGCTTCTAATAGTTCACAATGTGGGACCTATCTCTACGGAGTGTGTGTGGTTGAACCTAAAAGTACGCAGAGAAGATGAAACTGTAGAATTGCGCAAAGTTGAGCTTGAAGCTCTAAGTCCACCACTTTTTCGAACATTCATTGGCTATAACTCCTTGAAGCGACTAGGATATTCTATATCTTTCATACGCCCAAAGAAGAGCTCCAGTGGCGATTTCGAGAGAATCCGCTACAATTTCATGGAACGAGGCGTTATGACTCGTCAACTTGAGGATGAGCTAGAGCCAGATATGAAACGCGGGATCTTGAATCAACTCCCCCGTGGTAACTTCAGCATTGTATTGCTGCTCACTCAAGTGCCTCGTCGGGGTGTAAACATCAGGCTTGATAAGTTCATGTACAACTTCCTCGGATGCATTCTAATGCGCAACGATGAGGTGCTTGATGTCGTGATGAATACTACTCCTACAAGAGACATCCTAATGCCAATGTACGAGCAGCAGGTGGAATCGGTAGAAGCGTAGCCAACAAAGTCTGCAATCAATCTTATCAGGCACCAGAACAAGCGTGTACACGCTGTGGTGTTCAATTTATGTCACGAAGGGCCAGGGATGTGCCCAAAGAAATAGCATCTTTTGGGCAGAAACAATTTCGAGAGACAGGTGCCTCTGCTGTCGAGGTTCTTCGTGTGAAAGCCTCAACAATGAGGAAGCATTTCTCAAAGCTGAAAGGGATTACATTCCTTGTTGCAGTCATCAGCAAGGATCGAGTGCGTGTCTACTTTTTCAATTCTGCTGGCATTATGCTCATCGGCGAGAATATTGAAGTCGAGAAATATGGAAAGGTCCGCAAGACTTCCAAGCTTGTGGCTAAGTTTGAAAAGCCAAGACCTCTCACTAAAGAGGAACTCAGAATAGAAGCCACAGAAGGACTTAGGCAGGATTTGTCTAGAACTCTGAAACGTGTCGTCAGATTCCTTGGTAGGAAAGAACCTGAATTCCCGGTGATTTTTGTTACAAGAGAAGTATCCATCGGCACTAGTCAAGGATTTGGACTTCTAACAGAGGACGACGGCTCCATAATATTTGAGCAGGGTATACTTGAGTCGAAATGGCGTGATGGCCTTATAACTCGTGCAAGTGTTCTTCAGCTTCTTGAAACGGACAAACGGAATTTGGATTTCAGCTCGACTATTGGTAATGCAATCGCCTTTGCTTCTCTAGATGGCCAGAAGAGAATTGATTGGCTGGACATTTGGAAAAAGAGAACCAAGGAAACCCCGTTCACGCCTATTATCAACCACTTATCCAAACATGCAGCCGCCTATTCATGGGTTGGGTTTGCAAGGATTTTGGACCTAGTCGAAAGAGTTCCAGAACTGACAGATGACAAATGGATTCTAGCGTTGAATGAAATCCATGAATCTTTCGAAGTAACGCTCGGAACGGAGGAACAACTCTCGATTCAAGGTTTCTGCGAAAGCTTGTCAAAACCCCGGAAGCTAGCAACTAAACGCCATACTTTGGAATCAATCCATCTCGCGCCAAGAGCTTTGTGCGATCCCTCCTCGCTAGGCTTGACCTTGTCAGTTGGCGAGGAAAGATCGAAAGATGAGCCGTGGCTGCGGATAGAATATGCCGATGGAGCGCAAAAGAGGTGCCTTACAATCATCGAGGGAGAAGAGAACCCACTGTCACAAATTGTGTATACTCTGAATATGGAAGACATTTTTCCAAAAGCAGGAGGGGTGCTTGGCAAGGGCAAAGATGCTCTCGCCTGGATTCTAAGGACACTCGGTTTTGAAGAAGAGAGTACGCACACATTTCAAGCTACGATTGAATTCTCAAGAAAGCAAGTGTCCGCAGCTGAGAATGCAGTTCTTGAACGACTGGCAGGCGGAGGTCTAAAGGTTCTGTCGGATTCTCTTATTGGATCTCCGCAGAGAATGGATGGACTGGTGAAGAAGGGGGTTATTGCTCTTCTGCCTGATTTCAATCATGTCGGCTTTGGTCCAAATCTATTGCTTCAGGGAGAATATGACCAACTTCTTGACGCTGTTTCACCTAGCATTGAATCTACTATCTTTCGAGCCGCCACAGGCAGCTTTGCACTTGCTAGTGCTCCGTCATCATGGAGGCGTCTAGTAATCGCTAGTGCCTTTGAAAATGAGATCGCTGTCCAGCCAGTCATCCAGGCAAGGTCATCAAGAAGATTGATCCGGTCTGAGGACGCGTTTCCTAGGAGTTCTGAGATGCTATTTTGGAGTGAGGGGATGCCTAGGAAATAACCTCTACAACCGTTCCAATCGCTCTTGTGTTTGCTTCTCGCAGCACAATCTTGTCACCCAGCTCTATCGGTTCTGGGAATGACATGAATTCCAATCTCACTCGGGCGAAGTCACCCACACTAAGATACTCTGCATCATAGATACGTTTCAGAATAACAGTATGCTGAATCGTATGGCATTGAAGCACTGGTGAATACCCCACTGAGATTCTGGTTGGGTGTCTTGTGACAACAATGTTAGCCTCAAAGGTTCGGCAACTCTCAATGGTGTCATCAGGGTCAGCCACAACTTGACCTCTTCTCACGTCATGTTTGTCCACATCTTTGATATCAAATCCGAAAAGGTCTCCAGCACGGACAGAGCCAATTCTCTTCTTGAACATCTCAATACTGAATAGCCTTCCGTCCTGCATGTCCCCATTCTCATCTGGTCCTATAATCACACTCTGTCCCTTCTTGAACACACCCGTCTTCACAGTGCCAGTAATCACGGCATTTGTGCCTCTAATTCCGCGATACACCTTGTCTACATATGCTCGAGCTGGTTTAGTCAGGTCTACAGTCTTTGAGTTTGAAGGCAACCTCCGTAATAGCTCTGTAAGAAGGGTGAGGGATTCTTCTTTCGTAGAAGCAATCTCAATCATAGGTACAACAACCCTGTGCTCTATCTCGCTCACCAGGGTGTCTATCTCATCTTCATTCTTCAGACTGACAGGTATCTTGCCAATCTCTCTTAGAGTATTTCGGACAACTTCATTGACGAGTGCCAAGTCTTTAGAATTCGTCTTATCCACTTTTGATAGGATGACGATGAATGGCGCTTCTTGATTTGACATCAATATAAGATGCTCTCGTGTGATATCATCTAGCCTCCTGAGACCAGTCTTTTTTTCTTCACTACGAATCAAATTAGCTTCTTCCGGGCCGGGAACCAGCACCAATCCATACTGAGCATCTGCTCCTAGGATGCTCCTTATCATGGTCTTGCTATACTCCTGATGTCCAGGCGCATCAAAAAAAGTGAGAATTCTTGCTGATGCATCCAGTACCCTAGCGGCCTCCTCCTTGTTTCTTGGATTATCCAGATGTATAGTCTTCCCATCACCAGTGAAACCCATAAATGCAAGATGAATGTCTGCGGTCTGCCCGCGCGTTATTTCCTGCGGATGAATAAGCAGAAATGAGCGTGATTTACCTGAGCCATTATCCGGAGCTCCAGTGACCAGAGAGCCAATGAGTGTCGATTTGCCCGAGTTCACTCGACCGGCCACATTGAAGGAGCAGGTTTCCTTCACTTCAAGCGCTGCTATTCTTTTGAGAAGATATTTGCCCACCAATCCTTGCTCTGTTTCAATTCTCTCTTCTTCGATTATCTCGACCTCGGCTTCCCTGCACAATTCAATGAGCACTGTTTCAGCGGTCCTAATTTTATCCTCAGATAATCCGTATACCTCCCACGTCTTTCCAGCTAAGTCTTCAATACCAATGAGAAAGATGCCCTCAAAGGGGTTCTCACATGTCATGTATCTTATTCGAGTAACCAGTTTCTGACGCCGGTCCGATTTGAGGTCTGCCTTCGTGAGACTCCGCTTGAATTCCATATTGCGGGCTTCTCCTTTGCGAAGTATCTCTGCGATTTCCTCAACCGATGTCATTTAGGATACATCCGAGTATCTGCTTTGTAACTGGATGCTGTTATAAGCGCTAGCACGAGGGTAGTCGTTGGACTCCGCCACGGCTCAGCACGCGGTCACATCCACCGGCGTTTCAGTCAACGTATTGGATCTTGGGACAAATCTATGGCTGATATCGTAAGCTTATTAGATAAATCAGATGTGGCTAGGAAAGGAAGTCTGCAGGGTTGGATTACATTGTTTGACAAACTAGAGAGTGCAGTAGAACAGGGAATAGGCCTGGGAGCTAGCTATGTTGAACTCCGAGGCGAATCTGGATTCATAGAGTACATCCAGATGGACGATAGTCGGGTGAGTGCACTGACTCAACGGATCGAGCAGGGAGTTGCCATTAGAGTTCTTGCAGACGGTGCCTGGGGCTTTGTTACCACTGGCGATTTGGATTCGTTGGATAAAGCAGTGAAGGATGCGTGTTCTATGGCAAAAGCTGCGGCTGTGACTCGGCGAGAACCAATTGAACTAGCGGAAACAAAATCATACAAGGATACGGTTGAACTCAAAGTAAAGCGTGATCCACGTCATGTACCTGTTGAAGAGAAAATCAAATACATGCAGGATATGACAAATGCGATACTTGATTACGACACTAGAATGACTGCGGTGACTGTTTCGGTTCGAACAGCATCTGGAAAAAAGTATCTTCTAACTTCCGATGGAACGAAGATTCAATCACCGACGATGTTAGTATGGACTTTACCTTGGGTCAGTGGGAAAGAAGGCACACGTTTGAGTGCGGCACGCAATGAGGTTGCTACCACGCATGAAGGATGGGAGTTCATGGATCGAGTGGCAACACCTGAAGACGTTGGTCTGGCAGCAGCAAAGAGGGTCAAACTCCAATTGGAAGGGAAACCATCGAAAGGTGGAAGCTTCCCGTGCGTTCTTGGTCCAAGTGTCATCGGTGTCTTAGCACATGAGGCTTTAGGGCATCTTGCTGAAGCTGACTTGACAGTGCATAGCTCTTTCAATGGAAAGCTTGGTGAGGTCGTAGCTGCAGAGAGTGTGAATATGACTGACAACGGAGCAGACCCATTGAATATTGGCACAGCCAAGTATGATGATGAAGGTACTCCGACAAGTCGAGTGGAGATCATTAAGGATTCAGTCCTCACCGAGCTGATGACAAATAGAGAGTATGCAGCTAAGACTGGTCTCCGGCCAACTGGAAACGCTAGGGCTGCAACGTACAGGCACGCTCCAATAATTAGAATGAGGAACACGTTCTTCGAAAAGGGCGATTATAGTCCTGATGAGATTTTCGAAGGTATCAAGTTTGGATACTACTGCATCGACTTCAGAGCTGGTCAGGCTGAAATGAACGCTAGTTTTCAGGTTGGAATACAGGAGGCTTATGAAATCGTGGATGGTGAGTTAGGCGATCCAGTCACTGATCTATCAATCTCTGGTATTGCCACCGAATCCCTATTCAAAATCGAAGGAGTTGCTAACGAAGATTTCACATTCAAGGCTGGTCGATGTGGCAAGGGACAAGAGGCCATAGCTTCGTCAGGTGGACCTAGGATACGATTCTCTAAAGGTGGCGTTACATTCGGAGGTAAAAGCTAGGAGGTGCTCATGATGATAGAGGAGAAGACACTGCTTGATCTCTGCAGATTTGCTGTTGACACGGGGAAGAACAATGGCGCTGATGACATTGAGGTACAGGCGACAGCACAATCAGAAGTAGAATCCGATATTCGCATGGGTCAGGTTAGCCAGGTGAACAAGAACGACTTGACAGAAATTGCAATTAGGCTCTATATTGGGAAGAGAATGGGGTCAGCTTTCACCAATATGCCAACAAAGGAAGCTGTTGCAGAAGCAATCAACTTGGCTATTTCTGAGGCGAAGGCCACTACTCCTGACGATGATTGGTCTGGATTACCGAGTCCATCAGACGATTATCCGGCTATTGAAGGTGTGTGGCAGGATTCAGTCTTGAAATCGGAATCTGGAGAGATAGTTGAAATTGCAGGAAAGGCACTTGCCATGGCATCTGAGGCTGAGCCGGGAATGATGCTGGTTTTTGGTGGTTCAGGAGCTATTGCGTTTACTTCAGCCTATTCAAATAGTAACGATATCAATCATTCAGAAAGGGGCACGGCAGCTTACGTGGCTTTAGCTGGAGTTGCTCAGTCTGAATCAGGTATGACTCCAACGGTTTCTTCCGTTGACATACGTCGTAGCATGGATATAGATATAGACAGTCCTATCAATGATGTAGCCTCATTTATACGCCTTTGCAAGAATCTTGCAGAAGGGAAGTCTGGGAAGCATATTGTGATTTTCCATCCCAGCGCTTACGCACAGGTTATGCAATATACATTGATTCAGTCAGTTCGTGGTGACAATGTTGCGCGAGGCAAATCCAAAATTGGAAACAAGATTGGTGAGAAGATCGCATCCGAAAAGCTGACCATAATAGATGATGGTATTCATCCGCGAGGTCTTGCTAGTTCCTCAGCCGATGATGAGGGCGTGCCAAGACAAAAGACAAAGATTATCGAGAATGGTGTTCTGCGTTCATTCCTATGGGATACGTATTGGGCAAACAAGATGGGAGTGAAAAGCACAGGCAATGCCCGGCGAAACATGAGGCGAGGTCTTGTTGATATATCTCCAAGCAACTTGGTAGTTGAGCCAGGTACACGTAATATTGAGGACATTATCAAGGAAATTGACTATGGCTACTACATCCGAGGAGTCCAAGGAGCACACAGCTCAAATCCAGAGTCCGGGGACTTCAGCATTGTCGGTAATCCTGCAATTCTTATTGAAAAAGGAGAGCTAATAGGTGCTGTAAATGGATTGATGGTGTCAGGCAACATCTTTGATATGCTGAACCAAGTGGCTGAAATTGCTAGAACTCCTCATTTCTTACAAAGCGTCATTGGGCCTGAAATTGCCTTCAAAGACGTTTCAATCATCACAAAGGAGTGAAGCCTATCTGTAATTCAGATTATATCAGGTGGTATGAAGAGTTCATTAGGCAAAAGCATATCAGAAGCATTTTCTGAACGACAAAAGAGTCCAGCTAGAGGGTACACAAATGCTCAGACGCTATCTAATACTTGGATTGTTCATTATTACTCTAGTAGTCCCAGTGGCCGCCAGAGATGGAGCTGTTCCCAATTTCATGGTGGATTCAGCTGGCCCCTCTATTGGAACACAACTCAAGATGGAACTATCAGGAATCAATGCTGTCCAAGAAAGCCGACGCACGATTCTTCAATTCCAGCATCAATTGTCTAATCGAGAAATTGAGTTCGCTGAATCAATGGGAGTCGAGTTCGAAAGAAGAAGTGGCTCTATTGTTAATGTTGGGTTGGTTTACTCTGCACGAGCTAGCAGTATCGAGTCTCTTCAAACACTTGCTGAAATTGGGCTCGTTCGTGCCTCTTCTGGAGAGAAACAGTATGTTCCTTCTTTGATATCATCTGTTCCTGCCACAAAGGCACCTGATGTTTGGACTCATCTAAAGGAGAATGGTAATAGTATCAATGGGTCTGGCGTAACTGTTGCTGTAATTGATACTGGTGTCAATATGAATCATCCCAGCTTCTGGCGACTTTCGGGAGGTCCCTATCAAGTCCTTGATGGAGGCGCCGAATATTTCGTTGACATAAATGGCAATGCAATTCCAGATTCCAATGAAGGTCCAATCAGTCATATAGACCTCCAGAGTCCCTCCACCATAGAATGGGCGAATGAGTACATGTTTATTGATATTGATGGGAATAATGTCTTCGAGTACGATGAAGGTGACCGCTGGCTTGGTGGAATAGATGTCAATACCAACGGACGTATTGACTTACCATCCGAGGAGGTTGTCACATTTGGCGAGTCAAAAATCGTCCTTCTATATGACCAGGAAAATGGTCTTGTCTATGAAAGAGGCACCAATCTCACCACACTGGGCATTTTTGTGACTGACTCTAATGGGCATGGAACACATGTGTCATCAACGATTGTTGGTGGCCAGCCTGGATATACGAGCTATGTTGGAGTGGCTCCAGGTGCAGACCTGATTGCAATTGAGAGTCCACTGAAATCAAGTGACATACTAGATGCGATTCACTTCGCAGTGGAGAATGGTGCAGATATCATCAACATGTCCTTCTCAAGCTACCTTGGATTTCTAGATGGAACAGATATCGAGGACCTGGCAGTTACTGAGGCGTTCCTAAACTATGGTGTTGTAGGTACGACTGCAGCAGGAAACCTTGGAAACGCTGTGACATCTCCAAAGCATGCACACTTCACAGTTCCAGTTGGAGGCAATGCAAGTGCAGGTCTAACGGTTGGCACGCCTCCTGATGCCTCGTTTATCAGCTTCCTATGGAGAAGCACCGACCGAGATGAGCATGTCTTCCTGAAGACTCCAAGTGGTGCGACGATAGATACTGGTCAATTCTTGGAAATTGATGGGAGTTCCTCTGTGATTGAAGAACCAGAACTTTATGCATATGCGTTCGCAGAAACTAGTCTTCGTGGCATGCACAATCTTCTAATTCAAGTGTCTGAGGATGATCATAACTGGACCTCCGGATCATGGTCGGTTGGGCTTACAAATCCGACAGGAGATACGATTAATGTCGACGCCTATGCATGGGACAATATGTGGGTTGGATCGAATCTGCGATTCACAACTCAAATCGAAAACACTAGAACAATCAGTTCCCCGGGTACCGCGGACCTCGCGGTAACTGTAGGTTGCTATGATGATGGAACGAGTGGATTATACTCGTCAACAAGCAGAGGTCCACGGATTGATGGGGCAAAAACAATCACTGTCGCAGGACCAGGAGCAAATATCTACGCCGCATCTGAATCTATTTCCAATCTCTGGACGACGCGGAGTGGCACAAGCATGGCAAGTCCTCATGTTGCTGGAGTTCTCGCACTAATTAGGCAGGCCTCTCCCGAACAAAGTGCTTGGTCTGACCTTACTGCTCTTACAGCCGGTGCAGGCGCCCAGGAATCCCACTACAATCCAGCAGATGATGCATGGGGATATGGAGCTGTGGACTCTGTTTGGTCCGTCAGACATGTGCTCAGTTCGCCTATCACCTATGGTATGAGTGTTACAGAATGGACCGGCTATGAAGATATCCTGACCTCCAATACCGACCTCTCTCTTGGCGGAGACCTTGACATTCTGAGTATAAAGGCACATCAGAGTACTGACCGCTTGGTCATAGCGGCTACAATGAGATCTGCTGCTAACTTCAACGGTGACAATGTCCTAACCCTGCATTGGGATACAGATTCAGAGATTACTACGGGTCTCCAGGGCGCAGACATCCAAGTGAATCTAACAGGCGGAATTGCCACGGCATACGAATGGAATGGTTCTTCCTATTCACCTACAGCTCTTTCTGTAGACCGCTGGACTGACTCGCAGACGGCCTTCATCAACATCGAGAAAAGCAATGCTGATGTTCGTGGTCGAATCTTTGTTTCAACTAGCAATCTTACGATATCACCTGCGGATCAGACTGGTTTCGCAGTACTGACGAATCAATGGAGGCCATTGGTGTCATCCCTCGAAGTTGAATCGGCGGATGATATGTTCGATGTTGTAATCAAGATGTCAGATCGAGATGATCCGGCCCAGTCTTTCACAATCCAATGGAGCGTCTTGGATGAGAACTATGCAGTTGTCAGCACGGATCTAGAAATTGGACAAGAGAATGCCACGGTTGAGGTCCAGGTGGATTTGCAGAGTTACGATCATCCATACTCCATTTTCTTCAATGTGAGTGATTCGCATTATACAGCTAATCTGCCACCTGTAATTCTGGCTGCGGAGATTACCACTCTTCGAATCTCTAGTGCATCACTTGACCAAGAGGAAGTCCATATTGGCCCATTTCTAATTGCCCGTATAACGGGGGAGATCGTTGTAGAAGGCTACATCCTAGCCGATAGAGTCTGGATAAGCTTCCAGCGCTATGGGAGTGTAGTTCTCAATTTCACATTGAATGGAGCGGGAGGAATTTATCCCATTGACATAGTGCCTTCATCATTTGCCGGAGGAGAATACGATGTTTATGCTTCCGCTTCGAGTATCACAGGGCAATCAGTAGAGTTACATATCGGCACACTACTCATTATAGAAGACAATTCGATGATTGTTCTACTTGCCGGAGTAGCTATTGGAGTTATTGTCATTCTATACTACATCCCCCGGGCAATCTCTCGAAGAAGAGGTGATGCATGAAAATGAAAATCGCAATCATTGGATATGGTCCTGGAGGTGTCGCGGCAGCTACAGCAGCCAAGACTTTTGATCCAAGTTCAGAGATTGTAATCATAACAGATGAAACACTTCCAGCTCATAGGAAACCCGGCGCCACGATGGCTCTTGAGCATCCTGAAACCCGTGAGCTTGAGATTCGTGATTGGTCCTATGATTCTCTCAAGAAGAGAGGGATTGAGGTCAAGACTGGCGTGAAGGTAGTCGGCGGTGACTTGGATGAGAGGAGCTTGGACCTCGTTTCAAGTGATGGGAAGTCCTCATCCATTCAATACGACCGCTTGATCATCGCAACAGGCGGAGTTCCTTCTGTACCTGAGTTGCCTGGTAAAGATCTCCCGGGAGCCTACACAATCCAGTCGATGGCCGAAACATCCGTAATAGGCAAGGAGCTGAACAAAGCAGATACTGTCGCTATTGTAGGCGCTGGATTCAGTGGGCTTGAAACCGCAGAACGCCTTTACAAAATGGGAAAGGAAGTTCATCTCATTATCCGATCCCGACTAATGAGAAAGCAGTTGGAAGAGGAAATGAGTGAAGAGCTCTTGTCGCGTATTCCTCGTGGAATTAAACTACATCTTGGTTCCGCTCCTACATCAATTATTGGTACAGAGCGTGTAACTGGAATTGAAGTTGGTGGGAACACAATAGACACCAGCATTGTCCTATTCATGACTGGTGTTCGACCGAATTCTTCCTTAGCGGAGAAGCTTGGTCTCAAGATTGGTGCACTAGGCGGTATTGCTATCAACAATCTAACTGAAACGAGCAAAGATGGAGTCTTCGCAGTTGGCGACTGTGTTGAGATGACTGATTCTCTGAGCGGCACTCCTCGACTAATGCCAATTGGTAGCACAGCTGCAAGGGCAGGAAGGCAAGCGGGTGTCGCAGCAGTGGGTAGAGACAAGGTATACAATGACACATCAATAATGCTTCAATATGATCGAATCTTCGACACCGATATTGTTTGTGTCGGTCATTCCACAACCAGTGCAAAGGATGCAGGTCTTGAAACTGAAGTCCAGTATCTAGAGGACTCTAATGAAGCGATGAAGGTCGCATTGGTGACTAGCAAGGAAGGTCGCCTAATTGGCGGGCAGGTCCTCTCGGCAAGAATGGGCGCTCGAGTAGGTTATGAGATACTCAACCGAGTGGAAGCTGGCTCTACCCTTAGCGAACGACCGCTGCTTCAAGCCAGACATGACCAGATTCTATCTCTTTTGGAACGAACATTTGGACCTATGAAATAGAAGGCGGAGGAGTGTAATCATCCGGTTGCGGCTCTGGCTGAAACTCTATGATTCTCCGTCGTTTTGGTTTTCTTCGGATAATTGCAACATAGAGGAGTGACACGCCTACCACGCCTAGCAAGCTGAAAGTCACCACATTGATGAACAAATCATCAGCTGGGTCAAGTGGAACAAGAAATAGCTTGTTGAAAGTCTTGACATTGTCTTCAGCATCAGTAGCAACTATGGTGACCTCAAAGAAACCGCCGCTTGAAAGGATGAAATCTGTCGAATACTTGTATCCCAATGACTCTGTTATACTGCCTGTAATATCTTCACCATTGGGACCAATGATAGTGATTGTGACATCCACTAGGTCGTCATCGAACACATACGTTGTTAAATTCGCGAGCTCTCCTATGCGATCAGTATCTAGGTCCACATCATAGATGCGTGGAGTCGCAGATTGAATGGCACCAGCTAGATTCCTGAGCAGGTTCAGGTTGTCTGCCTCTCCACGAATAGCATCATACAGGATATCATCATACAGAGTGGAGCCATCAGAGATTACAATCACTTTTCCTTCACCTGATTCGGCAACAGCTACAATGGCTTCTGTCTTGGCAGCATCCAGCCAGAAGAGTCCCCTGGCTCCCGCCACAGACGTATCGACTTTTAGAGTACTCCCCCATAGGACGTAAAGATTTGAAACCCCGTCCATTAGAGGATCTGCTTCTACCGCTCCTCCGAAATCCTCTCCATAGAAGGCACCCGTGAATGTGTTAGGACCTTCCCCAATACCTTCTCTTAGGCATTCGATTCCATATGGTTCTAGAATTCTATTATAGTCAGCAAACCCAAATGAGGCCTGTCCAGTGGTTTCGTTGTAGTATTCGGAGAGCACAATAAGTGTCCCGCCCTGTTCTACAAAATCATGCAAAGCCTGAATCTCACCTGAGCCATAGGCTGTTTCTGTGTCCATGATCATGAAGGCTTCAGTTGTTGCCAGATCACTGAGCATTATGCTTGGCTGGTTAAAGAACGACTCTCCACCGAATTGGTCCAAGACTACTCCCCGCTCTCGAAGATAGTCCTGAAAGTATCTGTATGCCGATGGGTCATCAATGTCCTCATCGTGATGAGCCATGTCAACAAGAAGCCGACCGCCATACGTAGTGATTGAGAACTCGATTTCAAGACTCGTGTGGTTCAATCCGCCAGAGGCAAGTTTCAGCTCTCCCGAATAATATCCTATTGAGCTGAGGGGAAGATCGCTCTGTACGTCGAGTCCGATTGGAAAGTAGCTGTAGCCGGTCCCGACCTGAACCTGGCTCTGTCCAGTTCTCACAAACTGACTGGCATTTCCTTCAACAATTATGTCTACAGTTCCTAGGGAATGAGTTGAGATGATGGTAATATTCTGGTCTGGTCGGTCCTCTCCCACA
This sequence comes from Candidatus Thorarchaeota archaeon, assembly GCA_048882485.1. Taxonomy (GTDB): domain Archaea; phylum Asgardarchaeota; class Thorarchaeia; order Thorarchaeales; family Thorarchaeaceae; genus SMTZ1-83. The sequence continues at coordinate 188,593 of JBHLRP010000002.1, forward strand.
ATCTGGACGGATGATGTACCGGGCAAAGTGGGATACCTGCGAGGCGTCATCATTGTGAGTTCGCCAGAACCTGCGGCTATTATCTCAGAAGAAAGCGTGACATTCGGCAATCCCCACCCCTGCTCCATTGAGTCTGCTCCAAGGTCTGTCGCTCCGGCCATCACCGCAATCTTGGCTTCAGTTGGAGTGAGACCGGGATGCTTCTGTATCAACATGGCGAGAAGTCCAGCAACTTCCGGTGCTGACGCTGAGGTTCCAGACCACTGTGTATATAGCTCCCCATATTCAGCCAGTTCATAGATTGGATACTCAAGCGGATCGGAGTCAATCCATCGGGCTGATACAACCGATGAACCGGGCGCTACAACATCTGGCTTTGCATGAAGACCTAGGGGATCATTAATATTCCTCTCAACTGGCCCCCTACTGCTAAATGCTACTATTCCTGCTGAACCAGCAGAGGCTCCCACCGTTATTGCTTCTTGGGTAATTCCCGGCGTGTTTATTGTGAACGAGGCGGGGCCTGAATTACCTGCCGCCACAACAACAGAAACTCCAGCAACCACTGCCGCTTTGATAGCCAAGACAGACGGCTCAACAATGAATTGACTCTCAGTCCAGGGGCCACCTAGACTAAGGCTGATGACATCAACTCCTTGGTCAACTGCGAACTCAATACCTTCTGCAATGACAGAGTCCGCTCCCGAACCGTCACTTTCCAGTACCTTGATTATTAAGAGATCGGCTCCTGGAGCGGTTCCAGTAAAATTGCCTCCACTCGCCGCACCTGAACCTGCAGCGTTCGAAGCGACCACGGTCCCATGTCCGTTGTCATCATAAGCATCGATTCCATCGCTCGGATTCATATCAGTGCCGAGTCCAATGAAATCTCTGAAACCTATTAATTGTCCCTGAAGATCGGGATGGTCTCCTTGGGCGCCGCTATCAAGTACAGCTATCGTTGTTCCATTGCCGTAATAGCCCTCTGCCCACATCTTCCCAGTATCAAGGGTTTCAGTAAAATGTTCATAATCTAGGTCCTGACTTATTGTGTGGTACTCAATGGGCTCATCTATCAATACCTGTTTCGTTGCATCCAGACAGATGCCTTGGACGGAATAGAGTCTAGAGAGAGCCTCAATCTCGATCGGAGATGCATAAAGTGACACAGCCGGAATTAGATGAAACACATGACGCACTTCAATGCCATTTAGACCTAGGCTGGCAATTGCCACACTAATACTGCCGGTGGTAGTTCCTTCAGGGAAATATACCACAATTGGCAGCCTCTCTCCGGTTGATGCGTGGTCTATTGCCGCTGCAAGGAATGGATCAATGATTGGATTTGTTGAAGCCACCTTCTTTTTAGCATCCACTAGAATCAAAGATGTTGGCATCAACAACGTGAAGATCAAAAGAACTGCAAAGAGTTTTGCTTTGTAGCTGCGATGGTATCTGTCCATATGTGTGTCCGTCCAAGCGGAACTTTTCCGGTATTCAGATAAGGCTTTTCTTGAGTGCCAGATGGTAGGAATGCTCCCAGCTCGGCTATGCCGAGAAATGAGAGTATAACCGTTTTTGCGTAATATTAGGTGAGGATGGGTCAGGAAGACTTGTCCTGAAAGAGGTGCTGTGTAAGATGAGTACAAAACCGCGGATATACGAACGCCGACTTCAAATCAAACATTTCTTTGACGATCGGGACACCGGTGCAAAGAGAAGGACTTGGCTTGAGGTTCAGCTTCAACCCCCGGAAAAGACCGAAGAGGGTTGGGTTAATGATGGGAAAATCCGCATTTCATTGGGTGAGGATCGCGATGTTAAGGGAGCTTTTCTTCTGAATATAGATGAGGCCAGCAGGCTGTTCAAGACCCTTGAAACAATCGTTGAGGACCATGAAAGGATGAAGGGCGATCTCTGGAAGCGCTAGACGCTCGGACGGTTCTGTCCCTAGATATTCTGTGGGACAGAACGCCATGATTTTCTATTTCTATCTAGATACCCAGAATATACTTATTCAGCGATTTTCATGATATTCTCCAGCGTAACAGGAGGATATGCAATGGCCAATCCTAACTTCATCGCCGGCTTTCGTGCAGCCATAGACATCACATATCCAGAGGTGGATGTTCTAGCAGTGACACCCTATGTCTTGCCGCTTCTTTTCATTGGAGTTGTCATTCTACTGTATCAGCGGCATTTGCCTCAAGATAGCGGTAGACGAAACATGTTGGTAGCGGCTGGCGGTGGGAGTTTCATCGCAGGGATAATCATACTTCTCTATGCATCATTCGGCGGCACACCATGGGTTCCGGGCCAAGACTTTGGAACATATGAGGAGGTCATGGGTGTGATTCAGATCATGACAGACCTGATATATGGAGATATCTTCATTGGAGCCCTTTACATGATTGTCCTGACGGTTGTATTTGGTGCTATAGCAAGCAAAGTGATCTCTCCTCCTGATCCAGACTTCGTGGCACTCAGAGATGTTCTCAAAGAAGCCCAGGACAAGATGAAATCCATGAAGGACGCTGTTCAGAAATTGGAGGGGGAGAATAAGGAGCTGAATGAGTTTCTCTCAGAAAAGGAAAATTCACTAACCGCATTACAGGGGCAATTGGATGCTATTAGGGAGGAAGTCGCCGAGAGAGAAAAAGCGATGAAGGCAATGGAGGCAAGTCTAAGCTCTGCGGGAATGAGCCCCGACCAAGAACAGGAGCTTTTGCAGACTATTTCAGTGAAAGACCAGACTATCAGTAATCTTCAGGCTGAGATTGAGATGTTGAGGGAGTCGGGCGCTGTACCAGGTGCTGTCGACGCTGATAGCATGGCAAAGCTACAGGACTATATTCGCAGAGCAGAAACAGCCTCAGAAGTGTCTGACAGTGTCATTTCAGACCTTGCTGAATTAATCTCTCAGGTTGAGAGCAGTTCATTAGATGTGTCTGCTCAGATTGCTCTAACTAGTCTAATCAAGACAATGGGAAGGGCGATGGGTAGAGTGTCTGCACCCCCCAGCGGACTAGTTAAGGCAGAGCCCAAGATTGAGCTTATCGGAGCAGTAATGATAGCACATGAGATAGTCGATGGAATAAAGAAGATCAGCCGAGGATCCTAATCTCCTAGCCTTGCTGCTAATCAAAATAAAGTCCTTTGAAACAAATATGCGTTCACGCTATTCTACAAATATGTAGCAATCCTTAATAGGACCCTATTATCTTGCGATGCCACTCACAGCACATAGAGAACGCAATTGAGGAGATGTGCTTGTCGTAGACTGGCAGGTGCTTGAGGTATTTTTTGCCATAGATAGAGGAATTCGTGAAAGAACCTGAGTCTATTGGTGGCGTTTTCTATTGACTGAGAATTTGAGAGGAAATAAATTATGAACAACCTGAGAAAAGCTACGGTTGTGCTGCTTATTGCTACGTTGACACTCAGTATGTACGTCGTACCGTTTGCAGTCCTACCTAATGCCAAACCGCAGGTTACAGCACCAGAGGCGAGCACTCCTCAACAAGTACTCGAAAACTGGAACAGGTATATCGAAGATGCTCCTTACTCTGTTCTGGACTCGGTGCTAGCGTCCTATAAGGACACAGGTGAAATTCCATTAGATGTGGCCATCAATGGAGCTGGCCATATCGGCGCTATTATCACTGTGTCGAAGGATGCAGACCTGACTAGCTTAGGCAATTTGGTTGACATTATTTGGAAGGTCGATTTCAAAGCCGCGTACATCATGAGCGGTTATATTGATAGTCCCAGTAAAGTTGCTGAGCTAGAAACATTTGATGGAATCGTCAATGTCTTTGCTGATCGACTATTCAGGGACCGTCTTACCCCAGATGCTGAAACGGCATATCGGTCGGGAGGTATGGTGACCTCGTACGAGAGTCCTCCGGACGATCGGCTGGATATGTATAAGGTCAGAGAAATCATGGGGGTCGACGATGCATATACCACATATGGTTACGACGGCGATGGAGTCCGAGTCGGTGTGATTGACACAGGAGTTGACTTCGCGCATCCTGATCTAAAGGATGCAGTTGACTTTGATTCTGATGGTCTATCTACCAGCTTTGACTTTGGTGGTCTACAGATGGCCTACCCAATGTATAGAGCGAACGCAACAAACGTGAATGCTACAGAATGGCTGGAATACTCATCCTGGAATCTACTCAGCTATGTAAACCAGACTACAGGGAAAACCTACATCATGCAGACTTACCCTGATGGCGATCCTAGAATGAGAAATGGAACTATCTGGGATCCCTATGTGATGAGTCCATATGGCTTCGTCCATATGCACGACTACTTCTTTGACGGCTACCTTGATCTCTGGTACTCTGAGGATGAATATGGTGTATACTCATTCGGCGTGTCATCGCAGGAGAACCTGACAGACTTCTACTACAGTGTAATGACCCAAGATATTGAACTCCCAGACCCCGCCATGACACAAGCCAACAACCTGCACAACGTTGACACTGGAAATGACATGGGACCATATTACTGTGTGGGATGGGTCATGCAGCACCACTGGAATCCCTATATGAAGGTCTTCGCGCCCATGACAGTCTTGAATGGCGATGAGGGAATGAAGATCTATGTCGATTGGAATACAACCAGAGCCTTTACCGAGTTCTGGAATTGGGTGATTTTTGGTGAGATGTATGACTTCAATGACCCTGCATCAGGAGCCTACTTCGAGGCACTCGGTGACTGGAGCTTTGCAGATGATGCTGCAAAGGGTCTTTGGTACAACACCACTGGTGGACTCATCAGCAATGACCATGCAGTTCTAGCCTACGACTATGATGGTGACGGAGTGGATGACTTCGGTCTAGGAGTCCTTGGCCATGGAATGGAAACCTACTTTGGCTTTGGACAGATCGATGGCTACGAACTTGGCGGCAGATTTGTTTCACTGGTCTACGATGATGGCATGCATGGTACTGCCACTGCTGGCCTCATCGCTGGTCGAGGTACCAGGGAGTATCCTGTGGGATTCAATGGCACATATGAGAGACTCTATGGTGTCGCCAATCAGAGCAAGATCTCTGCTATGGCGTCTGTAGGCCTCGGAGGGTCCTTTATATCACATCTTTGGGTATCCGGATTCGATGACTTTGATTACGATGGTACCTACGTATTTAACCCTGATAGCGAACACAAGATGCATCTTTCGAGCAACTCTTGGGGTTGGGTCATGGACCAGTTTGGTGAGTACTGGGGACTGTATTCATTAGTCTACCAATCATTAACTACACCCGGGTTCTTTGGTCCGGATTATGAAGGAACTGTATTCCTGTTCTCTTCTGGTAACTCTGGACCTGGATACGCGACTTCCACACCACCGAGTGCGTCCAACATCATCCATGTTGGTGCTACAACAAGCTTCCACTACTTCAAGGATGCATATGGACTAGACCAAGGCTACAATCAGATAGCGGAGTTCTCGTCAAGAGGGCCATTCTCAAGCGGTTACATCAAGCCTGATGTCGTCGCACCTGGAAGGGATGGTTGGGCTCTAGCGCCTGACTACGGTTACTTCATCTGGGGCTGGCTACTACCTTACATCCCATTCTTTGATGGAGAGTTGTGGGGTAATGGCGGCTACTGGCTCTTTGGCGGGACAAGCATGGCCTGTCCGCTTGTTGCTGGTGTCGCGGCACTGATGTACGAAGCAGACCCAAGCCTTGCGCCTGATATGGTGAAGGCCATCCTGCAGAATACTGCTGACGACCTTGGATATGGTCCTGAGACTCAGGGTCATGGGCTTGTCAATGCAATGGCTGCAGTCGAGTTTATTGACGGCTTGGGAGGCAATGTATTTTACACCTATGATTCCGCTGCCCACTACGCAGATGTCATGTATGATGCCTGGGAAGCTGAAATGCGGCCATACACGAGGAACACCGAGTTTGACATGGCAATGCCTGTTGACTTCGCTGATGGAAACCTCTTCTTCGGTTGGGTCAATGAGGGCGATGAGGTCATTCTTGATCTGAAAGGAATGGACTCTCTTGGAACAACACTCACGTACTCCGACTTTACGTGGACCGCCCAGCAATACGTAGTGGACACTATCTGGACTGACACTTGGACAACATGGGTCTACAATGAGACCACCTCAACTGGCAGTGACAATCTCATTAGTGGCTACTTCGAGCTAGCTACCGAGATGGATCCCACTTCCTATGCGAACTTCCTGGCTGCACCATTCGCCACGATCATGATTGGCGGAGATCAAGCAGACTTCGGTCTTGATGAGCTATGGGCATTCTTGTTTGACTGGAACGACAACGACCCTGCAAACGGTATTCCTGACTACTACAACTGGTCCACCAATGCAGGGAAAGAGTTGACCAGAATCCAGGAAGCAGGTAGCTATCAAGAGGGACCAGTCCTGAAGATGGACGTCGCTTCACCGACAACCATCGGCGATCTGTTTCCAAACAACCCAATAGTCATGGTCCATGACGAATATGTGCATGCAAACTCATCTGACAGCAACACAATCGAAGTGACCATCATCACTTGGCAGCTTACGGATGATACCAACATAGCTATTGGTTCGAACCCACAGAACACCCAGATCCTCGTCGACCTCGTGGTCGGTGCGGGCACAGATCCTGGTATTCACACTGGATTCGTAATGGCTGATAGCCATAAGATTCCATACAGCTATCTTGTGAAGGCACCACTTGGAGCGGCTAATGTCTCCACAGTTGTTGCTAGCGGCTATGGCGATGTACTCACACCATACGAACATGGAGCAAGCTACGTCGATTGGGATGACTACTATGAAGACAGTTCGACTGACCATCAGACGTTTGTCGTCACCGTAGATGACCCAACAGCAAGTTACCTGGGTGCTCGACTTGACTGGGTTGATCCTGATGCGAACATGGAGTTCTACATCCTAGATACCATGGGCAATCCATTGGGCTATTCTGGAGACGCAGCCAAGGACATCAGTACAACTACGTCAGCTGGGAACTTAGTGCCACTACCTGCAGACCCGCGGGGTGACTATCTGATCTTCATTAGAACAGATTATGTTACCGCTGCTCAGATGCCGATGCAGTTTGATCTCAGCGTCTACTGGTACAATGTGATACCACAGGAAGAGCTGACAATAACATGGCGCTCGAAGGACTATCCGACGCAGGCAGTGGTTGAGGATGAAGACACCCTAACAGGTGACCACATCATTCTCAATGCGACCTGGGGCGGAATCGGTCTGGCTGGCTTCCCCGAGTACGAGATAGCAGACATCCAGATGCAGGTGCTAGCTGGGCAGTTTCTCGAGTTCGAGGGTGAAATGATCGTCCCCGACGATGTAGGCGCCCCATGGACATCTGGGATGCAAGGAATCCTCGATCAGTTTGTCTGGCAGTATGTGGACGTGAACCAGGGAGAGAATGTCAGGATCTTCGCGACAGACGATCCACTCGGTGATATCGACCTGTTCATCTACTGGGCGGACACTGACAACTCAACGTGGGACTATGAAGGAAACACTGGATTTGCAGACAGCTTGCAGAATCCAGGCAGTCCTGAGCAGGGATCATGGGTGGCAGACCGAACTGGCACTCTAGCCATAGGCATATGGAACTTTGAAGGCGTACCTTCCCACTACTACGTGTCTGTGGATACTCGAGCGGGGCTCGAACCAACGAGGGTCTCCGGAAAGACATTCGAGATAGATACCTACGACATGCTCCGGAATGCGGAGGTTGGCGTGATTGTCACAAGCAGGACAGGCATAAACGTGGTATTTAGAGAGGAGTACACCCTTCAGGTCAACAACTTCTATGCTCCTGAGGTTGAGGTTCTCACACCCAACGGTGCTGAGGACTGGAGTGATGGTACCTTCAACATCACCTGGACAGTTTCGGATGTCAACGAGTTTGACGAGCATTTCTTCCAGATACGGTTCTCTAAGGACAATGGAACGTATTGGCAGACTCTCGGTACAAACATCGGACACTACGATGCAGTCAATGGCTGGTGGTACTACGAATGGACCACAACTGCTCTGCTTGCCTCGGATCTAGCACTAGTTCAGGTCATTGCCTTTGATAACGACACCACTTATGCTGGGATGCCAAGTCCGTTGGAGGCTGGTGTAAACATACCCAATCCATGGCCGATCCTATCTGGGTCTGACGTGAGCGATGCCGTGTTTGAACTTGGGAGTGGTGAATTACCACCTCCGGTAACTACACCACCGACTACACCTCCGACGACCCCACCAACAACACCTCCGACGACTCCACCACCACCACCACCTATCGATCCACTATGGCTTGGTGTAATTGCGGGTGTCGGTGTTGGAGTAGTAGTGGTGCTGATCCTATTCCTAGTGAAGAAGAGGTAAGCCAAAGCGTACGACTCAGCTTAAAGGGGGCTTATGCCCCCATCCCCCCTTTTTTCAATCCACAACTCAGAGAATTCCATGTTCTAATAGATGTACAGCCATCAATGCGGTTTAGAATGCGCATTCCCCATGTCACAAAAGAACTCGGTTGACTGAGCTCTAGAACTTCTCAGAAACTACTACAACGTCCAACGGTTTACGAGGTCGCATCTCTGGGGCAGATCCAGCAATGAGGCCGATTGGGATTATCGCGACTGGTCTCATATTATTAGGAACATTCACGGCCTTTGCGGTAAGAGCTTCATCAAATGCTCCAATCCAACAGGCACCATAGCCCTTCATATGGGCAGCGAGAAGCAGGTTCTGTGTCAACGCAGCGGTATCCTGGAGAACATAAAGTGTCTTGCCTCTCTTTCCGTATCTCTCAGCAGATTCCTCAGGGACCGCGCATACAACAAGAACGACAGGTGCTTGGACAATGAACTTTTGATTGAGTGCAGCCTTGACTAGAGCCGCCTTTGTGTTCTTGTTTCTAACAATCACAACACGCCATGGCTGCCTATTCCCAGCAGATGGAGCACTGAATCCAACCTCTAGTATATCACTCACATTCTCTTCGCTAATATCCGTACTTTCGAACTTTCTAATTGATTGTCTGCTCCTCACAGCATCTAAACAGCTCTCATTCACTCCATATCACCTCTGGGTTCACAATATTCGGGGGTTTTTCACCTTGTAGGGCAGCTATCAAATTTCTTGCACAAACATCTGCCATCTTTGCTCGTGTGTCGATACTCGCACTCCCAATATGCGGGAGCAAAACCACATTATCAAGATTGAGTAATCCGCTATTCATCGGAATCGGTTCATCCCTGAACACATCAAGCCCCGCGCCTGCAATCAATCCTGTTTCCAGCGCTTGAGTCAAGGCGTCCTCATCAATCACCGGGCCCCTTGATGTATTCACTAGGACTGCAGACGGCTTCATCATCCGCAACTCGTCCATCCCTATCATACATTGGGTATCATCCGTTAAGGGAACATGAACAGTAACAATGTCTGACTCACGGAGAAGCGTTTCTAAATCTGTTCTTGAAGCTTTCAAGTCAGCTTCAATCTCTTCATTTCTGGACCTCGAATGATATAGTATCTTCATCGAGAAGCCTGCAGCCCGTCGGGCTACCGCACTGCCTATTCGACCTGTTCCTATGATTCCTAGTGTCGATCCGTAAATATCGCTTCCAAGAAGCATTGTAGGATGCCATGCAACTCGCCAGTTACCATTTCTTACGTATCGATCAGCTTCCGGAACCCTCCGGCAAGCAGCAAGAATCAAAGCCCATGTTAGGTCTGCAGTGGTTTCTGTGAGAATTTCTGGTGTGTTGGTGACAGCTATATTCCTTTCAGTTGCAGCTTGAACGTCAATGTTGTCGTAGCCCACGGCATATTGCGCAATAACTCTAAGGCTTGGCAGCGAGTCCATCAGCTCAGCGTCTATTGGGTCTGAGAGGAGTGTGAGAAGTCCTCTGCAGCCTTGAGCACCCTTGATGATCTCCTTCTTTGACGGTGGATCAACATCTGCCCAAACATTGGTGTTAAAATTCGCCCTTATTTGCTGTAGGCCCTTCTCCGGAATTCTTCTGGTTACAAACACACGGTCCTTCATTTGGGATTACTCACTTTCTTCTTACAGCAGATGTGCTTCTGTCACAACCATCCTCCACTTGAATGCTCCCCTACAGTGCACTTTCTCCTTCGTTATCTTGTTGGAGTCGAAGCAAATCAAAATAGAGTAACTACTCAATAATGGGGCCCTCTGCCTTGACCTATTGTCTTATATTGTACTCAGAGAACATTAGTCAAGGAAGGCTATAGCCCGAAGAAGGGCCGGTGGTGAATAATGTCCTTAGAGCTACCAAGAAGTGCAATTATAGTCCTAGACAAACTAACGCATGATGGTCCTCTGACCCCGAAAGATATCTCCACTAGGGTCGATCTTGCCCCAAGAACAGTCTCATTTGCCCTACGCAAGTTGATGGGGCAGAAACTTTGCAGAAAAATTCCAAATCTTCAGGATATGAGGCAGCCTCTCTATCTGGCTGATGCGGAGAGAGCCAGGGAACTCCGAATGAAGTTCGAGCATGTCTTCCGTCAGGTTCTCATGTAAGAGTATGACCATGCGTACTCCGTTCTCATGTTTCTGAGTTTGATATTCGTCTTCAACGAAACCAATCAAGTAGAGTTAATAGTGAGAATAGAATTTCCAGCCTGGATGGATTGACATGGCGCATGAAGGAATTGCTTCTCTGCTAATCATCTTGGGGATAATCCTCATTATATCCTACCAACTCGGCCCTAGCAAAGAAGTGCGCGAGATAAAGCGTCTCGAGGCGAAAGCAATGACTCTGCCATCTGCAATTCTGCTCTTTGTTCTTGCGGCCATCCTGTTCAGTGGCATTCTTGGTTAAGTCCTTCCAAACTCTATTGCGACAAGTTTGCAGAAGATTGCTGCTGATACGAAATCAGCTGTTGTTCCTGGATTAAGGAGATTGCCTTCTCTCCTCAGTTCATCATCCAGATGTGTCATCAAATCATCAGTATCTTTTCCATTCATGCCATTGTTGACGATTTTCTCGGCTAGAACTCGGACCTCCTCAGCACGTTTGATTCCTGCTTTCTTTAGGATTAGTCCATCATGGTGCCTCGATAGCTGCCAGATGAAAGTTCTTACAATGCCTTCTTCAAGGTCTTCCAGACTCTCTGCAACTTCATCTAGATACGGGAACACTTTCCCTAGGATATCTTGATAATATTCAGACCACTCTCGCGAAATCGGGTCGACATCCGCAGACATCTTGAAGAGATCATGTAGAGTCATGTTATCTTCTCTAATGTTGTCAAACACCTTTGGATTTTCGATGTCAAATCTGTCATGAACATCAGTCCATGTGGCATCTGCCTTGTTCAGTTGGCCTCCAGGATGTATTAGATGGAATGCTCTGTAGAGATCTACCGTATCTTCAGATGATGTTGCATTTAATATCACCTTGATCCAACGACTCATACTGTCTGTCGTGAACATGTCTGATTCTGCGATATTCGCTCCCGCTGCTATGACAAGAGGCACATGGAGAAGAACTGTCCCGAAAATGGTATTCCTCTGATTCAAACCTGAGAAGACATCTCGCGAACACTCGTATATGATGCTTCCAATCTTAACATCTTCAGGACCAATTCGCCCCTCAGCCAATTCCTGACCTTTCGACGCAGCTATATGCAAGCCTCTTGATGCAAGTGAAGCGCTAGCCAGAAAGTGCCTGTATCCTGTGTCTGAGAATCTTCGGAGCCGGCTCACATTTCCGGGCTTTGGAGAACTGACCTCCAATAGAATGGATAACTGACCAAGGCTCGCCAGTTTCCAGGGTATGATCGCTTTCAAAGTGAGAAGTCTGGACATTTACCCTCGTTTAAGGAATTCGCATGCGGGAGAAAAGGCTTTTTTGTCGTCAATTTTCTGAACAAACTGAATCACGATGAATGCGCCTATTCTGTCCGCTCGCCTGACCTTCTCACAGATTGGTCTGTTTATAGCTATAATCATCTACCTTGCTGTCAGAGGTTTCTTTGTGATACTCAATATTGGAATTCTATGGACCACGGTGGGTGGTTTTCTTGCAATTGCAATCCCTCCACTCTCAACCATCGTGATGGGATTCACTGCTTGCGTTATTGCCTATGGATATTCGTACTTAGGTCTCTGGCTAATGGATAAGAACCAACATCTCCTAGGATTGATAACGATTTTCATGGGAGTGATATTTCTACCGGGTCTCCTTGGGGCTTACTCTTATCTTGCATTCCCACCAGTCTAGAAATTGGTGATTGCAGGTACAATATCGGATGCCCTGCCTCGAAGTACTAGGTCGGCCATGTGATCTTTATTCGTACCTGTCAGATTGATGATTATGATCTTTGCTCCTTCATTCTTAGCCAATTGTGGAAGAAACGCAACTGGGAAGACTGTCAGGCTTGCACCGATGACTAGCATCAAGTCCGCAGAGCGGCACATTTCTATTGCCTCTTGCATTGGAGTTTCTGGAAGGGGCTCACCAAACAGGATTGCTTCAGACTTCAGGATTCCACCACATTGGTCGCATATTGGCGGAATCTCGCCTTCCGCCACACGTCGATGAATGTCTTCGCCAATGTATTGCATTGAACAGTTCATGCAATACGCGCGTAGATAATTGCCATGTAGCTCTATGACTTTCTTGCTTCCTGCTGACTGATGTAAGTTGTCGATGTTCGATGTGATTATACCACTAAGCTTGCCAGTTTCTTCTAGTTTTGCAAGTCCTTTGTGGGCGGCATTGGGCTCCGCCTTTAGAATTACCTCAGCAAGTTCTTGTCCCATCTGCCAGAATTTCTCAGGATTCCTTAGGAATGACTCATAGGTGGCATATTCGTGAGGGTCGTATCTTTCCCAGAGCCCACCCTCTGAGCGGAAATCTGGGATTCCTGAATCAACACTGATCCCCGCACCGGTAAGTGCAACAATGCGTTCTCCCTTTTTGATATAATCAATTGCTTGTCTGAGGTCTTCCTCGCTTGCCATGTCAGTTTCTCCAATCTCTTACCTAAAAGGCGTTTTCGGTCAGTTCGAAAAGTTTTTCTTTGAAGATAGAAAGACCGCCGACAGCCGGGGTGAGGTGTAGACGATTCTATCTATTCCCTCAAGGTTTGAAACCCCACAGGCATCTGATTACGTCAAGGAGAAGCAATTGATAGGTGGAACTGCCAAGAATGCAGGACGAGCGTGAAGATGAGTCAATAGAGGTTGATATGACCACTGAAGACGAAAATGAGGACTTTGAGCTAATTCCTACGTCAGAGGCTGATGAGATTGAGCGAGCGAGTCTGAAATCGGAGGAGCTTCTAGACAAATTTCAGCGTTTGCAGGCTGAATTTGACAATTACCGCAAGCGGATGGAGAGCCGCTTTAGTGAGGCTGCGAAATTCGCTTCTGAAGGGATCCTACTAAAAGTTCTTGAGGTCTATGATAATCTTGAACGAGCGCTCGAAGTGGACTTCTCTAAGAATCCCAATGCCGCAAAGGAAGGTGTTAGCGCAATAGAGAAGCAAGTCAGGAACATACTGGAAAAGGAAGGTGTTAAGCCCAAAGAATCCATGGGAATGCCTTTTGATCCCTACTATCAACATGCTGTGGGGACTATGGACGACGCTGACAGGCCTGATGGCCTCGTTGTAGATGTATTCCAGAAAGGATACATGCTTAAGGAGAAAGTGCTGAGGCCCGCGCTAGTTGTTGTGAACCGGCATGAAATCCCTCTAGAATCTGAGGGTCAAGATAAAACGGATGATGAAGAATCAGAAGCTGAAGGTGATGAATGATGACAAAAGTTGTTGGAATTGATCTTGGAACGACAAACAGTGGCATTGCATATATGGAGGCAGGAAAGCCAACCATTATTCCAAATGCAGAGGGAGGTCGATTGACTCCTTCAGTTGTAGGGATTACCCCGAAAGGTGAGATTGTAGTAGGCGAGCTTGCAAAGCGCCAGTCTGTTTCTATGCCAGAACGTACAGTGCGATCCATCAAGCGTAAAATGGGACAAGACTACAAGGTCAAGATTGGCGACAAGGAGTATTCCCCTCAAGAAATCTCGGCCATGATTCTCACAAAGATGAAGAAGGATGCTGAAGCATTCCTTGGCGAGTCTATTCAGCGAGCTGTAATTACAGTCCCAGCCTATTTCAATGACAGTCAGAGACAAGCCACAAAGGACGCTGGTAGAATAGCAGGACTTGAGGTACTTCGTATTGTTAATGAACCAACAGCATCCGCGTTGGCTTATAATCTCGACAAAGGCGAAGAAATCAACGTTCTTGTATATGACTTGGGGGGCGGCACTTTTGATGTATCCATTCTTGACATCGGAGAGGATGTTTACAAGGTGCTTTCAACCAGCGGAAACACCCAACTTGGCGGTGACGACTGGGACAAGCGCATAATTGATTGGGCCGTTGAAGACTTCAACAAGAAAACTGGTATGGATATTACAAAGGACCTCTCTGCAATGCAGAGAATAAGGGACGCAGCCGAACAAGCAAAGATTGAGCTGTCTACTGTCAAAAAGACAACGATTAACTTGCCCTATATCACAGCTGATCAGAGTGGCCCGAAGCATATTGACACAGAAATAACTCGGTCGCAATTTGAGAAGATGACTGATGATTTAGTGCAGGCTACCATTGGTCCTATCCGTCAAGCCCTGTCAGATGCAAAGATGGAAGCTGAGCAAGTTAACAAGATTCTACTTGTTGGCGGCGCAACTCGAATGCCAATGATTCAGGAAGCCGTACGTGCAATTTTCGGGAAGGAAGGCGATAAGAGTATCAATCCGGACGAGGTTGTCGCACTAGGGGCTGGAGCACAGGCTGGTGTCATTTCTGGTGAAACTGATATCCTCCTTCTTGATGTTACTCCACTTACGCTTAGCATTGAAACTCTAGGAGGTGTGGCTACTCCTCTTATCGAAAGAAACACCACAATCCCCACAAGGAAGAGCAAGAAATTTACCACAGCTGCCCACAACCAGCCTGCCGTTGATATCCATGTTACACAAGGAGAGCGCCCTATGTCGAAAGACAACATGACGCTAGGTCGGTTTCAGCTTGTTGGCATTCCTCCTGCGCCACGCGGCATTCCTCAGATTGAAGTGACATTTGATATCAATGCTGATGGAATTGTACAAGTCACAGCAAAAGACTTGGCAACAGGTAACGAGCAGTCTATAGAGATCACAGCGACAACCAACCTCTCTGAAGATGATGTGAGCCGCATGGTAAAAGAGGCTGAACAATACGCAGAAGAAGATGCCAAACGTAAGGCACAGGCAGATACTCTGAATGCAGCTGACCAGATTATATGGCAAGGTGAGAAACTGGTTAGAGACCTCGGAGACAAAGTCCCTGAAGACTTAAAGAAGGAACTGGAGTCCAAATCAGAAGACCTCAGAAAAGCTATTGAATCTGAGGACTATGGCAAGATGAAGTCTGGTACCGAGGAAGTGCAACAGGTACTATACAAGATTTCAGAGAAGGTCTATGGACAACAGGGGCCCGGAGCAACGGGATTCGATCCGAGCCAGATGGGAGCGGCCTTCGGCCAGCAGCCAGCTGGTGAAACTACTGAAAAGACTGAAGATGACGCAGAAGATGTCGTCGATGTAGACTTCGAGGATCTCGATTAACATCAATAATGGTGGTACTACTTGGCTTCAGATGACCTATATGAGCGTCTTGGTGTGAGCAGGAGTGCCACTCAGGATGAAATCAAGAAGGCATATCGTAGCCTCGCCAAGAAGTATCATCCTGATAGGAATCCTGGTAATGCCAAAGCAGAAGACATCTTGAAAGGCATAAACGAGGCGTATGAAGTCCTAAGCGATCCAGAGAAGAGAGCCAATTACGACAGATATGGCACTGCTGACTTTCAAGGCATCGACATGGGCGGCTTTGGTGATATCTTTGGTGACCTATTCAGAGGATTTGGCTTCGGCGACTTTGGCATGGGTAGACGAGGGCGTGCCGGCCCTCCTCCTGGTCAGACACTCAGACTCACAATCCCCCTCACTTTTGAAGAAGCTTTCTTTGGGGTTGAGAAAGAGATAGCATTCAACAGACAGATTCACTGTGAGACCTGCGGAGGCAGTGGTGCCAATCCTGGTTCCTCACCTAGGACATGCTCTTCTTGTAGAGGACGAGGGCAGGTAATGCGTTCCATGGGTGGGTTCATGACGGTTTCCCAGACTTGTCCCACATGCGGTGGCCAAGGTGAAGTGATAGACTCACCATGCTCTAGTTGTCGCGGTTCCGGGCTTCAAAAGGACAGGCGTGAGATCAAGATTCCTATTCCTCCCGGAGTAGAGGACGGGCAAGGTATTAGGATTCAGGGAGGAGGTAGTGCTGGACAAAGAGGCGGACCCCTTGGAGACCTCATCCTAATGTTTACAGTTGAGCCTCATGAGATTTTTGTTAGGAGGGGTCTCCATGTCTACATGGAAACTGAGATTCCATTCTCGCTTGCTGTTATGGGTGGAGAAATGGATGTGCCGACCATGCGCGGTTTGAGCAAGATGAAGATACGCAAGGGAACAAGGGGCGGCACAGTCCTTAGGATGAAGGGCAAGGGTGTACAAACTGAGGAGGGTCGCCTAGGTGACCAACTGGTGAGGGTTTCGATAAAGATACCGAAGAAGCTCTCGAAAGAACAGAAAGAGTACCTGAAGAAGTTTGATGACATCTTTGACTAGAACTTCAACGGTTTGCATATGCATGCCTTCATCTTCAATTCTGGGAATCTATTTGTGTTTGCTGGAGTGACAAGCCACGCTGTATCTGCGCCAAATCCAGTACCAGCAATGCAGACTACATCCTCATTAACTCTAACAAGGCCTGCATCAGCTGTCATCATTGCTATCTCTGCGCAGACCTTGGTGCCTTCGCAGAAAGTTCGATACGCGATAGCCATCATTTCGGTTGGTGTCCATGTTCCAACATCCTTTCTGATTCCTCTAGCAACTCCTGCGAACGCATGAGTCGTGGTGAGGAGTTTGGCTCCGCTTTTCTCAATAGACATTCTTTCGGATTCGTCAAGTTCGTTCTCATTAGGAGCTGAGAATCCGGTGTGATGAGATACAACAATGACATCATGCTTGGAGAACCTTTTAGCTGCGGCCGCCCCAGTAGTGCCACTTGTTGTTGCCACAACTACTTTCCTGATTTCTTCGTGTTCGCTAAGGAATCCTTCAACAACTTCGAATACTGCATTTGTGTGTTCTGATGATGCCTCATCAAAGTACAATGTCTTGATAGTCATGTTCTGGTCCATGGCTTCAGAGACTCTTTAGGATTGCCTATTTCCTTTCAAGAAATCCAAACGGTGATGATTCTCCGGCTTGCCATGCTCTGACATACCATTCAGCGATTACAAAGACTAGGAGAACTGCCAATGTGAAACCAAAATCCATTTCTCCACCAGTGTAGAAGGCAACAAGTGCAGCCGCTATGATTACTACTATCACCGCAAAAACGAGCCTTCCAAGGACATACATGCCCTTCGATCGCTTTTCATCTAGTACCTCTTCCTTTGGTCCTGACTGCAGTTGCTCCTCAGCAATGTCCTCAGGTTCTCCCAAGTCCTCCAATATCTCTTTAACGAGCTCCATAGGGCTCTCCGATGGACGTGCGTCCATCTTGGAGGCAAATGACTGAAGGATGTGCTCTCTTAGATCTTCGATAAGGTCCTCTGTTTCAAAGCCTGGAGGTAGCAATTGCTCAATCCTCTTCAGATACTCTTTGATAGCTTCCTCTGCTTCTTTGTTCATTTCAATTCCTCCAGTTTTTCAAAGATATCTCCCAGAATTGTGGACAGCCGCCTGTAGACTCTATCACCCTCACCAGTTAGGACATAGACCTTTCTTCTCGGGCCTGAATCTGATGGCTCAATTCTATCATTGAGTAGACGCTCTCGCTTAAGACGATGTAGAATTGGATAGAGGGTTCCCTCCTTCACTTCAAGAAGTCCATCGGTGCGCTCTTCTAGCTCACGCACAATTCCATATCCATGGATGCCTTCTTCATGGCGCTTGACGATGGCTAGGACTGCGTATTGGAGAAGACCTCTTCTGATCTCCACCTTCCAAGTGTCCTCAAAGCTGAGATTTCTCTTCGACAAGCCCAAGCCTCACTGGCAGTGTCAAGCAAATTCTGTCCTCATGTCCTTAAGTATGTCTGTTTCAACCAAGGTCTCTATCAAATCTTCGACGAAGAATCCATGCCCTGATTTCCATCCTCATATTGGAGGAATACTCTCGGGGCTCACGCAAGAAGATGTAGAAAGACGACGAAAGGAGCCGTGCGACTCCACTTAATAGAAGCATGGTGAAGACAGCGAAATATCGGCTGGTTCCTATTGATATCCAATCACCCATAATCCCACTGAAAAGAGACCCACAGAAGTACACTATTCCGGACAGGGTGTTGAAAACTGCTAGATGTGAGCCTCTCTCTTCCTCAGGAGCGACGTCATATATGTATGCAGTGATTGAGTTGAAGCTAGACGCTATTGAAAAGCCAGCTAATGCATTTGCAATATAGATAACATATACATTCGATGCAAATGCGTAGAGAATTGGCACTAGGAAGAGCATAGTCCTCCCTATCAATATGAGAGGCTTCCTTCCAATTCTATCGCTCAGCTGACCCATTGGCATTGTGAATACAACTGTGGTGGCTGACATGACCACAGAAGCTATTGCTATCTCCAGATTCGAATTGCCTAGCCATTCACGTTGTACAACCATGAAGTATGGCCAAGCAACAGACATTGAGAACGAGAATAAAATCGAGATTATCCAGAGTCTTCTGAAGTCCCCCGGCTGCGTAGCTATCTTCAGAAGATTCGGAAATCTAGCCTCTCCCTCTTTCTCACGTTTTCCTTCTTTAATCATGAGTGCGGCAATCGATGACAGAATGCCAACAATCGCAGTAAGATAGAATGGTAGGTAATACGCTTCTCTCCACGATTCAACAGCGGGGAATAGGATCAGGCTAAAATCTCCGAATGCCTCCCGGACAATTGAAATAAGAAAAGGAAACCCAGCGATAAATCCCGATAGAAGCGTAGCACACAAGGAGGCCACATTGACAACCACGCCCAGTCGACCTAGTTCGGTGCCTCGATTCTTCTCTTCCATAAGCCCTCCTAGAAGAGATTGCCAGGTGGGAATCTGCATGCTGAATAGAATTGATTGGATTCCATAGAGCGCAATCATCTCAATGGGTGATCTAGCCCAGAGAAACATTAGCACCATAATCATGCCTGTGAAGGTGCCAAATGCTACAAACGCTTTTGCTCTATGAATTCTATCAGATAGAGCCCCCCAAGCAGGTTGAAGGGCGGTTGGAGCCGCATTTCCAATACTTCGGAAGAGTCCAAGCTGTCCCAGAGTTGCACCCATATCAATCATGTATACTTGTAGAAACGGCTGATACATTCCAACTGCAAACTGTGTTAATGCGCCAACAGTATAGACCTTTGGCGGAAGTTTCTTCTCAGGCAAGTGCGCTTCCACCACATCTTCCATTGCTTCACACCTTGGAGAGTCTGAAGCCATGTGCCTTACATTTAACTCTAATTCTAATGACCAAGACCGTCATCGTTAATACCCCTCGTGGATGTTCACTTCTCAGTTGTGGGCGTCCAAAAATGCTCGAGAGCAAAGCGTATATTGAACGTATGAGGCGCGTCACGGGATTCCTTGAAGAACAAAATGTGGACTTCGGTATTGTAACCCCCTCTGCTGCTTTCCTTTATCTAACAGGGATTCATCGGGCGTTGTCTGAGCGGCTTATTGCACTTCTTCTGTTTCCTGATAGGAGCCCTCAAATTGTAGCTCCTGCCTTCGAGGTGTCCACCCTTGCTGAACACACATGGATTAAGGACATTCATCCATGGGCTGAGGATGAAGACCCATACAGAGTTCTAGCAAATACGCTTGGTTCCATTGAGGGCGGCAAATCAATTGCTTTTGAAGAAACTCTGCCGCTTGGAATCTACTGGTCTTTGGAAACTGCTGTTGGGGGAATAAATGAACATGCTTCCCTGACCCCTCTAATTGATGAGATGCGGCTCTCTAAGACAGAAGAAGAGCTTGTGCTAATGAGAAAAGCTGGGAGGATCATCAAAGATGCGGTGTCAGAAGCGTTCGCAAAAGCAGAGTTGGGAATGACAGAACTAGAAGTGCAGCAAATGGTGAGAGCTGAGATAACCAAGCTAGGAGCCGTTCCTACATTCTCTGCAATTCAGTTTGGTGAGAATAGTGCGTTGCCGCATGCATCAGCTGGAGCTCGCACACTCAAGAAAGGTGACATGGTTCTGATGGATTGTGGATGCATCGTGGAGGGTTATAACACTGATATGACTCGAGTTGGAGTTGTGGGAAATCCATCTGACGAGCAGGAACTAATACACTCCATTGTTCTGAAAGCCCAGCAGGAGACAATTGAGCGAATAAGTGAGGGATTGGCATGCGGCGCAGCCGACGGAATTGCCAGAAGAGTGATAGAAGAATCTGGCTACGGAGAATACTTCACTCATAGACTCGGACATGGCATTGGACTAGAAGTGCATGAGCCACCATACTTGGTGAGGGGAAACTCGGCCGAGCTCAAACCCGGAATGACCCACAGTGTTGAACCAGGTATCTATCTCGAGGGGAAATTCGGAGTGAGAATCGAAGACTTAGTCTGTGTGACAGAAAAATACCCTGAGATTCTAACCTACATGCCTAGAGGCCTAGTAATTATTGATGGCTAGTCCGAGTCTTTGTCGCTGTCAGGAGACACATCTCTAGTCCTCGAGAGGAGTTCTTCCATCTGCTTTCTGTCATCTTCAGACATTCTTTCCATGGCTTCAGCGGATTGTCTTATCATCGGCTCAATGACAAGCGAGTATGCAGCGGGTAGGGTCGTTATTGTTTCAACCCTTTCTTTATAGTCCTGTTCTGCGAGCTCCTTGGCGTCTTTGAGCCCATCCTTTGTTACCTCACCTTGACCTACTCCGGGGCAGTCCTTGCTGCTGAGGTAGTACTTGGTTCCATTGTACTCAAGAGGAAATGTCCTGCATGAAATGGGGCGTGCGTATCTAATGATGCAGCCATTTGCATCTTCGTCAAAGAAGATGCATGCGCTTCCTTCTGACTCGACCTTCAATGGTTTTCTCTTGGTTTCTATTGTCATCGAATCAGTTTCTTTCTCTGGAGGGATTATCTCTAGTCCGCCAATAATATTGGCAATATAGCCCTGGACAGTCCACCTACTAAGGTCTCCAAATGTCACGTTAACGTGAGGTCGGATGTGGCAATCACGTGTTGTGCATTTCTGCTCCAAGCATTTGAAACGGTACTTGGGGACGGTTTTATCCTCTGCTTTTTCCTTGGTTTCTTCCTCTGCCTTCTCCTCAGCCGGCTCCTTCTCATCAGACACAGCTTTTCACCTTTCAGTCTGAACGGCTGCTGCTGGAATCGTCAATCTCTTAATGTTTTCGAATAAGACTACAGATAGTTTTGTGACATGCCGAAAGGTATTTTTCCCTACATGGAGGGCGCTAGTCAGCCACGAGGGAGTATGCTAACTCGGAAGGTGCAGTGGAGTCCACAAAATGGTTGAAGGTCAATGGTACAATAACGACCTCGAGCACATAGTGAAAGCACTCGAAACGACAACAGACGGGCTGACCGAGGAAGAAGCTATTCAGCGCATCGAGAAATACGGGTATAATGAGCTCATTGAAACTGGTACTGTAAGTCCCATAGTCATGTTCCTACGGCAGTTCACCGATCCTATGGTATTGATACTCCTCGTCGCTATTGCGATTTCTGTCATAACTGGTTTATTCTCTCAGGAAGGTGAATCTGGCTTTATCGATGCGATTGTGATAGGAGCTATTGTGCTCTTCAATGCTGTGTTTGGCTTCGTACAAGAATATAGATCAGAAAAAGCGCTAGACGCCCTCAAGGAAATGGCTGCACCTCGGGCAAGGGTAAAACGCGATGGACTTTGGAAGGAGATTGACTCACGATATGTTGTTCCAGGTGATATGCTCGGATTTGAGACTGGAGACAAGGTTGCCACTGATGCTAGAGTTTCCTATGCAGTAGGTCTCTCCGCAGATGAAGCTGTCCTCACGGGTGAGTCGTTGGCTGTGAGGAAAGTGACTGATCCTCTAAATTTGGTCTCGCCAGCTGTTGGTGACTTGAAGAACATGGTCTTTCAAGGCACAACAATTGTATCCGGCAAGGGTCAGGCAATTGCTACTGCTACAGGGATGCAAACAAGATTCGGCAAAATCGCAGAGATGGTTCAAGAGAGTGAGAAGGATATGACCCCACTCCAGCAAGACTTGGCGGACCTTGGCAAGAAACTGGGGCTGCTGGTCATTGCACTCTGCATCATTGTCTTCGCTGCCGAGGTGTTTGCAAGTGTAGCCTCGAATCCAATCGAGGCATTGTTGGCGGCAATTGCACTTGCAGTATCTGCTATCCCGGAGGGACTTCCTGCAGTGGTGACCATCACTCTAGCAATTGGCGTACAAATGATGGTTGACCGTAATGCGATAGTCAGACGACTGCCATCAGTCGAAACCCTAGGATCAACAACTATCATAGCTTCCGACAAGACTGGCACAATTACAAAGAATGAGATGACTGTTCAGGCACTCTTCACGAATGGCATGACAATCAACGTGACCGGTGTCGGCTACAATCGTGATGGCGGTTTTTACAGAGCTAGTACTGACTTCGATGTAAAGGCAGATCCACATACAGCCCGACTTCTTGAGATTGGTCAGTTGTGTACGAACTCCCTGTTGCAACCTGATCCAACAAGTTCAGCTGATTGGTCCATTGTTGGCGACCCGACTGAAGGGGCTCTACTCGTCGTTGCTGAAAAAGCAGGAATATCCTACGAAGAAACTCGCTCAAAGTATGAAGAGATTTCGGAAATATCATTCGACTCTTCACGCAAACGAATGACCACTATTTGCAGAGACCAAGATGGGGCTCTCTGGGCGTTTTCGAAAGGTGCACCAGAGGTTCTAGTCCCACTCTGTGATAAGGGATATGAGCATGATGCTTTTTGTGACTTAACTGAGAAAAACCGTGAGAACATCCTTGCCATCAACGCAGGATTTGCAGCTAATGCTCTCAGGGTCCTTGCATTCGCATATCGTCGCTTGGATGAAGAACTCGAAGAATGGGAACCAGAGGAGGTTGAACGAAATCTGATTTTCGTTGGTCTTGTGGGGATGATAGACCCTGCGAGAGACGAGGTCCATGAGGCAATTAGGACCTGTCTGCATGCGGGAATACGACCAATCATGATTACTGGCGACCATGAGCTGACCGCTAGAGCAATAGCCGTCGAAGTCGGCCTAATCGATAGAGATGCCGATGTAGTTACAGGTGCAATGATAGAGCAGATGTCTGATGAAGACCTCAGCAATGCAGTTCGTCATGTAGATGTCTATGCCAGAGTTTCCCCCGACCATAAACTCAAGATTGTGAACGCGCTTAAGTTTCATAATGAAGTCGTCGCGATGACAGGTGATGGTGTGAACGACGCCCCCGCTGTTAAGACAGCAGACGTAGGCGTATCTATGGGCGTGCGCGGTGCTGATGTCACAAAGGAGGCATCTGATGTCATCCTCACAGATGACAACTTTGCGACCATTGTGACAGCTGTTGAGAAAGGGCGAGAGATATACTCCAATATCCGTAAATTTGTGCGATTCCTCTTGGCGGCGAACTTTGACGAGATATTCCTCATATTCACCATCGTGCTGATTGGACTGCCTCTGCCAATTACGCCTATTCAGATACTGTGGCTCAATCTCGCCACTGATGGTTTCCCAGCCCTAGCTCTAGGTGTTGACCCTCCTGAGGAGGGCGTAATGGACCGCCCACCGCGAAAGCCCGGAAAGAAAATGATGGATCGGGGTATGGTCATGTTTGTGGTCATTGCAGGCTTTGTTGCTTTCCTAGCCGCAGCATTTGTCTTTCTTCTGGCTCTAACGATCAATGGTGGGTGGATTCCTGGCATAACAGGCCCCCTTGTCGACTGGGCCATCGCACCTTGGAACGATATTCTGAAGCATGCTCGTACGACAGTTTTTGCGAGTGTGGTCACCTTTGAGCTTCTCTTCGTCTGGAACTGTAGGGATGAGTATAGACCAGTTTGGAAGACTCATGTTACGGGCTCGAAAGCACTCATGGGTGCAGTAGCATTGTCCGTCCTTCTCACCCTAGCAACCATTTATGTTCCATTCATGCAACCATTGTTTGAAACCATGCCGCTCAATCTCGTTGACTGGGGAATCATTCTATTGACTTGTCTCCCAGCTTTGTTGATACCGCCCCATATTATCTTCGGACATAGGAGAGAGAATGCGAACTAGGAAGGTAGGCGCTTTTGAAGCCATCCATACATTTCAGCTAGGACCATATCCTTCTCAGGTTCCTCATGTAGCTCATGATAAAGTCCTTCGTACATACGAAACGTCTTATCCTTGGATGCAATTGATTCAAAGAACTCCTTGCTTCTATCGGGGGAGATTAGCTTGTCATCCCCTGCCTGTTGATAGAAGACAGGTAAAGTAATTCTCTCCCCCTCCTTGAAGGTCTCTTCAGACGCTTTCAACGCTTCTATCCCGAACCTTGGCGTGACGCCATGGAATCGAAGAGGGTCTGTTTCATGCCTCATAATGACTTCAGGGCTGCGCGATCCATCGGCCAAATCGACATCGCCCTCGTAATACCTTTTCACATTCAGGAGGGAGAGGATCCTTGCGAAGAATCTCCTCACCGGGCCAATTTCCAGAGTCTGTGCCACTGCTGGACACTGCAGTAGAATCCCATCAACAGTCCTAGGATATGCCATGATATATCGCAGGACCATGAGGCCTCCAAGCGAGGCTCCAAACAGAAAGGTGATCTTATTCAGAAACCTGTCTTTGACCTGCATCACAAGATTCTGTATATCCTCTATGTATTCACTGAAGCGCATCACATGCCCTTTTTGCCCTTCGAAATGGCCGAAGCCTCTCATGTCAGGAGCAAAGACCGCGATCCCTTTCTCAGCCATGAACTCACCAATTGTACCTAAATCCAGTCCATGGCTACCCAATCCATGTATCGCTATAATCAATGCACGAGGCTTTTCGTTGTCAGGAATCCAGGATGCCATAAACATCCGTGTGCCATCAAAACCAACATACTTGGTTTCCTTGAACTTCATAGAGAGTCACTATGAATGACAAAGTCTTGGCACTATTAATGTTGCCTCGAAAATGGAGGCAGGAGTGACCTACGCAAGATCACTCCGATATGAGGATTAGAACCTGTTAGGAACCGGCTTATCGCCAGAGTAGTCATAGAAGCCCATGCCAGATTTCCTACCCAGCCACCCTGCACGAACCATCTTTCGCAGAAGTGCTGGTGCTCTGTACTTGCTGTCTTTGAACTCGTCCACAAAGTAGTCAGATATGTAGAGCATCGTGTCAAGCCCAACAAAATCAGCAAGAGTCAGTGGTCCCATCGGCCAGTTCAGCCCAAGATGAATGGCTTTATCCATGTCCTCAACAGTTGCAATGCCCTCTTGGATTGCAAATACTGCCTCATTCAGAGCTGGCACTAGCAGGCGATTCACAGCAAATCCTGGTGCTTCATTAACCAGGACGGTTTCCTTTCCAATCCTAGCAGAAACCTCCTCAATCACCTTCACAGTAGAATCGTCTGTAGCCTGGCCCTTAATGATCTCTACCAGCCGCATGACAGGAACCGGGTTAAAGAAATGCATACCTATGAATAGATTCGGCCGCTCAGTGACAGCAGCCATTTGGGTAATGCTGATACTAGAAGTGTTGGACGCCAAGATCGCATGCTTTGGAGCGGCCTCGTCAATTTCCTTCCATGTATCAAGTTTGAGCTTTACAATTTCAGGAATTGCCTCGATAACTAGATCCGCATCTTTGACAGCGT